>NZ_LT827010.1:572500-1172500 GCF_900119315.1 Actinoplanes sp. SE50/110 | reverse complement strand
ACGCGCAGGCCACCGTGTCCGGGTGGTCGGCGCCGCGCACCACCCGGGACCGGCGCAGCGTGTCGGCGGCCAGTTCCCGGGCCTGCTGCGCCTCGCCGGCCGCGAACAGGTCCCCGGCCAGGCCGTTGGCGCAGCTGAGCGTGAACGGATGGTCGGCACCGACGCTGCGCCGCAGGCCGCCGAGCACCTCCTCGTCGATGGTCCGCGCCTCGGCGTACCGGCCGGCCGCCCGCACCACCCCGGCCAGCCCGGCGGAGGCGGCGAGGGTGAACGGATGTTCGTCGCCGAGCACCGCGTGGAACCGGATCACCGCGCGTTCCAGTAGTTCGTGGGCACCGGCCAGGTCGCCGGCCGCGCGCACGCAGTTGGCCAGCGACACCGCGGTGGCCAGGGTGTCGACGTTGAGGTCGCCGAATCGGCGACGGCAGGCGGCCAGGTTCTCGGTCGCCATCTCGCGGGCCGCGGCGACGCCCCGGCGGTGCGCGGCCATCGCGGTGAGCCGGCCGGCCCAGAGCGCGAACGGGTGGTCTTCGGCGACCTGTTCGGCCTGCCCGGCCAGCACCGTGCCGACCCCGGCGTAGTCGCCGAGGCCGAACAGGTCGTAGGCGAGCGCCGCCCGGGACGCCAGGGTTTCCGGGTGCCCGTCGACGAAGATGGCATGCCGATGCCGCAGGGTCTGCTCGTCGAGCGCCCGGGCGCCCCGGAAGTCGCCGAGCAGCCGCAGGTCGATGGCGAGGTTGTTGGCGCAGCGCAGCGCGGTCGGGAAGCTCTCCCCGAACAGTCGGCGGTAGCGGACCAGGTTGTCCGCGTCGAGCTGCCGCGCCTGCCCGAAGTGTCCCTGCATTCGCAGGTCGCCGCCGACGCTGTTGGCGGTCGCCAGGGTCGCCTCGTCGTCGGCGCCGAACACCTCCCGCTGGGTGCGCAGCGTCTGCAGGTTCAGCGCCCGCGCGTCGGCCGGCCGACCCACCGCGCGCAACGCGTTCGCCAGGTGGAAGGAGGCGAGCAGGGTCTGCTCGGCGGATTCGCCGAGGGCGTCGCGCCAGCGGGCCACCGCCGAGCCGGCGAGTTCCCGGCTGGAGTCGTAGTCGCCGCGCGCGTAGTGGAACCGGATGCAGTTGATCACCAGCTGGCGGACCTCCTCGGCGTCACCGCCCAGCAGGTCGGAGTGGATCAGGTGGGGGGCCAGCTCGGCGTACCGGTACCAGCCGGCCGGGTTGTCCGGGTCGCCGGGGTCGGCCGCGGACAGCATCGCGCGGACCGTGCGCAGCAGCTCGGCGTGCCGCTCGGAGCTCAGTTCCTGGCCGAACATGCCGCGGATCAGCGGGTGCACGGTGAGCCGTTCCCCGGACGGATCCAGCCCGGCCAGCCCGAACCGGGCGATCCGCCGCATCGCCGCGCGCAGCCGGCGCTCGACCCGGACGGTGCGGGCCACCTCCGGGTCCAGCGGGCAGGTGCGGGCCGCCCAGAGCAGCTGCCAGGAGATCGGCGCGCTGGCCAGGAAGGTGCACAGCTCCAGCAGCACCCGGTCGGCCGGGGACGCCTCGCCCAGCGCGTCGGCGGCCAGGCCCCAGGTCACCCGGATCGGGGTGGGGAAGGCGAGTTCGGCGGCCCGACGCTCGTACCGCTCCAGGTATTCGGCGACCGGCCAGCCGGTGGCCGTGCGTACCGCGGCGGCCAGGTCCAGCGCGATCGGCACGTCGCCGAGCCGGGCCGCGAGCCGATCGGCGTCCTCCGGAGACAGCTCCGGGGCACGGCCGCGCAGCAGGTCGGTGGCGTCGGCCCGGTCCAGCACCGGGACCGGCAGGGCCTGCGCCACCTCGGCCGTCCAGCGCGGGTTGCGGCTGGTCACCAGCACGTGGCCGGCGCCGGAGGGCAGGTACGGCATGATGTCCTCGGGCCGGTTCGCGTTCTCGAAGACGACCAGCCAGTGCCGGAACGGCTCGCCCCGGCTCAGCGCGTCCCGGACGGCGCCGAGGGTGCGGTTGAGATCGCGGGTTTCCGGCAGTCCCAGTTTCCGGGCGAGCCCGGCCAGCGCGGCGCGCATCCCGGCGCCCTGCTCGGCCGGGATCCACCAGACCAGCTCGTACGAGTCCGCGTGGCGATAGGCATATTCGATCGCCAATTGGGTACGTCCTGTCCCGCCGAGTTGATGGTCGGGACTCGGCAGCAGCACCACCGGACCGTTGCCGAGCAGGCCGCGCACGCGGGTCAGGAGTTCCTCACGGCCCACGAAACGGGGATTGCGCGGCGGCAGACCGCCACGGATCGGCACACCGTGCTCCTCACATTTTGGTGATGCCGATTACCGTACGTGGAACCCCCGCAACAGCAAAGCGGGCACGCGCCCGCGAGACGGAAGGCCCCCGGTGATCGAAGAAGTGACGAGCCTGGATGCCGACGGCAACACGACCACCGTTTCGCTGCGCGGTGAGATCGACGTGCTGACCGTGGAGCAGGTCCGGGTCGCTCTGGGCGAGGCGGTCACCGGCCGCCCGCGGCAGATCGTGGTGGACATGGCCGCGGTCGCGTTCATCGACTCGACCGGCCTCGGCGCGCTGATCTCCGGCTTCCAGCGGGCCCGTGACCAGGGCATCGCCTTCCAGCTCGCGCACCCGAGCCCCAACGTCCGTCAGATTCTGGTGCTCAGCGGGTTCCTGGAGGTCGTTCAGGTCACCCCGTGAAAACCCGATTGCGGTGGTACGACGCGGGGCCGTCCCGGCCCGGGGAGGCGGCCGCGCCACCGGATTCCAATGGCGCGGCGGGCGGTGCCCACGGCGTACGCCGCCATCGTGTCTCAGGCCTTGGCGGCGGGAACGGCGAGGCCGAGGCCGGGGGCGAGTGGCTTGAGGTGTTTGCCGGCGAAGAGCATCAGGCTGAGCAGGGACGCCAGGAGGGCGAGGGCGCCCGCGCCGTACCAGGCCCAGGTGTACGCGCCGAGCTGGTCGCGGACCAGGCCGGCGGTGGTGGCGGCGATCGCCGCGCCGATCTGGTGGGAGGCGAAGACCCAGCCGAAGACGACCGGGCCGGCGGCGCCGAAGTACTCCCGGCACAGGGTGACCGTGGGCGGGACGGTGGCGACCCAGTCGAGGCCGTAGAACAGGATGAAGACCAGCATGCCGGGGTGCGCGGTGGCGGCCAGGATCGACGGCAGCACGAGCAGCGACAGGCCGCGCAGGGCGTAGTAGGCGCCGAGCAGGACGCGGCTGTCGACCCGGTCGGTGAGCCAGCCGGACGCGATCGTGCCCACCACGTCGAAGACGCCGACCAGGGCGAGCAGGCTCGCGGCCGTGGTGTTCGGCATGCCGTGGTCGTGGGCGGCCGGGATGAAATGTGTTCCGACCAGCCCGTTGGTGGTCGCCCCGCAGATCGCGAAGCCGCCGGCGAGCAGCCAGAACGCGCGGGTCCGGCCGGCGTCGCGGAGGGCGGTGAGCGCGGTCCGGACGGCGTTGCCCGCGGGCGGGGCGGGCGGTTCGGTGATGCCGCCGAGCGCGGTCGTCCCGAGATCCTGCGGGTGGTCCCGCAGCCGCCCCAGGATCAACGGTACGACCAGCAGCGCGATCGCCGACACGGTGAGGGCCGCGGTGCGCCAGCCGTGCGACTCGACGAGCCGGGACAGCACCGGCAGGAAGATCAGGTTGCCGGTCGCCCCGCCGGCCGTGAGGATGCCGGTGACCAGGCCGCGATGTCTGACGAACCAGCGGCCGGTGATGGTGGCGACGAACCCGAGGGCGAGTGAGCCGGTGCCGAGGCCGACCAGCACGCCCCAGCAGAGCATCAGCTGCCAGCTGTGGTGCATCAGCACGGTCAGCCCGGAGCCGAGCGCGACCAGGCCGAGCGCGGCGGCGGCGACCCGGCGGATGCCGAACCGGGCCATCAGGGCGGCGGCGAACGGTGCGGTCAGACCGTAGAGCATCAGGTTGACCGAGACGGCGGCCGAGATGGTGCCCAGCGACCAGCCGAACTCGGCGTGCAGCGGCTGCAGCATGACGGACGGGGTGGAGCGGAAGCCGGCCGCGCCGATCAGGGCGATGAACGCGACGGCGGCGACCGACCAGGCGGGGTGGAGGCGTGCTTTCACGCCGTTGATTCTTCCGGGGTCCGGATGATCGGACGAGTGGCCCGAAGGCCATCATGCGCAAGAATCGAGCCATGCCCCACGTGATCGCGGTCCTGGTCCTCGACGGTGTCGTCCCGTTCGATCTCGGCGTGCCCGCGCAGGTCTTCGGCGCGGCCCGGGACGGCGCCCGCAACCGGTTCTACGAGCTGCTGTTCTGCGGCGAGGGGCCGGTCCGGGCCGAGGCCGGTTTCACCGTCACCCCCGACCACGACCTGAGCGTCGTGGCCCGCGCCGACACCGTGCTGATCCCCGGCATCCACCTCGGCGGCCCGGTCACCGACGGCAGCCTGCCCGACGCGGTTCGGGAGGTGCTGCTGGCGGCGGCCCGGCGCGGCGCCCGGATCGTGTCGATCTGCACCGGCGCCTCGGTGCTGGCCGCCGCCGGGCTGCTGGACGGTCGCCCGGCCGCCACCCACTGGGCCTGGGCCAGCCGGATCGGTGGCCTGTATCCGCGGGTCGACTGGGACTTCGACGTGCTGTTCGTGGACGACGGCGACGTGCTCACCTCGGCCGGGGTCGGCGCCGGGGTCGACCTCTGCCTGCACATCGTGCGCTCCGATCACGGCGCCGAGGTGGCGAACCGGGCGGCCCGCCGCTGCGTGGTGCCGCCGTGGCGGGACGGTGGCCAGGCGCAGTACATCGAGCGCCCGGTTCCGGCCGCCGCGAACAGCGGCACCGAACCGACCCGGACCTGGGTGCTGGACCGGCTGGCCGACCCGGTCACCCTGGAGGAGATGGCCGCGCACGCCCGGATGAGCGTGCGCACCTTCACCCGGCGGTTCCGCGACGAGACCGGCTCCAGCCCGCGGCGGTGGCTGCTGCGCCAGCGGGTCGAGCACGCCCGGCTGCTGCTGGAGTCGACCGACCTCGGGGTGGACGTGGTGGCCCGCCGGGCCGGGCTGGGCAGTGCCACGGCCCTGCGGCAGCACCTGCACGCGACGATCGGCGTGGCCCCGTCCGCGTATCGACGGACATTTCGCCACTAAGTTTTCTCCCGGGATGTCCGATGGAGGGGTGTATACCCTGTGCCGCGCCTGAGGACTCCATGGACCAAACCTTCCGCCCGCTGCTCGATGCCCTGAAGCAGATCGGGGTCGACCCGCACGCGGTCGACTCGGCTGCCGAGGAGGCCCAGCGCAGCGGGCGTCCGGTGCGGGCCGTCCTGATCAACGACCAGGTGGTCACCGAGGAGCAGCTGACCCAGGCGGCCGCCGCGGCGTTCGGGATCAACACCCTCGACCTGGTCGGCTTCACCCCGGACCCGACCGCGCTGAAGCGCATCCCGCTGCCCGTGGTGCTCCGGCACCGGGTGCTGGGCCTGGCGATCAACGACGGCGAGCTGGTGGTCGGGGTGACCGACCCGGCCGACGTGGTGGCGCTCGACGACGTACGCGCGGCGACCGGCATGACGGTGCGCCCCGTGGTGGTGGCCCGCTCCGAGGTCCGTCGAATCATCGAGAAGCTGCAGCGCGACGACAGCGACCTGGGTGACCTGGCCGGCGCCGGGATGGACGACTCGGCCGGGATGGCCGCGCAGCAGACCAGCACCGAGGACGCCCCGATCGTCCGGTACGTGAACAGCCTGATCGAGCAGGCCGTCATGAACCGCGCCTCGGACCTGCACCTGGAGCCGACCGAGGACGAGATGCGGGTGCGGTACCGGATCGACGGCGTGCTGCACGAGGTGGACATCGTGCCGCGCGGCGTGATGGCGGCGCTGACCTCACGTATCAAGATCATGTCGGGCGTCGACATCACCGAGAAGCGGGTGCCGCAGAACGGCCGGATCACCGCACTGATCCGGGACCGCACGGTCGATCTGCGCACCGCCACCCTGCCCACGGTCTGGGGCGAGAAGATCGTGCTCCGCGTGCTCGACACCGGTGGCATCGACCTGGATCTGCGCAAACTCGGCTTCACCGAGCACAACCTGAGCCGGTTCGAGGCGTCGTTCACCAAACCGCACGGCATGGTCCTGGTCACCGGCCCGACCGGGTCCGGCAAGTCGACCACGCTGTACGCCACGCTGGGCCGGATCAGCAAGCCCGAGGTCAACGTGATCACCATCGAGGACCCGGTCGAGTACCGCCTGCGCGGGATCAACCAGGTGCAGGTGAACGTCAAGGCCGGGCTGACCTTCGCCGCGGTGCTGCCGGCCATCCTGCGCTCCGACCCGGACGTGGTGCTGATCGGTGAGATCCGCGACGGCACCACCGCGCAGATCGCCGTCGAGGCCGCCCTCACCGGTCACCTGCTGCTCTCCACGCTGCACACCAACGACGCGCCGGGCGCGGTCACCCGGCTCACCGAGATGGGCATCGAGCCGTTCCTGGTCGGCTCGTCGCTGGACTGCGTGCTGGCCCAGCGGCTGGCCCGGCGGCTCTGCGACTGGTGCAAGGAGGCGTACGCGCCGACCGAGGAGGAGGTGCTGGGCGCTCGCTGGCCGCTGGAGGACCTCGCCTTCCCGCAGGTGCTCTACCGCCCGGTGGGCTGCCGCAACTGCGCGAACACCGGGTACAAGGGCCGGATCGCGCTGCACGAGGTGATGCCGGTCAGTCCGGAGATCGAGTCGCTGACCATCCGCCGGGCACCGGCCGGTGAGCTGCGCGAGGTGGCGCTCGCCCAGGGGATGTACGACCTGCGGTCGGACGGTCTGGCCAAGGCCGCGGGCGGTCTGACCTCGATTCGGGAAGTTTCCCGGGTCGCTGTCTGAAACACCCGATTCGCTACTAAAGCCCGTCCCAGCGGTGCCGATTCAACAAACGTCGGAACGCGAACGAAAGGGCCGGAGCGGTGAACACGATCGAGCACGGGACGCGGCAGCCGGAGACGGCGGTCAACCCCGACGACCTCGCCGTGCTCGACCAGATGTTGATCACCCTGGTCGAGTCGCGCGGCTCGGACCTGCACCTGACGGTGGGCTCGCCGCCGATGATGCGGGTGGACGGATCGCTGCGGGCGGTTCCGGGTTACGGCAAGCTCAACGCCGCGGACACCGAACTGCTGGCCCGCGCGGCGGTCACCCCGGCGCAGTGGCAGACGTTCCAGGCCGAGCAGGAGATGGACTTCGCGCACAGCATCGTCGGCGTCTCCCGGTTCCGCGGCAACCTCTACCGGCAGCGCACCTCGTGCGGCGCGGTCTTCCGGGCCATCCCGCACAAGATCAAGCCGCTGGACGAGCTGGGCATGCCGGAGTCGGTGGCCCGTTTCGCCCACCTGCCGCGCGGCCTGGTGCTGGTGACCGGCCCGACCGGGTCGGGCAAGACCACCACCCTGGCCTCGCTGCTCGACCTGGCGAACCGCAGCCGCGCCGACCACATCATCACCATCGAGGACCCGATCGAGTTCCTCCACCCGCACAAGCGCAGCATCGTCAACCAGCGCGAGGTGGGTGCCGACACCGACACCTTCGCCAGCGCGCTCAAGCACGCGCTGCGCCAGGACCCGGACATCATCCTGGTCGGCGAGCTGCGCGACCTGACCACCACGGCGACGGCGCTGACCGCCGCCGAGACCGGTCACCTGGTGATGGCGACGCTGCACACGCAGAGCGCCACCCAGACCATCGACCGGGTCATCGACATCTTCCCACCGCACCAGCAGTTGCAGATCCGCGCGCAGCTGGCGGCCAGTCTCCAGGGTGTGATCACCCAGGCGCTGGCGCCCCGCGCGGACGGCAAGGGCCGGGCGGTGATCTGCGAGATCCTGAGCGCGACGCCGGCCATCCGGAGCCTGATCCGGGAGGGCAAGTCGCACCAGATCCCCTCGTTCATGCAGGCCGGCAGCAACGAGGGAATGCTCGCCTTCGACCAGCATCTGGCCGAAAAGGTGCGGGAGGGCATCATCACCATGCAGACGGCCACCGAGATCAGCCACTCGCCGGAAGAGCTCAAGCGGCTTGTCGGGAGGTCCTGACCATGAGCGGCACGAACAAGACGTTCGCCTACAGCACCATCGACGCCTCGGGCAAGAAGTCCAAGGGCACCATCGAGGCTCCCAACGAGGCGGCCGCCACGCACATGCTCCAGCAGCGGGGCGAGGTGCCGCTGGGCCTGGTCGAGGCCGGCCAGGGTCTGCAGCGCGAGCTGAAGATCCCCGGGCTGGGCAACCGGGTCAAGCTCAAGGACCTGGCGGTCTTCGCCCGGCAGTTCGCCACCATGACCTCGTCCGGCATGTCGCTGCTGCGCTCTCTGTCGATCATGGAGGAGCAGACCTCGTCGCCGCCGCTGAAGAAGGCGATCGGTGAGGTGCGCTCGGACGTGGCCGCCGGTGGCGGGCTGTCGGCGTCGATGGCCAAGCACGACCGGGTCTTCCCGCGACTGATGGTCGCGATGATCCGGGCCGGCGAGACGGGCGGCATGATCGACCGGGCGTTGGAGCAGATCGCCGACAGCCTGGAGAAGGACACCGCGCTCCGCGGCAAGATCAAAAGTGCGCTGACCTATCCGGCGATCGTGCTCGGCTTCACGTTCCTGCTGATCGCGGCGATGCTGATCTTCATCGTCCCGATCTTCGAGGCGATGTTCAAGAACCTCGGCGGCGAACTCCCGGCGATCACCCAGTTCCTCGTCACGACCAGCCACAACATGTGGTGGATCGGGCCGCTGGTGCTGGGCATCGGGATCGGGGCGGCCGCGGCGTACAAGCACCAGCACCGGACCAGCGCCGAGTTCCGCCTCAAGGTCGACAAGCTCAAGCTGCGCATGCCGGTCTTCGGCTCGCTGTTCCAGAAGCTGGCGATGAGCCGGTTCTCCCGGAACCTCGGCCTGCTGCTCAACGTCGGCGTGCCGGTCATGCAGGCGCTCGCCGTGGTCGGCGAGACCACCGGCAACGAAGTGATCAACATTGCCATGCAGGACATCCAGGCGACGGTCCGCGACGGCCAGCCGATGTCCGGTGCGATGCGCAACCACAAGGTCTTCCCCGAGATGGTCAACCAGATGATCGAGGTCGGGGAAGAGAGCGGCCAGATCAGTCAGATGCTCGACAAGGTTGCCGACTTCTACGACAGAGAGGTCGACGCCGCGGCCGAGTCACTGGCCGCGTCGATCGAACCGATCATGGTGCTCGTCATGGGCGCGGTGGTCGGCGGCATGGTGGTCTGTCTCTACCTGCCGATGTTCACCATTTACCAGAACATTCAGTCCAGCTGATTCTCAGCACGGCCGCTTCCCGACGGCCGGCACCACCCGGGCACCCGAGCTCGGTTCTCCCTTCCCCGCTCCACCCGCCCCTTGCCAGGAAAGGCACCCCAAATGCAGAACGTCATCGACCGAATGATCGCCAAGCAGGCCGAGATCCGCGCCAAGAAGGACGACGAGGGCTTCACCCTCATCGAGCTCCTGGTCGTCGTGGTCATCATCGGTGTCCTCGTCGCGATCGCCGTGCCGGTGTACCTGAACTACCGCCAGGGCGCGGCCGACAAGTCGGCGCAGTCGGACGTCCGCGGCGCGATCAGCGCGGTGGAGCAGTACTACACCGGCAACGGCAACACCTACCCGACGAACGCGGCGACCAGCATCGTGGCCAACAGCACGCCGGCCAGCTCGATCACGCTCCCGGCGCAGACCGGCGGCACGGCCGGCACCATCACCGTGTCGGACAAGACCGAGCTGACCTACGTCCCGCCGTCCGGCACGTCCAGCTACAAGATCTGTGCCAAGAACACCGGCGGCAGCGGCAAGGTCTACCTGTACGACGCCTCGGTCGGTGGCTCGGTCAAGACCGCCTCGGGCATCACCCCCACCGCGACCGGCTGCTGACCCGGCACCACCCCGCATGACGGGTAACGGGTGGCGTCACCGTCGTCGGTGGCGCCACCCGGCCGCTCGTTCGCTTAGTTCGCCTCGTTCGCCCGTTCGCCTCGTTCGCCTCGTTCGCCCGCTTCGTTCGCTCGTTCGTCGAGAGGAGCCCGCCATGCCACTGAGCCCCCTGCTGCTCGTCGTCGGCCTTCTCGGCCTCGCGGTCGGCTCCTTCCTGAACGTGGTGATCCACCGGGTGCCCCGCGACGAGTCGCTGGTACACCCCGGCTCGCACTGCCCGAACTGCGGCCACGCCGTGCGCAACCGGCACAACGTCCCGGTGCTCGGCTGGCTGATGCTGCGCGGCCGGTGCGCCGACTGCGCCACCCCGATCAGCGCCCGCTACCCGCTCGTCGAAGCCGGCACCGCCGCCCTGTTCGTCGCGGTGGCCGCCCGGTTCGGCTGGTCCTGGGCCCTGCCCGGCTATCTCTACCTGGCCGCGGTCGCGATCGCCCTGGCGCTGATCGACCTCGACGTGATGCGGCTTCCGGACAAGATCGTCTTGCCGTCGTACGCGGTGGCTGCCGCCCTGCTGATCCCACCCGCCCTGCTGGCCGGTGACCCGACCGCCCTGCTCCGGGGCGCCGCCGCTGCGGGTCTGCTCTACGTGCTCTACCGGGTGCTGGCCACCTTCGGCATGGGCCGGGGGGACGTGAAGCTGGCCCCGCTGCTCGGCTTCCACCTCGGCTGGCTCGGCTGGGGCGCGGTGGCGGTCGGCGCGTTCGCCGCCTTCCTGCTCGGCGGGGTGGTCGGCGCGATCCTGCTCGCCACCCGGGTCGCCGGGCGCAAGAGTCGCATCCCGTTCGGCCCCTACATGCTGGCCGGTGCGTTCCTCGCGGTGTTCGCCGCGGCCCCGATCGCGGAATGGTACGCCCAGCTCCTCATCCCCGCGTCGTTCTGACCGATCAGCCGGGAGAACCCCACCGCAGGAAAGGAAGACCGATGGCTGGCGCAACACCGATCGGGCTGGACATCGGCTCGTCCTCGATCCGGGCTGTCGAGGTCCGTCGCACCAAGGACGGACACACGCTGACCAACTTCGGGCAGATCCCGCTCGACCCGGGCGCGGTGCACGGCGGCGTGGTGCAGGACCCGCTCGGCGTCACCACGGCGCTCAAGCAGCTCTGGGCGGCCTCCCGGTTCGGCACCAAGCGGGTCAGCCTCGGCGTCACCAACCCGCAGCTGGTGGTCCGCGAGATGTCGATCGCGAACCTGCCGGCCTCGCAGATGCGCCAGGCGCTGCCCTTCCAGGTCAAGGATGCGCTGCCGCTGGCGGTGGAGCGCTCGCTGCTCGACTTCTATCCCCTGGAGCAGCCGGGCGACAATCCGACCGTCCGCGGCCTGCTGATCGCCATGCCCAAGGAGGCCGTGGTCGGGATGGTCCAGGCGGTGGAGAAGGCCGGCCTGCACGTGACCGGGGTCGACCTGGCCTCGTTCGCCCTGCTGCGCGCCGCCTCCCGGCTGGACGCCCAGGTCGAGGCGATCGTCGACATCGGCGCCGACATCACCAGCGTGGTGGTGCACGCCGACGGCGAACCGCTGTTCGTGCGGACCCTGCCGCGCGGCGGCTCGGAGATCACCGACAGCATCGCCACCCGGCTCGGGTTGCCGGCCGATCAGGCCGAGGAGATCAAGTGCCGGTACGGGTTGCACGGCGACGGCAACCCGGACACCGTCACCGCGGTCGCCGACGCGGTCCGCCCGCTGGCCAGCGAGCTGCGCAGCTCGTTCACCTACCTGGCCTCCGGTGAGCGGCAGAAGCAGGTCACCCGGCTGTCGCTGTGCGGCGGCGGCGCGCTGATGCCCGGGCTCGCCGAACACCTGCAGAACCAGCTGGGCATCGCGGTGATGTACGCGGACAGCGCGGCCCGGCTGCGCGACACCCGCCGCGCCCGGGAGCGTGGGTTCGACAGTTTCGTGCCGTCGGCCGCCGTGTCGATCGGCCTCACCCTGGGAGGGGCCTGATGACCACGACCGCGTTGATGCCGGTGGACCCGTCGGTCACCCCGCAGCAGGCGGCCCGCGTCCTGAGCATCCGGGCCAACCTGCTCCCGCAGGACATCAGTGACGGCCGGCGGGCGCGGCGCACCCGCACCGCCGTGCTGGTCGCCGTGGTACTGGTCCTCAACGGGCTGGGCTACTGGTACTGGCAGGCGGCCGCGGAGCGCAAGGACGCCGACGCCGAGTACGCGGCGATCACCAAGCAGGTGGCCGACGTCCAGCGGGGCCAGAACAAGTACCAGGAAGTCGTCAAGATCAGGAACCGGAACACGCTGGTCGAGGGCCAGCTCGCCAAGCTGATGGCCGACGACCTGTCCTGGCAGGCCATGCTCGACCTGGTACGGACCACCGGCACCGCGTCCAAGACGACCGTCACCCAGATCAGCGGCAGCCTGAACGCGGCCGCGCTGAAGAGCGACGGCGTCGGGCTGCTCTCGGTCAGCGGCACGGCGCCGGACAAGAAGGCGGTCGCCGACTACGTCAAGGCGCTCGCCGCACTCGGCAAGAAGGGCCTGGCCGACCCGTTCGTCAGCAACGTGGCGACGGCCGCCGGCGGCGGCGTGAACTTCAACCTGACCGTCTCGATCACCGACCCGGCGCTCTGCGGCAAGTACAGCGTCAAGAAGTGCCCGTCCGGAGGGAACTAGATGAACCTGCTCCGCTCCGACCGCGTCTGGCTGTTCGGCGGCATCGGTTTGATCGCACTGCTGGTGGCCGCCGCCTGGTTCCTGCCGATCAAGAGCCAGTACACCGACGCGGCCACCGCCCGGGACCAGGTCGGGGACGCCACCGCGCAGCTCGCCAAGCTGCGCAAGACCCTGGCCGACCTCAACGTCGAACAGGCGAAGATGGACACCTACAAGGCCAACGAGGCCCGGTACAAGCTGGCGCTGCCGACCGGGGACGCCATCCCGGCCTTCCTCACCCAGCTGCAGACGATGGGCCTGGACCTCAACGTCGCGGTCGACGCGTACTCGGCCTCCGGTCACGACAAGTCCCAGGTGGTGCCGACCGTCGAGGAGCTGCCGATCACGATCAGCGCGACCGGCAGCATCGCGAACCTGAGCACGTTCGTGAACCAGCTGCAGTACACCCAGCCCCGCGCGGTGCTGATCCAGACCGCGAACCTGCAGGTCTCCACCAAGCCGGACAAGTCGACGCTGGACCTGACCATGTCGGCCTTCCGCAACATCGCTCCGGCCAGCACCGCCGCGGTGAACACCAACTGAGGCCGCGGGCCCGGCTCACCGCAGCAGCGGCGCCATCGACTCGAAGGCCGGGCGTCGCACCACGTACCGGGTCAGGCCCCAGCGGCGCTCACACCGCTGGAGCTTCGCGCGGATCTCCGCCGCCGTCCCGGCCAGCAGATAGGGCGACTCGGCCGCCGCCGCCGGACTGATCCCGGCGTCGGCGGCCCAGGTCGCGTACCTGCGGCCCGCGTCGTCACCGATCGCGAAGTAGTGCACCAGCGCCTCGACCGGCGTGCCCCCGGCCAGCTCCACCTGCGCGTCCACCTGATCCGGGTGGAACCGCGCGGTGTGCGTGTGCCCGTCCGCGAGGGTGCGGCCCAGGCCGGAGAGGCCGATCACGTCGGCGTTCGTGGCCGCCCAGCGCAGCAGCTCGGTGTTCCCACCACCGAACAGCACCGGCACCCGCTCGCGCACCGGCCGGGGCCGGTCCAGCCCGTCGCCGGCCAGCATCCGCACGGTCGCCTCGGCCACCGCGATGCAGTGGCGGACCCGGCCGGCCACGTCCGGGCGCACCCGGCCGACCGCGGTCCACTCGGCCGGCGTGTGCCCGGCGCCGATGCCGAGGATGGCCCGGCCACCGGAGACCACGTCCAGGGTGGCCACGTCCGAGGCGATCAGCAGCGGCTCGCGGATGCCGGCGTTCACCACGTACGGTCCAAGCTCGATCCGGCTGGTGACGGCGGCGGCCGCGGCCAGCGCCACGAACGGCGACGCGCCGCTGCCCGGGTGGTCGGCGGCGTAGAGGGCGTGGAAACCGGCGGCTTCGGCCCGGCGGGCGAGGTCGAGCCAGTCGGCGGCATCGGCCGGCTGAGCCTGCAGCGAGAAGGTGGCCATGGCCGGATTCTGCCCACCGCCCGGACCGGACGCCGCATTCTTCTGCCGACGGCAGACCGCTCCCGGACGGCAACCCCGGCTTTCCTGGCCGCGGCCGGACCGCGGCCGATCAGGAGGGTCCACGAGGAGGAGCCGCATGAACGAGAACCTGATCCTGATCGCCGACGACGACGCCGACGTCCGTGACCTGCTGTCGGTGAGCCTGGAGGCGGCCGGCTTCCGGGCCGTGGGCGCCAAGGACGGGCACACCGCGGCCCGGATCCTCACCGTGGCCAAGCCGATCGGCATGATCACCGACGTCCGGATGCCGGCCATGAACGGGATGGAGCTGTGCCAGCTGGCCCGCAGCACCCCGTCGGTGCGGGACATGGCGATCCTGATGGTCTCCGGCAACAGCCACGCCTACGACGTGGACGCCGGGATGATCTCCGGCGCGGACGGCTACCTCGCGAAGCCGCTCACGCCGAAGGACCTGGTCGCCGAACTGCAGAACCTGATCAGCCGCCGCCATCCGGCAGCCTGACCGGCGACGCCGGGCGGCGATGGCCGGGCCGCGCAGCCGCTCGCCGGTGCGGGCCGGGTCGAAGACCTCGGTCCGCTCCCACGGTGTCCGGCTGAACCGGTGATGCAGCAGGTGCCCGGTCTTGAACCGGGCGAACGGCCGTCCGCCCGGTGTACGTCAGCCGAAGCGGCCGTTTTTTCCTACGGCAGCGCGAAGGGCAGTTTGATGCCCTGCAGCGCGTCGCCGCAGGGGCACTCGCGCTCGGTGGGCAGCTTGGCCACCGCGTCCAGGAGCACGCCACGCAGGCGGTCGGTGTTCTGCGCGAACACCGCGAAGACCTCCTCGTGGGTCACCCCGTGGTCGCCCTCCACGCCTGCGTCCAGGTCGGTTACCAGGGCGATCGCGGTATAGCAGAGAGCCAGCTCGCGGGCCAGGACCGCTTCCGGGTGACCGGTCATGTTCACGATCGTGCCGCCGATCGAGGTGAACCAGCGCGACTCGGCCCGGGTCGAGAACCGCGGACCCTCCACCACCACCATGGTGCCGCCGTCCACCGCGTTCACCCTGGCGGCGGAATTCAGCACCACGGCCCGGCCGGCCGGACAGTACGGATCGGCGAACGAGACGTGCGCCGCGCCCTCGTCGAAGAACGTCTGCACCCGCCCGCTGGTCCGATCGATCAACTGATCCGGCACCACGAACGTGCCCGGCCCCAGCTCCGGGCGCAGGCCACCGACCGCACACGGGGCGACGATCTGGCGTACACCCAGCGACCGCAGGGCCCACAGATTCGCCCGATAGGGAATCTTGTGCGGCGGGAACCGGTGATCGCGTCCGTGCCGCGGCAGGAAGGCCACCCGGCGCCCACCCACCTCGGCCACCGTGATCTTGTCGGATGGCGGACCGTACGGCGTCTCGACCTCGTGTTCAATGGCGCCGTCGAGCAGTGCGTACAGGCCGGATCCGCCGATGACGCCGATCTCCGCGAATGGGGGTGACGGGTTCATGTGCAGACCTTATCCATGGCCGGAATCGCAAGCTAATGTGCTGGGCATGGCGTTGACGTCGAACCAGCGGCGGGCAGACCGTGTTCGGTGAGGGGCAGCGGATCGGAGGCCGGTCGATGGAGTCGATGACCGGTCAGCTCCTGGTCGCCACCCCCACCCTCAAAGATCCCAACTTCGACCGTACGGTCGTGCTGCTCGTCGCCCACGAGCCGGGCGGTGCCCTCGGCGTCGTCCTCAACCGGGCCACCGAGGTCCCCGTCGCCGAGGTCCTCGGCAACTGGGGGGAGCTGGCCGGCGACCCCGCCGTCCTCTTCGAGGGCGGCCCGGTCCAACCCGAGTCGGCCATCTGCCTGGCCCGCACCCGCCCCGAGGTGAAAAAGCGCCTGACCGGCTTCCACCCGGTCGCCGGCGCCCTCGGCACCCTGGACCTCTCCGCCGACCCGGAACACCTCAAGGAGAACGTGGCCGGCATCCGCGTCTTCGCCGGCTACTCCGGCTGGTCCGCCGGCCAACTGGAGGAGGAGATCACCGCCGGCTCCTGGTTCGTCTTCGACGCCCTCCCCGGCGACCCGTTCGTCGAACGCCCCGACGACCTGTGGGCCATGGTCCTGCGCCGCCAGGGCGACATCCTGGCAGCTGTCGCGCACTTCCCCCCGGACGTCTCGCTGAACTGAAGGGGGTGCTGCGAAGGCCCGCGGCGGGGTGTGTAGTATTTCCAGCGTGCCCGGGGGAAACGCCGGGGACACGGCAGGAAGCAGTGCAAGGGGCTGTGGCGCAGCTGGTAGCGCACCACACTGGCAGTGTGGGGGTCAGGGGTTCGAGTCCCCTCAGCTCCACCCTTGTAAACGCCCGGACTTCGGTCCGGGCGTTTTCTTTTGCCATAGCGCGGAAGGGGTCGGGCCGGATGGGCCACCAACCGGGACCCGATCATGAGCGGTGGGAGGCCTTCGCGCTGGAGGCTCTCGATCGAGTCAGGCAGCGGCAGGCCGCGATGGTCACCGGACACGGGGTCCAGGGCGATGTGCAGTATTAGTGGTCGATGGACGACGCCCGCATCGTGTTCTCCCGCGGAGGCCGGGAGTTCCTGCATGGGCGGATCACGGTGATCGGCAGCGTCGATCACGCCCAGCAGACCTGGCTGTGGTCGTGGGCCAACGATTCTCTGCCGCAGGCGGTGCTCGGCGACATCGCCGGCGTGCGCGACTTCGGGGAGCGACATGGCTTCCCCCTGCTGGTCCGGCCCGGCTTCCACGCGGAGCAGAAGCCGGTGGCGCAAGCCAAGACGGTCGCCGCGGATGTGCTCGATGCCGAGGGACTGTGGTTCCAGCCGGGCGACGAGATCGACCTGCACTTCGCCATCCACGGTCTGCGGCCGGTCTGAGCGGGAAGGGCCGGCGGCCGGCGCGGGACGGGTCAGGCTTCGCCGGATTCGCGGCGGCGGAGTTCCTCCTCGCGGCGGCGGAGGTCCGCCTCCCACCGGCGCATCAGGTTTTCGTCCTCGCGGCGGGAGGCGGCCAGGCCGCGGAGGAACTCCGGGTCGTCGTCCGGGGCGGCCGGGGCACGGCGGGTGGGGCGTTCGTTCTCCGGGAAGCCGGCGCCGGGGCGCCACACCGTGCCGTTGCTGAGGTGGATCGGGCGGGCCGGGCGGCCGGCGACGAACCAGGCGATCGGGCCGATCGGGGAGAACAGCAGGATCAGGAGGACCCAGAGGCCGCGTGGCAGGGCGCGGACGGCGTATTCGTCGACCGAGAGACAGTCGATCAGGGCGACTACGATCAGCACGAGGTCGATCAGCCCGAACAGGGAGTAGAGGCGAACCACGCCGCGATGATGTCAGAGCGGGGACGAGCCCGCTGCCCGAACAGGCAGCGGGTTCGTAACGAACTTGGACGTCAGAAAGCTTTCAGGATGTCGTTGACCCGGTCCTTGGCGTCACCGAAGAGCATCGCGCTGTTCTCCCGGAAGAAGAGCGGGTTCTGCACGCCGGCGTAACCGGACGCCATCGACCGCTTGAAGATGATCACTTCGGCGGCCTCCCACACCTTCAGGACCGGCATGCCGGCGATCGGGCTGGACGGGTCCTCGGTCGCCGCCGGATTCACGGTGT
Organism: Actinoplanes sp. SE50/110; assembly: GCF_900119315.1. Lineage (NCBI taxonomy): Bacteria > Bacillati > Actinomycetota > Actinomycetes > Micromonosporales > Micromonosporaceae > Actinoplanes > Actinoplanes sp. SE50/110. The sequence continues at coordinate 1,154,881 of NZ_LT827010.1, read as the reverse complement.
CGTTGGCGCCGATGACCAGGACCACCGACGTACGGGCGAAATCGTCGTTGATCTCATCCATCTCCAGCACGACGTCATAGGGCACCTTCGCCTCGGCGAGCAGCACGTTCATATGCCCGGGCAGGCGACCGGCGACCGGGTGGATGCCGAACTTGACGTCGACACCCTTCTCCCGCAGCTTGCGGGTCAACTCGGCCACGCCGTACTGCGCCTGGGCCACCGCCATGCCGTACCCCGGCGTGATGATCACCGATTCGGCGCTGGTCAGCATCTTGGCGACCGCGTCGGCCTGGATCTCCCGGTGCTCGCCGTAGTCGACGTCGCCGGACGGGCCGGCCTCGATGCCGAAACCGCCGGCGATCACCGAGAAGAAGGAGCGGTTCATGGCCTTGCACATGATGTACGACAGATAGGCGCCGGACGATCCGACCAGCGCCCCGGTGACGATCAGCAGGTCGTTGGAGAGCAGGAAGCCGCTGGCCGCCGCCGCCCAGCCGGAGTAGCTGTTCAGCATGGAAACGACGACCGGCATGTCACCGCCGCCGATCGAGGCCACCAGGTGCCAGCCGAGCAGCAGCGCGACCGCGGTGACCGCGATCAGCAGCCACAGCCGGGGATCGATCACGAACCAGACGGTGAGCGCCACGAAGGCGACCAGCGCGCCGACGTTCAGCAGGTTCTTGCCGGGCAGCACCAGCGGGCGCGAGTTGATCCGCGCGGACAGTTTGAGGAACGCGACGATCGAGCCGGTGAAGGTGACCGCGCCGATGAAGACGCCGATGAACACCTCGGCGTGGTGGATGCCGAGCAGGCCCTGGGCGGAGAGTGCAGCCGACTCGCCGCCGTCCGGGTCTCCTTCGACGTGCAGATAACCGTTCCAGCCGACGAGCACCGCGGCCAGGCCGACGAAGCTGTGCAGCAGGGCGATCAGCTCCGGCATCCCGGTCATCTCGACCTTGGCGGCGCGGTACAGGCCGATCGCGGCACCGATCGCGGTGGCGACCAGGAGCAGGGCCAACCCCGTACCGCTCAGATCGCCTTCGACAGCCAGAGCGATCGTGGCGACCAGCGCGAGTGCCATGCCGGCGACGCCGAAGGCGTTGCCGCGCTTGGCGCTCTCGTGCCGGGACAGGCCGGCCAGAGCCAGGATGAACAGCAGGGCGGCGACGAGGTACGCGGCCTGGGCGGACGTTGCGAGAGTCATCGGGTCAGCTCCTGGTGAACATGGCGAGCATGCGGCGGGTCACCGCGAAGCCACCGAAGACGTTGATGCTGGCCAGCAGGATCGCCGCGAACGACAGCACGGTGACCACGGCGCCGCCGTGTCCGAGCTGCAGCAGCGCGCCGACCACGATGATCCCGGAGATCGCGTTGGTGACCGACATCAGCGGGGTGTGCAGCGCGTGGTGCACGTGCCCGATGACGTAGTAGCCGATCACGATGGCCAGCGCGAAGACCGTCAGATGCCCGCGCAACGTCGTCGGCGCCAGGGCCGTCAGCAGGAACAGCGCGGCTGCGCCGACGCCGGCCAGGGGCAGCGTCCGATTCCTGGTCGCGGTCGCCGCCTTCGGCGCCGCCACCTCCTTCGTCTCCGGGGCCGGCGCGGCCGAGACCGACACGGCCGGTGGCGGCCAGGTCAATTCCCCTTGCCGTACGACGGTGATCGATCGCTGGACGACGTCCTCGAAGTCCAGGACCAGGTGGCCGTCCCGTTCCGGGGTCATCAGCTTCATCAGGTTCACCAGGTTGGTGCCGTACAGCTGGGACGCCTGCGCGGGCAGCCGGCCGGCCAGGTCGGTGTATCCGATGATGGTCACGCCGTTGGCGGTGGTGACGACCTCGCCGGCCACCGTGCCCTCGACGTTCCCGCCGTTGGCGGCCGCCATGTCGACGATCACGCTGCCCGGCTTCATGCTGGCCACCATGCGCTCGGTGATCAGGCGCGGGGCGGGTCGCCCCGGGATCAGCGCGGTGGTGATGACGATGTCCACCTCGGCGCACTGCTCGGCGTACAACCGGGCCGCCCGCTCGTTGTAGTCGTCCGACATCTCTTTGGCGTACCCGGTCGACGAGACCTCGACGTCCGCCGCCTGGACCGCGAGGTACTCCCCGCCCAGCGACTTGACCTGGTCGGCGACCTCGGGCCGCGGGTCGGTCGCCCGGACGATCGCCCCCAGGCTGCCGGCCGCGCCGATCGCCGCCAGGCCGGCCACGCCGACCCCGGCGACCAGCACCTTCGCCGGCGGCACCTTGCCCGCCGCGGTCACCTGCCCGGTGAAGAACCGGCCGAACGCGTGCGCGGCCTCCACCACGGCCCGATAGCCGGCGATGTTCGCCATCGAGGAGAGCACGTCCAGCGACTGCGCCCGCGAGATGCGCGGCACCGCGTCCATCGACAGCACGGTGATCGGCCGGCCGGCGAACTCGGCGACCAAGGCCTCGTTCAGCCGCGGGCTGAACACCCCGACCAGCGTGGCACCCGGCTTGAGCCGGTCCAGCCGCGCCGGTTCCGGCGCGTTGATGGTGAAGACGACATCCGCGGCGTACGGGTCGCCGACGGTCGCCCCGGCCTCCGCGTACGCCTCGTCGGCGAACGACGCGCGACGGCCGGCACCCGGCTCGACCACCACTTCATAACCGAGTTTGAGCAGCTGGGCGACGGTCGCGGGGGTCGCCGCGACCCGCTTCTCGCCGGGGCTGGACTCCCCCAGAACACCAATGATCATAAATCGACTCCCCAGCAGTTCTAGCGACGTTGCCGGACCTACGGCGGAAACGTGAATGTGGGTGTCTTCACGGATGCCGACCATGAACGCGTTCAAGGGATGAGCTTGTTACTCGTGGGTAGCTTAACGTTTCGACATGACCGCTGTCACACTACAACTCATCACATCACTCACAGTGACCACAAGGTGAGCGCGCATGTCAACGGCCCCCGCCTCGCACACAGCGAGCCGGGGGCCGTCGACGTCATCGGAAGGTCAGCACACCGAGCGGGTTGTCCCGCTCTGCGTGCGGCCCGGCCGCCGTCGGCTTCCGAGCCGGTCAGCGCTTCGCGGGCGCCCCCACGGTCGCACACTGCGGTGGGGCGGTCGGCTCGCCGACCGCGACGAGGTTCCGGTTGGCCTCGGTGGGGGTGGCGAGCCGGGTGAAGGCCGGGCCGAGGGTCACCGCGATGATGTCGTCCCGGATGCCGGGGTCGAACAGCATCGTCGCACCGTCCTGCAGATAGGCCCGGACCAGGGCGGCCGAGCCGATCCCGGCCGGGCCGTAGCTCACCGAGGCGGCGCCCTCCAGGGGGGATCCGGTGGCGCCGTTCAGCACGGTGAAACGACGCTCCCGCAGGTGGGCGGCGGTCGCGTCGATCAGCGCGGTGGACGCGCCGCCGTCCAGCACCCGGATCCGTACCTCGACGGGATCGTCCGGCAGGGCGAGGGAGCAGTGCAGCGCGGCGGCACTGGGCGGCGGACCGCCGGCCACCAGGTCATCGACCGGCGCGGGCCGCCGCGGCCAGATGACGGTGACACCGGCCGTGGCCACCAGCGCCAAGCCGGCCGCGGTCACCACGGCCAGCCGGCGCCGCGACCGCTGCCGGCCGCGGGCGCGAACCTCGGCGGCCGGCGGCACCGGCAGGTCACCGACCTCGGCCGCAAGCTCACGCAGTCGGTCAGGAACGGGACGTGACATCGCTGATCTCCTGATCGTTGTCGCCGAGCAGCTGGGCCAGGGCGGCACGGGCGCGGGAGAGCCGCACCTTGACCGTCCCCTCCGGAACGCCGAGGCTCTCGGCGATGTCCCGCACCGGCATGTCCAGTAGGTAGTAGAGGGTGACGACCTCCCGCTGCGCCTTCGGCAACCGCTGCAGCGCGGCGGCCACCGCCACCCGATCCGGCGACGGTCCGCCGGCGACGTCGTCGGGCGGGCCGAGTCGGGCCCGGGCGGCCACCCACCGCCGCAGCCCCCGCCACCGGTTGATCAGCAGGCGCGAGGCGACGACGCGCACCCAGCCCTCCGGGTCGTCATACCGCGACACCCGCGACCAGTGCTGCCAGGCCCGCGCGAAAGCCTCATGGGCGACGTCCTGCGCCTCGGCCCGATCACCGCAGCTGGCGTAGGCGTAGAGGAGCACCCGCCGGACCGTAGCCGCGTAGAAGGTGTCGAAGTCGGCGCTGTCGTCGCCCGCCATGGTTCCCGCTTCCGTCGGTGCCCGCACACTTGAATACACACCGCACCCCGCCACCCGGTTACTCGTCCCCGGCGGATTTCTCCCGGGCTCGGCGACAGGGCCGGCCTTACCGCTCCGGTCCAGGCCTGGACCGGATTCCCGGGGACGTGTGGGTCAGCGGCCGGCACGTTAGGTTGGTGCCATGCAGAGCAGCGTCGGCGAGCGCATCCGGCGCCTGCGCACCGAGCGCGGCCTGACCCAGCGCGAGCTCGCCGAGCCGCGCTTCAGCCGCGCGCTGCTCGCGGCCGTCGAGTCCGGGACGCGCCAGCCTAGTCCGTCGTTCATCGGGTATGCCGCGAGCCGCCTCGGCGTCGACGCCGACGAGCTTCGCCACGGGCGTCCCCCGGGCACGGCCGAGGACCTCGCCGCCCGATTGACGGCCGCCCGCCGTGACCTGTCGCAGGGGCGCATCGACGCCGCGGTGGCCGCGTTCGACCAGGTCCGGGCCGACGCCGTCCGGTACGCGTTGCCGGCGCCCGCAGCCTGGGCCGCGTACTGGCGGGGCGAGGCCGCGCTGCAGAGCGGGGAGCTGTCCGCCGCCGAGGACGCGTTCGCACCGGCCCTCGACTGTCCCGGCCCGGTCGAGCCGCGCGCCGCCGCCATCGCCCGATGGGCCTATTGCCGGTTCGCCGGGGGTGACACCTCGGGCGCGGTCGACGTACTGGAGAAACACTTGGCCGTGCTGCAGGAATCGCCACAGTCCCCGGCGGACGCGCTGGTGCGGCTGGGCACCGCGCTGATCTACGCCTACATCGAGTTGGACTGGCGTGAACGGGCCCGCAACTTGGAAGACGAGTCGCGGGCGCTGCTGCCACGGGTGCGCACTACGGAATGGGTCGCCCAGTTCCTCGTCACGGCGGGCCAGGCACGGCGTACGGCGGCCGAGCTGCCCGGCGCGCAGCGCATGTTCACCGAGGCCGGCCGGATCTATGCCGAGCTGGGGCTGACCCGCGAGATCGGGCTCTGCCACTGGGCACACGGCTATGTGCTGCGCCGGGCCGGAAGCCTGGAACCCGCCGCGGGCGAGTTCACCGCCGCGTGCACGGTGCTCGACTCGGTCGGCGCGCGGCAGGACAGTGCGGGCGCCGCGCTGGAGCTGGCCGAGGTACGGCGCCTGCAGGGGCGGCTCGACGAGGCCGACGCGCTCGCCGACGGTGCCGCGCGGGTCTGCGCCGAGTTCGGCCATCAGGAGTGCTCGGCCGAGGCGGACCGGGTGCGCGGCCTGGTCGCAGCAGGTCAGGGCCGGCCGGAGGCGGCGCGGGAACTGCTGGCGCGGGCGGCCGACCGCTACGCGCGCATGGGCCTCGCGGCCGAGCTGGCGACCACCTGCCGCGAGCTGGGCGACGTGCTGCTGGCCGGCGGTGAGCCTGCGCAGGCCGCGCTGGTGTTCCGCCGTGGTCTGCGCGCAGCCGAGACGATCCGGTGACCGCGGCTTTCGGCGGGCGGCTGCGCGAGCTGCGGAAGGCCCGCGGGTTCAGCCAGCGCGAACTTGCGGCGCCGCGCTACACCGCCGCATTCGTATCCTCGGTGGAGTCGGGCCGCCGCGCGCCGTCGACGGATGCCGTCGCGTACTTCGCTGAGCGGCTGGGTGTCACGCCGCGCGCGCTGACCACAGGCGAGGATCCGGATCATAGGGTACGCGCCCGGTTGGCGCTCGCCGATGCGGACGCGCAGGACGGGGCGGCGGACGCGGCGTACCGGAAATTGGCTTCTGAAGGGATTTTCGAGCCGCAATGCCGGCTCGGCCTCGGGCGGCTCGCGCTACGACGGGGCGAGATCGCCGACGCCGCGCGCGAGTTCGCCGCAGCCGCCCGGCTGCTCGCCGGGGAACCGGCACACGTCCGTGCTCACGCGGTCGCCGGTCAGGCCGCCTGCCTGCGCGCCCAGGGCGACCCGCGGTACGCCGCCCACCTGCTGCACCGGGTACTGACCGAAATGGACCTCGCGGCTCTGCCGGATCCGGCCGCCCTCGTGGCGATCCACGCGCAACTCGCCCTCTGCCACGCCGACCTGGAGGACGAGACGGCAGCGGCGGCCTCGGCGTCGGCCGCACTCTCCCTGGCCGGGCCGCGCGAGGCGGGCTCGCTTGCCGACCTGCACCTCACCGTGGCCCGCACGCTGCTGTCCACGAACGATCTCGCCGGCGCCGACCTCGCCCTGCACCGGGCCGGGCAGGCTCGGCAGCAGGCGACCCTGGCGCCGGAACTGGCGGCCTGCCGATTGATCAGGGGCCGGGCCCGCCGTACCGCCGGCGACCTGCCGGGCGCGCTGCGCGACCTCTCGCCGGTGGACGGTCCGGTATCGGCTGAGGCGGCGGTGGAGCTCGCCGCCGTCTATGCGGACCTGGGGCTGCGCGACCAGGCTCACGACCTGCTGCCCGAGCGGTTGCCGGCTGCCGACCGGCTGCGCGCCCGACTCGCCGAGGAAGTGGGCGACCACGAGGCGGCCGAGCACCACCTGCGCGTCGCCGCCGACGGCTACCGCACCCGGGGCCCCCGCCGCGAACTGGCCACGACGATCCTCGCTCTCGCCGATCTCCTCGACCGCCGGAACCGCCCGGAAGACGCCCTCACTGCCCTGCGCGATGGCCTCACCGACGTGCTCGGACCTGGCATCGGCAAGGCGTGAAGGTGCGGCGGTCCCCTCCCCCGGGGACCGCCGCACCGGTCGCGGTTCAGCCGGGTCAGCAGGGACCGGCGTCGGTCCAGACCGCCCAGGAGCCCGGCGCGCCCGGTTCGGCGCCGGTGGAGTACCAGGTGGAGTTCCAGAGGTGGCCGTTGTAGGAGGCCTTGTCACCCGGGACGTACGGGCGGGTGGCGCTCCACGCCGCGACGCCGCCGCAGCCCTGCGGCGGGGTGCCGCCCGAGACCGTGAGCGTGTAGGTCGCCGTGCGGGTGGCCGCGGTGCCGGTGCCGGTGACGGTCAACGGGAAGGTGCCCGCCGCCGCCGTCGAGGAGACCGACACCGTGAGGGTCGCGGAGCCGCCGGAGGTGACCGAAGCCGGGCTGATCGCCGCGGTCACGCCCGTGGGAGCACCGGAGACCGCGAGGTTCACCGTCTGTGCCGAGCCGCCGGCGGTGGCCGTGACGACCGACGCGGTAACCGAGTTGCCCGGAGCGACCGTGGCCGAGGCCGGGTTCACCGAGACCGAGAAGTCGTTCGCCGGGGGCTGCCCGGTCGTCACGGTCGTGGTGTAGGTGGCGGTGTGCGAGCCGGACGGGGCCGTGCCGGTGATGGTGATCGCCTTGCTGCCGGTGGTCGCGGTGGCCGACGCCCGCAGGGTCAGTGTGGCCGACTGCCCGGCGGTGACCGTGGCGGGGCTGAACGTCGCGGTGACCCCGGACGGCAGGCCGGACGCGGTCAGCGTGACACTCTGCGCGGTGCCACCGGTGACCTGGGTGGACACCGTGGTGGTCGTCGAGCCGCCCTGCTGCAGCGAGCCGGACGACGGGTTGACGGCGAGCGAGAAGTCGCCGGCCGGCACGGTCGTGCAGGACGGCTCGCCCGACTGGGGGCCGACGCTCACCGCGCTCCACGCCGCCTTGGTGCTCGCGCACTCCGCCGAGCTCGCGCCGAACAGGTTGACGGCCGCCTTGACGGTCGCGCCGCGGTACTTGGCGTAGCTCCAGCCGGACGTCTTCATGTTCATCGCGGACATGAAGATCTGGCCCGCCTTCTGGATGCTGACGCCGTTGACGGTGCTGCCGTCACAGGTCGGGCTCGCCGGGTTGCCGTTGGCCGGGCGGCTGCCCTCGGCCAGCAGGTAGAACCAGTGGTTGAGCGGCCCGGCGGCGGAGTGCACCTCGGTGCCCGGGATGGACGACGAGTAGCAGTTGGGGTCACCGTTGGTCGACGGGTTGTACATGTAGCGGATCGGCCCGGACCCGACCAGGTTGATCTCCTCGCCGACGGTGTAGTCCGGCGGGTCGCTCGGGTTGTCGGCGTAGTGCTCGGTCAGGGCGCCGAAGATGTCGCCGGTGCCCTCGCCGAGCCCGTTCTCGGCGGCCGTGCCCGCACCGGTGTACTGGTCGATCGCGTGGCCCATCTCGTGGCCGACCACGTCCATGCTGGTGGCCTGCGCGGTGTTCGACGAGTTGTGTCCGAACGTGCCCGACGAGCCGCCCCAGTACGCGTTGACGTCGTTGAGCCCGACGTAGAGCGGGAAGGCGCTGCCGTTGCCGCTGATGCCGCTGCGTCCCAGCCAATCGCGCAGCATGTTCCACTCCTGCTCGACGCCGTAGTACGCGTCGACGCACGCCGTCTGCAGGTCGGTGCCGGTGCCCGTGCCGCCGTTGCGGTAGGTCTGTCTGGTGCTGTAGTTGCCGCACGACAGGCCCGGGCGGGCCGGGTCCTGCAGCACGCCGCCGTTCGTGTCGATCTGCACCGCCCCGTTGACGTAACCGCGCGCCGCCTCGGACACGACGTCTTCCCTGGTGAACAGCACCTTGCCGGTGCCCGCGTCCACCCAGACGTGCAGCCTGCTCGGCGCGTCGTGGCGAACGCCCGAGACCAGCACCTGGTACGCGAGCAGCGGCTTCGCGCCCAGGGCATACACGACGAGCTGCGCCTGCCCCGCCGTCGCGACGGAGTCGAGCTGCCGGCGAGCGGTGCCGACCGCCTGCTTCGCGGGGATCGCGGGCCGCAGATTCCCGAGCGACACCCGACCGTGGTCCGCGGCGAACGTGTCACGCACGTGGCCCGCCGCGTCGACGACGACGGTGGCGTCCCCGCCGACTACGGGCAGGCCGCGGTACGTACGGTCATAGGTCAGGTAGGAGTAGCCGCCGAGTCCGGTGATCGCCTGGCGGCGCAGGAACGCGTCGTCGGGCCCCTTGCCGAGGGCGTCGAAACCACTCGCCGCGGCTTTGTCGGCCGCCGCCAATCGCACCTGTTCGGTGACGGGGGTGCCGCTCGCCGCGGCCGGTTGCGGGGGTGATGCGGCGTGGGCGCTCGTGATGCCCACCGCCAGGGCGGCGCCGGTAGCGAACGCCACCGTCCCCGCCAGCACGGTTCTGCTTCTCACCAGAACTCCTTCTTCAGGACGGCCGGAAGCTGCTCGTGACAGCCTCTACCTGCTGATACGAGTCACTTAACAAGTGTTATTGCACTTGTGGCGTGAACCATAGGCCGACGCCCGCGGTGGGTCAATAGCCATCAGTCGATGTTCTGGTGGGGTCGGCGGTCCATGCAGCACTTCCGCAGAACGACGAACTGCGCATCGAGCCGGCCCCGGCCATCCCGGCGGCATCGTGGTATCCGTGCCCGGCATGGGCGAAGTGCTGCGACCGCTGCCACCTCGACCGGGTGGAGTACCGGGCCGGGAGTTCCAGGGTCGCCGCCGAACGCCGGTGACGCCCGAGGTGTTCGGCCGACCTGGAGGCCACGTCGACCTCATGCAGGAACGGGCAGCCACACCCGCTATCGGGATGGCCGGGCCAAAATCCTCGCTGGCGCGTACGGCAAGGTGGGCATCACCAACGGGCAACTCCCAGAGGACCGGCGATGACGTTTCGTGGCAGGACCCAGATGGTCACCCTGTGGCTGGCCCCTTCCGTACTGATTCTCTCCGCCTGCTCAGGAGCCGGCGTGGACAAGCAGTCCGAGTCCGACGTGAACGCAGTCGTTCAGCAACACGCGGAACAGATCGCCACTGCGGTGGGCATGCCACTGTTCAATCCGAAACTGAGCTCCGGCGGGTGCACCGACCGGGCCGGCGAAAGCAGCGACAGAATCTTCACTGTTCAGGGCGTCTACAACGTCAACCCGCCACAGAAGGACCAGCATCTCGCCTCGCTGGCCAGGATCAAAGCCGGATGGCAGGCCAAGAGTTACCGCATCACCGACGACCGCACGGTAGGGCCGGACGACGGTCTGGTCGCCGCTGAAACCCCAGACGGCTACCGACTCGAGGTCGACCGCGCCATCCCCGACGGCTTGGTGGTCCTCATCCACTCGCCCTGCTACGCGAAACCGTGAGCAGTGGCGGTGGCCGCCGCCTACTTGGACCTCGGCGACCAGGTCCGGCACCTCGAAGACGCTGTCAGTAATCGAGGTCCGACTGACAAGCCATGACGTAACCGCCGCCACTGGTCTGACCTTCCGCGTCCGGGCCTCCGCTACCAGGCCGAACCGAACCTGCCGATCGAACGTAGTCTCTTTTGCCGGCATCGGATGACGGGGAGTCACTTGAATGCAGCCGAACATGGAGATCGACGTCGAGGGCCTGGTTCGTACGGGAACACAGGTGCAGGACTCATCGGGGTCGGTGCGCGACGCCATCACCAAGGAGACAGGCAATCCACGACTTCCCGCGAGAGGTCGGCTGGATGGACGGCGTGCCGGCCACCGACCGCGACAAGGCCAACCGGATCGGCCTGGCGCAGCAGAAGCAGTACCTGCAGGACCGGCTGCACAACCCCGACATGACCCTGGAAGCGCACGACACCTACGACGAGTTGCAACGCCTGGAGACGATCGAGAAGGGCCTGGACAAACTGGGCCCGCGAGGCTTGCTGCTCGGCTTCGACACTGCGGCGTTCGACGGCGATGGCAAGGTCATCATGGCGATGGGCAACCCCGACACCGCCCGGCACACCGGCGTCTGGGTGCCCGGCATGGGCACGACGCTCGGCGGCAGCACGCTGGACAACCTCGACCGAATCATGAAGATGAACGATGTGGCCGACTCAATAACCCGGGATCGGTCAGGTGACATCTCTACCATCTACTGGCTCGGCTACGACGCGCCAGAGTTCCCACCGGCCAACTTGTCAGTCGTGGCGAACTTCCGCTCGATCGCGGGCAGGGACCCGTACATCGACTTCATGCAGGGCCTGCGCGCTACCCATGAGAGCGGTGACGGGCATCTGGTGGCAATGGGACACTCGTACGGCACCACGGTGCTCGGCGAGGCGGCCAAGACGCATCGGCTTCCCGTCGACGACATCGTCACCGCCGGCAGCCCAGGCATGCACGTCGGTTCCGCCAATGACCTGATGGCCGACCCCCGCCACCTATGGGCCGGCGCCTCCGACTCCGACCCGGTCGCCCGACTCGAGGCGTACACGGTGTCCGGCGACTCGACAGTAGACAGCTCGCCGCTGACCGAACTCGCCAACAAGATCGCAGACGATGACCACGGCCTGGCACCCAGCGATCCGAGCTTCGGCGGCAACGTCTGGAAGGCTGACACGTCCGGGCACACACACTACTGGGACGACAACAGTGAAAGTCTCAACAACCAGTCGCGGGTGCTCGCTGGCGCCTACGACCAGGTGACGTACAACAGCGGCTCGATTCCGGAGAATTGGCGATGACCCGAAACGGAACTGTCCGCACCGTGGTGGCCTCTGCAGCGGCCGCCTTGTCTTTGACATTGTTCGCCTGTTCAGGAGCGCACGTGGAAACCAAGTCAGAGAAAGATGTCAACTCCGCGGTGCAACAGCACGCGGACAACATCACTAAGGTTGCCGCCAAGCCGCTGGAGGACCCGAAGATGCGGTCCGGCCCGTGTACCGACCCGATGGGCCGGGACAGCGACACGGTCTACACCGTGCAGGGCGTCTACAACCTCGCACCGCCCGCCACCGGCACGCACCTCGATATCCTCGCCAAGGTCCGCACCGATTGGACGAGCAAGGGATACACCATCACCGATGACCGCACCGTAGCTGCCGACCGAGGGGTACTGGCCGCCAAGACCAAGGACGGCTACAACCTCGACATCGAGACAGCAACCCCGGACGGATTCGCCATCATCATCCACTCCCCCTGCTTCGAGCGCCCTGACTGAACGGCGGATGCCGACACCGCACCCCATGCCGCAACGGCCAACTAGGCCAACAGCGCAGCACGCCCCACGTAACGCGGCGCCTGGGCCCCGGTTCGCGGAAAGCGCGAACCGGCACGTCCGGTCACACCGGGCACTGGGCGGACGGCAGCGAGAGTTTGATGAAGCAGTCCCGAGTGCTCGTCAGTACATACGACCAGATGACGTTGAACCGCGAACGATTCCGGAGAACTGGCGATGACCGGTCGTAGCACCGTCACGGCCGTGACGGCCCTGCTCGCCGCCGTGGCATTCACCCTGTCCGCCTGTTCAGGAGATCAGGTGGAAACCAAGCCCGAGGCTGACGTGAACGCGGCCGTGCAGAAGCACGCCAACGCCATCGCCGCGGTCGCCGGTCAGGCGCTGCAGAACCCGAAGGTTCGGGCCGGCGGGTGCACCGACCCGAACGAGAACGTCAGCGACAGCGTCTACACCGTCCAGGGCGTCTACACCCTGCCCGCCCCGGCCGCCGGCGAGAAGCACTTGGACGTCATCGCCAAAGTCCGCGACGACTGGAAGGCCAAGGGCTACACGATCACCGACGACCGCACCGTCGCCGCGGACCGCGGAGTCGCTGCCGCCCGGACCCCGGACGGCTACAAGCTCGACATCGAAACCGGCGACCCGCGCGGGTTCGCGGTCTTCGTCGACTCCCCCTGCTACGCACGCCCCTGACCGGAAACGCGGAAAGAGCCCACTGACTCCGCAGCCGCCCGGACGGGCCACCTACGAAGGCAGTGGACGCTGATCCTGCAATCAGGATCCGGATCGCACTCCACAGGCGTGTTCGAGACGACGTCTTGAAAACACAGCGCGCGGCCACAAGAAGCAGCCGCAGCAGTGGACCGCGCCACAGGCAACGGACCGCGACCAACGTAACGCGGGGTCTGGGGGCTCGGCCCCCAGGCTGGAATACGGAACGGCCCCCGGTTCGCGCTTTCCGCGAACAGGGGGCCGCAATGCCGTGGAGGTAGTCGCCTCTTACTTGAACCTCATCGACCAGGTCCGACACCTGCAAGACGCCGTCAGTGATCGAGGTCCGACTGACCGGCCATGACGTAACCGCCGTTGACGGTCTGACCTTTGGCATCTGGACGTCCGCTACCAGCCCGAACCGAACTTGCCGATCGAACGTAGTCTCTCTTGACGGCATCGGATGACGGGGAGTTACTTGGATGCAGCCGAACGTGGAGATCGACGTCGAGGGCCTGGTTCGTACGGGAACACAGGTGCAGGACTCATCGGGGTCGGTGCGCGACGCCATCACCAAGGAGAGCGGCTGGCTGACAGTCGCCGGCGCCGCCGCACCCTGGGCTGCCGTCGCCACCATGGCGGATCGCGCCCACGGCTGGGCGACGTATCTACAGGACCTGGCGGAACGGATCCGGCTCAGCGGTGCCGGGATGGTCGGCGCGGCGATCGACTACCAGACCACCGACCACGATTCCGGCACCGACATCGCCGGGACCTATCCGGCACCCGGCCCGCACCACGGCCCGCACATGGGATACGCCGAATGAGCACGATCACCTTGCAGGACGTCGCCGAGACCAACGTGGCCGCCTTCTCGTCAGCCTCCGACGCGTGGGATCGGGTAGCTGCGAACCTCGACGCCGGCTTGGAGAAGTTCATCGCCGCCGGCCAGCTTTTGCCTCATGTGTGGCAGACCGGGTACGCGGCCCAAGACCGGGTGTCGGCTTTGCAGGCGGAGTTGAGCGGCACGTACGACCCGTGCAAGATGATCAGCCGAGCTCTGCGCACCCATGCCGACACGGTGCTGAGCCTTCAGAGCATGCTCAGCGACATCCAACGCGAATGCGCCGCGGCCGGGCTGACCGTCAACCTGACGACCGCAACCGTCTCCTCGAAAGGTCACCTCACGGACACGTCGCAGGTGCTCAGATGGCCGGACTGGTGCAGAGCTACACCAGGCAGCTGGGCGAGTTGCTGACCCGGGCCAGGAGCCTGGACCAAGAGACCGTGCAAGCCCTCGCTCAGCTGCCTCCGTCGCCCGGTTCCGGCAAGACCGGCCCGAAGATCACCCAGGACGATCTGGCCGGTTTGAAAGGCAAAACACCGGCGCAGGTGCACGCCTGGTGGGAAAACCTGACCCGCGGGCAGCAGGACCAAGCCATCCACGACTTCCCACGCGAGATCGGCTGGATGGACGGCGTGCCGGCCACCGATCGCGACAAGGCGAACCGGATCGGCCTGGCGCAGCAGAAGCAGTACCTGCAGGACCGGCTGCACAACCCCGACATGAGACTGGAAGCGCAGGACACCTACGACGAGTTGCAACGCCTGGAGGCCATCGAGAAAGGTTTGGTGCAGGTGGGTCCGCGCGGGCTACTGCTAGGTTTCGACACCGCCGCGTACGCGGGCAACGGCAAAGTGATCATTGCCGTGGGCAATCCGGACACCGCCAGGAACACCGGAGTGTGGGTGCCGGGGCTGGGTACCACGCTGGAAGGCCAGACGTCCGGCAACCTCAAGCGGATGGTCGACATCAACAACGCTGCCGACGGTTTCACACCTGGCCAGGATGGCGATGTCTCCACCATCTATTGGCTCGGGTACGACACGCCAGAGCCTTACAACCTTTCCGTATTGCAGGACACCCGGTCCGTAGCGGGTAGCCAGCCGTACGTCGACTTCATGCAGGGACTGCGTGCAACGCACGAAAGTGATGGTGGCCACCTGGTGGCCATGGCTCACTCGTACGGCTCCACGGTCGTCGGCGAGGCGGCGAAAACCGGCCATCTTCCCGTCGATGACATCGTTGTGGCCGGCAGCCCTGGCATGCACGTCGGCTCGGCCAGCGACTTGATGAACGATCCCCGCCACGTATGGGCCGGCGCGTCCGACAGCGACCCGGTTCCGCGCTCAGGTGCCGTGCTGGACTCCGCTGCGGTAGTCAACCCCCAACTTATCGAATACATCGAACACAGCGCCGACGCCGACCACGGCCTGGCACCGAGCGACCATAGCTTCGGCGCCAACACATGGATGGCCGATACCAGCGGCCACACCCACTATTGGGATGGCGGAAGTGAGAGCCTCAACAACCAGGCCAAGATCCTCGCTGGCGCGTACAGCAAGGTGGGCATAACTAACGGGCAGCTTCCGGAGGACTGGCGATGACATCAAGTGGCAGGACCCAGAGGGTTGCCCTGTGGTTGGCCCCTTCCGTACTGATTCTCTCCGCCTGTTCAGGAGCTGACGTGGACAAGAAGTCCGAAGCCGACGTGAATGCAGTCGTTCAGCAGCACGCGGAACAGATCGCCACCGCCGTAGGCATGCCGTTGTTCAACCCGAAGCTGAGCTCCGGCGAGTGCACCGGAAGGGCCGGCGAAAGCAGCGAAAAAATCTTCACCATTCAAGGTGTCTATAACCTCAACCCGCCACAGAAGGATCAGCATCTCGCCTCACTGGGCAAGATCAAGGCTGAGTGGAAAGCGAAGAACTTCCGTATCACCGACGACCGCACGGTAGGGCCGGATGACGGCCTGGTCGCCGCTGAAACCCCCGATGGCTACAAACTCGAAGTCGACCGCGCCATCCCCGACGGCTTCGTCATCCTCATCCACTCGCCCTGCTACGAGAAACCCTGAGCCAGCGGTCAACCGCAATATCGTCAGGAGGCCGCGCCCCGCGTAACGCCGAGTTCGTAGGCTCGACCCCAGGCTGGAATACGGAACGGCCCCGGTTCGCGCTTTCCGCGAACCGGGGCCGCCAGGCAGTGGAGGTGTTGACCTCTTACTTGAACCTGAATGACCGGTTGGCCAATATCCGACGCATGCTTCGGACGGTCGTGCACAACTCTGAACAACATGCAGCTCCGCACGCTCAGCATCAATAGAAGCGGACTGTAGATCGGTCGCGAAAGCTACAGAGGTTCCGAATCCTCTACCCGCCACCACAGGCGCAAAGAAGCCCCTCACCAGTTGAAAAGCGGTGAGGGGCTTCTCGCGTTGGTCCCCACTGGGTCTCGGTTAGGACCGCTCGATCTCACTCGTCACGGCAAATGCACGGCAAAACTTCATCAGGATTCCCCGGGTCGTCGGCTTCTCGGGCATCGGCTCTGAGCACCCTGGGCGGCCCGTAGAGCAGGTTGACGCCCTGCCGACCCTCGGCGGCGAGCCGCTGCTCTTGGACTGCGACGGGCTGGTCTGCTCGATCTTCGCGGGTACTCAGCGCCACGTGTTGTGGCCGAACTGGTGGCGCTGCTCGATGCCAAGGGCGTCACCATGCCGGCCGAACTTCGCAACGAACAGGATCTCCTCGCGGTACTTCGCTGGGCGGCCGAGAGCAGTGCGCACAATGTCACAGCAGCCCTTAAGGAAGCACTATGCGCTGGCAGCAGCCGAACTGCGCGCCGCCAGCGTCTCAACGCCCACGCCCTTCGGGACGTGAGGTGAGCCTCGGCGCACACGCGCGGCCTGCCGATCGCAAAGGTGAGCAAACAACGGCAACAGCGATCGAGGCATACCTAGAGGCCCCCGGTCTCGCCCCGTTCGTAGCTCCGATCATCGGCCGGGCCTTCGCCGGTCCATGGCGGATAAAGCCGAACCCTGAGCCGGTGCTAGCCGCCGGGCACGCACTCGTGGGCCAGGCCGGACTGCTGCGCGATCGTCGGCGGCTCCCTCTCCGACATCGAGGCGCCCGCGAGGAAGGAATCACCGTGATCGGCTATACGAACGGGGATTGGAAATTGGCAGGTTCAGATCCGCCCACATCGTGATGACGTCGAAGGAAGACATAGCCGCGACCCTGTCCTCCGTGTCCCCCGAGCTCGATTGAACTGCGAAAACGACGGTGCAATGAAAGCTGCAGGTATCCCCCATCCGCCCGGCCGCGGTCACACGCCGCCGGTCAGACTTACGCCTCGCCGCAGCCACCAAGCTGCGTGCCGGTACATACGGTCGAGAAGCGGCGCAATAAGTGCCGGCATGGCTCTAGGCATCGTCTACGCAGCGATCCTCTCACTGGCCAGGCGGTCAAGGGTCACCACCTCGGCGGGCCCAGGGTGCTCGACGGACGCAACCACGGGTTCGCTGTAAGAGAAACTAAGACGCTGCCAACGGCTTGCGTACTCGGTCGGCACGCCGTTGTCGGCCACGATCAGCTGCAGCCGATCCCGATATGTCTCCGCAAGAGTATCTAGCTGTCGGTAAAGGTTGGCAGCAAGGGCCTCGCCAGCCCCGATCGATTTTCTTGGACTGTCCAGGATTAGACATCCTGGCATATTCGTCGCCGGGTCTCTCAGAGCTACCGAGATAAGCGAGACCCAATACGCGACGACGAGTGCGGTTCTCAGTCCACCGGTACTAATCTTGTCAAAACGATCTCCATTCACATACGGGAGATAGCTTCGATCATCAATTCGCACAGAGGTGACGCTAGGTACGCCGAAATTTGACAGCGTTCGAGCATACTCTTCTGTCAACGCAGCAAGCACATCCTCCTTCGCTTCTTTAATAATCGCCTCACGGCGTCGTATGTCATCCTTGAGCACGTCTCGCCGGGTTCTTGCTTCCTGCACGGCCCGAGACATGTCTGCGGCTCGGTCCCAGTACCTAAGGCGCTCTTCGAGCGTTTTTACTCTTTCCTGCGTCGTTCCGACCGCAGCACTCAAGTCAGCGAACTGCTGCAAACGCGGGCTCACCAGTTCTCGGGTACGCTCATCCACAACGTGAGCGAGTTTCTTCGCCTGCTCTTCCGTTTCCTCTAAAGATGAACGGATTTGATCTGTTTTTTCTGCATTGGATGACAGAAGTTCTTTTAACTCGTCCAATTGATAACGAATTTGGCCGGCTTCGTACGGCTCATCGTTCCAGCTAGTCCCTGTCCGCGTCTCAGGCTGAAGGCAGAGTCGGCAGTGACCTCGTTCAACGACTCGCCCTTCAATACTTTGGGTACAGCGAGGACACACTATAAACTCAATGTTCGCAAGGCGGAGGCCCGCGTCTTGCGCACGCTCGAACCGAGCCAAGTCCTGGCGAAGACCTGCAGCAAGGTTAAGCCGTTCCTCGTGCGCCTTCTCCAAAACGTTTAGTTCGCGCCTAAGGTCGTCCGCCCTATCTTGCGTAGTCACAAGCAGATCGCGCAGGAGGTCCGTTTGAGGGTCGGCTGGATCAGCATCAAGACTCAATTCATGCAATCGCGAACGGTAACCATTTAGTTCTTCTATTGCCTCCTCTTGAGCCAAGAGTGTCGCATTTTGCGGTTCAGCACCAACACTCTCCAGGAAGTTAAGTACCGTAGACTCTTCGGATTCCGCTTCTGTCACCCTTTGTTCAGCAGTCTGCAATTCCGATTTGAGCGTAAGGAGTTCTTCGTCCGTGAGGCCGAAGAATAGTTCAAACACAGTCCGGCGTTTAGGTTCTCTGTAGCTATCGCTGTGATGAGCGATGCTCCTGTCGATCTCCGGCTATTCGACGTATAGGCTCGACCAAATGTCGTTGAAGGTCACAACGCTCGGTTTGCTGGTAGCGCGCGAGCTTAGAGCCGAAGCCCTTACGTCCGCAGGAAGGCCCAAGGCAGTTAAGAGGATCTGGCCGATAGTTACCTCTGCCTTGCCACGGGCCTCCGCCGGGAAAACGCCCAAGGCCTCGCGTGAGCGAAGGTCAAAGGCATGGACATCATTAACCCCGCTGTGCGTAGCGCGGCGCAGCGCAAGCCGCTCCGCCCCCGCGGCAATCCGAAGCGTTACGCTGGATATGTGCTCTTTCACCACGGGACTAAAGCGTGCTGAGCCACCGAGCCCATGTTTTATTAATTCTATTAGCGTGCTCTTACCCGTCGCTACGGGACCATCAAGTACCGTGAGTGGCCCAGTGAGTTCGTAGGCGACGGTGCCGCCCGTAGTTTCCAGTTCGATATAGTCGACTCGAAAATACTTACTCATGGGCGTATCAACTCTCGATGCGGACGATCCAAGATCTCGGGAAGTTTCTCATAGATTAACTCTTTGAGCCCATTGCCACTCAATTTTCCGACGTGCTCCGCCACTGCCTCGCACCGTTCGGCCGTCTCCATCCAAGCTGGGGCACCCTGCAGCTCGCTGACAATCTTCCTTCCCATGGCTGTAGGGCGGAGCGCAACGCTGCCCTTGCCTCCACGGGTGTAGGCAAGAAGACCTTTGCCGACCAAAGCTCCGATAACGGGGTAATACCGGTTGTCCCAGGGCCCGTACTTATAGCGAATCATTGGAGACTCGGTTTCACGATAATCGTCATCCGAAGGCCTCAGCCGGCTGTCGTTCCCAAGACCTTCAGAAACCCGGGCAGCGAGAGTCGGATAACGTACCAAGAAATCGAGCTTGGCGAGTTTCGTTAGGCCGTCCAGCTTTCGGCCGGCACCAGGGGTGCGCGATACTGCATTGACAAGCAACAGGATCCGCGCTTGGTGATACGCGCTGTCAATATCCAGGCCAGCTTGGCGGTGCGTCAATATTGTCATGCGGCAACCTCTCCGCCCGTGCCCGGAGGTGCGCCATGACTCACACGCAATTCTGCCTGCTTAGCGTCGACGTCAAATTCCTGACTGAACCAGACCTGACAGCGGCTGGCTAAGTCGCAGACGGCACCTAGTGCTGTGAGCGTTTCCCGAGGCAGCGGTAAGGACCCCAACGCATCTACTAGATCTGCACTATCAAGCTTTCGCCACATTCTAGAACCGTACTTACCGCCGCTAGATTCCTCGGCAGCCTCTTCGGCAATTTTGCTAGCGACGTACCGCAGGCGATTCTCGGCGAGCTCGAACTCCTGAGACATCCCGGGCACAGCCGCATACTGATGGCGTTCTCGCCGCCAATTCTCTGCGAAGCGCTCTGCGGTGACGATTGCTGTGGTGGTGCAGCCGCCCTCTAATAGCTTCGCGGCAAGGCGAGTAGCAGCAATCTTAAGATCAGGCATGGCATACGCGGCGGGGGCCTTCGCTGCTTCCTCAACGGCAAGGATTACGTCTTGGGCCGTGACTATCCGTCGGCGTAGCGTCCGGTCAAGACGCTCGGCAGCCGTTTCGCCTTTGATCCTGGCGATGAGGTCACTTAGCTCCCCTAGAGGAAGCTTCCCCCTGCCTCGCATTCTGGTCCGGAAGATGCCTAAAACGGCATTCCACGCAGCCTTGGACGCCAAGGTTGATAGGCCGAGCTGTTCGAGCAGTGGCTCAACGTACTTCTCTGGCGCGCACGCCTCGACATCGTCGGCTTGAGGACGAGATGTATCAAACTCAATGCTGTGGAGGAACGCACGGATATCATCGAGAAGGCCCTGCACAGGGACTATTTGGCTCTTCGTAGCCCCTTCGGGGGCACGCCATTCCACTGGAATGTCCGCTTTGTCTGGAAGACGTAGCATCTCCACAGCGAAAGATCGGATCATCGTTGCGGAGTCGGATGTGGCAGCCCCTGACTGAAGTTGTCGGCACACGTCCCGGAGCCCTGAGGCATCGTCTCCGCCCTTGAGTTCTGAGTTTGTGACCATGCGGCATCCTAGGTCGCGTCCCAGGCCCTTCCATCGTGCGTACAGGTGAGCCAAACCGCCGTCATCGGCAAGCGTGGCCCACGTGTAGGCGCCTCGGCCAAGTCCCCTGTACTTGACGGATACGATCTGAACATCGTCACCGTCGATGAGTGCGTAATCTTCGTGGTGCTCGCACAAAACTGCCTTCAACCCAGCGGCACCTCGGGCCTGGTCTTTAAGGTGCATGGTGGCGACGGCGAAACTATCAGCCGCCGCCATGGCTGCCTGCCAGTCGAAGAGGTCTGCCGTGTGCGCCCCGGCGTCTTCGGGCGGGGGAGTTCCCCACAACCTTTCGCGTGCCGTCACGCAGGCACTCCCCTCTGCGGCCCTCTGTGTTTGCATTGTGGCGCAACGTGACGTCAGATGGATAGCCCTCTTGGGCTTTCACTGCTACCAGCGGTATTCATACGTCGTCACATCGATGGGGAGTTGGGTCGTCGAGCTGTCACCCATCCCCCTGGGGTCCCAACTGCCTCGGGGTGGGCGCGTGAGCCCTGCACACAGCCGGCTAGGTGGTAATCGCGCTGCGACGGGCGTGCATGAACCGGCGTTTCACGTCCTCGACCACCGGTCCTGGACAACCCAACAACGACTGCGAACCGCCATCGTGACCTGGATCGAACGGACTTCTCATTGCCGCCGTCAACGATCGCTAGCTCGGTTGAACCCTATCGAGAACACGACATCATCACCGCGTCGGCCAGTCAAGCCGCGTGACTCGTTCTGTCACCTATCGGTTCAGCAGACCTAGCGTCGCTGGACTGAGCGCGTGGAGCGACCGCCTGCCGCAAGTTACAACATCGGACCTCGATGCTGTACAGCATCGGGCCACCGCACCTGAGATAACGACGGGCTTCCGACGAAACCCTAGCCCTATGAAGTTGAGTCCCCCAGCGTTGACCTAAGCGTCCCGGTCAGCCACCTATGGGGGCAGATGTGAGCATCCTCGGCCCTCTGATCGCTCTTGCCGGTGTCCTCATAGGCGCCATACTGTCGTACGTATTCTCGCTCAAGGGTGAGCGGCGACGGGAGAGGTGGGCTCTCGACCGTGAGTGGAGGGAGCGCCGCCTTCAGACCTATAGTGAGTACGTCTCCGACGTTAAACGGATGAAAAGCATCGCGGCGCGCATCGCCGCAGGCCTTGGGCTCGACGATCAATCTCCACCGCTTGACAGAGAGACAGGCAAGAACGTGCTGGCCGAAGCCAACATGGCACGGGGAAACTCCTTTGAGACGCTCGCGCTGATGGGTGATCAGGCACTTGTTGAGGCTGCCAGGGCGTTGAACCGCGCAGTCTGGCGTCTGGAGTGGTTCGCCCGCGGTTTGCTGGATGACACAGATGTAGAAGGCTGGGACATCGCGACGCGCGACTACTACCACGCAGTGAACGATTTTCATAGGCTCGCCCGCCATGAACTCGGTGTGACCGGCGTATTTTCGCCTAGAGAAGCTGAAGGCTCGCCACGCGAGCAGTACGAGCTAGATCGACGAACCAGAGGACGAAGGCCAATTTGATCGACCGGCACAAACTTTAGTTGCTCTCCGGGAACGCTTGCCATGATCTGAAAGTGTTCCGCTAAGTTTGTGACCCTCGTCCCGACTAATTGCGAGCAAATTGATCTCGACCCAGCCCTGCTCGCTCACCGCTAGTACTCCAGCAGGAGATCCGTTCTGAGCTGCTGTGATGGTGTGGTTTTGTCCGTGGACAGCAAGCAGCCACCGCCAAGTCTTGAAGGTTGTGTGGACCCAAGATGCGGCGGTGGCTGCCGCCTACAGAGTAGACGCTCAACGATGGTCTGAGCTGTTCAGCGAGCTGATGAACACGATCGAGGCACGTTTCGCCCGACCCGAACCCCGGCGCCGGGTCCGTGACTTCGTTGCCGGGCTGCTCGCACCGTTGCCGACGAAGAACTGCTGGACGATTGCCGAGCACGCCGGCGACGACGGTCCGGGCGGGATGCAGGATCTGATCAGCCGTGCCAGTTGGGACGACGCCCTGGTGCGGGCCGATGTGCGCGACTTCGTGGCGGCCCGTCTCGGGCACCCGGACGGGGTGCTGCTGGTCGACGAGACCGGCGATCTTAAGAAAGGCACCCACACTGTCGGCGTGCAACGGCAGTACTCCGGAACCGCCGGGAAGATCGAGAACTGCCAGCTCGCGGTGCACCTGTCATACGCTTCCCCACTCGGGCACAGCCTGGTCGACGTTGCTCTCTACCTGCCGAAATCCTGGATCGACGACCCTCAGCGACGGGCAGAGGCAGGGGTTCCTGGCGCCGTCACGTTCGCTACGAAACCGGAGCTGGCACGCCGCTTGATCGAGACCGCAGTAGCTGGCGGGCTGCCATGCCGGTGGGTCGCCGGCGACGAAGCTTACGGCGGTGACCCGCAGCTGGCCACCGCACTACGCCGGCATCAGCTCGGCTACGTCCTCGCGGTCGCCTGCTCACACCGAGCACCGACCGGCCTCGGCGTCCAGCGGGCCGACCAGATCGCCGCCGGACTACCGAAACACGCATGGCAGCGGATATCGGCCGGCAACGGCGCGAAAGGCCACCGCTACTACGACTGGGCTTTCATCACCCTGCCGCACGCAGCTGACCAGCACCAAGGCCATCACTGGCTACTGATTCGCCGCAACCGGACCACCGGTGAACTGGCGTTCTACCGCTGCTGGTCACCGCAACTCGTCGCGCTGCACCACCTGGTCGCCGTCGCCGGAAGACGCTGGAGCATTGAGGAGTCGTTCCAAGCAACCAAAAGCGGACTCGGACTGGATCAGCACCAGCACCGCCGCTGGAAAGCCTGGCACCGCTGGACCACCCTGGTCATCGCCGCCCACGCATTTCTCGCCGCCGCGACCACGGCCAGCACCACGAGCCCGGACGGCCTGATCGTGATCACCGTCAACGAACTCCGCCGGCTGTTCCACGCTCTGGTCATCGAACCCGGCAGACGCGTCGTCGACGTCATTGCCTGGTCAATCTATCGCCGCCGTCATCAAGCCGCCGCCAGGACCAGCCACTACGCCCGCCAAGCACTCACGGAACCCTGAAACGGAACTCCTGCTGGAGTACTAGCTGGTCGACCAACACATCCTGCATGCGCCTCGCTCAACAGTCTCTCGCTGCTCCAGGCGCCGCTAATGAGCTACCGTGCCGCTGCCTACGGCGATACTGACCTGCCCGGCGTGACCGCATAGCTCGGTCCGCCGTGCCCCGCCGCTCGTCAACTGCTACTCGGAACTGTGCGGTTTGTATAGACGCCGAGTGGGACGGCGAGAAGTTCCACGGACGTCCAACAAGGCGCGGTTGGGCTAGCGCCCAGGAAATTCGAAGCTGTGAGCAACGCCGAGGTAGCTGCGCACCAGGGGTCACGAGGCGCCCCGAAGCCGTGCGGTGCGGGTGGCAACGGCGCCAACCAGGGTCCGGTCGTGCATGCTCCCACAAGCGCACGACCGGACCTCTGCTTGTTCGCCAGCTTGCGGAGGAAGCGATGCCACACTCGCGTCGGCATGCATCGGCCTCGACACCGCCGAAGCACCGCCCAGCAACCATCCATCGACCGTCACGCCACTGGTGGGCGCCATGGCGCTCACGCTGTACCTGCGGGCTCAGCACTTGGCCCTGCCAAGCCACATGTTCGCCGGCACCGGCCATAACGCGGAGCACGGCAACGGCCGGCTCCACGCCGAGAGTTCGTCAGCGTCCGTCCTGGGACATGCCGACAATCCTGCTCACGCCGCTATTGACCCGCGGACAGCGATGGCGCAGCAACGGCGGCGCCGAATGAGCATCCACGTGCTGCACGTCCCTGAGCGACCGTCCTGGAAATGCCATCACTGCAGCACCCTCTGGCCCTGCCAACCGGCCAAGGACGACATCATCGCCACGACCGATCGCGTCAACCGGATGATCTACCTCAGCCTTCACCTGGCCGACGCCATCGTCGATCAGCCAGACGCTAAACCGGCCGACCTCTTCGACCGCGTCGTCGGCTGGGCCTGTAGATCCTGAGCCACCGCCCACACCCTCTCGAACGAGTCGAGGTAGGTGGCCGCGATCCCATCGTCGGTCGCCCGTCGCAGGTGCAAGACGGGCGACCGCGATGCGGCGCACCCGTAGGCATGGGTGTTGACCATCAACTGGTCATCGGCCCGGTAGATCGAGGTGTAGAGCACGGTGTCATGCGTCCGAACCGCCACGCCGGCTTCTTCGATCAGCGGTCGGAGCAGGGCCAAAGCGTTGTTGATCCGGGCCGGCATTATCGCCCCGATCTGCTCTTCGACTCCGCGCTGGGCCACCTGGACGCCGTTGACATCACCAAGCGCGATACGCACCCGCACGCCGGCTCGGGCCTTGTCGCGCAGTATCGCCACGGCGCCTGCGTCCTCCGCGAGAAAAAGACCGCTGTAAGCAAGTACGCCGATCTCCTGCTCGGCACCAGCGAACAGCCTTCGCCAGGCATCCGGCGGCACGGAGCAGCGCTGCGCGTACGTCATAAGGATGTCGCCGGTATCAGGGGGGGCCTGCTCCCGAGCGTCGATGCCGGGCCAGAGATCGGGTTCCGCCCAGCCTGTGAGCCCAGCCAGTGCCGCGCGGTGCCGCGGGTACGGCAACCTGCCCGTCAGCCACCGCTCGACGGTCTTGGGATCGACGCTGAGCCGCGCAGCCACGTCCACGGCATCAAGTCCGGTGGCGCGCAGCGCCCGAGACAGAGGTTGCTTCATCACGTCCCTCCGCTGGAGTGGAGTTCCGGCCAGCATAGCCAAGAAGTCCCAAGACGTCCCAAGACGAGGTTCACAGTCTGTGATCGTCCGGAGATCCTGGATCGAGCATGCAGATCTGTCTGGCCGGCTGCCCGGCTCGGCACCCATGACGACCGAACAAGAGGGAGGGCCGACAGTGGCCGACGACAGCCTCGCCCCGGCCACAGCCGCGCAACAGGCCGCCGATCGCCTAGCGGTTGCCCTCGAAGAGGCCGGCTTCGACGTCGGTACGGCCTTCCAGGATCTCCGCAGCGGATGGGACAGTTCCGGGGCACCCGGTGTCCGGATCGGTGCCGTCACCTGCACGGTTGCAAACGACCTCGCGGCACTGCTGACCAGCGCGATTGAGGCTGGCGTGACGCTCCCCCGCACCTGAAGCGGTGACCACTACGCTCGGCTCAGTAAAGAGGGCCGGGAGGACGGACACCGTTGGCACCACGGACGACAGCTTGGGGTGCGTACAAGAGCATCGCCGCGGCCATTCGCGCCCGGATCGCCGAGGGCGAGTTTCCTCCTGGCTCCGCGCTTCCGTCCGAAGCCACTTTGTGCAGCCAGTACGGCGTATCTCGCAACACCCTCCGACGCGCCCTAGACGAACTCGCAGCAGAAAGTCTCCTCGTCGCCCAGCCCGGCCGTGGGCGGATCGTCGTCGACGACAGCGAGGCGAGCCATAGCGCCATGCCGCAATACCGCAGCGTGGCAGCCGAACTCCGCGCTCTCATCGAGTCCGGCGAGCTAGCTCTCGGCGACGCTCTGCCGAGCGAATCTGCGCTGGCCGACCGGTACGGGGTCGCACGAGGAACGGTCCGGCACGCGCTAGCCGAACTAGAAGGCGCCGGCCTCGTCGAGTCGATTCACGGAAGAGGCCGTTTCGTTCTAGGGCGATAGTCTCTGACCTGTGGGAGACGTCTCGTGGGCGCGTGAGCTGGCGGAAAAGCTTCTAGTCGATACGTTGCCGCGCCGCTGGGCACATTCGCAGGGCGTCGGTCGCAAGGCTGAATCGATCGCCCACCTGCTCGGAGACGACGCTGACACGGTCGTGTGCGCCGCATGGTTGCACGACATCGGCTACGCCCCGGACCTCGTTCACAGCGGCTCCCACGCCCTCGACGGCGCGCGGTATCTGCGGGACGTCGCAGAAGCCGACGAGACGATCTGCCGCCTTGTCGCCCACCACTCCTACGCGATCGTCGAGGCCGGCCGCCGCGGGCTCGCCACGGAGCTCGCCGAGGAGTTCCCTGCGGTGAACGGGCTGATGGCCGATGCGCTGGTGTACTGCGACATGACCACGAGCCCAGACGGCGACCCCGTAGACGTGGAAAAGCGTCTCAAGGAGATCGCCTCGCGATACGCCCCGGGAAGCATCGTCGCGGACTCCATCCTTGAAGTCAGCCCACGCATCGTTCAGTCGGTGCGGGTCATTACCGGCATGCCCGGCTTCCAAGCCGATTAGCCAGCAGGTTTATCCGCCTGCGCAAGGGTGCCCTGCTCATCACGTGTCCAGCGCCGCCCCGCGCTGTCCTGAAACTCGATCTGGATCGGCTCCGGTTCGACATAGGAGCGCAGCCAGTCTGCGGGCGCCGGCCGCCGGATGGTCTGGCCCGGCGGCACCAGGCCGACGAACTCGGTGACCTCCGGGCCGTCCGGGCTGGGCAGCGGCAGCTCAACCTCATAGATCGGCATGTCACTGGCGTTGTGGATATGAAAGGCCAGCTCACGAGTGCCATCCGCCTTGCGGTGCAGCTCGACCCAAGCGCTGATCTTCGCGGCTTGAGCCCGCCGCTCGTCGTCGGACCGCCCCGCTTCCCGTCGCTGCTCCTTACGGAGCAACAGAAAACCGACCAGGAACGCGCCTACGGTGCCGACGGCCGAGAAGCTGTCGGCAGCGTCGCCGATCCATCCTCCGTCAGCCAAGGTACGGCTGCTCCTCCTGCGCCAGGTACCGGTCGATGCGCATCCGCATCGACCGGTGCATCGTCAGACCGGGAATGGCGTCCGGCTCCACCCACTCCACCTCGCGGGACTCCGAGCTGGTCGTGGGCTCTCCGCTGACAGCGCGGGCGGTGAAGACCACGGAGAACTCTTGACGCGCCTCGTTGTCGCTGGTGTAGAGGATGATGTGCCGAGGATCGGTGTAGATGCCGACGAGTCCGGTGATCTCGACCTTGATCCCGGTCTCCTCCACCGTCTCCCGGATCGCGGCCTCGGGCAGCGACTCGCCGAAGTCCATCGCACCACCCGGCAACGCCCAGTTGTCGTTGTCCGTGCGGTGTATCAACAGAAGTCGACCCCGGTCGTCGGTCACCACGACGTTGACGGACGGGACGATCGAGTTCGCGGCGGGCGCTTCGGGATCATCGAAGTAGTCGATACGGCGTGACATGACCGATGACCTCATTCCAACGGGGTCGCGCCGTCCCAGACGCGCTCGAAGCTGTCCAGGTAGCTGCTGACCATGGTGCCACCGGCGACCTTGCGCAGGTGGAGAACGGGGGCCTCTGCCGCAGGGAAGCCGTAGATATGCGTGTTGACCAGGACCTGATCGTCAGCGCGGTAGATCGAGTTGTAGAGCACGGTGTCGTGTAGCCGGAACTCGATGCCGTCGAGGTTCCGCAACGGCCGGTACAGCACCAGGGCATTGCGGATCTTCGCGGCCATGGCGTCGTCTACGCCTTCATCCGCTCCACGCTGGGCGACCGATTCGCTGTTCGGATCGCCGAGCAGGATCCGCACCAGCACGCCGGCATCGGCTTTCTCTCGAAAAACTTTGCGTACGCCGGCGTCCTCCGAGAGGAACAGCCCGCCGTAGGCCAAGACACCGATCTCGGCCTCAGCCGTGTCGAAGAAGTTCCGCCACATTTCGGACGGGACAGCCCAGCGGTGCGGGTAGATGTTGACGATCTCGCTCTCTGAAGCGTCTGCGACCTGGCTGCGTGACAGCGCGTCCGGCCAGAGATAAGCCTCGTCGACTCCGAGTTTCGCGGCGACCGCGTAGCGGTGGCGACGGTAAGGCGTCCGGCCGGAGATCCATCGTTCGACGCTCTTCGGGTCGACCTTCAGTTCCTCGGCGAGATCGGCCGGGGTTACTCCCCGTTCGAGGAGGGCGGTGCGCAGGCGATCGTTCGGCATCGTCTTCTCAAACTAGGACGTCTCGACAAGACGCTCACTTTAGGACAGACATCTTGCATACGTCCAGCTACGTAGTGATCACGTCCCGCTGATCCGTCGCAAGCTCGTTGGCATCGGCGCAAGAGCGCCGGACCCACCGGAAGCCCACCCGTTCGCATCTCCTTGACGCTTCTAATGAACATGTACAACATGTTCATTAGATAGGAGGTTCGGATGGCACGGCTTCGCACGAAAGGAGGCATCAGATGCCCACCCCCGCCAACGAGCCCACCTGCACCTGCGGCGCCCAGCTCGACGCCGACCACCCCAACCAGTGCTGCAAGTGCTCCGCCCGGAGCCGCTGGCAGCGGCGCCACGCCAACCTCGCCCGGCGCACCGGCCCGGGCCGGAAGGCCAGCGGCCGGGGCAAGGACGGGCGGCGCCCCGCATGACCGTGACCGTCTCCGCCGTGCTCCTGCTCGCCGTCTTCGTCTACCTGCTCTGGCGGTTCGCCGGCCTGCCGCTCTGGCAAGCGGCGATCTGCGCTGTCTTCGGCTATCTGCTCGCCGCGTCCTCGATCGGCCCGAACATCGGGGACGCCCTGCACAGCCTCGTTCGGATCATCGCCAAGGCCCAGCTCTGATGGAAGGAGACGCGATCGACCCCATGAGCAACGTCCCGCGACCCGTCCTCGACGAGGAGGCCATCTGGAAACACCTGAAAACCGCGCTCGACAGGCGCACCGGACTCGACATCTGGACCGCCGTAGCCGACCTGCCGCTCGTGCTCGCCGAGGTGGAACGGCTGCGCAGACTGCTCGCCTGGACTCGCATCGAGCACGCCAATCTGCTCGCCGCTGCTCGCGCGGCCCTCTCCGCCCAGGCGGACGGGGAAGAAGATCCACTCTTCTACGTACGCGACGAAGTGGCCGCGCAGAGGGAAGCGCGATGAGGGCGTACGGGCGGCGGCACCGCCGCTGGCGTCGTCACGGGCAACCACTGCTTCTGGTCTCGGACGAGTCCTGGTTGTCGGCGATCCTCGCCGGTATCGGCCGGCTCGCCCACCGCTACCGTTCTGAACTCGCCCCCGCCACGGTCGCCGTCGTCTTCGACCTAGTGGCCGTCTGGCTCCATTCAGCGCAACCAGGAGCATGCTGGTGGGTACTTGCCGGCACCGGGGCGGCGACTCTCCGGGCAGCACTCCGAGGGGCGCCGTGGGGTGCCACCAGGGCCGAGGAACGTGCCTACGCCGCGATCACTACTGCGGTTGCCGGTGTCTGGCTCGCCGCCGCAACGGCGCTCGGACCGGGCCACGCACACCTGCAATCGGTCCTCCTGGTCGCCATGTTCGCGTGCGGGACCCCGTGGTGGCGCCACCGACGACGCCGGGCACGGGTGAAGGTCGACCGCACGATCCAGGCCTGGCCCAATCTGGCCGAACAGATCGGGCTCGCCGGTTCCCGGGTGCTGTCGGCGGCGGTGGACGTGTGGGGATGGCGCGCCCGGATGACGCTGCGAGGCGGTCAGACCGTGGCGGACGTCATCGCCCAGGTACCCGCGATCGAATCCGGACTCGGCACCCGGCCCGGAGCGGTCCGAGTCGAGGCCGACCCGGCTCACGCCGGTCGGTTCGTCATGCGGGTGCTTGCCGAGGATCCGCACGCCAACGCCGTCCCATGGCGCGGCCCGGCCGCAAGATCGGTAGCCGATCCGATCCCCCTCGGCGTGTTCGAGGACGCGACCGACGTGGCGGTGCCGATGTTGCGCCGGCACGTCCTCGTCGGCGGCATCGCGGGCGCTGGCAAGAGCGGAGTTCTCAACGTCATAATCGGCAACCTGGTCGCGTGCCCCGATGTGGTGCTCTGGGGTATCGATCTCAAGGGCGGCATGGAGCTACAGCCATGGGCGCCCTGCCTCGCCCGGCTGGCCACCACCCCAGCCGCAGCGGAGACGATGTTGCGGGACGCGGTCAGGGTGCTCGACGCACGTGCTCGTGCGATGGCAGAGTCCGCGTCACGGCTCTGGATTCCCACCGAGCGCAAGCCCGCGCTGGTCATCGTCGTAGACGAGTACGCGGAGCTTGCCGAGCAGTCGCCCGCAGCCGTCGAGTACGCGGACTCGATCGCCCGTCGTGGCCGCGCAGTCGCTGAGACCCTGCTCGCGGCGACCCAGCGTCCAACTCAGCAAGCCATGGGCAAGGGCGCCATCCGTTCTCAGATGGACGTGCGGGTCTGCCTGCGCGTCCGGGAACGTCGGGACACCGATCTCATCCTCGGTCAGGGCATGGTCACCGCCGGGTGGCATGCGCACGACCTGGACGCACCCGGCAAATTCCTCGTCTCCGCCGAGGGCTTCAACCACCCACGCCGAGCCCGCGCCTACCTGGTGACCGACGACGACGTCCGAGCCACGGTCGAGCGATACGCAGCAGATCGCCCGGTCCTGGACCACCTGTCCGCCGACGCGCTGCACGACGAAGCTGACGCGCTGCACGACGAAGTAGATGAGGCCGACCCCGAGAAAGTCCTCTGGGCGGCGCTCAGCGAGGCACCCGAGCACGGCCTGTCCGTCCCCGATCTCATGCGAATGACCGGAATGAGGCGCACATGGATCTACGACCGCCTGCAAGCCAACGCCACGCAGGTCAGCCGTGGACGCTGGCGACTGCCAAACGGTGGATAGTCCGCGCGGACGTCCGTTCCCGCGCGCGCGTCTGCGCAGCTACGGGCACGGACGGACGACGGACGGATGAAGCGGCGCGAGCCCCGCCGGAAGCGCCGACATCGGCCCGTACGTGAGATCCGCATCGATCCAGAAATCCTCGCGCGAGTCCTCGTCGCGATCGCCGAGGAGATGATCCACGACTGAGGAGGAACCGAGATGGCGCAGATTCCGCGCCAGCACGACCGGCCGGCGAGCACGCACAAGCGAGCATTCAGCTACCTGCGCGTCTCGTCGGCCGGGCAGGTCAACACCGACTACGACCCCGAAGGCATCTCGCTCCCCGCCCAGCGGTCGGCCATCCAGCGGCGCGCCGCCGAGCTGGGCGCTGAGATCGTCGCCGAGTTCGTCGAGCCCGGCCGCTCCGCGACGACCGTGGACGGCCGACCGGTCTTCCGGGAGATGATGGCTCGGCTCAAGGCCGAGAAGAGCGTCGACTACGTGCTCGTCTACGCCCGGTCCCGGCTGCACCGGAACAGCATCGACGCGGCGATCACCAAGCGGGACCTCCGCAGCGCGGGCGTCACGCTGATCTCGGTCATGGACTACACCGAGGACTCAGCGATCGGTGACCTCGTCGCCACGGTGCTGGACGGGGTCAACGAATACCAGTCCCGCGCCTCCGGAGCGGACATCGCGTACAAGATGGGTCAGAAGATCATCCGGGGTGGCTCGGTCGGCCGGGCTCCGATCGGTTACCTCAACGTCCGCGAGACCTTCGAGGGCCGAGAGGTTCGCACGGTTGCCGTCGACCCGGTGCGCGGCCCGCTGGTCCGGATGGCGTTCGAGCTGTACGCCACCGGGACGTACGGATTCCACGCGTTGATCGCGGCCTTGAGCGATGCGGGCCTGCGCACCAGGCCGACCAAGCGCTTCCCGATCGGTACCTCGATCTCGCTGAACTCGCTCGGCAACCTGCTCCGCGACCGGTACTACCTCGGGTTGGTCTCGCTCCGCGGGGTTGAATACCAGGGGCGACACGAGCCGCTGGTCTCCCCCGAGGTCTTCGATCGCGTACAGCAGATGCTGGAATCCCGACGGGCAGGTGGGGTCCGGGAGCGCACGCACAACCACTACCTCAAAGGCGTCGTCTGGTGTCACAGATGCAAACGGCGGCTCATGGTCATGCGCGGTAAGAGCCACACCGGCGACCTGCACTTCTACTACTTCTGCCGCGGACGGCAGCAGCACGCCTGCGACCTGCCCTACCTGCCAATCGCCAGGGTGGAGGCGGCCGTCATCGACAACTACGCCACCATCGCGCTGCCTGCCGACCTGCGCGACAACCTCACCAGCCGGGTCGGTGAGCTGCTAGCCGAGTCGGCTGGCATGAGCGCCGAGCTGCGTACCCAGGTTAAAGATCAGCTCGCCACGCTAGATCGGCAGGAAGATCGTTTTCTGGACCTCGTCGGTGATCCCGACTGGCCGCAGGACAAGATCGCGGCACGGCTCCGGAAGGTCCGGGACGAGCGGGACCGGCTCGCCCGGCAGCTCAACGACTCAGACGCTCCGCGACTCGACGAGGCCGCCGAGACGATGCTCTACCTCCTCGGCTTGCTCGCCGATCCGCAGGAGTTGTACCGCCGGGCCGGACAGCAGGGCCGGAGAGCACTCGATCAGGCCTTCTTCGCGAAGATTTACTTCGACAGCGACGACGACGGCCCATATGTCGCCGCTGACGAGCTGTCAGATCTTGTATTTCCGCTGGTCAACGAGGTCCGAAACGACAGCGGCGGCGCCATGGGCGCCGCCGCTGCGGGTGAACCGTCACCCGCTCTCGCGGGTTCAAGTAAGCCTCCACTTGTGGAGGTGCCGGGAATCGAACCCGGGTCCTT
Organism: Actinoplanes sp. SE50/110; assembly: GCF_900119315.1. Classification (NCBI taxonomy): domain Bacteria; kingdom Bacillati; phylum Actinomycetota; class Actinomycetes; order Micromonosporales; family Micromonosporaceae; genus Actinoplanes; species Actinoplanes sp. SE50/110. Next base: position 1,121,872 of record NZ_LT827010.1, on the reverse strand, counting down.
CGTTGTTTTGTCAGGGCTTCTCCGAGCGCAGCTCACTATGTCCCTACTCGGCCCTCCGACTCACGTGAGCAAGTTCGGACGACGGGCCCAGTCACTGATTAATCTCGCCGCGCGGTCCCCGTGACCGGGACCGGTTGGCCAGCCTCCTAGCTTATGCCGGCAGCTGGGACGGAGGCGCTCCCAGACCGACAGACCACGCTACTTGCCTCAGGCGGCGAGAGCGTACTGGTCAGCGTCAAACTTAGAGTTGGCGCTTATAAGTTTCCGACGACCGATTCTCGAGACGACGTCGGCTTCCTCGGCTCGCTTCCCCTGTCTCCACGTACGAAGTCGAAACCAGTCACCCCCTGGATATTGGTACAGCCCGACAATCTTAGCTCACTATCCGGTGACCGCCACCGAGCACCCGACCCGGAGGCGGCGGGGGTCGTCGGCGGAGCCGGAGAAGCCGACCATCACGTTGCTGTGCGGGGCGAGCGCGGAGCTGCCGACCAGGGTGATCGTCTGGCCGCTGGTGCTGGTGGCGCGGGAGTTCCAGGGGTTGTTGAGCACCCGGACGCTACCGGAGAAGGTGAAGGTGACCCGGAAGCTGTGAGCCTGCGAGCCGTTGTTGGTGACCGTGGCGTTGGCGACGAAGCCGCCGTTCCACGCGTTGATGCCGCAGCTGAGGCTCAGGTCGCGGGAGACCGGCGGGGTGGTGGTCCTGGTGACGGAGGGCTTGGGGCTCGCCGAGGTCTTCGACGGTTTCGGCGAGGCCGACGTCCTGGACGGGGAGGGGGACGCCGAGGGCGAGGTGGCGGCGACCGCCGGGCCGCTGGAGACCGGCGCGGTCCCGGTGGCGGACGGGACGACGGTGGACTCCGCGGCGCGCAGGCCGGTGGACGGCTGGACCAGCAGCGGGGTGTCGGCGGCCGAGGCGGAGGAGCCGCCGGCGCGCAGGGCGATCCAGGCGACGAGGCTGATCAGGATGGCGCCGGCCAGGCCGAAGACGCCACGGGCGATGAAGAACTGCCGGTCACGGTGTGGGGGATTGGTGGACAACGGCCGGTCTCCCGATCAAGAAAGCGAGCAGGGGGGATGTGATCAACAAGCCTGGGCGGGGCAGGATACCCCGTCAGGCCATGCCTTTGGCACGGCGGCCCACGGCGCGGTTGATCTCGCGCTTGGCATCCCGCTCGGCCATGTCCTGACGCTTGTCGTAGCTCTTCTTGCCCTTGGCGACGCCGATCTCGACCTTCGCATACCCGTTCTGGAAGTAGACCGAGAGCGGGACCAGCGTGACGCCGTCGTCGCGGAGCTTGCCCATCACCTTGTGGATCTCGTCGCGCTTGAGCAGCAGCTTGCGGACCCGGCGGGGCTCGTGGTTGGTCCAGGTGCCCTGCGTGTACTCCGGGATGTGCAGGCCGTGCAGGAAGATCTCGCCGTTGTTCTCGTGGCCGAACGCGTCGACCAGGGAGGCGCGGCCGAGCCGCAGCGATTTCACCTCGGTGCCGGTGAGCACCATGCCGGCCTCGTACGTGTCGAGGATGGTGTAGTCGTGGTGCGCCTTGCGGTTGGAGGCGACGAGCTTGCGCCCCTGTTCGCGTGGCATACCGCGGACTCCCATCGACGAGCCGGATTGAACTGGGCAATCGTAGCGCGGACCCTAGCAGAGGCAGGGCGGCAGGTAATTGAGCGGATTGCGGGGCGCACCGCCGAATCGGGTCTCGAAGTGCAGGTGCGAGCCGGTGGACGCGCCGGTGCTGCCGACCAGACCGATGATCTCGCCCTGCCGGACGTACTCCCCGACATGGACGTAGATCCGGGATTGATGGCCGTAACAGGTGGAGAAGCCGATCCCCATGACCCGGCCGTGGTTGACGCACGTGTAGTTGCCGTAGCCACCGTGCCACCCGGCCTGGATCACCCGGCCGGCGGCCGCGGCCCGGATGGGGGTTCCGGACCCGGCCGCGAAGTCGGTTCCGGCGTGCAACTGCCAGACCCGGTAGTACGGGTCGTAGCGGTTGCCGTAGTCGCTGCTCTTCCAGCCGTGCACCGGCATCAGCAGCCGCCCGTGATACTGCCCGGAGTATCCGGAGCGGACCTCCCAGCCGGCCATGCTGGACCGGATCTTGCGTTCCTCGGCGACCGCGGCCCGGTACTGGGCGAGCACCGTGGCCCGCTGGGCGTTGGCCGCGCTCAGCGCCGCCCGCCGGGCCAGCACCAGCTGGTACACGTCGCGTTTGGCGCGGACCGCGTCGACCTGGGCGGTCTGCGCCTCCTGGAGCTTGGCGGCGGCCTCGGCCTCGGCCACCTCGGCGGCCCGTTTCGCCGCGCCGGCGCGGTCCTGGGCGGCCCGGGCCTCCCGGCGGGCGCCGATCAGCCTCCGCACGTCGTCGTTCTCCTGGCGGACCATCTCGTCGACCATGCTCATCCGGTCCATCAGGTCGACCGGTCCGTGCGCCGAGACCAGCAGGTTGAGCCGGGTGATCGGGCTGCCCATGTAGCTGTTGCGGGCGATCTGGGCGACCCGCTCCCGGGCGCCGGCCACCCGCTGCTCGGCGGCGGTCCAGTCGGCGGCGATCGTCTGGTAGCTCTGCCGGGCGGCGTCGGCCCGCGTCCGGGCGGTGTCGGCCTCGACCCGGGTGGCGATCACGATGCCCCGGGCGGTGGCGACCCGGTGCTGCGCCTCCGGCATGGCGGCCGCGGCCACGGCCAGCCGGCGGGCGGCGGCGCGGGCGGCGGCGCCGGCGTTCTCCAGCAGTGCCTCGGCCCGCCGGACGGACTGGGCGGCCTCGGCCGCGTCATTCTGATCGGCCGATGCCGGTGCGGGGACGGCCAGGGTGAGGCCGACGGCGGCCAGCAGGCAGAGACAGGCGGTCAGCAGCGGGTCGAGTCGGCGGTACCTCACGGTGAGTCACCGTACTCTGACTAAACGCCCGGATCGCTGCAAACCCGCCCGAATACGGCGAAGGCCGCGACCCGGTGACGGGTCGCGGCCTTCGGCGCAAAGGTGATCGGGACGTCAGACCTTCAGGTAGAACCGGAGCGTCACCCAGGCGGTCCCGGCACTGACGACCGCGCCGACCCCGGCCAGCAGCGGCAGCATCAGCCAGACGTTCCCGGCGGGCACCGGCGTCAGGATCGCGGTCAACGCCTGCAGCTTGTTGTCCAGCAGCACGATCTTGCCGATGAACAGCGCGACGAAGCCGAGGATCGAGCCGATCAGGCCGGCGACCACCGCCTCCAGGACGAACGGCGCCTGGATGAACCAGTTGGACGCGCCGACCAGCTTCATCACCGCGACCTCTCGGCGCTTGCTGTACGCGGCGACCTGGATGGTGTTGCCGACCAGCAGCAACGCGGCGAAAGCCATCACCGCCGCCACCACGAGGGACATCAGCTGGACCGAGTTGAAGATGTTGAACACCTTCTGCAGCAGCTCGCGCTGGTCGATCACCCGCTGGATGCCCTGGCTAGCCTGGTCGCCGAGAGCCTGAGTGAACTTGTTGTAGTCCTCCGGGTTCTTCAGCTTGACCCGGAACGACTGCGGCAGGCTGTCCTCGTTCACCGCGGCCACGAAGTCGGGCGAGTCGGCGTAGAGGACCTTGAACCGCTCCAGGGCCTGCGCCTTGGTCTCCAGCTCGGCCTTCTTGACCAGCGGGTCGCCGCTCAGCTTCGCCTGGAGAGCCTGGATCTGACCGTCCGAGACGTTGTCCGCCAGGAAGATCGACACCTCGATCTCGCCGTAGTAGAAGTTCTTCATCCGGTCGACCTGCAGGTACATCAACACGCTGGCGCCCAGCATGGTCAATGAGACCGACATGGTGATGATCATGGCGACCGTCATCGTGACGTTCCGCCACAGGCCCACCAGGACCTCGTTGAGGACATACTTCACGCGCATCGGGGGGATCCTTCCGGGACTCCGCGTGTCACTGTTTCAGCAAACATGGGGTGGGCGGAGCCGGTCTCAGCCGTAGACACCGCGGGCCTGGTCACGGACGATCCGTCCGCTTTCGATCTCGATGACCCGCCGGCGCATCTGGTTGACGATGTTGGAGTCGTGGGTGACCATCACGACCGTCGTGCCGGTCCGGTTGATCCGGTCCAGCAGTCGCATGATCTCGATCGAGGTGTCCGGGTCGAGGTTACCCGTGGGCTCGTCGGCGAGCAGGATCAACGGCCGGTTCACGAAGGCGCGGGCCACCGCGACACGCTGCTGCTCACCACCCGAGAGCTCGTGCGGGTAGCGGTGCTCCTTACCGCCGAGGCCGACCAGCTCGAGAACCTCGGGTACCACCCGCCGAGCGACCGCCTTCGTCTTGCCGATCACCTCAAGGGCGAAAGCGACATTCTCGTACGCGGTGCGGTTGGGCAGCAGGCGGAAGTCCTGGAACACGCAGCCGATCGAGCGGCGGAAGTGCGGGATCTTCCAGGAGCGCAGTGAAGTGACGTCCTTGGCGTTCACGACAACCTTGCCGCGTGTCGCCTGGACCTCCTTCAACAGCAGCTTGATGATCGTCGACTTACCGGAACCGGAGGGGCCGATGAAGAAGACGAACTCACCCTTCTCGATCCCGACGCTGACATTGTCCAACGACGGCCGAGACGCCTTCGGATACGTCTTCGTCACGTTCTCGAGCTGAATCACGGGACTGGAGTCTACGCGGTGTAACGAAAACGCCAAGCCCGCCGGGGTCGGGAATCTTTGCCACCTGCGGCAACAGCAGAACGAGACGGCCCCGCACTGACCGAGTGTTCAGGCGGGGTCGCTCAACGTGAGAAATCTTGTTAGGCCGCGCTCTGGTTCTGCTTGCGCCAGCGGATGCCGGCCTCGATGAACCCGTCCACGTCGCCGTCGAAGACCGACATCGGGTTACCGGTTTCGAACTCGGTGCGCAGGTCTTTCACCATCTGGTACGGGTGCAGGACGTACGAACGCATCTGGTCGCCCCACGATCCGGTGGTGTCCTGCTTCAGTCCGGCCATCTTGGCCTCCTCCTCCTGGCGCTTACGCTCCAGCAGTCGGGCCTGCAGCACCCGCAGAGCGGACGCTTTGTTCTGCAGCTGGGACTTCTCGTTCTGACAGGTGACGACGATGCCGGTCGGAATGTGCGTCAGCCGGACCGCCGAGTCGGTGGTGTTGACGCTCTGCCCACCCGGGCCGGACGACCGGTACACATCGGTCCGGAGCTCGTTGTCCGGAATGTCGATGTGGTCGGTCTGTTCCACGACCGGCATCACCTCGACGCCGGCGAAGCTGGTCTGCCGGCGGCCCTGGTTGTCGAACGGACTGATCCGGACCAGGCGGTGGGTGCCGGACTCGACGCTGAGCGTGCCGTAGGCGTAGGGGACCTTGACCGTGAAGGTGGCCGACTTGAGACCGGCCTCCTCCGCGTACGACGTGTCGTAGACCTCGGTCGGGTAGCCGTGCCGCTCCGCCCAGCGCAGATACATCCGCATCAGCATCTCGGCGAAGTCGGCGGCGTCCACCCCGCCGGCGCCGGCCCGGATCGCGACCAGCGCCTCGCGGGAATCGTACTCCCCGGAGAGCAGGGTGCGGACCTCCATCTCCTCGATCGCCTTGGTCAGCGCGGTGATCTCGTCACCGACCTCGGCGACCGAGCCGGCGTCGCCCTCGGCCTCGGCCATCTCCAGCAGCAGGCCGGCGTCGTCGAGCCGGGTGCGCAGCCGCTCCAGCTTGGAGATCTCACCGGAGACGTACGACAGACGGCTGTTGACGTCCTGCGCCCGTGCCTGGTCGTCCCAGAGGTCCGGAGCGGATGCCTGCTCCTCGAGCTCCGCCTTGTTACGGCGCAGCTTGTCGACGTCCAGGACGTTCTCGATGTTGCGGAGGGTGGCGTCGAGCGCTTTGAGTTGCTCAGGGAAGTCGGCAGCGGTCACGACACTCAAGAATACGCCGTCCGGCCAGATCACTGGCCGGGGCGTCCTCAACTCATTCGGACGGAACGGTCTTCAGCCAGCTGAGCGCCGCCTTGTGGTACGCCACGGCGAACTCCAGCGCGGCCGCACCGTACGAGTCGTCGTTCTTCTTCGCCTCCTTGGCCTGCTCCTTCGCCATCGCCAGCGCCTCGGCGTGGTACTGGTTGGCGTTGGTGTAGAGGGTCTGCAGCTGCTCGGTGCTGTGTTGCTGACCGAAGGCGACTCGCAGCGCGACCGGGTTGCGCAGGGCGTCCCGGCCGGGCGTCTCGGTCAGCCAGCGCCCGAAGGCGCGCTTCCCGGAGGCGGTGATCGCATAGGGCTGACTGGAACGCGGACCCGGCTTGCCGAGGCGGACATACCCCATTTCGGCCAGTACGGGCAGTTCGCGGTAGACCTGGCTCCGCGTCATCGACCAGTAGGGCCCGAGGCGGCGTTCGGCAGCCGCCATGAGCTGTCCGCCGGTCATCGGCCCCTCGTGAAGCAGGCCGAGCAGGGCGGCAGCCGTGGGATTGATCTGGAAGTCGGGCATGCCTTCTAAGCTGCCACTTTGTCGGTCCGCCGTCCAGGATTTCGCACGATCCGTCCAGTTTGCGCCTCCACAAACGACTGTCCCGCACAGACAGTCCGACAACGAGCGCGCAGACCGGGCGTTTCGTCCGTCGATAGGCGGTTGACCAGGTAAGATGGCGCATTGAATCGGCCAGACAGGCCGTGCCGGGCAGGAAAGCCCCAAATCGGTCCGAAATTGTCGAGCACATTCGGACAGTCTTCCCATCTGGGTCCAATCCCGATGGAACGCTCAGTGACCGCCGGTCGGGCCCCTCCAGGTCGGCCTATTACCCTGACCCCCATGACCGACGCCCAGGCCACGACGGCCGCACCGGAGACCATCGAGGAGTCCCGGCTCACCGTGGCCCTGCTCACGGCCGCCAGCCTCGCCTGGACCGTCGCGATGCTGTATTCCGCCCGGGCCAGCATCACCGGACGCGCGGACGTCGCCATGGAGGTCACCTCCACGGCGTACGCGATGCCCGGCGCGGTCGCCGCGGCCATGGTCACCGGCGCGGCCGTGGCGCTGCTGGTCCTTACCCTGATCAACGGGCGGCGGGCACTCGGCGCCACCGCGAGGTTCGCAGTGGCCACGGTCAGCGGGCTGGTCACCGGAGTGCTGTGCGCACTGCCGATCATCACGATCAACATCGACGGCACGATGTACGCCGCGGTGGGCGGGACGGTCGCAGCGGCGGCGACGATCGGCGGGGCGCTGGCCGGCTTCCGGATCCCGCCGGTGATCGCGGCAGCCGGGGCGGCCACCGTCGGGGTGTTCCTGATCGGCTTCGTGCTCAACAACAAACACGTGCAGAACCCGGTGCTCGACCTGCTCGGCTCGGGTTCGACCGAATCGGCGGTCAAGGCGAACCAGTACTTCTCGTACGGGCAGTCGGCGATCAGTGGGCTCGCCGCCGGGCTGATCGCCTTCCGGGTGCTCCGGCGGCACCGGCAGCGGGCCGGCGGGGCGGACCTGCGGTGGCCGTTCTACCTGATCGCCGGGGCCGGGGCCGGGGTGCTGTCGGTGCTCTCCGAGATACTGACCCGGACGGCGGGGGCGCAGGTCCTCGAACTCGCCGGGAAGGTCAGCGAACTGGAGAAGTCGGTCCAGCAGATCCTCAGCACCAACCGGCTCAACAGTGGGCTGATCGTGCTGTTCGTCGGGGCGTTCACGGCGATGGTCGCGATCGGCCGCACCCTCTCCCCCGCTGACGACGAGGACGACTACGAGGACCATCCGGGCGCCACCGACACCGCGCCCGGTGCCACCGCACCGGCTCCCGACGCCGCCGCGCGCACTCCCGAAGCCGCCGCCCCTCAAACCGCCCCGACCGCTCCTGAGGCCCCCGCATCCGTGGCCGCCACCGGCTCCGCTCCTGCGGCGACGACAGCGGGCGGCAAGTCTGACATCGTCGGGACGACCGCTGTTGCGAAGTCCGACGTCGCGGATGCCGCGACCCGGCCCCAGCAGGCCGAGCCGATCGAGGCTTCGTCGGCCCCCGGGGCGAGCGCCACGGACGCGGCGGTCGGCGACCGAAACTGAGGTTCCGGCTTGAAACAGATCTTGAACTAGCTTCTGATCTTGATCGAGTTCACTCGCCGATCTCGTCCAGTTCTGTCACCGCGTACCACTCCAGCTCGTGATCCTCCGCCTCGTCGACGGTGAACTGGGCGTCCGGGTCGCCGGCCAGAGCCTCCTCCACGACGACGGCGGCCGCGGCGACCGCCTCGGACGCCTCGGCCCCGTCCACGTGGATGCTCGCGATCTGCTCCAGACGAAGCGCCTCGGGCAGCCGGACCGTGCTCGAACCGAGCTCCGCATCCTCCCGGACCAGCGCAGACGCCGGCACGTCGGCGGAGACCACGACCCGGCGGCGGGCCGCCCCGGCGTCCTGACGGAGCAGCCGCAGCGCGTCCTGGGCGGCCCGGGTGAAGGCGACGTACTCCAACTCCTCCTCGTCACCCTCCGCATACCACTCCCGGAGCGCGGGGGTGACCGCGTGCGCGACCGTCGCCCCGTCGCCGAGCCGGCCCGCCTTCCGCAGCGCCGCCAACATCGGCAGGGTGGCCGGCACGTAGACCCGGACCAGCTCGGTGATCGGCACGTTCTCCTCCAGCTTCGCCATCCCGGTCAGTACACCGCCGCCGCGGGCCGGGAGAGGGTCAATTCCACCAGGCGTTCCCGGAACGGGGTCACCCGGGATGATGTCATCGGCAAACGGTGGCAAACTCAAGCGGCCGTAACCAACGAAGGGTGGGAGGCCACGGTGGAGGCCCGGTTCCTGTTGCTGTCCGACGTGGCGGCCGAGCTGAACGTCTCGGACTCGCAGGTCTATCACATGGTCCGCAGCGGCGAGCTGCCCGCGATCAAGATCGGTGGGCGGGGGCAGTGGCGGGTCGAGCGAGCCAGGCTGGAGGAGTACATCCAGTCCAAGTACGCGGAGACCGCCGCCTGGGTGCGGGAGAACCCGCTCGCCGAGCGCGAGCCGGAATGAGGCTTTTGCGCCTCTTTCCGGATCGATAGAGGGGGCGCGGGCAAGGTTGACCGTCGCATGTGGCGGAGCCAGACTTACGTTGTCGAAGGCAAACGGAGGCAAACGTAAGGATTGGCGGTGGAGATGCGGTCGGCTGTCGACAGCGCGCCAGCCGGGACCAGGGCGGTTCGGTTACGTCCGGTTCCGCGCTACGAACCCCCGTTCGACGACGAGCTGGCGCCTCAGCTGTGGTCGCCGGAGCAGCAGCTGGCGCTCACGTGGCCGCGCCCGGTCGTCACGGGGGCGGCCGGGCGGGCGGGGCCACCGCCGATAGCGGCGCCGGAACGGGAGCGGGGGCCGGGGTCTTCGCCGGAATGTGGTGGGGGCGGGTCCCGGGTCGGCCGGGCGGTCGTCTCGGGCGATCAGCGCAAGGCGGGAAGCAGCCGGGACAGGCCGGCGGGCGGCGGCGAGCATCGCGGCGCCGACCAGGGCGGCGGGGACCAGTGCGGCGGCGAGCAGTGCGGCGGCGAGCACGGCGGCGGCGAGCACGGCGGCGGCGTTCACAGCGGTAGCGACCACAGCGGCGGCGTTCACAGTGGCAGCGACCACAGCGGCGGCGTTCACAGCGGCAAGGACCAGGGCGGCAGCGTTCCCGGCGGCAGCGACCAGGGCGGGTGGGCGAGCGGTGGCGGTAACGGCGAGCCGGCGGGCGGTGGCCGTACCGGGCTGTTGGGGTGTCATCCGTGGCGGGAGGGGACGCCGTGGGTTGATCCGGGGCGGATCGCGGCGCTGGCGGCGGTGCCGGTGGTGGCGGGGCCGTCCGGGGAGGCGAAGCTGGCGGTCAAACGGTTCGTGCATCTGTGCGTCGAGGTGCTCAACGGGTATCGCCCGGCGACCCACCTCCGTCGACTGTCGCTGCCGGCCGAGGCCGCCGAGGTGGTCGCGCAGGGGCTCGCGGGCGCTCGCCGGGTGTCGGCCATGCGGCGGGCCAGGCGGCCCGGTGATCGGCGCCCGCAGCGGCCGTCACCGGTCGCGGTCATCAAGGTGAACCTCTGCCAGCCCCGGGGCGGCGCGGTCGAGGCCGCCATCGCCCTGGTCACCGGCGAGCGCACCTGGGCCATGGCGCTACGGCTGGAACTCCACCAGGACACCTGGTTCGCCACCGCGCTCCGCCTGATCTGACCACCGCGCCACGTCGGGTCGAACGCTACGCCTGGGCCGGGCACACGCCAGGCCCGGGCCACGCCGACGGCAGGCCACGCCCGGCCACGGGCCACGCCAACGGTAGGCCATGTCCCGGTCACGGGCCACGCCGACGGCAGGCCACGCCGGGCACCAGGTGGGAACCGGCGGGGCACCGCCTGGCGCTTGAGCCGGGGGGAAGGGGTCTGGGCGGTGGGTTCCGAGAGCCCGGCGGACGGAGGCCAGGCAGGGAGGGGTCCGTCCGGCGGATGAAGGTCTGGGCTGGAAGGCGTCCATCAGCCGAACCGAGGCCCGGTCCGGGAGGGGCAGGGAGTAGGCACCCGGGGCGGCTGCTGCGCGGTGGAGGTGGTGGGCGTTCCGGGCCGAAACAGGGAGCGGCCCGTGGCCGGCGGGTAGCCGGGCACGGGCCGCTCGTCTGGTGCTGGTGGATCCCACGGTCTGGCGGATCCGATGGTGCTGGCGGATCCGATGGTGCTGGCGGATCCGATGGCGCTGGCGGATCCGATGGCGCTGGCGCTGGCGGATCCGATGGCGCTGGCGGATCCGATGGCGCTGGCGCTGGCGGATCCGATGGTGCTGGCGGATCAGATGGTGGGGTGGGTCAGACGGCGCCGGGGGCGCCGTGGCAGCGCTTGTACTTCTTTCCGGAGCCGCAGTAGCACGGGGCGTTGCGGGACGGGCCGTTCGAGTCGGCTTCCTTGGCGGCGTGGCGGCCGGCGGTGGTGTGGGCCGGGTTCGCCGGGACCGGGGACGGGGCGCCGCCCGGGCCGAAGGCGACCGGCGGCTCCGCCTGCGGCTGGATCACCGGGCTGCCGCCGCCCGCCTCGCCGTCGATGGCGGGGGCGGTGTACTGCAGGTTCTGCGGACGGTTGCCGCCGCCGAGACCCTTCGCGCGGACCTCGACGTGCTCGTGCGGCTCGTCGACCGGGGCGTCGTCCGGCACCTCGCCGACCTTGGGCAGCTCGAAGGCCTGGGACGGGTCGACGTTGACGGTGGGCTGCTCCTCGACCTGGACCTCCAGGTTGAAGACGAAGCCGACGGCCTCCTCCTTGATGCCCTCCATCATCTGGTTGAACATGTCGAAGCCCTCGCGCTGGTACTCCACGACCGGGTCGCGCTGCGCGTAGGCCCGCAGGCTGATGCCCTCCTGCAGGTAGTCCATCTCGTAGAGGTGCTCACGCCACTTGCGGTCGATGACCGCGAGCAGCACCTGGCGCTCCAGCTCGCGGACGGCCTCGCTGCCCAGCTCCTCCTCGCGGGCCGCGTACGCCGCCTGCGCGTCCTGCTTGAGCTGCTCGACCAGGAACTCCTGGTCGATCGCGTTGCGCTCGCCGCCGGACTCCTCGATCAGGTCCTCGATGGTGAGGGTGACCGGGAACAGGCGCCGCAGGTTCGTCCAGAGCTGCTCCAGGTCCCAGTCCTCGGCGTAGCCGTCCGAGGTGGCGGCGTGCACGACATCCGTGATCACGTCGTCGATCATGTGGGTGACCTGCTCGTGCATGTCCTCGCCGTCGAGCACCCGCTTGCGCTCGGCGTAGACGACCTGCCGCTGCTTGTTCATCACCTCGTCGTACTTCAGCACGTTCTTGCGGATCTCGGCGTTCTGCGCCTCGATCTGGGTCTGCGCGCTGCGGATCTGCCGGGTCACCATCTTGGACTCGATCGGCACGTCCTCGGGGATGTTGAAGCGCTCCATGACCGCCTCGACCGCGCCGGCCCGGAACCGCTTCATCAGATCGTCCTGCAGCGACAGGTAGAACCGGGACTCGCCCGGGTCACCCTGCCGGCCGGAGCGGCCGCGGAGCTGGTTGTCGATGCGCCGGGAGTCGTGCCGCTCGGTGCCCAGTACGTACAGGCCGCCGGCCGCCTGCACCTCGGCCTGCTCGGCCTCGCAGGCCTCCTTGACCTGCGGAAGCACCTCTTCGAGGGCCTTCGCGTACTCCTCCGGGTTTTCCGCCGGGTCGAGGCCGCGCTGCGCCAGCTCCTGGGCGGCGAGGAAGTCGGCGTTGCCGCCGAGCAGGATGTCGGTGCCACGGCCGGCCATGTTGGTGGCGACCGTGACCGCGCCCTTGCGGCCGGCCTGCGCGATGATCGTGGCTTCCTGCGCGTGGAACTTCGCGTTCAGCACGCTGTGCGGGATGCCGCGGCGGCGCAGCAGGGTGGAGAGGATCTCCGAGTTCTCCACCGAGACGGTGCCGACCAGGACCGGCTGACCGGTCGCGTGGCGCTCGGCGATGTCCTCGATGACCGCGCTGAACTTGGCTTTCTCGGTCTTGTAGATGACGTCGGGGTGATCGACCCGGATCATCGGGCGGTGCGTCGGGATGGACACGACGCCGACCTTGTAGACGCTGTTGAACTCGCCGGCCTCGGTCTGCGCCGTACCGGTCATGCCGCCGAGCTTGTTGTAGAGGCGGAAGTAGTTCTGCAGGGTGACGGTCGCCAGGGTCTGGTTCTCCTGCTTGACCTCCACCCCCTCCTTCGCCTCGATGGCCTGGTGCATGCCCTCGTTGTAGCGGCGGCCGTGCAGGATGCGGCCGGTGAACTCGTCGACGATCAGGACCTCGCCCTCGGGGCTGACGATGTAGTCCTTGTCGCGCTTGTACAGCTCCTTGGCCTTGATGGCGTTGTTCAGGTAGCCGACCAGCGGGGTGTTCACCGATTCGTACAGGTTGTCGATGCCGATCCGGTCCTCGACCCGGGACACACCGCGCTCGGTGATCGCGACGGTGCGCTTGGCCTCGTCGACCTCGTAGTCGCCGGCGCCGTCCTTGCCCTTCTCCAGCCGCTTGACGATGGCGGCGAACTCCGCGTACCAGCGCTGGGAGTGCTCGGCCGGGCCGGAGATGATCAGCGGGGTGCGGGCCTCGTCGATCAGGATCGAGTCGACCTCGTCGACGATCGCGAAGTTGTGCCCACGCTGCACCAGCTCGTCCCTCGACCACGCCATGTTGTCGCGCAGGTAGTCGAAACCGAACTCGTTGTTGGTGCCGTACGTGATGTCGCACTGGTAGGCCGCGCGGTGCTCGGCGGCCGGCCGGTTCGGCAGGATCACGCCGACGGTGAGGCCGAGGAACACGTGCACCCGACCGACCCACTCGGCGTCCCGCTGGGCGAGGTAGTCGTTCACCGTGATGATGTGCACGCCGTCGCCGCTCAGGGCGTTCAGGTATGCCGGGAACACGCCGGTCAGGGTCTTGCCCTCACCGGTCTTCATCTCCGGGATGTTGCCGAAGTGCAGCGCGGCGCCGCCCATCAGCTGGACGTCGTACGCCCGCTGGCCGAGCACGCGCTTGGCACCCTCGCGGGCCACCGCGAACGCCTCCGGAAGCAGCGAGTCGAGCGACTCGCCGTCCTGATACCGCTGCTTGAACTGCTCGGTGCACTCGCGCAACTCGTCGTCGGTGAGGTCGACGTAGTCATCCTCGATCGAGTTGACCGCGTCCGCGATCGCCTTGAGCCGGCGTACCATGCGGCCTTCGCCGGCACGGAGGATCTTTTCCAATATCGACACGGGTCAGCGCTCCCCTAGACAGTCTGCCGAACCATCGTAGGCACCTTCTTCCGGAGCCTGTGACCCGAGCCTCCCGCCAATCTCGCAAACAGGACGAAACGGGGCAGGAAGTTCGCTGACAGCGCAGTCCATGACCGTTTGAAGCCGGTTTCTCGCCCGGGCGAGTCTGCGGCAGGATGGAGGAGTGGATCACGACGACGGGGTGCTGCTGCGCGCCCGCGGCCCGCAGGACGAGGCCGCGGTCACGGCGGCCCGCGAGGACCGGCACGGCCGGCGGTTCCTGCCCCGCGGCGGGTCTTCGACCAGCGATTTCTCGTACGCCGTCATCCGCCTCAGCACCGGGTTCCCGGTCGGCGGCATCGATCTGGACCGGCAGCGGGCCGATCCGGGCGCCGCCCGGGTCACCTTCTGGATCGGGTCGCCGGCCCGGGGCCTCGGGCTCGGGACCGCCGCGCTGCGCACCCTCGGCGACCACATTTTCGGCGACACGCCCGAAATCACCGGTCTGCACCGGCTGGAGCTGCTGATCCACCAGGACAACCCGATCGCCCAGCGGGTCGCGCTGGCGGCCGGCTTCACGCGCGAGGGCGAGCGGCGCGGCGCCCTGCCGAACGACACCGGCGGCTACGACGACGTGCTCGTCTACGCCCGGCTGGCCGGCGACCCCGGGACGCCCGCCGAGCGGCTGCTGCCCGACCTGCCCGGCGGCGACCTGACCGACGGGGTGGTGACGCTGCGCCCACTCGGCGAGGACGACATCGCCTTCTACGCCGACCTGCACAGCCGGCCGGACGTGGTGGCGACCAGCGTGCCGCCGATCCCGCCGGAGCCGGACGAGGTGCGCCGGCGGTGCCTCTGGGCGCCCGCGCACTGGCTGGCCGGCAGCCGCGCCGACATGGTGATCGTGGACACCGCCACCGGCGCCCCGGCCGGCGAGGTCTCGCTGTATTACCAGGAGCCGCGGACCGGGCAGGCGATGATCGGTTACAGCATGCTGCCGGAGTTCCGCGGGCGCGGCATGACCACCCGGGCGGCGAAACTGGTCGCACTCTGGGCGTTCGCCGAGACCGGGATCGCCCGGCTGATCGCCGGCACACTGCCGGACAACCGGGGGTCGCAACGGGTGCTGGAGAAGGCCGGCTTCCAGCGGGAAGCATACCTGCGCTCCCGGCTGCCGGGCCCGGCCGGCACCCGCCACGACGACGTCCAATTCGTGCTGTTCGCCGAAGACCTGCTGGCGCAGGTCTCCGGCGGGGAACTCACACAGCCAGGCTGAGAATCCCGTAGTCGTAGCCTCGACGGCGATAGACGACGCTGGGGCGGCCGCTCTCCTTGTCGTGGAACAGATAGAAGTCGTGCCCGACGAGTTCCATCTGGAAGAGCGCGTCGTCGACGGTCATCGGCTCGCCGGAGTGCTCCTTCTCCCGGACGATCCGCCACGGCTGGCCGTCGTCGTGCTCGGTCAGCTCGTCGACCTCGGGCTCGGCGGTCAGCGTGGCGGCGCCGCCCCGGGTCAGATCGGTGGGCAGGTTCGCGGTGGCGGCGGCGACCGAGACCGGTGCATGCCGTCCGCGGTGGACGCGGCGCCGGTCGGCGGAACGGCGCAACCGGGCGTCCAGTTTGTTGATGGCGCAGTCCAGAGCTGCGTAGAAATCCTGTGCCTGAGCCTCGGCGCGGACCACCGGTCCCTTGGTCATGACGGTGATCTCGACGCGCTGGCAGGTGTCCGACTGGCGCGGATTGCGCTCGTGGAACAGCTCCACGTCGACCCGCATCAGCTTCTGGTCGTACCGCTCGACCTTGCTCAGCTTGTCGGCGACATGCTCTCGATAGTGGTCGGGAACCTCTACGTTGCGGCCCTTGACGACAATGTCCACTCGTGACCTCCCCCAACGTGTAATTCATGGGGCGCCGGATGCCGGCGCAGGGTGATGCTTGAGAAAGACGCCGCGAGCTTGGAAGAAGAGCACCGCGGCAACGTGGGTGAGACGACTCCTTTCCGGTACGGCGGAAAGCGCAGCTCCCGGCGGGCGGGTAAGTTGATGAACCCTACCCTCGTCACCTAGACGCTAACCTGCCGATCCCTGCGAGTCACCCCTCGTTGGGGATACCGGATGGCTGACGTTCGCCTCTATCGGCAAACGATCGCGTGGTGACAGTCAAATCCCGGGACAGGATCGGCGAAGTTGTGTAGCTGCCAGTACCGCGGCGCCCGTGACCTGCATGCCCGCCTCCTCTAGACGACGTACCGCGGCGGCCAGCGTGGCCCCGGTGGTGACGATGTCGTCGGCTACCACCAGCGTGCCTCGCATCGCGTCGCCGCGTCGCAGAACGCCGATTCGGGCGGGATTGATTCGCAGGGAATTGACAGCCGCCGTGGACCTTGCGGCAGGGCCCAGTGACGTGGAGTCAGGGCGGGGCAGCGCGGTCAGCGGCTGGACGACCGCGACCGTCCAGCCGGCCGCCCGCAACCGGTTCGCCGCGTGCCCGGCCAGGCGCGCCATGTGGTCGCCGTAGCGGTCCCGGCGGGCCGCCCGGGTGGACGGCACCGGAACGAGCAGGACCGGCCGGCCCCGGGGCGCCAGCGGGGCGACCGCGCCGGCCAGCAGGGCGCCGAGCGGGCGGGCCAGCCGGTGCCGGCCGCGCTCCTTGTAGGCCAGCAGGGCGCCGCGCAGGGTTCCGGCGTACGGGCCGACCGCCACGCAGGGCGGGAAGCCGGGCGGGGGCGGGCTCGGGGCACAGGCGTAGGGGGCCAGCGCCTCCAGCTCGGTCACACAGGCCGGGCAGGCGCCCCGGCGCAGCCGGGTGCGCTCGACCCCGCAGCCGGCGCAGGACCCCGGCAGCACCAGATCGGCCAGATCGGCCAGGACCGGGCTCACCCGGTCACTCCAGGTAGAAGGGCGCGGTCGGCGTCTTGTCCGGCGCCGCGCCCGACGACGGGAGGCCGCTGAGCCGGTCCACACCGATCAGGGTCGCCTTGGAGAGCAGCTCCCATGCCTTGCCGCCGGCGGTGTAGGACACCCATCGCGAGCGGCTGAGGATCGTCGGATTGGCCGGGTACACGCTGATCGCGTCGACCGGCTGCTCGCCGAGGTCGGGACCGGCGCTGGAGCTGAACGCGCCGTCGATCGACATGTCGATGATCGTGGCCCGCTTGTCGGACGCCCGGGGACCGGCCACCGACAGCCAGCCCTCGCTGCTGAAGCCGACCGCGGTCACCGCGTCCAGGCCGACCGGCCGGATCTGCTGCGGGGAGCCGAGCGCCGGAGTGTCCCCGCCGGTGGTCAGCGAGGCGCGGTAGAGCTTGCCGTCGACCACCAGCACCACCCGGCGACCGTCCGGCGCCACCGCGACCGCGGTGATCCGGGTGCCCTGCCCGGTCCACGGGATCAGCTGCGCCTCTCCCTTGACCGCGGAGAACGAGTAGAGGCGGCCGCCCGCCGGGATCAGCCCGATCGCACCCTCGGCCACGTCGTCCCGGTAGGTGATCGCCCAGGCCGGCTGACCGAGCGGGCCCGGCATTCCGCTGATCGGCTGCAGCGCGGCCTGCGCCCCGGTCTCCGCGGAGGCCACCTGCAGGGTGTCGCCCTTGCCGGCCACCACGGCGGCGAACACGTGCGAGCCGGAGGAGCTCATCGCGGCGGCGCGGATGTCCTTGTTGTCCTCCGGCCGCAGCACCGGCACCTGGTCCGGGGTGTTGGCCGCGCCGGTCACCCGGTGGATCCGGCCGTCGTACACCACGAACTTGTCCGGGTTGTCGGGGACCAACCGGTACGCCGGATTGCTCGCCAGGTAGTCGCCGCCGGTGTACGACCCGACGTCCTTGAAGCTGATCTTGATATCCAGCTCGCCGCCGTCCGGCAGCAGCGGCCGCAGCGACCACTGCAGCTGTTTGCGCAGCCGGTCCAGCGCCAGCGCGGTGTCGGTGGCCGGCAGCGACTTCTCGTTCAGCGTGATCTGCAGCCTGGTGCCGTTGATCGCGGGCACCACCTTGCCGATCAGGCCGAAGCCGTCGGCCAGGTCGGACACCGACAGCCAGGAGGCCGGACCGTTCGCCATCCAGTTCAGGATCGTGGTGGGCCGCTGCTCGACCGGCACCGCGTTCGGCATGTAGCGCACGTCCGGGACCAGGGCGGTGTAGTCGGTGTTCCAGAAGTAGATGGCGTGCTCGCGGTAGTAGACGCTCAGCGCGTCGGTGCTGATCAGCAGGTTCGGCGGGGCGTCCTTGACGAACAGCCCGTCCTGGCCGCCCACCGGACCGACCCGGAATCGGTAGACGTCGGTGCGGCTCTCCGCCTCCGGGGTCAGCAGGCCGAACTTGTCCAGCGTGCCGACCGTCTGATATTTCACCTCGACCACCTCGCTGCCCGGGGTGGGCAGTGGCGGCTGGACCAGCCGGATCACCTTCAGACCGGTCGTGTTGGGTTTGAAGGCGGTCGCCGCGTCGCGGGACATGAAGGCGCGCAACCGGTCGGTCGCGGTGTCCAGATCGCCGGACGCGGCCTTCAGATAGTTCTCCACGAAGGCCGCGTGGTCGGTGGACTCGCTTCCCCGGGTGACCTGGGTCGAGCCGCCGTAGTCGCCGGGGTTGATGCCCGCCGACGGGCCGGGCCCGACCACGGTCACGCCCGAGTCGTCCGGAATCCCGCAGGATCCGGTCACCAGCACCGCCAGCAGGCCGGCCAGCGGCAGCGCGATCAGGCGGCGAGACATCAGGACACCTCCGCCGTACGGTCCCGGGGGATCAGTGGCAGCGGAGCCGCCACCAGCCGGTCGCCACCGCGGACCGGCAGGGTGAGCCGGAACTGGGCGCCCTCGCCGGGGGCACCCCACGCCTCCAGCCAGCCGCCGTGCAGCCGGGCGTCCTCGGCGCTGATCGACAGGCCCAGACCGGTGCCGCCGGTCTGCCGGGCCCGGGACGGGTCGGCCCGCCAGAACCGGTTGAAGACCAGGCGCTCCTCCCCCGCCTTCAACCCGATGCCGTGGTCCCGCACGGTGATCGCGACCGCCGCGTCGTCGGTGGCCATGGTGATCTGCACGGGCTTGGCCTCGCCGTGCTCGACCGCGTTGCCGACCAGGTTGCGCAGCACCCGCTCGACCCGCCGTGGATCCACCTCGGCGATCACCGGGCCGTCCGGGAGGTGCAGCTCCAGCTCGACGCCGACCCGCTCGGCCAGACCGGCCAGCCGCTCGGTGACCCGCTCCACGATCGGCACCAGGTCGGTGTGCTCGGCATCCAGCGCGGCGAACCCGGCGTCGAAGCGGCTGATCTCCAGCAGATCGGTGAGCAGGCCCTCGAACCGGTCCAGCTCGGCCTGCAGCAGCTCGGCGCTGCGCGCCACGGCCGGGTCGAAGTCCTCCCGCTCGGAGAAGATCAGGTCGGCGGCCATCCGCACGGTGGTCAGCGGGGTGCGCAGCTCGTGCGAGACGTCGGAGGTGAACCGGCGCTGCAGCCGGGACATCTCCTCCAGCCGGACGATCTGCCGCTGCAGG
The DNA here is from genome assembly GCF_900119315.1 of Actinoplanes sp. SE50/110. Lineage (NCBI taxonomy): Bacteria > Bacillati > Actinomycetota > Actinomycetes > Micromonosporales > Micromonosporaceae > Actinoplanes > Actinoplanes sp. SE50/110. Next base: position 1,102,714 of record NZ_LT827010.1, on the reverse strand, counting down.
TTGGCCGCCATCTGGTTGAACGCGGCGGCGAGCAGGGCCAGGTCGTCCTCGCCGTCCACCTTCATCCGCTGGTCGAGCAGGCCGGCCGAGAGCCGCTGGGCGGTCCGCGCGGCGACCCGGACCGGGGTGACCACCAGCCGGGTGACCAGGCCGGCCACCACACCCAGCAGGATCACCAGGGCCAGGCCGGTGACCAGCACGGTGTTGCGGATCTGGTTGGCGGCCCGGTCCTCGGTGGTCAGCGGCACCGCGTAGTACAGCTCGACGTGACCGAACTTCGACGTCACCGGGGAGCCGTAGACCAGGAACTTGGTCGGCCGGCCCTTCACGTCGACGGTGCGGATCTGCTGGGCCACCCGGCCGTTGGTGGCGACCTCGGTGATCAGTTTCGGGGTGATCAGCGAACGGGTGTCGGTGGCCGGCGGCACGGTCTGCGGGACGATCTCCGGGTAGGACTCGGCGCGGATCGACACCACCGTGCCGCTGTCGCCGGCCTGGTCACCGTCGTACAGCTCGGTGACGGTCTCGCTGATCGTGGCCGGCAGCTCCGGGTCGTAGGGCTGCGGGTGCACGGTCAGCTGCTCGGACGCGTAGCGCACCTTGCGCTGCAGGGACGCGGAGACCTCGTCCTGCGCGCGGTTCAACAGGATCTTGGCGCTGCGGTCCGCGATGAACCAGCCGAACGTGCCGACCAGCAGGCTGGACGCGACGAGCGTCAGGGTGACCACGCGGACCTGCAGCGAGCGGCGCCAGGAGCGGCGCACCGGCGCGGTATACCGCTCCAGCCGGTGCGCGACCACGCGCCAGGAACGCCGCATCACCCGAAGGGGGCGGCGCACGGGTTGGGGAAGCCAGGCCGGAGCACGCATAACGCGGCAACAGTAGCCGCCCGGACCGCCTAGCCGGTGCCCGCCTTGTAGCCGACACCCCGGACCGTCAGGATGATCTCCGGTCGCTCCGGATCCGGCTCGATCTTCGCCCGGAGCCGCTGCACGTGGACGTTGACCAGTCGGGTGTCCGCGGCGTGCCGATAACCCCAGACCTGCTCCAGCAGCACCTCGCGGGTGAACACCTGGCGCGGCTTGCGGGCCAGGGCCACCAGCAGGTCGAACTCGAGCGGCGTGAGCTTGACCTCCTCGCCGTCCCGGGACACGGTGTGCGCCGGCACGTCGATGGTTATCTGGTTGCCGGGCGGCCCGATGGTGAGCATCTCGGGCGCCGCGTCCTCGCCCCGGCGCAACCGGGCCCGCATCCGGGCGACCAGCTCCTTGGGCTTGAACGGTTTCACCACGTAGTCGTCGGCGCCGGACTCCAGGCCGAGCACCACGTCCACGGTGTCGCTCTTGGCGGTGAGCATGACGATCGGAATGCCGGACTCGGCACGGATCGCGCGCGCGACGTCGATGCCGCTCATCCCGGGGAGCATCAGATCCAGCAGAACGATGTCCGGGCGATTCTCCCGGAAAGCGGCGAGCGCGCGTTCGCCGTCCGCCACGAACGAGGGCAGGAATCCCTCACTGCGCAGGACGATGCCGAGCATCTCGGCCAACGCGGGATCGTCGTCGACGACCAGTACCCGGGCTCTCATGCGGTCCAATATTGCACTGTCCTCCCGGCCCCCGCGCTACCCGGGGGGCGATCTTGCCCGGCAGCCTACGCGAAAAGCCACCACGTCCAGAAGGCATAAGGGCCCGGAAACCCGCGGTGAAGACATGAAAACGGGCGGTCCCGGTCCGGGACCGCCCGTGGCGCGCTCATTCGAGATATCGAGCGTTACGCGCCGGGCCGGTCGAACTGTCCGGCACGGACCCCGGCGAGGAAGCCGGTCCAGTCCTGAGCGTCGAAGGTCAGCACCGGGCCGGTGGCGTCCTTGGAATCGCGCACCAGAACCGCCGCCGCCGTGTTGGCGACCTCGACGCAATGCCCAGCAGCGCCACTCCGGCTGCTCTTACGCCAAGTGATCGTGGCGTCCTGCATGGTTTCTCCCCTTCCCTGGAAAATGCATCTCCATTGGAACCCAACGCAGGCGCTCAACGAGCCAAACGATCCCTCGTCTCAGCGATGACCGTTCGGCTCGCTTCTTTCGACAAAGCGCGTTCGTGCAGGTCATCAAAGGCATCGCGGTAGACCAGGAGCTCCTCCGGCTTCACCCGGAAGTGACCACCGGTCAGCCCTTCGGAGTGCACGACCGGGTTACGGGTGCCGTCCGGAAACTCCAGCACCAGGAACGATTCGGTGAGGCCGGCGTGCGCGCCCGCCTCGAACGGCAGGATCAACACCTCCACGCCGGGTTGCTCGGTCGCCTCGTACAGCCGGGTGAGCTGGCGGGCCAGGACGTCGCGGCCGCCGACCTCGCGCAGCAGCACCCCCTCGTCGAGAACCACCCGCAGGGTGGCGGGTGGTTCCCGGGTGAAGACGCGCTGCCGGTCCATCCGCACGGCGACCCGGCGCTCGATCACCTCGCCGTCCTCGATGCCGGCCCCGGTCTCGATCACCGCCTGGGCGTACTCCTCGGTCTGCAGCAGGCCCGGCATCACCTGGGCCTCCCACTGGGAGATCGAGATGGCTTCGCCCTCCAGGGCGAGATATTCGTCGTACGGGTCGGTGACGAACGAGCGGTACGACGTCCACCAGACCCGGGCGCGGCCGCGCCGGGACAGGTCACGCAGCCGGCCCCGGTCCTCGACCCGCAGGCCGTAGAGCGTGAGCAGACGGTCCAGGTCCGGCTCGGAGATGCCGGTGTGCGCGGTCTCGATCCGGCTCAGCTTCGACTCGGACCAGCCCAGCGCGGTAGCCACATCCACCGCCCGGCGCTCCCCACGGAGCCGGCGCAATTCACCGCCGAGTTCCCGGCGCGCTGTCGATGTCGGCCTCGCCACGGAGTCACCATATCGGCGCATCAATAGTCGATTGCAACTTGCAATGCGGGTCACAGGGGAAAGCGCGCCACTTGTCCGTTCCGGTCGGCGCCCGGCGGCCGTGAATTCCCGGCGATGACGGCGGTCGCTGGGTGCTGACGGCTGCCACCTTTCCCGGACTAGTCGCAGGTAGAAGGCCTGCCGGAGGCCGGAAGCGGGGACCGGCGGGGCGAAAGGCGCCGGTCAGCGGGGCGGGCGGGATGGCCGATCCCGCCGATCGGGCATCATCCGTACAGGTGACCAGTCGGTAGGGTGACGGCCGGGCGTGTCCGGGTGACGGCTTCCGCTGGTTCGTCAGGCGGCGTCCGGCTTGGGCGGGTTTCTCCGGTCGACGGATCCATCAACGATCGCGGCGCGTCGACGGGCACCCCCGCCGTCGGCGCGGCGGCCGGCGCACCGTTTGTCGCAGCAGTTGCCAAACGTCCCGCAAAGCGCTTCGGCCCCATTTCCGGCGATCCTGCGGAACTGCTCCCGCCCGGCGGCGGGAATGAGGCGGGAATCACCGGTCGCAGCGACCCGGAACACACAGCGGGTGCGGCGGAAAAGGGTCCGGAATAGCGAACGGGGCGACAGGTCGAAACCCGCCGCCCCGTTCATCCCCCCGGTTTGGTACCGCGCGCGTCCGTGGGACCCCCCGATCACCAATGACGCTGCGTGGTTATAGATTTACACTCCGCACATCCCATGTCAAGGCATTTGCCGAAATTTCGGGCATGTGCGATCCAAGTTTTCCCAGCTAGCGGCGACGGGAGCGGCGTCAGTCCGGGACGGCGGCGATGAAGAGGGTCCCGAGACCGGCAGCCGTCAGCTGACCCGCGCCGGCCGGCGCGTAGGCGGCCGCCCCCGGCCCCAGGCTCACCGGAATCCCGTGATCCTCGCCGACGTGCACGTCCCCGGCCACGCCGAGCAGGATCCGCGGCCCCGCACCGGGCAGTTTCACCGGCGGCCGGTTCCCGGTCAGCTCCACCCGGTACATCTCGAAGTCGCGGACCGGCACCCGCCACGACGTCACCCCGGGCGCCACCTCCGCGCCGTGCAGCAGCGGGTCCTCCAGGGTGTCGAAACGTAGCACCTTGAGCAGCTCGGTCACGTCGACGCGTTTCGGCGTGAGGCCGCCGCGGAGCACGTTGTCGCTGGCCGCCATCAACTCGACGCCGAGCCCGTGCAGGTAGGCGTGCAGGTTGCCGGCCGGCATCCAGATCGCCTCGCCGGGCGCCAGGTGCACCTGGTTCAGCAGCAGCGCCACCAGCACGCCGGGGTCGCCCGGGTAGTGGGCGGCCAGGTCGATCGCCAGCCGGTACGACTCGGCGTACGGCTCGGTGTCACCCCGCGCGGCCGCCGCGGCCACCACCGCGTCGATCAGAGCGCCCCGGTCCTCCCCTGGCCAGCTGAGCAGCAGCCGGACCGCCTCGGACAGGTCACCGGCGCGCAGCGCCGCCACCACCGGCTCCAGCCGGGGCATCTGCAGCCCGGCCAGCACCTGGGCCGACACCACCGCCGGCCGGAAGCCGCAGAGCGCGTCGAACGGCGTCAGCGCGACCAGTATCTCCGGCTTGTGGTTGGCGTCGGTGTAATTCTTCGGCAGGGACGGGTCGGCCTCCTGACGGGCGAACGCCTCGGCCGCGTATTTCAGGTCGGGGTGCGCCTGCAGCGACAGCGGGGCGCCGGCCGCCAGCACCTTCATCAGGTAGGGCAGGCGGTGCCCGAAGCGTTCGGCGACGCCGGCGCCGAGCTGACCGGCCGGGTCGGTGTCGATCAGCGCGGTGAGGGTGACCGGCCCGTCCGGGCCCGGCACGGTGGACGGGTCGCCCGGGTGCGCGCCGAGCCACAGTTCCGCCTCCGGCCCCTCGGTGGGGGTGGGACGGCCCTGCAGCTCGGCGATCGCGGTCTTGGAGCCCCAGGCATACGGCCGGATGACTCCGGTCAGCGGGTACACGGTCATACCCGGCAAATTAGCAGTTGTTGTCAGGCGGTGACGGGTGGTGCGGAGGTCACCGCGTCATCGGCGATCTCCCGCGGCCGGTAGATGTCCGGCTCGATGTAGATCACCCGGGCGATCGGCACCGCCTCACGAATCCGCACCTCGGTCTCGTCGATGTGCCGGGCCACCTCGGCCGCCGTCTCCGACCGCGGCACCGCGATCTTCAGCGCGACCAGCAGCTCCTCCGGGCCGAGGTGCAACGTCTTCATGTGGATGATCCGCTCGACGCCGTCGCCGGCGAGCACCGCCCGCTCGATCCTGCGGATCGCCTCCGGGTTGGCGCCCTCGCCGAGCAGCAGGCTCTTGGTCTCGACCGCCAGCACCCCGGCGATGACCACCAGCAGGACGCCGATCGCCCCGGTGCCGATCCCGTCCCACCGGCCGTTGCCGGTGATCAGGGTCATCCCGACGCCGAACAGCGCCAGCACCAGACCGACCAGGGCGCCGGCGTCCTCCAGGAGCACCACCGGCAGCTCCGGGGCCTTGGCCCGGCGGATGTAGTCGATCCACGAGGTGGTGCCCCGGGTCCGGTTCGACTCGGTGATCGCGGTCCAGAAGGAATAGCCCTCCAGCCCGATCGCCACCACCAGGACCACGATCGGCACCCACTGCCAGCTGTCGATCTTCTGCGGGTGCTGGATCTTGTGCCATGCCTCGTAGAGCGCGAAGAGGCCACCGACGCTGAACAGCACGATCGAGACGATGAACGCGTAGATGTAGCGCTCCCGCCCGTACCCGAAGGGGTGCTCGGGGGTGGCCTTCTTCTCCGAGCGCTTGCCCCCGATCAGCAGCAGCAGCTGGTTGCCGGAGTCGGCGACCGAGTGGATCGCCTCGGCGAGCATCGACGACGAGCCGGTGAGCAGCCAGGCACCGAACTTGGTGACCGCGATGCCCAGGTTGGCGCTGAGCGCCGCGATGATCGCTTTGGTGCCGCCCTCGGCGCTCACGAGAGTCCCTCTGGCATCGGGTTGGACAGCTCCTTCATCTCGCTGATGGCCGGCACCGCCATCGGGTCCAGGCCGTGGGCCAGGGCCAGGTAGAGCGACGCGAAGTCGGGCACCGCGACCAGGGACGCGAGCCGCTCCAGGGTCGAACCACCCTCGGCGGTGAGCACGTCGCAGCGTACGCCACGGCGATCGGCGAGAGTCTGGATGGCGTCCGCCCGGCGCTCCTCGACGGCGACCGGCTCGTCGGCGTCGTCCTCCGGGTTCAGCCCACCGTCGCGGAGCACCACCAGGCGCAGCCGGGTGACCGCCTCGTCGGCGTCCTCCGGGTCGGCGAAGATGTCCCGGGAGCCCTCGGCGAGGCCACCGAAGACGCCGTCGAGCAGGCCGACCCGGCCCCGGCCGGCCTCGCCCAGCGCACCGGCCATCACCGGGTAGCGCGCATTCGCGGCGAGTGTGTCGGCGAACCGGCGGGCGGCGACGGTGGCCAGCGGGGAGGAGCCCCAGACGATCGGCACCGAGCCGGCCAGGCCGAGAGCCAGCGCCTTGGCCGGGTTGACGAAGGAGTCGGCGCCCGGACGGCAGCGCTCGGCGTCCGCGTCCAGCCGGGTCGCGGTCTCGGCGATGTCGGCCTCGGTGACCTTGACCAGGCCCAGCGCGCGGCCGGCCAGCAGCACCGGCACGGCCAGGCCCCAGAGGGTGGCGCGGGCCGGGGCGCGGCGCGGCACGCCGATGAACGGGGCGCGGGCCCGCTCGGCCATCGCCTCCAGCTCGGAGTCGGGGTTGCCGATGGCGACCAGGCGGGCGCCGCGGCGGGCCGCCGCCTCGGCCGCGGCCAGCGCCTCGGGGCTGCGCCCGGAGGCGGAGACGGCGATCACCACGTCGGCCGCGCCGACCCAGCCGGGGATGCCGGCGCTGCGGTGCCCGATGATCGGCACCGGGCAGCGCGGGCCGGCGACGGTGGACAGGATGTTGCCGGTCAGACCGGCGGTGCCGATGCCGGCGACCACGACGGCGCGCGGGCGGCCCTCGTCGGCCAGCATGGTCAGGTCGACCTCGGCGGCCAGCGCCGCGGTCTCCCGGACCTGGGCGCCGGCCGACGCGGTGGCCCGCAGCATCCCGCCCGGGTCGTTGTCCAGCATCGACTTCTCGTCGTTGAGCAGCGACTCGTCGGCGACCCGGTGCCCGTTGACCCCGGCCGAACCCTCCAGCGGATTGACCATCACTGATCCCCCTTCTCAACAACACGAGCTTCGTCGAGAAGGAGGATCGGGATGTCGTCCTTGATGTCGAAGATCCGCCCGCACTCGGTGCACGTCAATGTCTGCCCGCCGGCGTCGTAGTCCAGTGGCGCGTGATGGGTGTCCGGGCAGGCCAGGATGTCCAGCAACTGCGGATCGAGCGCCACCGAGCTACTCCTTTGGTACAGGCGGAAGCGTGTCCCCGCGATCCTATCCGCGAACGATGGCGAGCACGCGATCCCTGAGCGACGCCATCGTCGAGGCGTCCGGCGCCTCCACGTTCAGCCGCAGCAGCGGCTCGGTGTTGGACGCCCGCAGGTTGAACCACGACCCGTCCTCGAACCCGAAGGTCAGTCCGTCCAGATCGTCCACCTGGGCGTCCGGGAACGCGGCGCGCACCTCGGCACTCTTGGCGGCCGCGTCGGCCACCGTGGAGTTGATCTCACCGGACGCGACGTACCGCTCGTACTCCGCGGCGAACTCGGACAGCGGCAGGTCCTGGCCGCCGAGCGCGGCCAGCACGTGCATCGCGGCCAGCATGCCGGTGTCGGCGAACCAGAAGTCGCGGAAGTAGTAGTGCGCCGAGTGCTCGCCGCCGAAGACCGCGTTGGACTGCGCCATCTCGGCCTTGATGAACGAGTGGCCGACCCGGCTGCGCACCGGCTTGCCGCCGTTCTCCAGGATGATCTCCGGCACCGCGGCCGAGGTGATCAGGTTGTGGATGATCGTGCTGTTCGGGAACTTGGCCAGCTCACGGGCGGCCACCAGCCCGGTGATGGCGGACGGCGAGACCGGGTCGCCGTTCTCGTCGACGACGAAACAGCGGTCCGCGTCGCCGTCGAAGGCCAGGCCGATGTCGGCGCCCTGCTCGCGCACCGCGGCCTGCAGGTCGACCAGGTTCTTCGGGTCGAGCGGGTTGGCCTCGTGGTTGGGGAAGGAGCCGTCCAGCTCGAAGAAGAGCGGCACGATGGTCAGCGGCAGCGGGCTGAGCACCTGGTCGCCGAGGACGGCCGGCACGGTGTAGCCGCCCATCCCGTTACCGGCGTCCACGATCACCTTGAGCGGACGGATGCCGCTCAGGTCGACCAGCGAGCGCAGGTGCGCGGCGTAGTCGCCGAGCAGGTCCCGGTGCTCGACCCGGGCCGGGCCGTCGGCCTCCGCGTTCAGGTCGGCGAGCAGTTCCTGGGCACGCACCCGGACCACGACCAGGCCGCTGTCCTGGCCGACCGGGCGGGCACCGGCCCGGCACAGCTTGATCCCGTTGTACTGCGCGGGGTTGTGGCTGGCGGTGAACATCGCGCCGGGCAGGCCCAGCGAGCCGGAGGCGTAGTACAGCTGGTCGGTGGAGGCCAGCCCGATGTTGAGCACGCCGGCACCGGCCGCGTTCACCCCGCGGGCGAACGCGGCGGCCAGCCCGGGACCGGACTCGCGCATGTCGTGCGCCACCACGATCCGTTCCGGCTCGTCACCGGACTCCCGCAGCATCTCGACGAAGGCGGTGCCGATCGCCCGGGCCACCGGCTCGTTGAACTGGTCCGGGACGACGCCCCGGACGTCGTACGCCTTGATGATCTGGGACAGATCGAGCACTACGCTCACTCCTCACGAAAGCCCTGTTGAGGCTGAGGCTAGCGGAGCGCGGACACCGGCAAGGTTTTATCCCCACGACCACACCGTTAACGGACGAGATCACGGCAGGCCCGGTCGGCGGCCCGGGTGGTCTCCGGCAGCCGGTACCGGGCGGCCAGCCGCAGCGTCAACGAGCAGGCGTTGTCCAGATCGATGCGGTGCCCGGCGGACACGAACACCGGCTTCACCCCGGACTGCGTGCGCAGCACCGCGCCGACCGTCTCACCCGCGTCGACCAGCGCCGAGCGGCTCCCCCGCGACTCGCCGAGCGGCGCCCACTCACCCACAAGACGGGTCTTGCCGACCCCGAACGAGGGAAGATCGGTCAGCACGCCGAGGTGCGAGGCGAGCCCGAACCGGCGCGGATGCGCCAGCCCGGGACCGTCACAGATCAGCACGTCCGGGCGCACGGTCAGCTTCTCCAGCGCGGCCATCAGGGCGGGGACTTCGCGGAAGGCGAACAGGCCCGGGACGTACGGGAAAGTGGTCTGGCCTTTGATCAGCGCGACGTCGCGGACCGCGAGGTCCGCCGTGCCGAGCACGACGACGGCCGCGCCGAGCCGGTCACCGTCGTAGGCGACGTCGAGGCCGGCGACGGTCTCCGGGGACGCCGGGCCCGGCGCGGCGACGACCCGGGCGCGCAGGAGGTCCTGGACGGCGAGAGCTTCTTCTTCGGTACGGGGCCAAGGGTGCACGAAGGAACTTTAGAGACCGTTGTCTCTGATCGTGATGGGCGTCACGATGGGGGGCGGAGGTGCTGCCGGTGAATCCGTGGCTTGCCCTGACCCCTGGTGACGATCCGGCCGAGCGGATCCGGCAGGTGGGGCGCGCCCACGAGCGGTTCCTGGCCGGGCAGCGGCGGCCGGAGCTGATGCGCGCGGTGGTGGCCGAGTCCTGGGCCCGATCGGCGGCCTGGGTCGGAGCGGACAGCACGCCGCCGGTCGAGCTCTGCGACGACGAGCTGCAGGCGTATCGGGCCGCGCATCCGCTGGCCCGGGTGATGCCGATCTTCCGGGATCTGCTGGGCGGGCTGGCCGAGGACGGCGATCACATCCTGGCCGTCTGCGACGCGCACGGGCGGCTGCTCTGGGTGGAGGGCAATGCCGGGACGCTGCGCGGGGTGGCGTCGATGAACTTCGTGCCGGGCGCCCGCTGGGACGAGGCGCACGCCGGCACCAACGCGCCGGGGACCGCTCTCGCGGTCGACCACGCGCTGCAGATCTTCGCGACCGAGCACTTCAACCGGTCGGTGCAGCGGTGGACGTGCACGGCGGCGCCGATCCACGACCCGGGCACCGGGCGGCTGCTCGGGGCGATCGACGTGACCGGCGGCGACCACCTGGCCAATCCGCACAGTCTGGCGCTGGTCAGAGCCACGGCGCTGGCTGCCGAGGCGTACCTGTACGAGCCGCCGCGGGCGACGAGCGGACCGGCGGTGACGGCGCTCGGCCGGGATGAGGCGGTCCTGGTGTCCGGGAATTCCCGGACGAAGCTCAGCCGCCGGCACTCCGAGCTGCTGATCCTGTTGGCCGCCCACCCCGAGGGCCGCACCGGCGACCAGCTGACCCTGGACCTCTACGGCGACGACCTCAATCCGGTCACCGTCCGGGCCGAGATGTCCCGGCTGCGGCGCATCCTCGGCCCGGAGCTGCTCCGCTCCCGCCCCTACCGCCTCCAGAAGCCCATGAAGACGGACTTGGGCGAGATGTCTGAAGCACTCGCCGGCGGCAACCTCGCCGAAGCACTGAGGAACTACCCCGGCCCCCTGCTCCCCGGCTCCGACGCCCCGGGCATCGTCCGCCTGAGGCGCCTGCTCGACGACCGCCTCAGAACCGCCCTGCTGCACTCCGCCGACCCCCACCTGCTGCGGGAATGGCTGAGCACCCCGCACGGCGCCGACGACCTGGCGCTGTGGGAGGCCTATGCCGTCCTGACCCCCGGCGACCCGCTCACCAGCCGCCGCATCACCGAGCTCTCCCGCGAATACGCGTGCAACGTTTCTGCAACGTACTCGTGACTAACGTCCGCCCCGAAGAGGAGGCGAGATTCATGACCACGTATGTTCCGCCCGGCTCCGAAGGCGCGATCGTCAGCTACCAGTCCCGTTACGACCACTACATCGGCGGCGAATACGTTCCGCCGGCCAAGGGCCAGTACTTCGAGAATCCCACCCCGGTCACCGGGAGTGCGTTCACCGAGGTCGCCCGCGGCACCGCCGACGACGTCGAGCGGGCCCTGGACGCCGCGCACGGCGCCGCCGACGCGTGGGGCCGCACCTCGGTCGCCGAACGCGCCACCATCCTCAACCGGATCGCCGACCGGATCGAGCAGAATCTGGAGAAGCTCGCCGTCGCCGAATCCTGGGAGAACGGCAAACCGGTCCGCGAGACGCTCGCCGCCGACCTGCCGCTCGCGGTCGACCACTTCCGCTACTTCGCCGGGGCGATCCGCGCCCAGGAGGGCACCGCGGGCCAGATCGACGAGGACACCGTGGCGTACCACTTCCACGAGCCGCTCGGCGTGGTCGGTCAGATCATCCCGTGGAACTTCCCGATCCTGATGGCGGTCTGGAAGCTGGCGCCCGCGCTGGCCGCCGGCAACACCGTGGTGCTCAAACCGGCCGAGCAGACCCCCGCCTCGATCCACTACCTGTTCTCGCTGATCGGCGACCTGCTCCCGGCCGGCGTGGTGAACATCGTGAACGGCTTCGGCGTCGAGGCCGGCAAACCGCTGGCCAGCTCGAACCGGGTCGCCAAGGTGGCTTTCACCGGGGAGACCACCACCGGGCGGCTGATCATGCAGTACGCCTCGGAGAACCTGATCCCGGTGACCCTGGAACTCGGTGGCAAGAGCCCCAACATCTTCTTCGACGACGTGAGCGGCGCCGACGACGACTTCTTCGACAAGGCCCTCGAAGGCTTCGCGATGTTCGCGCTCAACCAGGGCGAGGTGTGCACCTGCCCGAGCCGCGCGCTGATCCAGCAGGGTCACTACGCCGACTTCCTGTCCGCGGGCGTCAAGCGGGTCGAGAACCTGCGGCAGGGCAACCCGCTGGACACCGACACGATGGTCGGCGCGCAGGCGTCCAACGACCAGTTCGAGAAGATCCTGTCGTACCTCGACATCGGCCGGAAAGAGGGCGCGAAGGCGCTGGTCGGCGGCGCGAAGGCGGACCTCGGCGGCGACCTGTCCGGCGGCTTCTACATCCAGCCGACGATCTTCGAGGGCCGCAACGCGATGCGGATCTTCCAGGAGGAGATCTTCGGGCCGGTGGTCTCGGTGACGCCGTTCGCCGACTTCGACGACGCGATCAAGATCGCCAATGACACGTTGTACGGGTTGGGAGCCGGCGTGTGGACCCGGGACATCAACCGGGCGTACCGGGCCGGTCGGGCGATCAAGGCCGGCCGGGTCTGGACCAACTGCTACCACCTGTACCCGGCGCACGCCGCGTTCGGCGGATACAAGCAGTCCGGAATCGGCCGGGAGAACCACAAGATGATGCTCGACCACTATCAGCAGACCAAGAATCTGCTCGTCAGCTACTCCCCCAAGGCCATGGGATTCTTCTAGGCCATGGCGACCCGCGTCGACGTGACTCCCGCGGCCGCCGCCATGATGCGGCGGCTGCGGGAGCAGCACGGCCCACTGATGTTCCACCAGTCCGGCGGCTGCTGCGACGGCAGTTCACCGATGTGCTTCCCGGAGGGTGAATTCCGCACCGGCGGCAGCGACGTGCTGCTGCAGTCGCTGGCGATCGAGGGGGTGCCGGAGCCGATCACGTTCTGGATGTCGGCCGCGCAGTTCGAACTCTGGAAACACACCCATCTGACGGTCGACGTGGTGCCGGGGCGCGGCGCCGGCTTCTCGCTGGAAGCGCCGGAAGGCGTCCGCTTCCTGATCCGCTCACGATTGCTGACCGACGCGGAGCAGGAGGAGCTGAAAACCCGTTGAGGGGTACGTCGAGCCGCACGGACGGGTGAGCGGGACTGCCCCGCCGCACGTCCGGATCGATACTCATAGGACGAGTCTGCCCGCTTTGGAGGGTTCCGGGACTGGACAGCGTGCGCAAGGATACGGGCTCGAACGCCGAAGAGCCTTGATCTGGGGAGGAAACGATGCGGCTGTCCAGCACCCGGAGAGCCCTGCTGATCAGCATGTCGCTGATCCTGGCGGGTCTTCTCGGCCAGGCGGCCGCCGCGGAATCGACACACAGCTCGGCCTCCGCCGCGGCGCCCGCCGTCTCCGCGTCACCGGTCTCCACCCCCACGGTGGCGACTCCACCGGTGGTGAAGCCCACCAAACCGCGCACCGAGAGCACCCGGATTCCGGAACGGCCCAAGGGACACAGCGGGCCGGCCGGCAGCCTGCTCACCACCGGCAGCCGCGGCGTCGCCCTGACCTTCGACGACGGGCCCGACCCGGCGAACACCCCGGCGCTGCTGCGCATACTCGCCAAGAATCACGTGAAGGCGACGTTCTGCGTGGTCGGTGAGAACGTCAAAAACCACCCTGACATGATCCGCAAGATCGTGGCCGGCGGGCACGCCCTCTGCAACCACACCTGGGATCACGACCTCAAGCTCGGCAAGAAGAGCCCGGCGGCGATCCGGGCCGACATGCAGAGGACCAACGACGCCATCCGGGCCGCGGTGCCCCAGGCGCAGATCAAATACTTCCGGGCGCCCGGCGGCAACTTCACGCCGCAGATCGTGAAAATCGCCAAGGAACTCGGGATGGCCTCGATCTACTGGAAGGTCGACCCGCGGGACTGGGAACACGGCCGCGAGGAATCGGACGGCGCGCACACCAACCGGGTCATCACCACGGTGAAAAGCCACACCGGGCCGGGAGCGATCGTGCTGTCCCACGACTACGCCCAGCCGGACACCATCCGGGCGTACGCCACGCTCATCCCGTGGCTGCGCAGTCGCTTCCGCCTCATCGCCCTGCCGTGACCGGAACGGCGGCCCTGCGGGTCAGTGGGACGGGGGAATGACCCGCAGGTGACCGCGGCGGCCGGTCTGGTGGCCCGGCGGCTGCTCCGGCACATCTGGACGCGGCGGGGGCGCCGGGCGGGCGGCCTCGCGGACCGCCTCGGCCAGAGCGACCAGATCGTCGGTGGTGGGGGGCGGCGGGGCGAAATCGCCGTCGTGCCGGACGAGCTCCCAGCCTCGGGGGGCGGTGAGGCTGCGGGCGTGCGGCTCGCACAGGTCGTACGTGTGCGGCTCGGCGAACGCCGCCAACGGCCCGACGACAGCGGTCGAATCGCTGTAGACGTAGGTCAAAGTGGCGACCGCCTGTCGGGGACAGCCGTTCCGGGAGCAGCGCCGTGGTGACCTCACGGCGGCAACCTATCGCCCCGCCGGGCCTTCTGGACAGCGTTGCCTCGCGACACGCCGCACCGCGATGCATCACGATTCGGCCATGGTCGGCCGACACGCCGCCCCGATGGGACGAATTAACGGGTCAGACACACGGTGCGGAACGGGCTGACCACGGATGTCGCCCGGGTGGGGATACGCTCAGCGTGTGACCACCAGCCCCGAACGCCGCCGCACCGACCCGAAAGCGGCGCGCAGCACCGGTCCGGGCCATCCGGCGCGCCGCGACCGGCACGGGCGCGGCCTGCGCGGCCGCCTGGTGCCGGCGACCGTGCCGCTCGCCCGCACCAAGGCGGAGATCTTCGACGATCTGGTGCTGGACACCGTCGAAAGCTTGGAACGGCGGTATGCGAAAGAGCTGGCCGGCGTCGAGTTCGCGGTCGAGGACGTGCCGCCCGAGCTGAACGTGTACGACTCGGACGTGCTCGAGGACGGCGAGGTGCCCCTGGCCCGGCTGCTGCCCGGCCGCCCGGGGCGGCACGAGCTGCCGCCGCGGATCGTGCTGTACCGCCGCCCGCTGGAATTCCGGGCGATGGACCGGGAGGACCTCGCCGACCTCGTCCACGACGTGATCATCGAGCAGGTTGCCAACCTGCTCGGCGTCGACCCGGACGAGCTGGCCTGACGCCGCGGGCCGCTGCCTCGCGGCCCCGTGGTTCGCGGTCCGGCCCTGCGCAGCCGCATTCCGCGGCCGCCGTCTTGGGTCGTCTTCCTGCCTTGCTGATCCTGCCCTTGCCGGCCCTGCTTTCCGGGGCCGGTCTTGCTCTGGTGGCCGGTCGTGCTTTTTCGGCCGGTCTTGCTCAGTCGGCCGGTCGCTGCGTCTCCCCCCGAGACGCCGCGGCCGTCGCGATCAGGCGACGCGTCGCTTCAGCTTGCGACGTTCACGTTCGGACAGTCCACCCCAGATCCCGAACCGCTCGTCGTGGCCGAGTGCGTACTCCAGACATTCGGCTTTGACCTCGCAGCGACCGCAGATGCGCTTGGCCTCGCGCGTCGATCCACCCTTCTCCGGGAAGAAGGCCTCCGGATCGGTCTGCGAACACAGCGCCCGCTCCTGCCACTCGGGCGCGTCCCCAAGCAGGTCTACCCCTTCAACCTGCGCTTCCATCGGCGTGCCTCCAATTTCTGCGCCGGCAGCGATGCCGACACTGACCCCCCACGCACGCGGCGTGTTTCTGTGGGTACGACGCAAAAGTCGCACATCGTCCCCACAACCCCACCAAAATTACACGCGTGTAAGACGTGCGTCGTCAAGCCGAACCTGATAAATAGGCCCGTTTCCCCGCCACACCGGGGCGCGGCGCGGTCCCGTTCCTGCCCTATCTCCCGGAGCCACCGGAAGGTAACGCGAGCGTCCGCCCACACGTCCAATTTAACCCGTTTTGTTACCTCCCGTGAAGGGGGGTCACGCCACGGGACCGCCGCCCCCTCCCACCAGGCAAGACAGTGCCCCTCACCGTCCCCGCCGCGAACCGGCCGGGCCACTCCCCCGCCACCGCCCGGAAGGGACGGTCCACAGCCACCGGAACCCCACCGTGGCGCCGCGGATGCCCGCCCCAGCCAAGATCGAAACCCGCCACCCTCGTGGCGCTCACCACCCGACCGCGGGACCCGCGAACCCACCGGCTCCGCAGTCCCGGCCGCGACGCCGACAGCCCGAGGCCCGGCCCCTCCGAAAAGGCCAGCCACCAGAGATGACGCAGCCCATCAGAAAGGACGAGCCGCCGGAACGGCCCGGCTCACCACGAACAGGCCGGCTCACCACGAGCGGACCGGCTCACCACGAGCGACCGGCTCACCACGAGCGGACCCGGCTCACCAGGAAAGGCCGGCCGTTGGAGCGAGCCCTCGCGCCACCGCCCGTCAGAGCGAGGACACCGGCTCCGGCGCCCAGCCGCCCACCACCAGGAGCCTCCCGCCAACCCAACCGGGGAACGAAGACTGTTGGCGCGCGGTCAACGAGAACGACGAGAGGCAGAACCGGGTCTACGCACCACCCGCCGATGGCTCGCCATAACGGACGGGCCGGAAAGGCCTACCGGCGCGTTGGGGTAGGCAGCGGCCTTCGAGGCGACACAGCGAGGCACGGCATGTAGGCACCACATGTAGGCACCGCACGCAGGCACGACCAAGCACGCAGGCACCGCACGTACGGCGCACCGGGCGCGAGGTCCGGGACACCTCGCTGAAGGTTCCGCACGGCGAGACCGGCGCGGTCATCGATGTCCGCACGTTCGCCCGCAAGGACGGCGACGAGCTGCCCCCGGCGTGAACGAGCTGGTCCGGGTCTACGTCGTGCAGAAGCGGAACCGAGCTGACCCCGGAGGAGGGCCTGCTGCGCGCCATCTTCGGCGAGAAGGCCGGCCTGGAATGCGGCCGCGCCGGGGCGTGCGCCGAGGCCGGAGCGGATGGCCGCTCCGGCCGTCGGTCAGCGGCGGGCGTACACGGTGGTGCGTTCGACGGCGGGACGGCCGGCGGCCGCGGCGAGTTCCTTGAGCTCGGCGACGGTGCGGGCGGAGCCGTGTTCGGAGCCGGCCATCCGGGAGATGGTCTCCTCCATCAGGGTGCCGCCCAGGTCGTTGCAGCCGCTGTTGAGCATGATGCGGGTGCCCTCGTCGCCGAGTTTGACCCAGGAGCACTGGATGTTCGGGATGCGGCCGTGCAGGAGGATGCGGGCCATGGCGTGGACGACCCTGTTCTCCCGCCAGGTGGGGCCGGGGCGGGCGATGCCGGCCAGGTAGATCGGCGCGTTGGTGTGGATGAACGGCAGCGCGACGAACTCGGTGAAACCGCCGGTCACGTCCTGGATGCCGGCCAGCACCCGGAAGTGGCCCAGCCACTGACGGGGGTGGTCGACGTGCCCGTACATCATCGTGGAGCTGGAGCGGATGCCGACCTGGTGCGCGGTGGTGACCACGTCGACCCAGGTGGCGGTGGGGAGTTTGCCCTTGGTCAGCACCCAGCGCACGTCGTCGTCGAGGATCTCGGCGGCGGTGCCGGGGATGGTGCCGAGGCCGGCGTCGCGCAGATCGGTGAGCCACTCCCGGAGGGAGACACCGGCCTTGGCGGCGGCGGTGACGATCTCCATCGGCGAATACGCGTGGACGTGCATGCCGGGGACCCGCTGCTTGACCGCGCGGACCAGGTCCGCATATGCCGTGACCGGCATCTTCGGGTCGATGCCGCCCTGCATGCAGACCTCGGAGGCACCGTCGCGCCAGGCCTGCTCGGCGCGGTCGGCGACCTGCTCGACGGAGAGGCGGTAGGCGTCGGCGTCCTTCTCCCGCTGGGCGAACGCGCAGAACCGGCACCCGACGTAGCAGACGTTCGAGAAGTTGATGTTCCGGTTCACCACGTAGGTGATGTCGTCGCCGTTGACGTCGCGGCGCAGGTCGTCGGCGATCCGGGCGATCTCGTCGAGCGCCGGGCCGTCGGCGGTGAACAGCGCCATCGCCGCGTCCTCGTGCTGCGGCAGCAGCAGCGCCGCCGGGTCGGTGGAGGCGAGCTTGAGACCGGCGAGCAGGTCGGCCGGCACGGTGCGGGGGACATCCCCGGCGGGCACCGACCGCGGATCGCTCCCGGCGGGCGCGGACTGCGGGGTCCTGAGGTGGGCGGCCACCTCGTCCCAGTCGCCGTAGACGGAGTCGAAGTCGGAGCGGCGGTCACCACTGCGGCCCTCGGTGTCGATCGCGGCGTGCAGGTCGGTGCGACCGGTGCCGAACGCCTCGTCCGGCTCCTGCCAGGGCAGGCCGGCGGGGAACGCGTCCTCGCGGGCCAGGCCGGCCGGGTCGGCGAGCGCGGTCACGTGTGCGGCCAGGCGCGGGTCGAGCCAGCCCTCGGCGCCGCGCCGCACATACTCCGGGTAGATCGTGAGGCGCTCGCGCAGGGTGAAGCCGGACGCCGCGGATTTCTCGGCGAGCAGCGAGATCTGCGGCCAGGGGCGCTCCGGGTTCACGTGGTCCGGGGTGACCGGGGAGACGCCACCCCAGTCGTCGATGCCGGCCCGCAGCAGCAGCGCGAACTCGTCGTCGATCAGGTTGGGCGGGGCCTGGACACGGGCCCGCGGGCCCATGATGATCCGGCCGACGGCGACCGTGGCGGCCAGCTCGCGCAGCTCGGCGTCGGGCATCCCGCGCATCGCCGTGTCCGGCTTGGCGCGGAAATTCTGAATGATGATCTCCTGGATGTGCCCGAACTCGCGCGCGGTGCGGCGGATCGCGAACAGCGACTCGGCGCGCTCGGCCGGCGTCTCGCCGATGCCGATCAGGATGCCGGTGGTGAACGGCACGCCGACCCGGCCGGCGTCGTCGAGCACCCGGAGCCGGACCGCGGGCTCCTTGTCGGGCGAACCGTAGTGTGGGCCGCCGGGCTCGGACCAGAGCCGGGTGGCGGTGGTCTCCAGCATCATCCCCATGCTCGGCGCGACCGGCTTGAGCCGCTGCAGCTCGGCCCAGCTCATCACGCCCGGGTTGAGGTGTGGCAGCAGACCGGTCTCCTCCAGCACCGCGATGGCGCAGGCCCGCACATAGTCGAGGGTGGAGTCGTAGCCCCGCTCGTCGAGCCACTGCCGGGCGGCCGGCCAGCGCTCCTCGGGCCGGTCGCCGAGCGTGAACAGCGCCTCCTTGCAGCCCTGGGCGGCACCCTGCCGGGCGATCTCCAATACCTCGTCGCGCTCCAGGAACGCGGCCGGCAGGCGGTGCGGCACGGTGGCGAACGTGCAGTAGTGACATCGGTCCTGACAGAGCCGGGTGAGTGGGATGAAGACCTTTTTCGAGTACGTCACGACACCGGGCCGTCCGGCCTCCCGCAGGCCCGCGTCCCGGATGCCGCCGGCGATCGTCAGCAGCTCGTCGAACTGCTCGCCGGTCGCCGCCAACAGCGCGGTCGCCTCGTCGACGTCGATCGCCTTGCCGTCGGCGGCCCGGCGCAGCGCCCGCCGGATGCTCGCCTCGGTGGGCGCGGCCACATCGGCCGCCGCAACCGCGCCGGGCGCCGAACCCGAACCGGCCACCGCAACCGAGCCGGGCACCGCGACCGAACCGGGCTCCGCACCGGAGCCGAGCGCCGGAAGGAAGACGGGCGCCGGAAGGAAAACGGCGGCCGCACCGGACCCGGCCGTCGCGCTGGAACCGGCTGCCGCCACTGCTGAGGAAACGCCCTCGTTGACCTCTGCCACGAAAACAACCTAGACCGGAATCGTTCCGGTTGCCGCCGTCGTCCACAGGCCCGCGAAGTGTCGTGTGACACTGCCCGGCCCTGTGGACGACCGGCGATTACTGTCGGGGCGGGTCGGCGTCGGCCGGCCCGAAGCCGGGACGCTCCTCCGGCAGCACGCTGGTGCGGTCGATCGGCTCCGGTTCGCCGCGCGGCACCACCTGGGTGGGCTCGGCCAACGGCGGCGGGGCGACCGGCGGTGCGACCACCGGCGGCTGATTCCAGGCCGGCGGCTGAGCCTGCGACGCGACCGGCGGCTGAGTCCGCGAGACGACCGGCGGCGCCGGCGGCGGAACCGGCTGAGCGTGCGGCGGCTGCGGCTGCGGCGGCTGACCATAGGTGCCCGGCGGGTAGGACGGCGCCTGTCCGTAGATCCCCGAAGCCGGATAGGCCGCCGGCTGCCCGTAAGGCTGCCCGTACGACTGCGGCTGCCCGTACACCCCCGGCGGCATCTGCGGTTTCGGCACCATGTAGACGCCCCGCCAGATCTGCAGCACCGCGTACCCCGCCACGCCGAACACCGCCAGCCAGGCGACCCGGGCGAGGAGCGCGCTGAAGGCCGCCCCCGCGTCGTACGACGCGATGTTGATCACACCGAACAGCAGGCCGAAGATCACCCCGAAGAACGCCATCACCGCGTACTCGATGACCGCGGCCAGCGTGATCAGCCGGGCTCTGGGGTGGACCGGCTTGATGCCGAGCGCCAGCAGCACCGCGGCCAGCGGCATGCCGATCGTCTCCAGGCTGATGAACCCGCCGAAGCTGGCCGCCGCGCGAGCGCCGAAGCCGTCGCCGAACAGGTTCAGCACGGTGGCGAGGAGGAACACGGCCGGGGCGCCGACCAAGACGTACGCGGCGAGGTCACGCAGCGGCGTCAGGTACTGGCCGATCGGTTTGCCCTCAGGCGGTGCACTGGTCACGGTAACTCCCGGACGTACGGTGATCGAGGAACGCCCAGAGTAAACCGCGACCCGGCAACCGGCCGGGCGACGCGGGTGGGAGAGGATGGGCTGATGCGGATCGTGGTCCTCACCGGGGGTATCGGCGGCGCCCGGTTCCTCGTCGGCGTGCGTCAGCACGCCCGTGCCATCGGCGCCGAGGTCACAGCGGTGGTCAACGTCGGCGACGACGTCCGGATGCACGGGCTGCAGATCTGCCCGGATCTGGACAGCGTGATGTACACGCTGGGCGGGGCGGCCGACCCGGAGCGCGGCTGGGGCCGGGTCGGCGAGAGCTGGGTCGTCAAGGAGGAACTGGCGAAATACGGCGTCGAGCCGTCCTGGTTCGGCCTCGGCGACAAAGACACCGCCACCCACCTGGTGCGCACCACGATGCTGACCGCCGGATACCCGCTCTCCCAGGTCACCGCCGCGTTGTGTGAGCGCTGGCAGCCCGGGATCACGATGCTGCCGGCCACCGACGACCGGCTGGAGACGCACGTGGTCGTCGATGTCGACGGCGAGCGCAAGGCGATCCACTTCCAGGAGTGGTGGGTGCGCTACCGCGGGGCGGTGCCGACCCACCGGTTCATCTTCGTCGGCGCGGAGAAGGCGAGGCCGGCGGCCGGGGTGCTGGACGCGATCGGCGCGGCCGATGTGATCCTGATCGCCCCGAGCAACCCGGTGGTCAGCATCGCGCCGATCCTGGCCGTGCCGGAGCTGCGCGAGGCGGTGATCGGCGCGGCGGCGCCGGTGGTCGGGGTCTCACCGATCATCGGAGGTTCACCCGTCCGGGGTATGGCCGACAGGTGCCTGGCCACCCTGGAGGTGGAGGTGAGCGCGGCCGGCGTCGGCCGGATGTACGGGCCGCGCGCCGAGGGCGGGCTGCTCGACGGCTGGCTGGTCGACACCTCGGACGCGGGCGTCGAGATCCCCGGCGTGGTGACCCGCGCGGTGCCGCTGTGGATGAAGGACGAGACCCTCACCGCGCAGATGGTCGCGGACGCGCTGGAGCTGGCCCGATGAGGCTGGAGGTGCTGCCGGTCGAGGGGATCGGCGACGTCACCGCCGGCGACGACCTGGCCGAGCTGATCACCCGGGCGGCACCCTGGCTGGCCGACGGCGACGTGCTGGTGGTGACCAGCAAGATCGTGTCGAAGGCGGAGGGCCGGCTGGTCGAGGTGCCGGCCGACGAGCCGGAGCGGGACGAGGCGCGGGCCCGGGTGCTGGTGGCGGAGACCGCCCGGGTGGTGGCCCGTCGCGGGCCGACCACCATCGTGCAGACGCATCACGGGTTCGTGATGGCCGCGGCCGGCATCGACGCGTCGAACGTGGACAAGACGCACCTGGTGCTGCTGCCGGCCGACCCGGACGCGTCGGCCCGCCGGTTGCGCGCCGATCTCGCCGCGCGGGGGCTGGACGTGGCGGTGGTCATCTCGGACACGATGGGCCGGGCGTGGCGCAACGGGCTCACCGACGTGGCGCTGGGTGCCGCCGGGATCGAGGCGCTTCTCGACCATCGGGGCGAGATCGACCCGTACGGCA
Source organism: Actinoplanes sp. SE50/110 (assembly GCF_900119315.1). NCBI lineage: Bacteria > Bacillati > Actinomycetota > Actinomycetes > Micromonosporales > Micromonosporaceae > Actinoplanes > Actinoplanes sp. SE50/110. The sequence continues at coordinate 1,080,920 of NZ_LT827010.1, read as the reverse complement.
ATGAGTTGAACTTGACGCAGATGGCCGTCGTCGACGAGCTGTCGGCCGCGGCGGAGCTGGTCAAGGGCAAGTGTGACCAGGTGCCGGTGGCGGTGGTGCGCGGCTATCCGATCCGGCCGGACACGACCGGCGCCGGAGCCTCGGTGCTGATCCGCGACGGCGAGAGCGACATGTTCCGGCTGGGCACCGCGGAGGCCCGGGCGGAGGGGCTGCGGGCGGCCGCGCTGATCGCCGACGGCGCCGGCCCGGAGCCCGGCCCGGAGCCGCTCGCGCGGGTACTGGAGCTGGTCGGCGCCGTGGTGACGCCCGGCATCGGGATCGTCGGTGGGACGCGGTCGCTGCGACTCACCCCGGCCGGTCCGGCGCCGGCCGATCTGCTGCGCCTCGGCGCCGACGCCCACCGGATCCGCGCGGCCTTCGCCGCCGAGGGCCTGACCACCCGCGCCGAGTTCGACGACGACGGTGTGACGATCAACTTCGGAGAATCATGAGTTTGTACGAGGATGCCGTCCGCGTCCTGACCGGCTGGCCGGCCACCTCCGACGTGGCCGAGGTGAACCGCAAGCGCACCCTCGGCCTGCTCGCCGACGGTCCGGTGGCGATGACCCGGGCGCACCGGGCCGGGCACGTCACAGCCAGCGCGCTGATCGTCGACGACGCCGGCCGGGTGCTGCTCTGCCTGCACGGCCGGCTCGGGCTGTGGATGCAGCTCGGCGGGCACTGCGAGGACGGCGACGCGACCCTGGCGGCCGCGGCACTGCGCGAGGCGACCGAGGAGTCCGGCATCGACGGCCTGCTCCTCGACCCGGAGCCGATCGACATCGACATCCACGAGGTGCGCTGCGGCGCGACGGACGGCGCTCCGGCCGAGGCTTCGATCCATTACGACGTACGTTTTCTGCTGCGCGCGCCGGCCGGAGCCGTGGAGCGGATCAGCGCGGAGTCGTCCGACCTGGCCTGGTTCGCGCCGGACGCGCTGCCCAGCCCGCTCGCCTCGGGCGTCGTCCAGCAGATCGGTCCGGCGCAGGCCCGGCTGGGCTGAACCGGCTCTCCGCCGGCGCCCCGGCCGGGTGATCTCCTCCCCGATTCGTGCCGGTGCGTGAACCGCTTCAGCACGGGTCACTGTGGTCGGCCAGGATGGTCCCCGTCGACCGACCGAGAGACCTGGTGAGAACCGAAATGCGCGACCTCCGCACCCGCGCCCTCTGCGCCGCCGCCGCCGCCCTGCTCGTGCTCGGCTCGGTAACCGGCTGTTCCGGGACCGCCGAGCCGGCCGCCCCGACCGCCGGCACCACTGCGAGCAGCGCCGGCGGAACCACCGGAAACGCCGCAACCGCCGGCACGGGCAGGACCACGGCCGCCCACCCGGTGACCGCGAAGAAGCCGGCCGCCTGCCACGACGCGGACCTCGCCATCACGATCACCGCACAGCCGGACGACCCGGGCACCGGCGCCACCCTGCGCGCCATGGTCACCCTGACCAACAAGAGCAGGCACACCTGCACCCTGAACGGCTGGCCGTCGGTCGCGCCGTACGACATGGCCGGCGAAGTGATCAAAGTGGCGACCGTGCGCAAGGTGGCCCAACCCGGCCCGGTCGCGCCGTTCACCGTCGACCCGGGCGTCTCCGCCTTCGCCGGGCTCAAGTGGGCCACCTGCGGCGACGACGAGAACTGCGGCTGGGGCAACGCGCTGCGGGCCAGCGTGCAGGGGCCGGCCACCCAGGGTCAGTGGGCGGAACTGGAGGGTTTCGGCGACGCCGAGCACAACAACATCCGGATCAAGTCACTGCAGATCGGCACGCTGCAGCCGAGCCACCAGGGCGTCGTCGCCTGGTGACCCGGCCGTGCTCGCCGGCGTCCACCGGCGGGCCGGCATCCGTCCCGGCTCAGATGTAGCCGTGCTGACCCAGCTCCTTGAGCTGGTCGACCAGGTGCTTGACCTCCTGCGCGCGCTCCCGCGGGCAGATCAGCACGGCGTCCGCGGTGTCGACGATGACGAGATCGCGGACGCCCATCGCGGCCACCAGCCGCCCCGACCCGGGCACCACCACCAGGTTCTCGGTGTCCCGCAGCAGCACCGTGGGGCGTTCGCCGTCCCGCTCGTGGCCGACCACCACGTTGCCGGCCGGGTCGGCGGTCAGCACCTCGCCCAGGGTGTGGAAGTCACCGACGTCGTTCCACCCGAAGTCACCGGGGACGGTGGCGACCCGGCCGACGGTGGCCGCGCCCTCCATCACCGCGTAATCCACCGAGATGCGTGGCAGGGTCGGCCACACCTCGCCGAGCACCTCCTCCTGCTCGGCGGTGCCCCACGCCTGGGCGATCCGGCTCACCCCGGCGGCCAGCTGCGGTTGCTGGCGGGCGAGCTCGGCCAGGAACACGTCGACCCGCCAGACGAACATCCCGGCGTTCCACAGATAGTTCCCGGATTTCACGTACGACTCGGCGACGTCGTACGACGGCTTCTCCTTGAACTCCTCGACCTGCAGCACCGGGCCGTCCTCGTGCAGCTCGCCGCCGCACTGCAGGTAGCCGTACCCGGTCTCCGGGCGGGTCGGGGTGATGCCGAGCGTCATCAGCAGGCCGTCCCGGGCACCGACCATCGCCTTACGGATCACGCTGGTGAACTCGGCCTTGTCGGCGATCAGGTGGTCGGACGCGAACGAGCCCATGATCGCTTCGGGTTCGCGCCGGGCGATCACCGCGGCGGCCAGCGCGATCGCCGCACAGGAGTCCCGCGGCGACGGCTCGACCAGCACGTTCTCGTCGGGCATCGCGGTGAGCTGGCGGGAGACCGCGGCCGCGTGGGCCACCCCGGTGACGACGAACACCTTGTCGGGCGTGGTCAGCGTGTCCAGCCGGTCGACCGTGGCCTGCAGCAGGGAGGCCTCGGTGCCGGTCAGGGGGTGCAGGAACTTGGGATGACCGGCGCGGGACAGTGGCCATAGCCGGGTTCCGGTGCCACCCGCCAGAACCACTCCGTACAGCGCACTCTGTTCGTCGCTCATGGCGCGGAGTTTAGTAGAGGCTCAGTTCGCAACCCGATTCCACGTTGTTACATGCACCTCCGCGCTGGACGCCCAGGTGAATTCTTTCGCCCGATCGAACCCCGCTTTGGCAAGCGCCTGTCGTCGCTGCTCATCGTGCATCAGGTCGGCCAGATCCTCGGCGATCCGCTCCGGTGCCTCGGTCGTGTAGGCGACCGCGTCACCGCCCACTTCGGGCAGCGACAGCCGCGGAGTGGTCAGCACCGGGGCGCCGCAGGCCATCGCCTCCAGGATCGGCAGGCCGAAACCCTCACCGAACGAGGGATAGCAGGCGACCAGCGCGCCACCCAGGAAACCGGGCAGGTCGGCGTAGCGCAGGTAGCCGGGGCGCAGCAGCCGCAGGTGCGACGGGACCTCGGCGACCGCCCGGTCGATGTCGTCGTCGTGGCCCTGGCCGCCGGCGATCACCAGGGCCGGCGGGCGCGGCCAGTCGGCGACCGCGCGGGCCCAGCCACGGATCAGGTTCGGCACGTTCTTCCGCGGCTCCTTGGCGCCGAGGAAGGCGACGTAGCCGGCGTCACCCAGGCCGAGGCGGGCCCGGACACGGGCCTTCTCCTCCTCGGTCGGCATGTGGAAGGCGGCCTGGTCGACGCCGTGATACGCCACGTCGATCTTGGTGGGGTCGGCGTCGAGCAGACGGATCAGCTCGTCCCGGGTGGCCTTGCTGGGCACGATCACCCGGGCGGCCCGGCGCAGCGACGTCTTGATCGCGCTGCGGAAGAAGGTCCGCTTGGTGTTGTCGTAGTGCTCCGGCTCGGTGAAGAAGGTCGCGTCGTGCACGGTCACCGTGACCGGGGCGCCGGTCCGCAGCGGGCACGTGTAGAACGGCGAGTGCAGCACGTGGGCGCCGACCTGCTGGGCGAGCAGCGGCAGGCCGGTCTGCTCCCAGGCCAGCCGGGCCGGCCGGTGCGCGATCGCCGCCGGACCGGGCAGCACCTGTGCCTCCGGCAGCATCCGGCGGTAACGCTCCGCATCCGAACGCTGGGCGACAACGGCCAGGTCCACACGTTCCGGGCCCAGCTGCCCGAGGGCGCCGAGCAATCCGTCGACATATCTGCCGACTCCACCTCTGTCCGCGGGGACACTAGTGGCGTCGACCAGCACTCGCGGGGGGCGACCGGGGGTCACGAGGCATCTCCTTGGCGGTTTCGACGTACCGATGCTGCGGTGGGGCATGGACGCCCCGGGGTGGCGGCGTCCCTCCCGAGACTACGCCGGGAATGCTTCCGGAGAGTGTCCGCGACGCCGGTGGTTGCCGTACGTTGCCGTAATCGACGCCGGAAAGACGCACCGATGCGATCACTCTGAGTGACGACCTAGGGTTGGGGACGATGAACACCACGATTCCGCAGGCGTTCGCGGAGGCGGTCCGGCGGGACCCGGCCGCACCCCTGCTCACCTGGTATGACGACGCCACCGGCGACCGTGCCGAACTCTCCGGCGCCACCCTGGACAACTGGGTGTCCAAAACGGCGAACCTGCTGGTCGACGGGGTCGGCCTGGGCCACGGCGACAGCGTCGCACTGCTGCTGCCGCCGCACTGGCAGACCGCGGCCATCCTGCTCGGCGTGTCGGCCGCCGGGCTCGCCGCCGACCTGGCCGACCTGGGCGGCGACCCGCAGCCGGTGGAGGCGCTGTTCACCACCCCCGATCGGGTCGAGCGGGCGGCCACCTGGTCCACCGCGGACCGGTACGCCACCGGCCTGCTGCCGCTCGCCATGCCGCTGCGCGAGGTCCCGGCCGGATACGCCGACTTCGTCACCGAGGTGCGCAACCACGGCGACCACTTCCGCGGCCAGCCGGTGGCGCCGGCCGACCGGGCGTTCGCCGGCCCGATCGAACTCAGCCACGCGGACGTGCTGGCCGCCGCCGAAGACCGGGCCACCCAGCTCGGCTTCGGCGCCGGCGACCGGGTGCTGATCGACGTCACCATCCACCCCGATCCGGTGGACTGGCTGCTCGCGCCGCTGGTGGCCGGGGCCTCCGCGGTGCTCTGCGCCAACCTGGACGAGAGCCGGCTGGACGCCCGGGCCACCGCGGAGAAGGTCAGTCTCGTCCTGGCGGTGTGACCGGGTCCTGGCTCTCCGTCAGGCGGGCCTTCTGGATCGCGGTGCGGCGGGCGAGGCGGTGATCGCGACGGATTTCCGCCTCCCGGAAGCGGCGCCGGTCGTCCGGATCCTCGGACAGTACCGGCGGCACGGCCCGCGGCTTGCCGGCCACATCGACCGCCACGAACACCAGATAGGCGGTGGCGACCGGCAGCGGGGTGGCGCCGACCACGTCCCAGCGCTCGGCGGTCACCTTCACGCCGACCTCCATCGAACTCTTGCCGGTCCAGTTCACCTGCGCGTACGCGTGCACCAGGTCACCGACCCGGACCGGCTCCAGGAAGACGATCTCGTCGATCGCGGCGGTCACCGCGGTCCCGCCGCTGTGCCGGGCCGCCGCCGCGCCGGCCACGTCGTCGACGAACTTCATCAGCACGCCGCCGTGCACGGTGCCGTAGAGATTGACGTCCACCGCGGTCATGATCCTGCTGAGCGTCACCCGGCTGAGTTCCACGGGGCGCCCCGGTAGCTGATCTTCCACAGCAGGCACCTTACGGCGCGCCGAGCGGCGGATTCCCGGGCGCGGCACACCGGTGACGCATGCCCTACCGCGACACCTCCCGACCGTCCGGATTTGGTCAGGCGTTGCCGGTGCGAGGTACCGTGCCGGACCATGCGCCACCTCCGGTCGATCGTTTACGCACTCGTGCTCGCCCCCGCCGCCTGGATCCTCGCCGGCGTCGGCTTCACCCACGACCTGACCAGCCGTGGCCGGGATTTCTTCACCGCCGAGTCGCTGAGCGGCCTGTTGCTGCTGATCTTCGCCGGAGTCCTCTACGGCATCATGATCCTGTCCCCGATCTCCCCGGCCGGCCCCACCCTCGCCGGCGCCGCCTACATGGGCACCACCTGGTGGGCCTGGACTGCCCCGAAGTCCTACGCCGGAATCTGGCCGGCCGCCGTCGTCAAGGACGGCTTCGACCTGAGCCGCCCGGCCTACGGCCTCGCCGCCCTGCTCGCCGTGCCACTGCTGTGCACCGCGCTGAGCGCCCGGCGATGGGCCCGCTACGAGCCGCCGGTGCTGCCGATCATCGGCGAGATCGGCCGGTTCCGCGGCTCGGCCAGGGTCGCCGGCGACAACGTCGCGGCCATCGAGACGACCGTGCTGCGCACCAGCGGGCCGGCGCCGTCCCGCCACCCGGCCCCGCCGGCCGCCGCCACCCAGATCATCCCGCCCCCGGCGGCCGTTTCCGCACGGCCTGCCGCACCGCAGACCGCGGCACCGCAGACCGCCATCCCCAAGATCGTTCCTTCGCCGCGGACCGTCGCCCCTCAGGACGACAAAACCCGATTGCTGGGTACGCCGTCAGCCACCCCGCAGCTCCCCACCCCCGCCGGCGAGCCTGCGGTCCCCGCGACCGCCGGCGACCCGACGACTCCTTCAGTCGGCAGCGTTCGCGCGGCCTCGGACGACGCGACCGTGACCTTTGCCGCGGCCACCACCGCGCCTAAATCTAATAAATCCGGTATTACCACTAATTCGGCTATTACCGCCGGGGCCGAAAAATCGGACGCTCGACCGCCCGTCAGTGACCTCTCTGACGAGAAAACCGTCACCCTGACTGCCGCTGCCAAGCCCGCCGCCACACCGGCCGCCGCCGCCAAGCCCGCCGCTGCCGCCACACCGGCCGCGGCCGCAAACCCGTCCACCACCCCAGCCGCCGCAATGGTGAAGCCCCTGCCGGCCGCCACCCCAAACTCGGCAACCACGCCGGGTGGCACGACTGCGCCGAGCTCGTCCGCCGCAAAGAGCGAGCCGGACTCGGATGACAGGACGGTGCTGTTCTCCGCCAAGAACGTCGAGGACGAAGAGACCGAAGTCCTGTCCTCGACCGGACTCGCCCCGGCGAAGGACTAACCCGACAAATCCCCTCCGCTCACCCACCACTTGCCATAGCAGCGAGGCGCGGGGTCGCGGTTTTTGGTGTTGAGTGTCGCTCTTCATCTTTGTTGTGGTGTCGGTCGAAAGAATCCGGCGCCGGAGGGATTCCGGCGCCGGATTCGGCTATCGGGTCAGTGGACGACCGGGCAGCCGCCCGTCAGCTTGCCGAGGAAGGCGTTCGGGTCGTAGTAGTGCTCGACCTCGAGGAGTTTCAGGTCGTCGTTGACCTTGGCGACGCTCATGCCGAACATCTCGATGGTCTTGCCGTTCGGCTGGTGGCCGTTGTACTCGCCGTCGAAAGAACCCCAGTGGCGCCATTTGAAGGTGACCACCGGCGGGGGGCTGAGGACCTCGAGGACCTCCCAGTAGAAGCCGTTCGGGAAGGCGCCGTGGAAGACGTCGTGCTGGCCGTCGAAGGACTCCGGCTTGTAGAAGACGCTGTCGCCGATCAGGATGTTGTAGCTGCCCTGGTCCGCGATGTCCTGGGACGAGGCCCAGCCGCCGCCGTTGACGTTGGTGCGGAAGTGCTCGGACACCATCGAGACCCACGTCTTCGGGTCCTTCTTGTGCGAGACCTCCATCTCGAAGACCTGGACGATCGTCTCGACGATGGCCTCGAGGGAACCGGGGGCGTGCTCCGTGGTGCGCTGCCCGGGCATCACGACAGCCGACAGGTGGTAGTCAGGGGTGCCGTGCCGGAACTCCGACGGGTCGGCGGCCTCGATGACAGCAGCGCGGCCCTGCAGCCACAACGGGGTCTCAGTCAAGGGTGATCCTTCCAACGAGGGGGCGGGGGCCCTCCAGGCGTCGCACCTTGATTACCCCCCGTAGTCCACAAACGATGATCACGATATCCACACTGGATCATCCGCAAAAGGCCTCATTGGTTAACAGCTATTTTCCTGTCGTCACGAGATCATCCGAGCGCCTGTTCCAGGTCGGCCACCAGGTCGTCCGGATGTTCGATACCGATGGCGATTCGGACGGTTCCGGGGCTTAGGTGTGATTCCCGCAATTGATCCGGGGTCAATTGGCGGTGCGTGGTGCTGGCCGGGTGCAGGATCAGCGATTGGGTGCTGCCCAGCGAGGCGGCCGCCCGGATCACCGTCAGGCGGCTCATCAGCCGGACGCCGGCGTCGTGGCCACCGTCCAGGTCGAAGCAGAAGGCACCGGTGAAGCCCTGCACGAACCGGCTGGCGACGGCGTGACTGGGGTGCGACGGGTCGCCGGTCCAGCGGACCGCCTCGACGGCGGGGTGGGCGGCGAGCCAGGTGGCGACCCGGGCGGTGTTGGCGGCGTGCCGGTCCATCCGCAGACCGAGGGTGTGCAGGCCACGCAGGGTCAGCCAGGCGGCGAACGGGTCGGCGGTGGCGCCGAACTCGACCGACTGCTCCCAGACCCGCTCGTACAGCGCCCGGTCGGCGAAGACGGCCAGGCCACCGGTGACGTCCGAGTGACCGCCCAGGAACTTGGTGACCGAGTGGACCACGACGTCGGCGCCGTGCTCGATCGGACGGCAGAAGATCGGCGAGGCGAACGTGTTGTCGACCACGGTCAGCACCCCGGCGTCCCGGGCGATCGGGGCCAGCGTGGGCAGGTCGCTGACGTGGCCGGTGGGGTTCGCGATCGTCTCCAGGTAGAGCACCCGGGTCCGCGGCGTCAGCGCGGCCCGCAGTTCCGCCGGGTCGTGGCCGCCGATCCGGGTCACCTCGATGCCGAAGCGCGCGGCCAGATCACCGAGCTGCGCGTGCGTGCCGCCGTAGACGTCGCGCTGGACGATCACGTGGTCGCCCGCACTCAGCAGGCCGTGCAGCAGCAGGGTGATCGCACCCATCCCGGAGCTGGTGGCGATCGCGGCGGCGCCGCCCTCCAGGTCGGTGATCGCGTTCTCCAGGGCGCGGACGGTCGGGTTCGCGAAGCGGGAGTACGCGTAGGCGCGATCGGGATGGTGCAGCCCGTCGGCGATCAGCTCCGGGTCGTCGAAGGCGAACGAGGAGGTCTGGTAGATCGGCACGGCCAGCGGGGTGCTGCCCTGCGGAACCGGTGCCTTGAGGTGGATCAAGCGGGTTTCCGGATGCATATCTCGATGCTGCGGACCGCGGGGTGGCGCGGTCGAGGGCCAATGCCGCTATATTGGTTCGCCAATGAGTCCAATCGTGCCGGCCGAGCTTGCGGCGCGCCTCGGCCGATGGTCCGCCGGGCGCGGGCCGCTCTACCTGCTGCTCGCCGGGCGGCTGCGGGCCCTCATCGACGACGGCGACCTGCCGCCCGGCGCCGCGCTGCCGACCGACCGGGCCCTCGCGACCGCGCTGTCGGCCGGCCGGACGACGGTCGTGGCCGCATACGATCTGCTCCGCCAGGAGGGCCGGCTGGTCCGCCGGCAGGGCAGCGGCACCTGGGTCGCCGGCGCCGGAGCCGAGCCGCCGAACACCACCGAACCCACCGTCAACCCGGTCTTCCTGCACCTGCTCGATCCGCCGGACCATGTGGCGCAGTTCGCCTGCGCCGGGCCGTTGGCGGCGCCGCCGGAGGTCATCGCGGCCTACCGCGGGGCGCTGGAGGCACTCGGTGGGCCGGATCTCGGCTATCACCCGGCCGGGCATCCGCGGCTTCGGGCGGCGCTGGCCGAGCGGTACACGGCGCGCGGGGTGCCCACCTCACCGGGCCGGATCCTGATCACCACCGGCGGTCAGCAGGGGTTGGCACTGCTGGCCAGGGCGCTGGTGGCACCGGGGGCGGAGGTGCTGGTGCAGGCGCCGACCTATCCGGGGGCGCTGGAGATCTTCCGAGAGTCGGCGGCGGCGCTGGTGCCGATCAGAAACACGATCGAGGGGTACGCCGCGGCACTGGCCCGCAAGCCCGCCCTGGCCTATCTGATCCCCGCCAACCACAACCCGACCGGCCACACCCTGCCCGAAAGTAATCGCCGCGCGATCGTCGCGGCGGCCCTGGCGCACGGCGTCCCGCTGATCGTCGACGACGTGACGGCAGACCTGACGTTCCCGGACCGGCGAGCGCGGACCGCGCCGGACGCCAGGGCTGCGCCGGACGCCGCGGCCGCGCCGGACGCCGATGAGTTGATCACGGTGGGGTCGCTCAGCAAAGTCGTGTGGGGCGGCCTGCGGATCGGCTGGGTGCGGGCACAGCCGGCCCTGATCGGACGCCTCGCCCGGCTCAAGGCGGTCATCGACCTGGGCAGCGGCGTGCTGGACCAGCTGGCGGCCGTGGAACTCCTGGAGAATCTGGACGACCTGGCCGGACAGCGGATCCGGACACTCGCCGCCCGGCACGATCACCTCTGCGCTGAGCTGCGGAGACACCTGCCGGAGTGGCAGTTCGAGCCGGCCCGGGGCGGGCAGACGATCTGGGTGCGGCTGCCCCACGGGGACGCGGCCTCGTATGCGCAGGCGGCCCTCCGGGAAGGCGTCGCGGTCCTGCCCGGCGGATCGCTCGATCCGTCCGGTGCGAGCACGGATCACCTGCGGATTCCGTTCGTCGCCGAGCCGGCGGCGCTGACCGCCGGCGTCCGGGCGATGGCCGCCGCGTGGCGCGGCTTCACCGGCCGCGCGGCGATCAGCCCGCCACCGCTACCCGCCATCGCGGTCTGACCGCAGGCAGGGCCCGACGACCCGGCCCGGTTTCTGAGGCGGCCGGAGGCGAGCTTGTGGCGCGCCTCCGGCAGCCCGGCGACTGGCTGCCCCTACACGGCCAGCCGTAGGTAGTCCAGGTTGAACCCACCGCTTTCACAGTAAACCGTAAGCGTCTGATCACCATCAGCCAGCGAGACCGGCACGTCCACCGTTTGGTATGCCGCCCAGCCGCCGGTGTCCGGCACCGAGACGCCGGCCAGCACGGCGCCGGACGCGTCCCGGATCGAGATCGCGCCGGTGGCCACCGCCCCGGTGCCGTTGGCGACCCGCAGCTCCAGCCGGTGCGGGCCGGCCGGCACGTCGAAGCGGTAGGCGAGCCAGTTCCCGGGCGCGGTCCAGCCGACGTCCTTGCCGCCGCTGGCCGCGCCGTTGCTCTCGACGAAGTCGGCGCCGCCCTCGGTCCAGCCGTGCTGTGCGGTGTACGCCTCGGCCTCGACGATCGCGCCGACCGGGGCGCCGTGCGGGACGACGGTGACGTGCACGGTGGTCTCGGCGTACGCCTTGCCGTCGGTGACCGCGACGGTGACCTGCTGCTCGCCGGGCACTGCCGGGTCCAGCGTCAGGACCCCGGTGTCCGGATCGACGCTCGCACCGGCCGGCAGATCGACCGCGTAGTAGTGCAGCCTGTCATGATCAGGATCGGTCGCATGCAGGGCGATCCGGGTGGTGGCGTACTGGTCGGCGGTCACCGGGGGCACGCCGGGCAGCAGCGGGGCGCGGTTGTGCCGCGAGTCCGTCCGGCTGCCGGTCCATCGATAGGTGGCGTACGCCCCGGCGGGCACCGTGGTGACGAAGGAGTCGTCGCCGGCCACCACCCGCACGGCGGTGTCCGTGGCGTTGGCGTTGCCCAGCACCGCGACGTAGTCCCGCCCGTCCCGGTAGACGACGTTGCTGATCCCGTGGCCCGTGGTGCTGGACTCGACGCGCACATGCGCGGGCGTCAGGTACCTGGCGAACTGGCCCAGTTGGTAGAGCTCATCGCGTACCGAATAATCCTTGGTGATGGTGTTGACCTTGACCAGCCGATCGGGCCACCTACTGGTCCGGGCGACCTCGTCCCAGTCGACGTTGTTGTTGCGCTCGCCGGTCCAGTGCAGGGTGCCGCCGTCCTGGTCGGTGGTCTGCGCCCAGAGGATGTAACTGCTGGCGTCGAGCCGGAAGTAGGACAGCACGGTCGACGGGGACAGGTCGCTGGTCTCGGTCATCTGCACCGGTTTGCCGGTCTGCCGGTACGCGTCGCGCATCACCTGCGGGTCACCCCAGTACGGGTGGAACGCGATCGCGTCGGCAGCCCGCGCGGCCTGCGGGTCGTTCAGGATCCGGTAGTAGTTCTTGGTGGCCGTGCTGTTCGGGTCGCGCCAGTCCCAGAAGTTGAAGTCGTGGACGTAGAGGCTGGTGCGCAGCCCGGCCCGGCGGAACTCGCGCTTGATCGCGACGGCGAGTCTCTGCTGCTGCTCGACGCTGATGTCCATGGCGGGGTAGACGACGTCCATGCCCGGCTCGTTGAGCAGCGTGATCGCGTCGACCCTGATGCCCAGCCGGGCGTACTCCTGCAGATACCTGACGTAGTACCGGGCGAACACGTCGATCCGGTCGTCGCGCAGCTTGCCGGCCTGGTAGTAGTCGGTGGTGCTGCCCGGCTTGAGGGCGACCTCGCCGAGGAACCTGTTGTTGGTCTTCATCCAGGCCGGGGCGCTCCACGCGGAGGCGAAGAAGGTGGCCCGCGGGTTGTACTTCTGGATCAGCTTGATCGTGTCGACGATGTGCAGATCCAGGTCGCGCTGGACGGAGAAGTACTTCAGCTCCGGGTCCTCGGTGACCCCGGCGGGCAGGTCGTCGTAGGACCAGAACGGCAGGTGCTCGATCAGGTCGGGGCTGCCGATGGTGAGGCGGAAGCGGTCCAGGCCGGCGCCGGTGCGCGGGTCGACCAGCAGCTTGATCGCCTGTTCCCGCCGGTCGGGAGTGAGCTTCCACAGGTTGGCGACGGCGGTCTCGTCGATCGAGAAGCCGACGCCCTCGTATCGCTGTTCGGTCCGGCTCGGGTCGATCACCACCGTAGCGGCAGATTGTCCCGTTTGCGCGACGTGAGCGGGCTGCCAATGGGCCGCACCGACCGAATAGGTGCCGGTGACCGCCGGCCGCGGGCAGGGCACAGCGGGCGTGGCAGCGACCACCACCGCCATCGCCATCTTGAGCAACATCAGTTGAGCACCCACTTCTGGTTGGCGCCGGAGGTGCAGGTCCACACCTGCAGCCGGGTCGCGTCCGCGGAGCTGTTGTCCTTCACATCGAGACATTTGCCGGAATACGAGTTGATGAGGTGCTGACCGGCACCGTCGTAGGTCCACTTCTGCGACGCACCGGTGTGGCAGTCCCAGAGATGCGCGAGCGTGCCGTCCGCCGTGCTCGGCCCCACGATGTCCAGGCACTTGCCGAGTGCCCGCAGCGTCCCGTCCGACGCCCGGGTCCACCGCTGCGCGGCCGAGGAGTTGCAGGTGTAGAGCTGCACGGCCGTGCCGTTGGCGGTCGCCGCCCCGGCCACGTCCACGCACTTGCCGGCCAGCCCGGTGATCGTCCCGGACGGATCCGGTGCGGCGGTGCCCGACCAGGTGAAGGTCGCCGTCGTCCGGGCCGGGAGGGTGTAGATGAACGACTGCCCGCCCCAGTTGACCCGCACCGACTGGCTGGACGTGCCGCCGTTGTGCGCGATCAGCGCCTTGGAGCCGTCCGGGTTGCGCCAGGCCACGTTGCGGACCGCGGAGCCGTCGTTGCTGTCGATCCGGACCGCCCCCGGCTTCACGAACCTGGTGAGGTGACCCATCGTGTAGTACTCGACGGTGTAGTCGACCTGACCGGCCCGGGAGCCGCCGTTCTGCACGGTGATGAAGCCGGTGCAGGTGCCGCAGCCGCCGTTGTGCGGGCCCATGTTCTGATCCACGCCGAGGCTCCACTTCACCACCGAAGCGCCCCAGTTCCGGGTGTAGTCGATGATGTTGTTCAGGTCCTCGTTGTGCTGGTCACCGATCCAGGTGCCGCCGGAGTGCTCGGTCTCGAACTGCTTCACGGCCGGGTACGTGGCGTGCACGTCGCTGCCGGTGGAGGCGCTGCCCGAGTAGCCGTGCCAGGCGATCCCGCCGAATGCCGGGTCGGTGCGGATCCCCGCGTCGCCCAGGATCCCCGAGCCGAAACTCGCGTAGTCGCCGTAGTTCCAGTCGTGCACCAGCACCCTGGTGTTCAGCCCGGCCGCGTGCAGCGCCGGGTACACGTTGTTCTTGGTGAACTCAACCAGCCCGGACGGGTTCCAGCTCATCCCCGGGTAGGTCATCGCGGTCGGGTTGGATGCCTGGCAGCAGTTCGGCTCGTTCTGCACCGACAGGTAGTCGACCGGCACGCCCGCCGCCTGGTAGCTCTGCAGGTACTTGACCAGATACTGCGCGTACATCGGGTAGTACCCGGCCTTGAGCCAGCCCATCTGGTCCATCCGGCCGTTGTCCTTCATCCAGCCCGGTGCGCTCCACGGCACCGCCATCACCCGCAGGCTCGGGTTGAGCTGCTTCGCCTGCTGGGTGAGCAGCCGCACGTTCGTGTCGTAGCCGTTGGCGCCGAAATCAGCGAGGTCGCAACACGTGTCGTCCAGCGACACGTTGCCCGGCCTCGAAAGATCAGAAGCACCGATCGGGTTGCGTACGAAGGACAGCCCGATCCCGCCCGTGGGACTGAACAGTTTCGTCATCACGGCGTCCCGGGTGGCCGCGCTGACCGCCCCGCCCCGCAGCAGGTAGGCGGTGGTGTCGGTGATCGACGCGCCACCGCCCTCGAAGGTCTGGTAGGTGGTGCCCTCGTCGACGTTGATCGTGGTGCCGGCGCTGCCACCGGCCGGGCCGAACGCGATGTTCGTCTGCTGCTGCAGCCCGCGGGTGACCGTGCGCCCGGCACTGTCCGACGTGGTGGTGAGATAGACGCTGACGGTCTCGCCGGCGGCCTGCGCGGCGGGGGCGTAGAGCAGGCTGCCGCCCAGTATCGCCGCGGCGAACAGGGTCTTCCGCATGACTGACTCCCTCGGGGGAAGGGGATGGCGTAACAGGAAGGAAACCTTTGCCAAATAAGCCAGTCAATGAGTTGACGGTTCCGGATGCGGTGTTCGCGTTCCGGAACCGTGAAACACGTCAGGCCGGGACCGGCCCGGTCGAGCCACGCACCACCAGCTCGGTGCCCAGCTCCAGGTGCAACGCGTCCAGCCGGTGCCCGCCCAGCATGCGCAGCAGCAGGTGGACCGCCATCCGGCCCATCTCGCCGAGCGGCTGGCGCACGGTGGTCAGCATCGGGTCGCAGGCCGAGCCGAGGTCGATGTCGTCGAAGCCGGCCACCGACAGGTCGTGCGGCACCTTGAGGCCCCGCTCGGCGGCCGCCCGCAGCGCCCCGATCGCCATCTTGTCGTTGAACGCCAGCAGCGCGGTCGGCCGCTCCGGCAGGTCCAGCAGCTCCACCGCGGCCCGGTAGCCCAGCCCGGTGTTCGGCTCGGCGACGAACCGGGTCAGCGCCGGATCGGCCAGCACGCCGGCGTCGGCCAGCGGCGCGAGATAGCCGTGGAAGCGGTTGTCGCTGGCCAGCCAGTCACGCGGCCCACCGATGATGCCGATCCGGCGATGCCCCAGGCCGATCAGGTGGGCGGTCAGCGCCCGGGCCCCGGCGAAGTGCGCGGCGGACACCGCGGCCACGTCCCGCGGGGGCGAGATCCGCGGATCGACCAGTACGAACGGGAAACCGCGGTCGCGCAGCCGGACCAGCTCGGCGCCCGGCTCCGGCGGCAGGATCAGCACGGCGCCGGCCACGTCCCGGCGCTCCGGCAGGGTGGGCAGCACCCGGGTCTGCTGGGCGGAGGTGCCGGCGTTCAGGATCACATGCAGGCCGTGCGGCTCGCACGCCTCGGCGACCGCGGAGACGATCAGCCCGAAGTAGTCGGTCAGCACGTACGGACAGCGGACGAAGACGCCGGCGGCCCGGGCCCGGACGCCCCGCCGACGCGGGGCGCGCTCGCCCAGCGTGCCCATCGCGCGCAGCACCCGGTCGCGGGTGTCCGGAGCGACGTTCGCCCGGTCGTTGAGGACCCGGGAGACGGTGGCGATGGACAGACCGGTGCGGGCCGCCAGATCACGTACCGTGACTCTTGTTTCATCGCCGTGTTTCATCGGCGAATCATAGATGCTCCTCGCTGCCGTGCATACCGGGCAGTGACCGGGTAGCCCCCCGGTACTACGCGTGACCTCCCGCCACGGATTGACGTTCTCCGCCAAGTCGTCCTCCTACCTTCGTCGCACATCGGAGGACGGCCCTGAGGGGGAAACGATGACTCGCTGGTGGATCGTGGCAGTGGCGCTGCTCCTGGTGCCGGCACTCGGGCTCTTCGGGCCGACGTCGGCGACCGCCGAGCAGCCTGACCGGATCGCCGACTGGCGGGCGGACGCCCGGCATCTCCCGGACCCGGCGAGCACCGCGCCGGACCGGATCGCCGCCTTCTTCGCCGGTCTCCCGGCCGCCGCGGCGGACGACCTGGCCCGCGAGTACCCCACAGTGGTCGGCAACCTGGACGGCGCGCCGCCGGGCCTGCGCTACGCGGCGAACCGGACGCCCGGATACGCCGGGCGGCAGATCCTCGCCCTGGACCGGCGCGGCGACGGGCGGATCGCCGAGGTCTTCGGCGACCTGGACACCGTCGACCGGGTGGTGATCCTGATCCCCGGGGTCGACAACACGCTCGCCGACTTCGACACCGGGCTCGGCGGCGTGCGCCGGCGCTCCCCCTCTTGGCAGGCGCACCAGCTGTACCAGCGGATCGGTACCGGGGAACGGGTCGCGGTGATCGCTTGGCTGGGCTACGACCCGCCGGAGGGCATCCGCCGGGCGGCGCTGCGCGAGGACCGGGCGGCCAGCGGGGCCCTCGCCCTCGAACGGTTCGTCGGCGGGCTGGTGGCGCGGCACCCCGGTCAGCGGATCACGGTGGTCGGGCACAGCTACGGGTCGATCGTCGCCGGGTGGGCCGTGGCCCACCTGCCGGCCCAGGTCGGCGACGTCGTGGTGATCGGCAGCCCGGGAATGGGCGTCAGCGGCCGCGACCAGCTGGGCGGGACCGCCCGGATCTGGGCGGGCAGCGCGCCCGACGACTGGACCCGCAAGCTGCCCGGCATCCGGATCTTCGGACTGGGGCACGGGCGACTGCCGATCGACCCCGGCTTCGGGGCGCTGCCGCTGCCGGCCGGGAACGTGTGCGGCCACGACGGCTACTTCGTGGCGGGCAGCGCGGCGCTGGACGCGATGGCCGAGATCAGCGTCGGCGACATCCGGCTGACGCCGCTGCCGGTCGCCTGATCGGCAAGCCCCGACCCGCCGCTCTGCTGATCAGCCGGCACGCAGCCCGCCGCTCTGCTGATCAGCCGGCACCCGGCCTGCCGGTCTGCTGATCAGCCGGCCACCAGTCGCAGCGGGGCCAGCGCCCGCAGCGCCTCAGCGGTGGCCTCGTCGGCCGGGAGCTGGATCAGCAGCCGCAGACCCTCGTCGCCGGGCAACTCCAGGATCTCGTAGGCGAGCCGCAGCGGGCCGGCCGCCGGATGCTCCAGGCGCAGCACCCCGTGCGGGCGCGGCACCCCGGGCACCCGCTCGGCCCGCTCGGCGAACTCCGCGCCGGCCAGCAGCAGCATCTCGTCGGTGAAGTCCGGCCGGGGCGGCCCGTTCTTGAGCGCGGCCACCCGCTCGTCGGCCACCTGAGCCCAGTCCGGGTACGCGGTGCGTGCCCGGGGGTCGGTGAAGACGTACCGGGTCAGATTGGGTTCGGCGCCGTCGAGCAGCCCGATCGGGGCGGCCAGCCGGGCGAACCCGGCGGTGTGCGCCAGCACGTCACCCACCTGGTTGAGCAGCGCCGCGGCGGCGGGCTCCAGCTGGTCGAGCACCGCGCGCAGGCCGGGCCGGACGGTCCGGGACGGCGCCCGCTCCCCCGCCCCGCAGGTGAATCCGCTCGCCGACTTGGTCAGCCGGTAGAGGCGGGCGCGCTCGGCGGCGGTCAGCCGCAGCGGCCCGGCGAGCGCGGCCAGCACCTGCGGCGACGGCCGGCGGTCCCGCCCCTGTTCCAGGCGGATCAGATATTCCACGCTGACCCCGGCGAGCATCGCCACCTCGGCCCGGCGCAGCCCGGGCGTCCGGCGCCGGGAACCGGGCGGCAGGCCCACCTCGGCCGGGGTGACCTCGGCCCGCCGGGCGCGCAGGAAGGCGCCCAGCTCGTTGTCGCTCACCGCCCGACGGTAACCCGGTCCCGGCCGCCGAGGGTGTCCCTGCCACTACCACCCTGAGCGCGGCCTCCCTGCCGGCCGCCGGACGGCACAGGCTCAGGCCATGAAACCTGAAGTGATCGTGGTGGGTGGCGGTTACGCCGGCATCGTCGCGGCGGCCGCGCTGGACGACGTGGCCGACGTGACGCTGGTCGAGCCCACCGAGACGTTCGTGCACCACGTGGCCGCGCTGCGCGCCGCGGTCGACCCGGACTGGACCGACCGGATCTTCATCCGGTACGACGGACTGCTCCCCCGTGGCAGGGTGATCCGGTCCCGCGCCATCCGGGTCACGCCGGAGACGGTGGAGCTGGCCTCCGGGGAGCGGCTGCACGCCGACTACCTGGTGCTGGCCACCGGGTCGAGCAGCCCGTTCCCGTCCCGGATGGACAGCCCGGACACCGCCGTCGCGCGGGAACGGCTGGGGGCGGTCCGGGACGCCCTGTCCCGGGCGTCGCACGTGCTGCTGGTCGGGGCCGGGCCGATCGGGCTGGAGTTCGCCGGCGAGATCGCGGCCGCCTGGCCGACGACCCGGATCACCGTGCTGGACCGGGCGCCGGACCTGGTCGGCGGCCGGTTCCCGGACGCGTTCCGGGCCGAGCTGCGCCGGCAGCTGGACGCGCTCGGCGTCCGGCTGCTGCTCGGGACGGCCCTGACCGCGCCACCGGCAGTGGAGCCGGGCACGGTCCGCCCGTTCACCGTCACCACGGCGGCCGGGGAGATCATCGCGGCCGACCTGTGGTTCCCCTGCCACGGGACCGGGGTCCGGTCGGAGTACGCCGACGGGTCGCTGGCCGGGGCGCGGCGGGCCGACGGGCGGCTCGCGGTCACCGAGCACCTGCGGGTGGCCGGACACGACCGGGTCTTCGCGGTCGGGGACCTGGCCGGGACCGACGAGCTGAAGATGGCCCGGGCCGCGGCCCGGCACGGTGAGGTGGTGGCCGCCAACATCCGGGCGCTGATCGGCGGCGGGCCGCTGACCGCGTACGAGCCGGCGCCGGACGGGATCGTGCTGCCGCTCGGGCCGCACGGCGGGGTCACCTACGATGCGGACGCCGGCCTGCTCGGCCCGGAGACGACCGCCAGGATCAAGGCCACCTTCCACATCGAGAGATTCCTCGATGTGCTGGGCGCGCAGGTCTAGTGACGGCGCTGGCGGGCGGCTTCGTAGAGGACCACGGAGCCGGCCGCCGCGGCGTTCAGCGAGCTGGCCGCGCCGGTCATCGGGATGCGCAGGATGTGGTCGCAGGCCTCCCGCCAGGCGCCGCTGAGCCCGCGGGTCTCGTTGCCGATCGCGATCACCTTGGGCCCGGTCAGGTCGTGCTCGTCCAGGTCCACGTCCCCGCCCTCGTCGCTGCCGAGGATCTCCACCGGGAGACCGCCACGGCGCAGGCCGATCACGTGGTCGACCACCTCACGGTGACTGGCGACCTGCACCACCGGCAGGGCGAACAGCGAGCCGGTGCTGGCCCGGACCGCCTTCGGGTCGTACGGGTCGGCGGCGTGACCGGCGATGATCAGCCCGGTGGCGCCGAACGCGTCGGCCGAACGGACCAGGGCGCCGATGTTGGCCGGCGTGGTGGGCCGGTCGAAGACCAGGGCGAGCATGTCCGGCCCGGCCCCGATCCGGGTGAGGTCGTCGGCCGGCATGCCGACCACGGCGAGCAGCTCGGGCGACTCCTCGTCCTTGCCGCCCAGCTCGTGCATCAGCTCGCCGGAGACGGCGAACCGGGCCGCGTCGGTGCGGTCCAGGACGTCCCGGCTCCACCGGGACAGGCGACGGGCGTCGTCGAGCAGGACCGCGTGCACCGGCCAGCCGTGGTCGACGGCGAGCGTGATCGGGCGGACGCCCTGCACCACGAACTCGCCGGCCCGGTGCCGTTTGGTGCGGTTGGTGAGCAGCGCCTGCCACTGCTGGAAGGTCGCGTTCCGCGTGGAGACCCGCATTGTCCTGGACATTCCCACTATCCAAGCAGTCCGGTCGTGGCCTCTGCGCGTCGGGTATGGTCCCGATCGTGACGCATTTCGTGGCGCTGCTTCTCAGCCGCCACGGCGGGGCCTGATCCGACGACCGGCTCCCCGCCGTGGGGGCTGTTCGTGCTTTGCCGGTCGATGTCCGTTTCCCGGCAAACCCGTTCTGGAGCCCCGTCATGATCACCTGGAATCCGCAGCAGCCCAGCCCGATGCCGTTCCACCGTTACCGCCCCGCCCACGAGCGGGTCGACGTGCCGATCACCGACCGCACCTGGCCCACCCGGCGGCCGACCGCCGCCCCCTGTGGGTCCCGGTCGACCTGCGCGACGGCAACCAGGCGCTGGCCGAACCGATGGACGCCGACCGCAAACTGCGCGCCTTCACCATGATGGTCGCGATGGGTTTCAAGGAGATCGAGGTCGGCTACCCGTCGGCGAGCGGGTTGGACTTCGACTTCGTCCGGTTACTGGCCGAGCGTGACGACCTGGTCCCGGACGACGTCACCGTGGTCGTCTTCACCGCCGCCCGGGACGACCTGATCAGGCGGACCGTGGCATCGATCGACGGCCTGGCCAGGGCGGTCGTGCACATGTACACGGCGACCGCACCGACCTGGCGCGACGTGGTGCTGCGGGCGTCCCGGGCCGGGCTCAGGACAAGGATCCTGCACGCGGCCGGGGTGGTGCTGTCCGAAACTGATCGACTGGCTCACACGTACACCCGCTTCGAGTTCAGTCCTGAGGTCTTCAACCTGACCGAACCGGAGTTCGTGCTGGACGTCTGCAACGCGGTCACCGGGCGGTGGGACGCCGCCCCGGACCGGCCGGTGATCCACAACCTGCCGGCCACGGTCGAATGCGCCACCCCGAACGTGTACGCCGACCAGATCGAATGGATGAGCCGGCACCTGGACCGGCGCAACGACGTGATCCTGTCGGTGCACCCGCACAACGACCGCGGCACCGGGGTGGCCTGCGCCGAACTGGCCGTGCTGGCCGGCGCGCAACGGGTCGAGGGCTGCCTGTTCGGCAACGGTGAACGCACCGGCAACGTCGACCTGGTCACGCTGGCGATGAACCTGTACACCCAGGGCATCGACCCGAAGCTGGACTTCTCGGACATCGATGCGGTGCGCCGGACCGTCGAGCACTACAACCGGATGCCCGTGCCGGATCGCCACCCGTACGCCGGCGACCTGGTCTACACCGCGTTCTCCGGCACCCACCAGGACGCCATCGACAAAGGCATGATCTTCCACGCCAAACGCGCCGCCGCGCTGGGCGTGCCCGAGTCCGAGGCGCCGTGGGAGGTGCCGTACCTGCCGGTCGACCCGGCCGACGTGGGCCGCTCCTACGAGGCGGTGATCCGGGTGAACAGCCAGTCCGGCAAGGGTGGGGTGGCCTACCTGCTGCGCACCGGGCACGGCCTGGACCTGCCGCCCGGCCTGCGGGTCGAGGTCGGCGCGCTGGCCCAGGCCGCGAGCGAGGGACGGGCCGGCGGCGGCGAGCTGACCCCGGCCGAACTGTGGTCGCTGTTCCGCGACGAATACCTGGTCCACCCCGGATTCCCGGTCGACCTGGACGGCGTCGAGGTGATCGAGGAGGTCACCGGAAACTTCCGGGAGGCGATCATTTCGTACGTTCGTTGCCGGATCGCCGAGGTGGAACGCTGGGGTGCCGGCGTCGGGTCGACCCCGGAAGCCGCCCGGCACGCCGCGATGAGCAGCGCCGCCCGTCGCGCCGTCTGACCTGCTTCCCGGCCGGTCCGCACGGTGGTCCCGGGATCACCGTGCGGGGCGGGGGCTCATGTCGTACGACCGCAATGGCGGCAGCGGGCAGCGGAAACCCGGCGCCGGGCCGCGGTCCGGGGGTCTTCTAGCATGCAACGGGCGGGTGACGAGGGGGTCGGGATGAGCGCCGAGCAGGCGCGGTGGCCGGAGTTGTCGCTGGACGTCGCCGCGCTGCGGCGCGCCGGGCATCGGGCGGTGCCGTTCCGCGACGTGGTGCTGAAGGTGCATCAGCGGTGCAATCTGGCCTGCGACTACTGCTACGTCTACACGATGGCCGACCAGTCCTGGCAGGATCGGCCGCGGGTGATGGACCGGGCGACGTGGCGACTCGCCGCGCGGCGGATGGCCGAGCACGCCGACACGCACGACCTGCCGGAGATGCGGCTGGTGCTGCACGGCGGCGAACCGATGCTGGCCGGGACCGCGCTGCTGGATGAGCTGATCGGGGATTTCCGGGCGGTGTTCCCGGCCGGGCGGCGTCTGGAGGTGCTGATCCAGACGAACGGGACGCTGCTCGACGAGGCCGCGGTCGCGATGTTCCGCCGGCATCGGGTCCGGGTCGGGGTGAGCCTGGACGGCGCCGCGGAGAGCAACGACCTGCGCCGGCGGCGACCCGACGGGCTGGGCAGCTCGGCCGCCGTCGACCGTGGGTTGCGGCTGCTCACCGGGGACGTCTTCGGCGGCCTGCTGTGCACGATCGATCCGGCCACCGATCCGGTCGCCGGCTACGAGGCGCTGCTGCGGTATCGACCCCCCGCCATCGACCTGCTGCTGCCGCACGCGAACTGGGAGACGCCGCCGCCGGCCTCGTGCGCCGGCTGGCTGATCGCGGTCTTCGACCGGTGGTACGACGCACCCCGCCAGGAGACCTCGATCCGGCTGTTCGAGGACGTGATGGCGCTGCTGCTGGGTGGTTCCGGCCGGTCCGAGCAGATCGGGCTGAGCCCGGTGGCGGTGGTGGTGATCGAGAGCGACGGGGCGATCGAGCTGACCGACTCCCTCAAATCGGCGTATCCGGGGGCGTGCGCGACCGGCCGGACCATCGCCGCCGACCCGCTGGACGCGGTCCTCGACCATCCCGGCGTGGTGGCCCGGCAGATCGGCGCCGACGCCCTGTCCGACGCCTGCCGGGCCTGTGACCTGCACCGGGTGTGCGGTGCCGGGCACTACGCGCACCGTTACCGCGCGCCCGGCGGTTTCCGCAATCCGTCGGTGTACTGCGCCGACCTGGCCGCCCTGATCCGGCACGTGCGCCGGCGGCTGACCGCCGATCTGGCTCAGCGGGTGTAGGCGATCAGGTCCAGGTCGCGCAGCGAGGCCGGTTCGGTGGCCTGGACCAGCAGCGTCCCGGTGGCCGAGAACAGCGAGAGCACCCTGCGGTCCCCGTCGGTGGCCCGGACCATCAGGTTGCCGTCGGTGTCGAAGAGCGCCGACTCGACCGTGCCGGGCACCGGGATCGGGTCGAGGGCGCCGGTGCTCGCGTCGGCCACCGTGTCGGGGCGCTGATCCACGTCGAACGAGTTGCTCAGCCGCAGGGCGAACCGCGCGCCGGTCCGGTCCACGCTCAGCACCAGGTCACCGGAGAGCTGCTCGGGGTTGCGGCCGACATCGGGGTCCCCGAAGACCGGGACGGTGGCGGCGCCCACCCGGATCCGCTGGCCGGCCGTGTAGAACAGCTTGCTGCCGTCCCCGGACCAGTGGAAATTCTGTCCCTTCAGACCACCCGGGATCGGGCCGAGCTTGCCGGTGGCGACGGTGAGCACGGCCGGCGACGGCGCCGCGACCAGCAGCCGGGTGCCGTCCGGCGACCAGGACGGCAGCTGTTTGGCGATGTCGACCGTGCCGCTGAGCAGCGGCTGGGCGGCACCGGCCAGCCGGAGCTTGCCGGCCGACACGTACGCGACCTGCCGGCCGTCCGGGGAGATCGCGACCGCCTGGTTCGCCCTGTCCAGCACCGTGGTCCGGGTGCCGTCGCCGGTGAACCGGACCACCGTGCCGGACTTGGACCGGTAGAACAGCTCGCCGGTCAGCGCGGTCAGCGACTTCGACGCGGGCACCGCCATGGTGACCGTGGCCGGGCCGCTCGGCGCCGGCTTGCGGACCGTCGCGCCGGGCGACGGGCTGACGCTCGCCGCGACCACGGCCGGCGGGCCCGGTCGGGTCCGGAACGCGTCGAGGTTCGCCACCCCGAAGCCGGCCAGGCCCAGCACCGCCAGCGCGGACGCGGTGACCGCGGTGATCCGGTTGCGGCGGATCTGCCGGGACCGCCCCAGCGCCCGGGCGTGCAGGTCGACGAAGTGCACGTCGTCGGCGATGCCGGAGAGCGACTGCCGCAGGTCCTCGTTCACGCCTGCGCCTCCAATGCCCGCATGTCCGGCAGCAGGGTGCGCAGCTTCGCCAGCCCCCGGGCGCATTGGGTCTTGACCGTGTTGACCGACACCCCGAGCAGCTCGGCGGCCTCGCTCTCGGAGTGGTCCTCGAAGAACCGCAGCACGATCACCGCCCGCTGCTTGGCGCTGAGCTGGAGCAAGGCGTTGCGCAGCACCAGCCGCCGAGTGGTCGCGTCGGACTCGTCGGAGCCGTCGCCGCCGGCGCGGTCCGGTAGTTCCCCGGGCATGACCTCGGCGACCCGGCCGCGCCGCCAGAAGGAGACCTGGGTGTGGTACATGATCTTTCGAGCGTACGCCTCGGCGTTCCCGGCCCGATCCAGGCGGTTCCACGACCGGTGGGTACGGGCCAGGGCCTCCTGGACCAGGTCCTCGGCGAGGTGCTGGTCACCGGTGAGCAGGAACGCGGCGCGCAGCAGTGAGTGCGTGCGGGACCGGACGAACTCGGCGAAGTCCGCGTCGGCTTGATCCATCCCCGTACATCCGATCTCGTGGTGCTGAGATCGGTGATCTTAAAGGTCGCGATGGCCATCACGCTGTCCCCCACTGTGGATCACTCGGCGTAGCCGCTGAGGCGGGCGTCGAAGTCGAGCTTCATCGAGAAGGACCTGCTGGTGAGCACCCGGCCGGCCGCGGAGAACAGCGTGAGCGTCTGCGTACCCGCCACGTCACCGGTGCCGGCCAGCACCGAGCCGTCGCGCAGGATCAGCAGGGAGCCCGGACCGTCCTTCACCACGGTCGGCACGACCTTGCCGGTCGCCGTGTCGATCAACCGGTCCGGGGTTCCCCCCGCCTCGTCGTTCCCGTCGGTCATCCGGAACAGGATGGCGGTGATCCGGCTGCCGTCGGCATTCACCGTGCCGAGGACGTTCGCCTGCAGCCGGCTCGGGTTCTGCGCGCTGCTCTCGGCGCCGATGACCGGCACCTTGCGCAGGTCGGACCCGTCCACCGCGGTGGAGCAGATCACACCCTTGTCGATGAAGAAGATCCGCTTGCCATCGCCGGACATCAGGTAGTTCTCGAAACCCTGCAGGGACTTGGGCAGCGCCTGGAACGAGCCGTCGGCGATCCGGAAGATGCCCTCCGTGACCTTGGTGATCCGGTTTTTCGTCTGGGCGTCGATGCGCCGCACGAGGAGGCCGGCGCTGTCCGCGGTCCACGCGGGGCCGAGATTGGTCGAACCGTCACTGATGTCGATGTCGAACTTGTAGGTCCGCCGGTTCTTGCCGTCGACGCCGGAGACGGTGAGTTCGTCCTCGACGTAGGCGAGGTGCCTGCCGTCCGGCGAGACGCTCGGCAGGGTCAGCATCCGCCCGGGCGACCGGTGCAGGACACTCGGTTTGCCGTCCCGCACCCCGTAGACCTTGTCGAGATTCGCGTAGAGAAGGGTGCCGTCGATGGTGGCCGCCCTCGTACTCTCGGCCGGCGGACTGCTCGGGACCGCAGCCGGTGTACTGCTCGGCGCGACGACCGGAGGCGCCACGGTGCCGGCCGTCCCCTCCTTCCCGCCGCCGGTGCAGCCGGAGATCAACAGGGCGGCGACGGTGGCGGTGGCGACGAGTCCGGTCTTGATGGCACGCATTTCCTGCTCCCCCGTGGGCGGTTCATTGCTGACGCCGGTATAGACGCCGATCCGACCCACCCTCAGGTGACACCTTCGCCGAGAAATTCCCACTTTTTTGCCGGGCACGCGACGGGGGCCGGGCGGGTGCCCGGCCCCCGTGGTGCGGGCGAGGTCAGCCGGCGTCCTCGGCGAGGGCCGAGACCAGCGCCGCCAGGTCGTCGTCGTCCAGCGACAGCAGGTCGTCCGGGGCGGGCTCGGCCGGGGCCGGGGTGGCCGGCACCGCCCGTTCGGCGATCTTCTCCACCGTGTGCAGGGTCAACACGTCGCCGACCCCGATCAGCCAGCCGGCGTTGCGGACCCGGGTGACCACCTGGATCGCCCGGATGCTGTCGCCGCCCAGGTCGAAGAAGGAGTCCGAGGCACCGACCCGGGAAACCGAGAGGGCCTCGGCGAACGCGACCGCCAGGGCGCTCTCCACCGCGCCGGAGGCCTCGCGGCCGGCGGTCACGGTCACCTCCGGGTCGGGCAGGGCGGCGCGGTCGACCTTGCCGTTGGCGTTGAGCGGGAGCGCCGGCAGCACCGTCACCA
This sequence comes from Actinoplanes sp. SE50/110, assembly GCF_900119315.1. NCBI lineage: Bacteria > Bacillati > Actinomycetota > Actinomycetes > Micromonosporales > Micromonosporaceae > Actinoplanes > Actinoplanes sp. SE50/110. The sequence continues at coordinate 1,054,610 of NZ_LT827010.1, read as the reverse complement.
CGGCCGGGACCATGAAGTCGGGCATGCTCTCGCGCAGCGACTCCCGGATCCGGGTCGGTTCCGGGGTCTCGCCGGCGGCGCCGACCACGTAGGCGACCAGGCGGCGGGCGCCCGGGGCGGTCTCCTGGGCGGTGGCGTACGCCTGGGCGATCTCCGGCAGGCGCAGCAGCGCCGCCTCGACCTCGCCCAGCTCGATCCGGAAGCCGCGGATCTTCACCTGCTGGTCGCCGCGGCCGACGTATTCGAGCACGCCGTCCTCGCGCCAGCGGACCACGTCGCCGGTCCGGTACATCCGGGAGCCGGGCGGGCCGAACGGGGCGGCCACGAAGCGTTCCGCGGTCAGCGCCGGTCGGTTCAGGTAGCCGCGGGCGTTCTGCCAGCCGGCGACGTACAGCTCGCCGGACACCCCGATCGGCACCGGGCGCAGGTCCGGGCCGAGCACATAGACCCGGGTGGCGTCCAGCGGGACACCGATCGGCGGGGTGCCGCCGGACTCCTCGACCTCCATGGTGGTGGCGAACGTGGTGGTCTCGGTCGGGCCGTAGCCGTTCATCACCCGGATCCCCGGGCAGGCCGCGCGAACCAGCCGGATCGCCTCGCCGGAGGCCGCCTCGCCGCCGCACGACACGGTGCGCAGGCCGGCGAACGCGGCCGGGCGGGTGCCGGCGATCAGGTTGAACAGCGACGTGGTGAGGAAGGCCGCGGTCACCCCGTGCGCCGCGATCACCGCGGCCAGCTCGTCGGCGGTCACCTGGCCGGGCGGGGCGACCACGATCCGGCCGCCGGTCAGCAGTGGCGCCCAGATCTCGTAGGTGGAGGCGTCGAAGGCGTGCGAGGAGTGCATCAGCACCCGCTCGTGGTCGCCGTCCGACCACCGGTGGTGCGCGGCGAAGGCGAGCACGTTGCCGTGGGTGACCGCGACGCCCTTGGGCCGACCGGTGGAGCCGGAGGTGTACATGACATAGGCCAGCCGGTCCGGGTCGCCGCCGCGGTGCGGGGCGGTGGCCGGCGCCGCGGCGCTCAGATCGGCCGCGGACAGCAGCAGCGCCTCGACCGGGTGGTCGGCCGGCACGTCGGTGAGCAGCAGCCGCACCCCGGCGTCGGCGAGCATGGCGCGCTGCCGGGCGGCCGGGTCGGTGGGCCGCAGCGGCAGATAGGCCCCACCGGCCTTGATGATCGCGAGGGTGGCGAGCACCACCAGCGCCGACCGCTCGGCCAGGATGGCGACCGGCTCCTCGGCCCGCAGGCCCTGGTCGAGGAGTTCGGCGGCGAGGGCGTCCGCGGCGGCGTCCAGCTCGGCGTACGTGATCTCCCGCGCCCCCTCGGTCACCGCGACCGCCCCGGGTGTGCGGGCGGCCCGCGCCGCGAAGGCGTCGGCCAGGTCGCCCCGGGGCGCCGGGGCCGGGGTGCCGTTCCAGTCGTGCAGGAGCAGCTCGCGCTCGGTCGCCGAGGTCAGCTCGAACTCGCCGAGCGGCGTGTCCGGCAGGGTGCTGACCTCCTCGAGGAAGCGCAGGTACAGGTTCTCGATCACGGCGAGGTCGGCGCGCGCCCAGCGGTCCGGGTTGCCGTCCACGTCGAGCCGCCAGCCGCTGCCGTCACCCCGGTCGTAGAAGCCCAACGACAGGTCGTCGACCGGCCCGAGGGTGAGGTTGCGGGTGACCGTGGGCAGCCCGGCGAGGGTCACCTGGTAGTCGAAGGCCATCACGTTGACCACGGTGCCCCAGCCGGTGCCGGCCGCGCCGGCGTGCGCCGGCTGCCAATCCTCGAACCGGCAACGCTGGTGCCGCAGCGCGAGACGCAGCGCTCCGGAGACCCGCGGCACCAGGTCGCGCAGCGTGTCACCGGGCCGCACCTCGATCCGCAGCGGGACCACGTTGGACGAATGGTTCGGGGTGGCCCGCAGCTGCCTGGTGGTCCGGCCGGTGACCGGGACGCCGAGCACCACGTCGGTACGGCCGGTGCAGCGGTGCAGGAACGCGGCGGTGGCCGCCATCAGCAGCACCGGCCAGCGGGTCCGCAGCTCGCGGGCCACCTCGGCGATCGCGGCGGTGCGCCCGGCCGGGACGCTCGTCGAGCGGCGGATGTGCACGGCGCCCGGGTCGGGGGTGTCCGGGCCGCGGGTCGCCCAGTGGTCGCTCAGCTTCACCGGGCTGGCCGAGGACGCATGCTCGCGCCAGAAACGCAGGTCGGCCTGGAACTCCTCGCCGGCCCGGTACTCCGCGTCGGCGGTCAGGGTGGCGGCCAACGACTCGGCGGGCGGCGGCGCGTCGGCGAGCGGCGCCCCGGTGACGATCTCGGTGTAGTACGCGCCGATCTTGCGGAACAGCAGCGCCGCGGCGTACCCGTCGCAGGCGATGTGGTGGCCGCGGCCGTAGTAGACGAACCGTGCGTCGCCGACCCGCAGCAGGGCGAAGGTGAACAGCCCACCGACCTCCAGGTCGATCCGGCGGTCCAGGTCGGCACGGATCCAGCGCTGGGCGGCCGCGTCCGGGTCGGGCTCGGTGCGCAGGTCGACCCGGGTGATCCGGGCGGGCGCCTCGTCGATGATCTGGTAGAGCTCGCCGCTGTCGTCGCGGCGGATCGCGGTCGCCTTGAAGGTCGGCGCCTCCTCCAGCACCCGCGCCCAGGCCTGCTCGAAGGCGTCCTGGTCGAGATCGCCGTCCACCTCGGTGTACTCCGCGATGTTGTAGGCGTGCCCGGTCGGATCGAGTTCGTGCCCGAGCCAGATGCCCATCTGTCCGGCCGACAACGGTAACCGCATGAAAGTCTCACCTCACGACAGTGGAGCCCTGGATACGGGGGAATCGCAGGGCTCCACTGTGTCGGTGAGGTCTATATTTCCGTTGTCAGCCGACCTCGCGCATCATCTTCTCCATCGCCGCGGTGGCCTCGCGGACGTGCGTGAGCTCGGCGACCGTGCGTTTCTGCAACTCCGCGTTCTCCGCCAGCAGCTGGGCGCACCGCTCGGCGAGCTCCCGGTACTGCGCCTCGCGGGCGGTGGCCAGACGCGCCCGCCAGGTGGCGGCGAGCTGCCACACGATCACGATGAGCACGACGAAGATCCCCGCGGCGGCCAGCAGGCTCACCACATCGTCGCCATTGGAACCCAACGCACTCACCATCACTTTCACTTCTCGGTGGCCGCGTCGGTCAGCGTCTTGACCGCCTCGGCCACCGTCTGCGGTGTCAGTTGCAACGCGAACGGCGTGACCTCGAAGAACTTCATCGCCTTACCGTCCGCGGACAGCTCGAGACTGCCCTCGATCAGGCCGGCGGCCTCCAGCCGGGCGAGGTGCATGTGCAGCAACGGCCTGCTCATGCCCAGCCGGACGGCCAACCGGCTGACGTAGTCGCGCTCGGCGGAGAGCACCCCCACGATCCGGAGACGGTGCGGATTGCTCAGCGCCGTCAACATCTTCAGCAGGTCATCACCTGTGACATCCATCCGCGTTGACCTCTTTCCGGCGCACGAGAAGCTTCGCACACCCACCCGAGGGGCGTCAACACTTCATGACAGGTGTCAGAAAAATCTGATCAGTAGCCGCCCCATTGCGCCACGATCGTCTCCCGCTCCGCCGCGGTGATCAGGTCGATCTCCCGAACTCCCACGTCCAGGTCACCGGCCAGGCTCTCCAGGGCCAGCATCATCCGGTCCAGGTGCGCCTCCGCGTCGGCCGGGGCCACCAGGTCGGGCCGGAAGCCGAGCCGCACGGTGAGCCGGTCGTCCGGCCCCGGGACCGCGACCAGCCGCAGCGGATAGTGCGTGGCGTCGTCCAGGCCCAGGCCGGTCACCCGGTACCCGGCGCCGTCCGGCTCGGCCAGCACCTCCACGTCGAAGGGATAGTTGACCAGCATCGTGGTGGTGTCGAACAGCTGGGTGCAGCCGGTCAGCCGGTGGATCCGGCCGAGCCCGAGGTGCTGGTGGTCGAGCAGATCGGTCTGCTCGCCCTGCAGCACGGTAAGCGCCTCGCCGAGCGTCGTCCCGGCGTGCAGCCGCACCCGCACCGGCACGGTGTTCACGAACAGCCCGACCATCCGGTCGGCGCCCGGCAGGTCGGCCGGCCGCCCGGAGACGGTGGTGCCGAACACCACGTCGTCCCGGCCGGTGATCCGGGCCAGCACCAGCGCCCAGGCGAACTCGACCGCGGTGTTGAGGGTGACCCCGAGCGGCCGGGCCGCGTCCAGCAGCCGGCGCACCGTGGCACCGGGCAGCTCCCGGCTGATCTGCCGCTGGGCGGTCACCGCCGCGCCCGGCGTCTCCGGCGCCACCAGCAGCGGGCCGTCGAGGTCGCGCAGGTTCTCCGCCCAGGCTCGGACGGCGGCCGCCGGGTCCCGGCCGACCAGCCACGCGACGTGGTCGCGGTGCGACGGCGCGGTGTCGTCCGTGAGCGCGGCCCGGTCCGACCACATCGCCCGCAGCTCCTGCACCAGGATCGGCAGCGACCAGCCGTCGACGGCGATGTGGTGCGCGGTGACCGCGAGCCGCCACTCCCGGTCGGCCAGCCGCATCAGCGCCAGTCGCAGCAGCGGTGGACGGTCCAGGTCGAAGTCGTCGCGCTCGGCCTCGGTGAGCCGCTCGGCAGCCGCCTCCCGCTCGCTCGCGGGCAGCACGGTGAAGTCGACGTCCCGCCACAGCGCGACCCCGCCGGACCGCACCACCTGCACCGCGGCCCCGCTCTCCAGCTGGTGGAAGCCGGTCCGCAGGGCCGAGTGCCGGTCGATCAGCCGCTGCCCGGCCGCCCGGATCCGGGTCGGATCGACCCGGCCGGACAGATCGAGGCGCACCTGGGTGGTGTAGACGTCGGTGCCGCCGTCACGTGCCTCCGCCGCGTGGAACAGGAAGCCCTCCTGTAGCGGGCTGGCCGGCAGCACGTCGGACAGGTCCGGCACCAGCGACTCCAGCGCGGTGACCTCGGCCTGGCCGAGCGCCGCCAGCGGCAGGTCGGCCGGGGTGCGGCCGCCGGGCACCGCCGGGTCGGCCAGCTCGGCCAGCGCCACCAGGGCGTCGCGCCAGCGCTCGGCCGGCGCCTCGAACCCGTCCGCGGTGATCCACAGCGCCCGCAGGGTCCCGTCCGGGCGGCCCGCGACGTGCACCTCCAGGTGGTAGCCGAGCGGCATGCCCGGGTCGACCCCGGAGGGCAGCGGCTCACCGGCCAGCAGCGGCCAGGCCCCGGCCACCGCGCCGGCCGTACCGCCCAGGTAGTTGAACAGGAACGGCGCCGGGTCCAGGTCGTCCGCGGCCGGGGCCCGCAGTTGCTCCTTGACCCGCAGCACGGCGGCTCGCGGGTCGGCGCCGATCCCGGTCACCCGGACCGGGCGGACCGCGGTCAGCCAGCCGACGGTGCGGGACAGGTCGGCGTCCGAGTCCCGGCCGTGCCCCTCGATGTCGATCACCGCCTCCTGGGTCAGCGCCCGGGAGTATGCGGTGATCAGCAGGTCGTCCAGGCGGCCGTGGAACTTCTCGGCCACCGTGCCGAGGCGGGTGACCACCTCGGCCGGCACGGTGACCTCGGTGTGCCGGGCGTCCCGGGCGAAGCCGTAGGTGCGCCGGGGCTGCCGGGCGACCTCCGGCAGGCCGCGTGCCCAGGTGCGGTAGGAGACCGGCACCGGCTCCAGGACCGGCGCGACGCCCCGGCCACGGGCCTCGGCGGCCGTCGCCAGGTCGGGCAGCAGCACCTGCCAGGAGACCGCGTCGACGACCAGGTGGTGCGCGACGAGCACGAGCCTGCGGTGATCCACCCGGACCGCCAGGACGTTGATCCCCGCCGTGGGGTCCAGACGCCGGGCGGCGAACTCGGCCGCCTCGAAAGCGGCTCCCTCGAAAGTCAGAAGCTCCACGGCCGCAGCGGCGGGGATCTCGAGGTCGCCGTCCGCGGTCAGCCGGGCCGCCAGTACCGGGTGGTGACCGACCACGTCGCGCAGCGCGGCGGCCAGTGTCGCGTCGTCCAGCCCGGCCGGTGTCTCGACCACCACCGCCTGATGGAAGCCGTGGAACCCACCGCCCCGGGCGACCAGCGCCGACCCGAGCGGCGACAGCGGCGCCCGGCCGATCGCCGCGGCCGCGGTCTCCGCCGTCGCCCCGGCGGCCGGACGGGCGACCGCCGCCAGCGCCGCCGCGGTACGCAGCCGGAACACGTCCTTGGCGGTGGCGACCCAGCCGGCCTGCCGGGCCAGCGACACCACCCGCATCGCCAGGATGCTGTCACCGCCCAGATCGAAGAAGCTGTCGGTGACCCCGACCCGGTCGTGCCCGAGCACCACGGCGAAGGCATCGGCGAACGCGGTCTCGGCCGCCGTGCGCGGCTCGCCGCCCGCCGCGCCGGCGGTCACCGGCACCTCAGGTGCGGGCAGCGCGGCCCGGTCGACCTTGCCGTTCGGGGTGACCGGGAACGCGTCGAGCAGCAGCACCGCGGACGGGACCATGTGCGCCGGCAGCGTGCCGGACACCGCGGTCAGCAGGTCGTCCGCGACCAGGGTGCGGCCCGGATCGGCGATCACGTAGGCCACCAGGCGCTGCACCCCGGGCCGGTCCTCGCGGACCAGCACCAGCGACTGTGACACCCCCGGGCAGGCGGCGAACGCGGCCTCGATCTCGCCCGGCTCGATCCGCTGACCGTGCAGTTTCACCTGATGGTCACTGCGTCCCAGATATTCCAGTACCCCGTCGGCGCGCCAGCGGACCAGGTCGCCGGTGCGGTACATGCGCTCGCCGGGGGCGCCGTACGGGCAGGCCACGAACCGTTCCGCGGTCAGCCCGGCCCGGCCCACGTAGCCGAGCGCCAGCCCCACCCCGGCCAGGTAGAGCTCGCCGGTGGCGCCGGGGGCGACCGGGCGCAGCAGGCGGTCCAGCACGTACACCTGGATGTTGGTGATCGGGGCACCGATCGGCACGGTCACCGCGCCGGGTTCGGCCCGGCACTGCCACGCGGTGACGTCGACCGAGGCCTCCGTCGGACCGTAGAGATTGTGCAGCTCGACGCCGGGCAGCAGACCGAGGAAGCGGTGCTCCAGGTCGACCGGGAGCGCCTCGCCGCTGCAGATCACCCGGTGCAGCCCGGTGCACCCGGCCGCGGCCGGCTCGCGCAGGAACTCGCCGAGCATCGACGGGACGAAGTGGAGCGTGGTGATCCGCTCCTGCCGGATCAGCTCGGCCAGGTAGGCCGGATCCCGGTGCCCCTCCGGGCGGGCGACCACCAGGGTGGCGCCCACCTGCAGCGGCCAGAAGAACTCCCAGACCGACACGTCGAATCCGGCCGGCGTCTTCTGCAGCACCCGCTCGCCGGGGCGCAGGCCGTAACGGTCCTGCATCCAGCGCAGCCGGTTGACGATGCCGCGGTGCGGGACGGCCACGCCCTTCGGGCGGCCGGTGGAGCCGGAGGTGAAGATGACGTACGCGGTGTCGTCCGCTGTCACCGGCCGCCGCTCCGCCGCGCTCAGCGGGTGCGCCGGCACCGCGTCCAGGTCCAGGGTGTCCAGCCGCAGCGCCGGGCCGGGCACCCCGGGGCCGTCGGTGAGCACGCAGGCCGGCCGGCCGTCCTCGATCATCGCGGCGATCCGGGCGGCCGGGTACTCCGGGTCGATCGGCAGGTAGGCGGCGCCCGTCTTGAGCACCGCGTACAGCGCGACGACCAGATCGAACGAGCGGGGCAGCGCGACACCGACCAGCCGGCCCGGCCCGGCGCCCTCGGCGAGCAGCCGGCGGGCCAGCCGGTTCGCCCGCTCGTCCAGCTCCCGGTAGGTCAGGGCGGCGCCGTCGTGACGCAGCGCGACCGCCTCCGGCGTCCGGCCGGCCTGCTCCTCGAAGGCCGAGACCAGGGTGCCGCCGGGCACCCCGGCGGCGGTGTCGTTCCACCGGTGCAGCACGTCGGCGCGCTCGGCCGGGCTGAGCGGGTCCAGGTCGTCGACCGCGATCCCCGGGTCGGCCGCGACCGCGGTCAGCACCCGGACCAGCCGGTCGAGCAGGATGCCGGCCTGGTCCGCGTCGACCACGTCGGGCCGGTGGCCGAGGCGCATCTCCAGCCCGTCGCCGGCGGTGACCGCCAGCCGCAGCGGGTAGTGCGTGGAATCCTCGATGTGCACCCCGGCGACGCGCACCCCGGCCGCGGTCAGCGGCGCCGTGACCGCCTCGTGGTCGAGCGGGAAGTTCTGGAACACCGTGGTGGTGTCGAACAGCGCGGGGTGCCCGGTGGCCCGCTGCACGGCGGCCAGCGGGGCGTGGTGGTGTTCGATCATCGCGGCCTGCTCGGCCTGCAGCCGGACCAGGCAGGCCGCGGCGGACTCACCGGCGCGCAGCCGCAACCGCACCGGCACGGTGTTGAGCAGCAGACCGACGATCCGGTCGGCGCCGGGCAGCAGCGGCGGGCGGCCGGAGACGGTGGTGCCGAAGACCACGTCGGCGGAGTCGAGCAGCCGGGACAGCAGCACCCCCCAGCCGAACTGGACCACGGTGCCGAGCGTGACGCCGTGCCGGCGGCCCAGGTCGGCCAGCCGGTCGGTGACCTCGGCCGGCAGCACCGCGCGGACCTCGTGCTGCAGGGTGGCCGGCAGGTCGGCGGCCTGTGGGGCATACAGCGTCGGACTGTCCAGTCCGGACAGCGCCGCGGCCCACGCCTGCTCGCTCGGGGCGGTCGGGTGCCGGCGCAGCCAGGCGAGGAAGTCGCGGAACTGCGGCGCGGGCGGCAGCACGTCCGCCGGCCCGGCGGCGTAGAGGGCGAACAGCTCACCCAGCGCCACCGGTACCGACCAGCCGTCCCAGAGCAGGTGGTGCACGGTGAGCACGAGCCGCTGGCGTCCCGGTCGGAGCCGGAGCAGGGCGAACCGCAGCAGCGGCGGCCGGTGCGGGACGAACCCGGCGGCCCGCTCGACGCCCGCGATCCGGGCCGCCTCGGCCTCGGACTCCGGGCCGGCGAGACCGGTCAGGTCGTGCTCGCTCCACGCGGCCGGCACGTCGCGGTGGATCAGCTGAACCGGGCGCTTGAGCCCGGCGTGGTGGAATGCCGCGCGCAGCGACCCGTGCCGGGCGAGCAGCGCGTCGGCGGCCGTCCGCAGCCGGGCGGCGTCGATCTCGCCGTCCAGGTCGAGCCGGAGCTGGGTGGCGTAGACGTCGACCTGCTCCTGGAGAGCGTGCAGCAGGAAGCCCTCCTGCAGCGGGGTGAGCGGCCAGGCCGCTTCGATGCCCTCGGGCAGCCGCGCGCCGCTCATTTCGACCCCACCCGCAGGTCGGTCCAGTGCTGCTCGACATAGCGGACGCAGTCGGCCCGATCGGACGGGGCCAGCGCCACCGACCAGCCGGCCGGGGTGGTCACCGCGGCCGGCCAGAGCGAGTGCTGCCCGCGGTCGTTGACCAGGACCAGGAAGCGGGCCTCTTCGTCGTCGAACGGGTTGCTCATCGCGTTCCTCCCGCGGTCAGCTCGGCGGACAGCTCCGCCACGATCAGCCGGGCCAGCTGGGCCGGCGCGGTCTCGGTGTAGAAGTGGCCGCCCGGGATGGTGCGGGTCGAGCAGCCGGCCACCGTGTGCCGGGCCCACTCGCCGGCGTGGTCGGTGGTGAACGAGGCGTCGCTGTCCCCCGCGATCACGGTGATCGGGCAGGTCAGCGGGGCGCCGGTGGCGTACTGGTAGTCGGCGATCAGCCGGAAGTCGCCGCGCAGCACCGGCATCGCCAGCTCGCGCAGGTCGGGGTCGGCCAGCATCCCGGCGCCGGTGCCGCCGAGCGAGTCGACGTAGCGCAACACCGACGCGTCGTCCGGGAAGCGCAGCGACTGGTTGGTGCGGTGCGGGGCGCGGCGGGCCGAGGCGAAGAACCGGCGCAGCGCGTTCGGGCGGCGGGCGCGCAGCCGGCGGGCCACCTCGTACGCCACGGTGGCGCCCATGCTGTGCCCGAGGAACGCGGCCGGGCGGTCCAGGCGGTCCAGCATCGCGCCGGTGATCTCGTCGACCAGCTCGGCCATCGTCCGGGGCAGCGGCTCGCCGTAGCGGTCCTGGCGGCCCGGATACTGCACCGCGACCAGTTCCAGGTCGTCCGGGAGCAGCGCGGCGAGCTGGTGGAACGAGCTGGCCGCACCGCCCGCGTGCGGGAAACAGAAGAGGGTGAGCCGTGCGGCGGGTCGGGGCGCGATCACACGGAAGCAGTCACGCGCCGCTATGTGCTTGGCAACAGTCATGAGCGGAATAACTCTCTGCTCGTGGCCGAAAACGGCCCGGTCCCGGACGGCGATGGCCGTCCGGGACCGTACTCTGCCGGATACTTCTATATTTATTATCTTTTAGCGAGTCTCAGAGTCAGCTCACCACGGAGACGTCGCCGCCACCGGACTTGGCCTTGATCTTGTGGGCGGAGCCGGCCACCGCCTGCACCGACACCGTCTTGTTGCCGCCGTCGGTGGACGCGTCCACCTCGTACGGCCCGGCCGGGACCTTGACCTTCACGTCGCCGCCGGAGCTGGTCACGTCGACCAGCGGGGCCGGCGTCGCGTACGACAGATCGATGTTTCCGCCGTTGGTGTTGACCGTGGCGTCGGCACCGAGGCCGCTGCCGGTGATGTCGCCGCCGTCGGTCTTGATCTTCACCACGGTGCCGGCCGGTAGTTCGATCCGGTAGTCGACGTGGCAGTTGTCCTTGCCGCAGCCGCTGTCGACCAGGTTGAGCGTGCCACCGTCCACACTGTGCGAGGTCTTCGGCTTGGCGTCGTCGTACTTCAGCTCCTCGGAGACCTTGACCGAGGCGCCGTCCGAGGCGGTGAGCGTCACGTTGCCGCCCCGGCCGCTCAGCGACAGCGTGCTGACCTTGTCACTGATGTCGTACGTGTTGTCCGCGCTCTGGTCGGATCCGCTCGCCTTCGGGTCGCACCCGGCGGCGAACAGCGCCCCCGTCGCGATCGCCAGCAGGCCGGCGGCCACCTTGATGTTCCTCATCGTCGTCACTCTCCTCGTGCGGTGGCGGCCGCGTGGCTGACCAGCACGGCTTCCTCGGTGGGCTCGGCGTGGGCGGACTCGGCCACCGGGTCGGACCCGGTCACCACGGCCGGGCGGCCGCGCAGGCTCCAGGCCCGGTCGCCGAGCAGGGACAGCGTCGCGGGGAGCAGCACGCCCCGGACGATGGTGGCGTCGATCAGGATGGCGACGGCCATCCCGACGCCGAGCATCTTGTACTCGATGCCGGAGAGCGTCGCGAACATCGCGAACACCGCGATCATCACGACCGCCGCGCTGGTCACCACGCCGGCGCTGCTGCCGACGCCGTGCACGACCGAGTCCTTGGCGGACTCGCCGCGGGCCCAGCGCTCCCGGACCCGGCTCAGGATGAAGACGTGGTAATCCATGCTCAGGCCGAACAGGATCACGAACATGAACAGCGGCAGCCAGTTGACCACGCCGCCGAAGGACGAGAAGCCCAGCAGTCCGGCGAAGCCGCCCTTCTGGAAGCCGAGCACCACGATGCCCATCGCGGCCCCGATCGCCAGCAGGTTGAGCACCATCGAGACCGCGGCGACCAGCGGCGCCCGGAACGCGACGACCAGCACGATGAACGCCAGCACCAGGACGAAGGCGACCACCCAGGCGGTGCGCTGCTGGAGCACGTCGGCGAAGTCGTGCAGGCCGGCGGTGCGGCCGCCCACCGCGTACTTCAATCCGGGCGTGTTCGCGAAGGCCTTCGGCAGGACGTCGGTGCGCAGGGTCTCCAGCGCCTTCACCGAGGTGTCGTCGGTGCCGCTGCCGGCCAGCGGGACCTTGATGCTGAGCACGCTGCCCACCGGGGTGGCCGAGATCTGGTCGCCGAGCAGATCGCTGGCGGCCGCCTCGCGGCGCAGCTCGGCGACGGCCTGGTCGGCCGCGCCGCTGGTGGCGCCGGTGCCCCAGACCACCACCTGCGCCGGGTCGGCGCCGCCCGGGAAGGCCTGCTGCAGCCGCACGCCGGCGTCGACCGCCGGGATGCTGCGCGGCAGCGAGTCGAGCTGACCGGGCTCGCTGAGCTTCATGCCGAAGGCCGGCAGGGCCAGCGCGACCAGCGCGATCAGGGCCAGGCCACCGTAGATCAGCGGGTGCCGGGACACCCCGCCGGCGATCGCCGACCAGCCGCGGGAGTTGGTCGCCGTGGTGCGCGAGCGGCCCAGGAAGGGCACCCGCAGCGAGTCGACCCGGCGGCCGAGCACGCTCAGCAGGGCCGGCAGCACGGTGACCGAGCCGAGCACGGCCAGGCCGACCACGATGATCGTGCCGATCGCCATCCCGTTGAACGTGTCGACCTGGGCCAGGAACAGCCCGGCCAGCGAGAGGATCACGGTGAGGCCGGAGACCACCACGGCGTGCCCGGAGGTGCGCGCGCTGATCTTCAGGGCCTCGGTGGCGCTCTTGCCGGCGGCCCGCTCCTCACGCTCGCGGCGCAGGTAGAACAGGGAGTAGTCGGTGCCGACCGCCATGCCGATCAGCAGCACCACCGAGGAGACCGTGCTGTTGGCCGGGATGATCGTGCCGACCAGGTCGAGGACGCCGAGCCCGGCGAGCACCGCGGTGGCCGCCAGGAAGACCGGGACGGTCGCCGCGACCAGCGCGCCGAAGACCACGATCAGGATGATCAGGGTGACCGGCAGGGAGAGCTGCTCGGCCCGGGACAGGTCCTCGTCGGCCGCCTTGTTGACCGCCGAGGTCAGCGAGATGTCGCCGGCCATCGCGAGCCGGACGCCGGGGTGCGCGCCCTGGACCGCGGTGATCTCCTTCTTGATGTCGGCGAAGTGCTTGTCCGCGTCCTTGCCCGGACCCGGGATGGTGAAGCTGACCAGGCCGGACTTCCCGTCCTTGGAGACCAGCGCGGCCCGGGTCTGCTCGTTGTCGAGCGGGGTGACCACGGAGCTGGTGGCGCCGGGCAGCGCCTTGATCCGGGCGCTCAGATCGGTGGCGGCGCTCTCCAGATCGGGAGTGCCGAGGAACGACTTGTCCCGGCCCTGGGCCTCGATCAGCACGTTTTCGGTGTAGGACGAGGTGACCTTCTGGGCGCGGATCATGCTCTGCGCCTGGCCGGCCTCGCCGGCGTCGGTGGTCTTGGCGCCCGAGCCGGCCGACCCGCCGACCAGCACCGCGACGGCCACCAGAAGAATCCAGCCGACGATGACCTTTTTGGGGTGACGGGCTGACCAGCCCACCATCCGCTCCAACAGCAGCATGACTGTCCTTCCTGGATCAGGGGGGAGATTGGGGAGGGGTCTCAGCTCAGCTCGCGCATCATGCGCTCCATCGAGGTCACGGACTGGCGGACGCCGGTGAGCTCGCTCGCCACCCGCTCGCGCATGTCCTCGTGCTCGAGGAGCAGCTCGGCGTATTTGTGGTTGAGCTCGCGGTAGTGCTCGTCGCCGCGCTGGGCGACGATCCGGGCCCGCCAGGTGGCGGCGGCCTGGGTGACGATCAGGACCAGGACCAGGATGATCCCGGCCACGGCCAGCAGGCTGGTGAGGTCGTTGCCGTAAGTCATCGGCCTTCTCCTTCTCTTGGGCGAGCCTAGGGAATCCGCGGGGCTCGGAGCGGTCGCCGAGACGCCTCGTCCGGCAAACTGGGGTGACCCCTATCAGGTCGGCCCATCATGTGTAAGACAAAGCTTACAGGTGCCTGGTGCCACCCGTCAAAGGGAACTGACAGGTGCCTGGCGGATGGCCGGCAGACACACCGCCAGCAGCGCCAGCAGGCCCATCCCGGCGGCGGTGACCAGGGCCGCGTCGGACGTGCTCACGGCGCTCAGCAGCACCCCGCCGAGCAGCGCGCCGACCGAGTTCAGGCCCGAGCCGATCAGCGCGAAAACACTGGTCACCCGGCCCTGCATGTGATCCGGGGTGACCCGCACCTGATAGGTCGCGGCGGCCACGTTGAGCAGTGCGCCGAGCGCCGCCATGCCGCCCATCAGCGCACCCAGCCCGGCCGGCAGGGTGATCACCGCGACCAGCGCGATCAGCACCGCCCACAGTGCCAGGACGCCGATCAGGATCGCCGGGATCGGCAGCCGGCGCATCACCCGCGCCGCACCCAGCGCGCCGATCAGGCCGCCGGCGCCGCCGAGCAGACCGATCAGGCCGACCATGTACGGCGGGCTCCCCCCGTGCTTGACGATCAGCACCAGGGTCAGGTTGATCACCTGGAAGGCCAGGTTGCTCCCGCCCACCAGCAGGATCGCCGAGCGCATGAAGCGGTGCCGCCACACCCAGGCGAAGCCCTCGGCGATCTCGGTGGTCAGCATCCGCCGCGCCTGCGGCCGGTCGTCCTGCAGGTTCCTGCGCACGGCCAGCAGGGTCACGAAGGCCACCGCGTGGGTGAGGGTGGCGAACGCGAACGGCAGCCACCGGAGAGCCGAGTACAGCGCCGTCCCGAGCGGCTGCCCGACCAGCCCGGTGGACTGGCCGCGGGCCTCGTTCTGGGACAGCGCGGCGCCCAGGTGCTCGGGCTCCACGACGTGCCGCACCGAGGCCCGCTCGGCCAGCCGGTAGACGATCACCGCGCTGCCGTCCAGAAAGGCGGCGGCCATCACGTGCGGCAGCCAGACCCGGCCGAGCAGCATCGCGGCGACCAGGCTGCCCATCGCGGCCAGCCCGATCACGTCGCAGGTCAGCATGGTGCGGCGCCGGTCCCAGCGGTCCACCAGGGCGCCGGCCGGCAGCACGAACAGCAGCTGGGGCAGCAGGGTGGCGAAGGCGACCAGGGAGGCGTCCGCGGGTGAGCCGCCGCCCCAGATGATCAGCAGCGGGAAGGCCGCGGTGGCGACCCGGGTGCCGAGCAGCGAGGCGCCGGCCCCGGTCCAGAGCATCCGGAAATCGCGGTTCCGGCGTAGTGGCGTGGTTGGTTTCTCGGAGAGTGCGGTCATGACAGGGCTCCTGACAGGGGAACGGCCGGCCGGCTCGACACGCGAACCGACCGGCCGATTTGGACTTCCTAGTGGCGGCGCAGCCGTGCCACGACGGCCTTCACCACCTGCTCCCCCGCCTCGCCGTTGGTCATCACGCACAGCCCGTCACCGGAGTTCAGCGAGATGACCGACAGGCTGTGGTAGCCCACCGGGGTGCCGGCGTGCCCGAACTCGGTGCTGTCCACCACCGTGCCGAGCCCGTAAAGGCTGTCCGGGTACGGCGTGAGCATCAGTTCCGCGGTCTGCCGCCGGAGCAGGGCGAGCGGCCGGCCCAGCGCCGAGCGCCGCAGCTCGATCGCCACCCGGGCCAGGTCGGCCGGGGTCGACCAGAGACCGGCCGCGGCGGCGTCGGGCCGGATCCGCCAGCCCCCCGCGATCGGCTCACCGGCGGTGTCGTGACCGTGCGCCACCGGGCTCGCCGCCCGGGCCGGGTAGTCCTGGTCGAAACTGCTGTCCGCCATGTTCAGCGGCTCCAGCACCAGCCGGCCCATCAGCGCGTCGAACGGCTCCCCGGTGACGTCCCGCAGCACCTGCTCGATCACCACGTAGTGGACGTTGGCCTTGCGGAACGACGCGCCCGCCTCGGCGATCCGGCTGACCGCTCCGGCCGCGCCGTCGAGCAGCCCGGTCAGCGACGGCGCCGGCTCACCCGGGACGAAGCCGCCACCGGGGGTGGAGGACAGGCCGGACCGGTGCGCCAGCAGGTGCCGCAGGGTGACCGGACGGTCCCCGGCGGGCACCCGCCAGCCGGCCAGATACCGGTTGACGTCCCGGTCCAGGTCGAGCAGGCCCTCGTCGACCAGCCGCAGCACGGCCAGCGCGGTGAGGTGCTTGCTCAGCGACCCGGCCTGGAACGGGGTACGCCCGGTGACCGGCACTCCGGCCGCAGCCTGCCCGAAGGTCTCCACCTCGACCAACTCGCCACCGGCCAGCACCGCGACGCTCAGCCCCGGCACGTGGTGCCGCTCCATGGCGTCCTGCCAGTCCTGGCGGGAGACCAGACCGGGCGCGGTGACCGGCGGTGCGGCCTTGGTCGCCGCGGTGGCCGCCAGCTGCGCGTCCACCTCCTCGGCGACCGCCGCCAGGGTGCGGTGCTGGTACATCGCGAACAGGGTGAGTGGAAGCCCCCTGCGCTGGGCCGCCGCGACCGCCTTGATCACCAGGATGGAGTGGCCACCGAGGGCCAGGAAGCCGTCGCCGCGGCCGAACCGTTCGACTCCGAGCAGCTCGGCGAAGATCTCGGCGAGACCGCGTTCGGTGTCGGTGGCCGGGGGCTCGAAGTCGTCGGACGACAGCGAATGCTCGGGCAGCGCGCGCCGGTCGAGCTTGCCGTTGGCGTTCAGCGGCATCACGTCCAGCTCCACGAAGCCGGCCGGCACCATGTACTCCGGCAACCGCTGCTCGCAGTACGAACGAAGATCAACTACCGTGCCGACCACGTACGCGACGAGCCGATCCGCCGCGAGCACCACCCGCGCCTCACTCACCCGCGGGTGCTCGTTCAGCACCGCCTCGATCTCCCCGATCTCCACCCGGTACCCCCGGATCTTGACCTGATCGTCCGAACGCCCGAGATACTCCACGACGCCGTCGCCACGCCACCGCACCACGTCCCCGGTCCGGTACAACCGCGTCCCCGCCGGCCCATACGGATCCGGCACGAACCGCGCCGCGGTCAGCCCGGGCCGGTCCACGTAGCCGCGGGCCACACCCGTACCACCCACGAACAGCTCGCCCAGGGCACCCACCGGGACCCGATTCAGCCGCTCGTCGAGGACCCGCATCACCATGCCGGGCAGCGGGAACCCGATCGGCACCACCCCGGTGCCCGGCTCGGCCGGCACCCGGTGCACGCAGGTGCCGACGCTGGCCTCGGTCGGCCCGTACTCGTTGACCAGGCGCCCGGCGGGCGAGTAACGCCCGGCGAGCGAACCGGGCAGCGCCTCGCCGGCCACCACCATCACGCCGGCCAGGTCGCTCACCTGCTCCGGGGTCAGCTGCTGGGAGAGCACCTCGAGGTGACCCGGGGTCAGCTTGAGGAAGGCGAACGGTCCCGCCGAGTGCAGGCGCCCGCCCAGCTCGGACAGGTCCAGATCGGGGGGCAGCATCTCCACCGGCTGCCCGGCCAGCAGCGGCGCCCAGACGTTGGGCACCACCAGGTCGAAGGCGACCGAGGAGAAGACCGCGCCGCCCCGGCCGCCGCCGACCAGGGAGCCGGCCACCGCCAGGTCGCGGACCGCCCAGCCGACGTGGTTGGCCAGTCCGCGGTGGGTGACCGCGACGCCCTTGGGCTTTCCGGTCGAGCCGGAGGTGAAGATGACGTACGCCAGCTCGTCCGGGTCGATCTCGGCCGGGGTGAAGCTCGCCTCCTCCAGCGACGCCACCGACTCGTCGGTGAGCAGCGCCTTGGCGCCCGCCAGCATGGACTCCACCCGGGAGTCCGGGAAGCCCGGGTCGATCGGGATGTAGGCCGCACCGGTGAACCACACCCCGAGCAGCGCGGCATGCAGCCACGGTCCCCGCTCGACCCGCACACCGACCCGGTCACCCCGCCCGACCCCCTGGGCCCGCAACGCCACGGCAACCGCACCGGCCCGGCCGACCAGCTCACGGAACGACAGCTCGAAGCCCTCGCCGCGGACGGCCAGCGCGCCGGGCGTCCGCCGGGCCTGCTCGGCCAGCAGCACCGGCACCGGTCGCGCGGTCACCGCCTCCTCGGCCGGGCGTTCCCAGCCGGCCACCACCTCGGCCTCGCCGACCGGCAGGAACACCCCGGTGGCGTCGCCCTCGGCGTCGGCGGCCATCGCCTCCAGCACCGCGCGGTACATCGAGGCCAGCCGCGAGGCGTGCTCCCGGGACACCAGCCCCAGGTTGCAGCGCAAATGCAGCAGGCCCGGCCCGGTGGAGATGGACAGCCCGAACTCGTTGCTGCTGTGGCCCAGGCTGTCGCCGACCGCCACCCCACCATCCAGGCTGGAGCCCATCCCGGTGAAGTCGTGGAAGCTGAAGTAGGCCTCGATCATCCGGCCGCCCTCGCCGTAGCTGCGTTCGATCTGCGGCATCGGGAAGTGCCGGTGCGCCCACACCTCCCGTTCCCGGGCGAAGGTGGCCGCGACCAGCTCCCGCCAGGTCCGCGCGCCCCGGTCGTGGCGCAGCGGCAGCACGTTGAGGAACATGCCGTGCACCCGGTCCGCGTCGGCCGACTCGGGCCGGACGTGATGGGTCAGCCCGGACAGGAAGGAGCGCTCCGGAGTCAGTCCGCCGAGCACGGTCAGGTGTGCGGCCAGCAGCGTGCTCTTCATCGGGGCGCCGGCCCGGGCGGCCACCGCGCGCAGCCCGTCGGTCAGGTCCGCGAACGGGATGTCCAGCACGATCGTCCCGCCCGGCTCCTCGGCCGGCGCGCCCCAGTTCGCCGGAAGCGCGAACCGTGGGCAGTCGGCCACCTGCGAGCGCCAGAACTCCTGCTCCTGCGGGGAGGCCAGGGCCGCGAGCTCGGCGGCGACCGTGTCGGCGAAGCGCACCGACGGCGGGGCCCAGTCGTCCCGGCCGTGGTAGAGCTCGAAGAGCTCGACGAACAGCGTCCGCCGGCTCCACCCGTCGAGCACCACGTGCGAGTTGATCGCGGTCAGCTGCCAGCCGTCCGCGCAGTGGTGCACGGCCAGCTTGAGCAGCGGCGGGCCGTCCGGGTCGAGCGGCAGGCGCCCGGCCTCGGTCACGAACCGCTCGATCGCGGCCGCCGCCTGCGCCTCGGTGAGCGCGGTCAGATCCTCGACCGGCACGTGTACCGGCACCTCGGTGTGCACCAGCTGCATCGGCACCGAGTAGCGGTCCAGGCTGACGCTGCTGCGCAGCACGTCGTGGCGCTGGGCGAGCCGGGCCGCGGCGGCCCGGAAACGCTCCGCGTCGAACGGCCGGTCGTCGCGGATCCGCACGCTGGTCACCACGTGGTACGGCGGGTGCTCGCCGCCGACCAGCATCTCCACCTGCATCCCGGTCTGCGCCATGAGCAGCGGGTACGCGTCGTCCAGCCCGGCCGGCAGCAGAGCCCGGTCGGCCTCGCCGAGCAGCGCGAACGGCCGCACCGGCGGGGGCGGCGTCGGGCCGCCCGCCCGCCGGCTCAGCAGCGCGCACAGGTCACCCAGCACCGGATACCGCATCAGGTCCTTGACCTCGACCGCGAAGCCGTGGTCCCGGAGCGTGCCGACCAGCACCACGGCCCGGATCGAGTCGCCGCCGATGTCGAAGAAGCCGTCGGTGACGCCGGCCCGGTCGATGCCGAGCACCGCCTGCCACATCTGCGAGACCGAGGCCTCCAGCGGGCTGCGCGGGGCGACGTACTCCGCCGCGCCGCGCCACTGCTCGGCGGCCGGCTCGGGCAGCGCCCGCTTGTCCAGCTTGCCGTTGGTGGTCAGCGGGATCGCCGCGATCGCGACGAACGCGGCCGGCACCATGTACTCCGGCAACGTCCGGGCGAGGGTCTCGCGCACCACCCGCACGTCCGGCGCCGCTTCCCCGTCCGGGACCAGGTAGCCGACCAGGCGGCCGTCGGTGGCCACCACGGTGACCGCCTCGCGGACCCCGTCGCAGGCGGCCGCCGCCGCGCTGATCTCGCCGAGCTCGATCCGGAAGCCCCGGATCTTGACCTGGTCGTCGGCCCGCCCGACGAAGTCGTACGTGCCGTCCGGACGCTGCTGAGCCAGGTCGCCGCTGCGGTACATGCGGCTGCCCGGGGCGCCGAGCGGGTCGGGCACGAACCGTTGCGCGGTCAGCGCCGCCCGGCCCAGGTAGCCGCGGGCCACGCCGGGCCCGGCCACGTGGATCTCGCCGGTGACCCCGGCCGGCACCGGCCGCCCGTCCTCGTCGAGCAGGTGGATGACCAGGTCGGAGAGGGGGCGGCCGATCGGGTTGCCGGCGCCGGCGGCCAGGTCCCGCTTGGTGAGCCGGTGGTACGTGGTATGCACGGTGGTCTCGGTGATCCCGTACATGTTGACCAGCGCCACCCGGCCCAGGCCGACCTGCTCGACCCACGGCTTGAGCTCGGCGACCTCCAGCCTCTCCCCGGCGAACACCACCGCCCGCAGGCTGAGCAGCTTGATCCGGCGGTCCTTGGCGGCCGCCGCGGTGATCACCGAGCGGAACGCGGTGGGCGTCTGGGACAACACCGTCACCTGCTGGTCGACCAGCAGGTTCAGGAAGTCCTCGGGTGAGCGGGACACGTCCCGCGGCACCACGACCAGGCGGCCGCCGAAGGCCAGCGCGCCCCACATCTCGAAGACCGACACGTCGAAGGCGTACGAGTGGGCCATCGACCAGACGTCCGCGTCGTCGAACGCGTAGTGCTCCTGCGCGGTGTCCAGCAGCCGGGTCACGTTGCGGTGGGTCAGCACCACACCCTTGGGCCGGCCGGTCGACCCGGACGTGTAGATCGTGTAGATCACGTTGTCCGGAGTGGACACCCGCGGCGGGTTGTCGGTCCGGCCCTCGCCCGCCTCGTCGACCAGGATCACCCGGCCCTGGTAGACCTCGGCCAGCCCGGGCGCGAGCTCCGCCGAGGTGACCACGATCCGCGCGCCGGCGTCCGCCAGCACGTATCCGAGCCGCTCCCGCGGGTTCGCCGGGTCCAGCGGCAGGTAACCGGCACCCGACTTGAGCACCCCGAGCAGGGTCGGGACCAGGTCCACGTCCCGCTCCAGGTGCACGCCGATCAGGTCCTCCGGGCCCGCCCCGGCGTCGCGCAGCCGCCAGGCCAGCCGGTTGGCGCGGGTGTTGACCTCGTCGTACGACAGCTCGATGTCCCCCGCGACGACCGCGACCGTGTCCGGTTGCGCGGCCACCCGGGCCTCGAAGAGCTCATGGGCGAGCGTTCCCTGGTCAGGTTCCTCTGCGGCGACCGGCACGGTCGTCTCCTCGTCGAGTCCGGCGGCGATCGCGGTCAGGACCGACCGGTACATCGCCGCGAGTTGTTCCGCGTACCGCGGGGCGAGCAGCCCGCTGTCGGTCGCGATGCCGAGCCGGCGGTCGCCGTGCGCGTGCACCGAGAGACCGAAGTCGTTGGCCCGCTGGTTGACCGCCACGCCCTGGTCGACGACCTCGCCGTCGACCTGGTGGAAGTCGATGTAGTTGAAGAGCACGTCGATCAGCCGACCCCCGGTGGCCGCGTCCCGCTGGATCCGGGAGAGCGGGTACTGCCGGTGCGCCCACACCTCGGTCTCCTGCTCGAAGACCGCGGTGAGCAGCTCGCGCCAGGTGCCGGCGCCGGCCCGGTGCGGGAACGGCAGCGAGTTGAGGTGCATGCCGAGCACCCGGTCCGCGCCGACCGCCTCCGGCCGCCCGTGGAACACCACGCCGGTGTGGAAGGCCGGCGCGTCGGTGATCCGGGAGAGCACCTCGAGGTGGGCGGCGAGCAGCAGGGTCTTGAACGGCACCCCGGCCTCGGCCGCGCGGGCCCGCAGGTCGGTGGCGAGGTCGTCGATCGGAACTCCCACGCTGTACGGCTCGGCGTCCGCCCCGGCCGTCCCGGCCCATCCGACCGGCAGGTCGAAGCGGGCATGCCGGTCGACGACGCGCCGCCAGAACGCGGCGTCCGCCGGGTCGCGCAGCGACGCCAGCTCGCCTGCGATGACGTCGGCGTACCGGACCGCCGGCGGCTCGTATCCGGCCGGCGCGCCGCTGTCCCGGATCTCCCGGTAGGCGTTCGCCAGCTCCATCTCGAAGGTGGCGCTGCTCCAGCCGTCGGTGATCACGTGCGAGTAGGTGATCAGCAGCCACCACGAGGTGTCGCTCTCCACCAGGGCGGCCAGCCGCATCAGCGGCGCGGCCCGGAAGTCGAGCACGTCGGCGCGCTCGGCCTCGACCTCGGCGGTGAGCAGCCGCTCCCCCTCGGCCCGGGCCACGCCGCGGGCGTCGACCACCCGCACCGGAACGGTGGCCGCGGCGTGCACGATCTGCAGCGGGGTGGAGTAGCCGGTGAGGTGCACCGACGTCCGCACATTCTCGTGCCGTGCGGTGATCACCTCGACGGCCCGCCGGAAGGCGGCCTCGTCGAACGGCCGGTCGTCCCTGATCCGCCGGGCCGCGACGTTGTGGTAGACCCGCTTGTCACCGCTGGCGTAGTGCTCGGCCACCATGCCCAGCTGGACCTCGCCCAGCGGGTAGGCGTCCGCCGTGCCGGCCGGCAGCAGTGCCCGGTCGGCCGCGCTGATCAGTGCGAACGGGGCGACCCCGGGGGCCGGCGCCTCCGCCGTGATACCCCTGGTCTCCAGCACCGCGGCCAGGTCGGCGACCGTACGCTGCGCGAAGACGTCGCGCACGGTCAGGTCGTAGCCGCGGCCGCGCAGCGCGCCGACCACCGCGACCGCCCGGATCGAGTCGCCGCCCCGCTCGAAGAAGCGGTCGTCGCGGCGGATCGGGGCGGTGTTCAACGCCCGCTCCCAGGCCTCGGCGACGGCGGTCTCGACCGCGGTCATCGGGGTGTCGTCGGTGGACCCGGCGGCCTCCGGCGCGTACTCCGGCAGGGCCCGCCGGTCGAGCTTGCCGTTGGCGTTCAGCGGCATCACGTCCAGCTCCACGAAGCCGGCCGGCACCATGTACTCCGGCAACCGCTGCTCGCAGTACGAACGAAGATCAACTACCGTGCCGACCACGTACGCGACGAGCCGATCCGCCGCGAGCACCACCCGCGCCTCACTCACCCGCGGGTGCTCGTTCAGCACCGCCTCGATCTCCCCGATCTCCACCCGGTACCCCCGGATCTTGACCTGATCGTCCGAACGCCCGAGGTACTCCACGACGCCGTCGCCACGCCACCGCACCACGTCCCCGGTCCGGTACAACCGCGTCCCCGCCGGCCCATACGGATCCGGCACGAACCGCGCCGCGGTCAGCCCGGGCCGGTCCACGTAGCCGCGGGCCACACCCGTACCACCCACGAACAGCTCGCCCAGGGCACCCACCGGGACCCGATTCAGCCGCTCGTCGAGGACCCGCATCACCATGCCGGGCAGCGGGAACCCGATCGGCACCACGCCGGTGCCCGGGTCGGCCGGGACCGGATAAATGCAGGTGCCGACGCTGGCCTCGGTCGGCCCGTACTCGTTGATCAGCCGGCCGGAGCCGGAGTACCGGCCGGCCAGCGCGCCGGGCAGTGCCTCACCCGCGACCACCATCCGGCCGGTTAGGTCACGCACCTGCTCCGGGCTCAGCTGGTGGGAGAGCACCTCGAGGTGGCCCGGGGTCAGCTTGAGGAAGCTGAACGGCCCGGCCGCCTGCAGCCGCGCGCCCAGCTCGGACAGGTCCAGGTCCGGCGGGAGGAGCAGGATCGGCTGGCCGGCCAGCAGCGGCGCCCAGACGTTCGGCACCACCAGGTCGAAGGCGACCGAGGAGAAGACCGCGCCGCCGCCGTCACCGGCCGACGCGAGGTCCCGCACCGCCCAGCCGACGTGGTTGGCCAGTCCGCGATGCGACACCGCGACGCCCTTGGGCTTTCCGGTCGAGCCGGAGGTGAAGATGACGTACGCCAGCTCATCGGGGTCGATCTCGGCCGGCGTGACCGCCGCCTCGCCCAGGGCCGCCACCGACTCGTCGGTGAGCAGCGCCCTGGCGCCCGCCAGCATGGACTCCACCCGGGAGTCCGGGAAGCCCGGGTCGATCGGGATGTAGGCCGCACCGGTGAACCACACCCCGAGCAGCGCGGCATGCAGCCACGGTCCCCGCTCGACCCGCACACCGACCCGGTCACCCCGCCCGACCCCGTCGGCCCGCAGCGCCGCGGCAACCGCACCGGCCCGGCCGACCAGCTCGGCGAAGGTCAGCTCGAAGCCGTCGCCGCGCACCGCCGGGGCGTGCGGCGTCCGGGCCGCCTGCTCGGCGAGCAGCACCGGCACCGGCACGTCGGTGACCGTACCGTCGGTGGCCGGTTCCCAGGCGGTGATTCGCTCGTCGTCGCCGGCCGGCAGGAACACCCCGGTGGCGTCGCCCGCCGGGTCGGCGGCCATCGCCTCCAGCACCGCGCGGTACATCGCGCCGAGCCGTTCCGCGTTCGCCCGGGACAGCAGCGAGGTGCGGGTCTTCAGGGTGAGACCGCCGTTGGAGGTGGTGACGGTCAGCCCGAACTCGTTGGAGCCGGAGCCGAACCCGGCGCTCAGGTCGATCTTCTCGGCGTCCAGGTTGTGGAAGTCCTGGTAGTTGAAGATCACGTCGACGAGGCGTCCGGAGCCGCCGGCCAGCCGGGACACCCCGGCCATCGGGAACCGGCGGTGCGGCCAGAGCGCCACCTCGGCGTCGAAGACCGCGCGGACCAGGCCCGACCAGGTGGCCGCGGACCGGTCGTACGGGACCGGCAGGGTGTTGAGGAACATCCCGTGCACCCGGTCGGCGCCGAGTACCTCCAGCCGGGTGTCGCAGACCAGCCCGGCGTGGAAGGCCGGCTCGTTGGTGAGCTGGCTGAGCACCTTGAGGTGGGCGGCGAACAGCACGCTCTTGACCGACGCCCGGGCCTGGGTGGCCAGCGCGCGCAGCGGGACCTCCAGGTCCATGGCCGGCACGGTGAGCTGGTAGGCCTCGTCCGGCCCGTCGGCGTCACCCCAGGTGGCGGGCAGCCGGAACGGCGCCCGGTCGTCCACCACGCCCTGCCAGAAGGCCCGGTCCGCGGGCGACTCCAGGGCGGCGAGCTCGGCCGCGACGGTGTCGGCGAACCGGACCTCGACCGACTCCGGCCGGGCCGGGGCACGCCCGTCACGGACCGCGCGGTAGCACTCGACCAGCTCCATCAGCATCTCGTGCTGACTCCAGCCCTCGGTGATCATGTGCGACCGGGACAGCGCGAGCCACCAGCCGTCGTCGGCGACCAGTGCGCCGAGCCGCAGCTGCGGCACCGCGGCCGGGTCGATCGGCCGGGCCTGCTCGCCCGCCACGTGCTCACGCAGCGCGGCGTCGAGCGCCTCGGCGTCCAACCCACGCAGGTCGACCACGCCGACCGGCGGCTCGGCCCGCTCGTGCACCAGCTGCAGCGGGATCGAGAAGGTGGACAGGTCGAACGACGTGCGCAGCGCCTCGTGACGGCCGCAGACGACGCGTACCGCCGCCTGCAGGGCCTCGGGGTCGAACGGCGCGTCGTCGATCACCTTGTAGCCACCGGTGCTGTGGTAGTGCGCCACCTCGCCGGCCTCCAGCTCGAAGAGCATGCCGGCCTGCGCCTGGAGCATCGGGTACGCGTCGCTCACCCCGGCCGGCACCAGTGCCCGGTCGGCCGCGCCGATCAGCGCGAACGGCTCGACCGCCCGGTGCGGCCGGGCCGGCGCGGTGCGGCTGCCGATCAGCTCGGCCAGCCCGGCGACCGTGCGCCGCTCGAACACGTCGGTGACCGAGACGTCGTGCCCGGCCGCCCGGACCGCGCCGACCAGCGACACCGCCCGGATCGAGTCGCCGCCCAGGTCGAAGAACGAGTCCTCGACACCGACCTGGTCCAGACCCAGCACCTGCCCCCAGATCAGCCCGAGCTGCTGCTCGAGCGGGGTCCGCGGGGCCACCGTGGCGATCGCCGCCGAGGTGCTGTCCGGGGCCGGCAGCACCCGCTTGTCCAGCTTGCCGTTGGTGGTCAGCGGGATCGCGTCGATCTCCACCAGGGCGGCCGGGACCATGTAGTCGGGCAGGGTGCGGGCCAGCTCGGCGCGGATCGCCCGCGGGTCGGTCCGCTGCCCGGCGGCCGGCACCAGGTAGCCGACCAGCCGCTTGTCGCCGGGGGTGTCCTCGCGCAGCACGGTGACCGCCTGGGCGACCCCGTCGCAGGCGGAGAGCGCCGCGCTGATCTCACCCAGCTCGATCCGGAAGCCGCGGATCTTCACCTGGTCGTCGGCCCGGCCGACGAACTCCAGGCGACCCTCTGAGGTCCAGCGGGCCAGGTCACCACTGCGATACATCCGGGTGCCCGGCGCGCCGAACGGGTCCGGCACGAACCGCTGCGCGGTCAGCGCCGCCCGGCCCAGATAGCCACGGGCCACGCCCGGGCCGGCCACGTGGATCTCGCCCGGCACGCCGACCGGGACCGGCTGACCGGCCGGGTCGAGCAGGTAGACGGCCAGGTCGGCGAGCGCCACCCCGGCCGGGCTGACCGAGGGGTTCGCCAGGTCGCCGGAGTCCACCTCGTGCACCGTGACGTGGACCGTGGTCTCGGTGATCCCGTACATGTTGACCAGCGCCACCTGGCCGGCCCACGAGGCGACCTCGCCGACCTCCAGCTTCTCGCCACCGAAGACGACCGAGCGCAGCGCCAGATCCGCCGGCCGCGGCGCCTGGGTGAGCGCCCGGAACGCGGTCGGCGTCTGGGACAGCACGGTGACCCGCTCGTCCGCCAGGAGCCGCAGGAAGTCTTCCGGCGAGCGGGCCACACCGCGCGGCACCACGACCACCGTGCCGCCGAACATCAGCGCGCCCCACAGCTCGAACACCGAGAAGTCGAACGCGTACGAGTGCATCATCGACCACACGTCGTCCGCGGTGATGTCCAGTTCGGACTCGCAGACCCGCATCAGCCGGACGACGTTGGCATGGGTCAGGACGCAGCCCTTGGGCCGTCCGGTCGACCCGGACGTGTAGATCGTGTAGATCACGTTGTCCGGCGTCGCCACCGTGGGCGGGTTGTCCACCCGGTCGTCGCCGGCGATCTCGTCGAGGATGATCAGGCGGCCGTCGAACACCTCGGCCAGGGCCGGGGCCAGCTCGGCCGTGGTCACCACGATGTCCGCGCCCGCGTCGTTCACCACATAACCGAGCCGCTCCATCGGGTTCGCCGGATCCAACGGCAGGTAGCCGGCCCCCGACTTGAGCACCCCCAGCAGGGCCGGGACCAGGTCGGCGCCCCGCTCCAGGTGGACGCCGACCAGGTCCTCGGGACCCGTCCCCGCGTCGCGCAGCAGCCACGCCAGGCGGTTCGCCCGGGCGTTGACCTCGGCGTACGACAGCCGGGACGCCCCCGCCACGACGGCGATCGCGTCGGGGGTCTCCGCGACCCGGGCCTCGAACAGCTCGTGTGCGAGCGCCTCGGCCCCGGGACCGGGCACCGGTGGGATCACCACGGTGGCGCGCTCGGCCGCGGACAGATAGGTGGCCCGGGCGTCGCCCCGGTCGCCGTCGGCGGCCATGCTCTCCAGCACGGCCCGGTACATGGCGGCGATCCGGTCGATGTTCTCCCGGGACAGCAGGTGGGTGTTGCTGCGCAGGCCGAGGACGCCGCCGATGGCGGTCACCGCCAGCCCGAACTCCATCGCGGTGCGGTTGATCCCGTTGCCCTCGTCCACCACGTCGCCGTCGTCGAGCAGGTGGAAGTCGAGGTAGCTGAAGAACGTGTCGATCAGGCGGGAGCCGGCCGACGCGATCGCCGGCATCGGATACGCCCGGTGCGGCCACGCCGCGGTCTCGTCGGCGAACACCCGGCGGACCAGGTCGCCCCAGGTGGCGGCGTCCCGGGCGAACGGGTGCGGCAGCGTGGTGATGTACATGCCGATCAGCCGCTCCGCGCCGGTCACCTCGGGCCGCACGTGCCCGACCAGGCCGGTGAAGAACCTCTCCGCGCCGGTCAGCTGGCTGAGCACCTTCAGGTGGGCGCCGAGCAGCACCGCCTTGAACGGCACCCCGGTGGCGGCGGCCAGGTCGCGCAGGCCCGGCTCCAGGTCCGCGAAGGAGAACCCGGCGTCGATCCGCTCGGCCGGCGCGCCCAGGTCGCCGTGCCAGTCCTCGGGCAGGGCCAGCGGCTCGTACTCGCCGACCAGGCCGTGCCAGAAGTCCCGGTCGGCGTCGGAGGCGAGCGAGGCCACCTCGGCGGCGACCGTGTCGGCGAACCGGACCGGCGGCGCGTCGTACCGGATCTCGGCGCCGTCGCGCAGCGCCCGCACCACCTCCACCAGCTCCTTGAGCAGCTGGTGGTAACTCCAGCCCTCCAACAGCGCGTGGCTCTTGGTGAACGACAGCCGCCACGCCCGGTCGGTCTGCAGGTGCACGGTGATCCGCAGCAGCGGCAGCGGCGAGGCCAGGTCGAACGGGTTGGCCCGCTCGGATGCGGCGAACGCCACCAGCCGCTCGTGCAGGTCGGCCGGCGCCACGTCGCGCAGGTCGTGCACCGCCACCGGGATGGTGACCTCGTGATGCACCAGCTGCATCGGCACCCGGTATCCGGTCAGGTCGACCGAGGTGCGCAGGATGTCGTGGCGGCGCCCGACCAGCTCGACCGCCTGCCGGAACAGGCCGGCGTCGAACGGCGCGTCGTCGCGGACCAGGAACGACGTGAAGTCGTGGTAGTTGGCCTGCGCGCCGGAGGCGAGCGTCTCGACCAGCATGCCGGTCTGCGACTGCAGCAGCGGGTACGCGTCGTCCAGCCCCTCCGGGAGCCGCGCCCGGTCCACCGCGTCGATCAGTGCGAACGGCGCCACCGAGCGGACCGGGGTCACCGGCACCGGGGCGCCGGTCGCCGACGCGCACAGCGCCGCGACCGTGGTGTGCTCGAAGACGTCCAGCACGCCGACCGCGAACCCGGCCGAGCGCAGCGCGCCGACCAGGCTGACCGCCCGGATCGAGTCGCCGCCCAGCTCGAAGAAGTCGTCCTCGACGCCGACCCGCTCCAGCTTGAGCGCGTGCGCCCAGACGGCCGCCATCCGCTCCTCGTCCGGGGTGCGCGGGGCGACGTAGCGGTCCTGGTCGTACGTCTGCTCGCCGGGGGCGGGCAGCGCCCGACGGTCCAGCTTGCCGTTGGTGGTCAGCGGGATCGCGTCGATCTCGACGAACGCCGACGGCACCATGTACTCGGGCAGCGTCCGGGAGATGGCCTCGCGGATCGCCCGGGTGTCCAGCGTCGCGCCCTCGGCCGGCACCAGGTAGCCGGCCAGCCGGCCGTCGGCGGCCACCACGGTGACCGCCTCGCGGACCCCGTCGCAGCCGGCCAGCACCGCGCTGATCTCGCCCAGCTCGATCCGGAAACCGCGGATCTTCACCTGGTCGTCGGCGCGGCCGAGGAATTCCAGGGTGCCGTCCGGGCGGCGGCGGGCCAGGTCGCCGCTGCGGTACATCCGGCTGCCGGCCGGGCCGAACGGGTCCGGCACGAACCGTTGCGCCGTCAGCGCCGGGCGGCCCAGGTAGCCGCGGGCCACGCCGGGCCCGGCCACGTGGATCTCGCCGGTCACCCCGGACGGGGCCGGGTGCCCGGCCGCGTCCAGCAGGTAGACGGCGAGGTCGGCGAGCGGGTCGCCGACCCGGTTCATCCCGGGGTCGGCGATGTCCTGCGCGTCCAGCCGGTGGTAGGTGGTGTGCACGGTGGTCTCGGTGATCCCGTACATGTTGACCAGCGCCACCCGCTGCAGGCCGACCCGGTCGACCCACGGCTTGAGCTCGGCGACCTCCAGCTTCTCGCCGGCGAAGACCACCGCGCGCAGGGCCAGCCGGTCGATCCGCGGGTCGCCCTCGGCGGCCGCGGTGACCACCGAACGGAACGCGGTCGGGGTCTGCGACAGCACGGTGACCCGCTGGTCGAGTAGGAGCTGCAGGAAGTCCTCGGGTGAGCGGGCCACGCTGCGCGGCACCACGACCAGGCGGCCGCCGAAGGCCAGCGCGCCCCACATCTCGAAGACCGACACGTCGAAGGCGTACGAGTGGGCCATCGACCAGACGTCCGCGTCGGTGAACCGGTAGTGGTCCTGCGCGGTGTCCAGCAGCCGGGTCACGTTGCGGTGGGTCAGCACCACACCCTTGGGCCGGCCGGTCGACCCGGACGTGTAGATCGTGTAGATCACGTTGTCCGGTGTGGACGCCCGCGGCGGGTTGTCGACCCTGGTCCCGTCGATTTCGCCGGCCAGGATCACGTCCCCCGGGTAGACGTCGGCCAGCCCGGACGCGAGCGCCTCGGAGGTGACCACGAGCCGCGCGCCGGCGTCCGCCAGCACGTAACCGAGCCGCTCCAGCGGGTTCGCCGGGTCCAGCGGCAGGTAACCGGCGCCCGACTTGAGCACGCCGAGGATCGTCGGCAGCAGGTCCGGGCCGCGCTCCAGGTGGATGCCGACCAGGTCCTCCGGACCCACCCCGGCGTCGCGCAGCCGCCAGGCCAGCCGGTTGGCCCGGGCGTTGACCGCGGCGTACGACAGCTCGACGTCCCCCGCGACGACCGCGATCGCCCCCGGGTTGGCCGCGACCCGCGCCTCGAACAGCTCGTGCGCCAGCAGATCGGCCGAGTCCCGCGGGGCCGGCGGCGCGGTGACCGCGGCCCGCTCGGTCGGCGACAGGTACGCCTTGAGCGCGTCGCCGCGCTCCCCCTCGGCGGCCATGCTCTGCAGCACCGCGCGGTACATCGCGGCCAGGTTGTCGGCGGCCGCCGGGGTCAGGTGGCGGCGGTTCGCGGTCAGGATCACGTATCCGCCGCGGGAGGCGACGGTCAGCGGGAACTCGGTCGGGCTGTCGTCCATGCCCGACGCCGCGTCGACCACCTCGGTGTCCACCTGGCGGAAGTCCTGGTAGTTGAAGTACACGTCCATCAGCCGGCCGCTGCCCGGCCACTCGCGCAGCACCGCGGGCAGCGGGAACCGGCGGTGACCCCACAGGTCCACCTCGGCGGCGAACACCCCGCGGACCAGGTCGCCCCAGGTGCGGGCGCCCCGGGTGTGCGGGAACGGCAGGGTGTTGAGGAACATGCCGTACACCCGGTCGGCGCCGGTCACCTCGGGCCGGACGTCGCAGACCAGGCCACTGTGGAACGACTCCTCCTCGGTCAGCTGGCTCATCACCTTGAGATGGGTGGCCAGCATGATCGCCTTCAGCGAGGTGTCGGTCGCGGCGGCCAGCGCGCGCAGCCCGGACTCCAGGTCCCGCCAGGAGAAGCCGGTCTTGTACGGCGATCCGGCCACCGCCTCCGGGTCACCCCAGCTGACCGGCAGGGTCAGTGGGGCGTGCGCGCGCACCACACCACGCCAGTACTCCCGGTCGCCGGCCGACTCCAGGGCGGCCAGCTCACCGGCGATCGCGTCGGCGAACCGAACCCGCGGCGCCTCGGGCGTCTCCGGGACCTCCCCGGCGCTGAGCGTCAGGTAGGTGGTGACGAACTCCATCAGCAGCGAGTGGTAGCTCCAGCCCTCCAGGATCGGATGGCACTCGACCAGCGAGATCCACCAGCCGCCCAGGTCGGTGGGGTGGGCGTGGAAGCGCATGAGGCCGGGCACGCTCAGGTCGAACGGGTGCGTGCGCTCCCGCGCGCCGAACGCCGCCACCTCCTCGCGGACCTGCTCGGCGGTCGTCCCGGTGGTCGCCCAGACGTCCGTGGTCATCTCCGCGTGCGCGTGCACCAGCTGCATCGGCCGGGAGTACGCGGTCAGCTCGATCGAGGTGCGCAGCGCCTCGTGCCGGGCCACCACGATCCGGCCGGCCTCGGTGAACGCCTCCGGCGAGAACGGCCGCTCGTCGTGGATCCAGTACGCCGAGACGTTGTGGTAGTTGTTCTGCCCGTCGTCGGCCAGCATCTCGATGACCATGCCGAGCTGGTTCTGGCCCAGCGGGTAGGCGTCCACGACGCCCTCCGGCAGCAGCGCCCGGTCGGCCTCGTCGATCAGCTCGAACGGCCGCACCGGCCGGTCCACCGCGTCGGCGCCGGCCTCACCGGCGAACTCGATCAGCCGGGCCACCGTGCGGTGCTCGAACACGTCCCGGACGCTGACCTGGTAGCCGGCCTCGCGCAGCGCGCCGACCAGGGCGACCGCGCGCATCGAGTCGCCGCCCAGCTCGAAGAAGCTGTCGGTGACGCCGACCGTGTCGACGCCCAGCACCGCCTTCCAGACACCGGCGACGTCCTGCTCGGTGGCGGTGCGCGGCGCGACGTACTCGCCGGCGGACCGGAGCTGGGCGCCGTCCGGGGCGGGCAGCGCGCGCTTGTCCAGCTTGCCGTTGGCGGTCAGCGGGATCGCGTCGATCTCGACCAGGGCGGCCGGGATCATGTAGTCGGGCAGGGTGCGGCCCAGCTCGGCGCGGATCGCGGCGCGGTCCACGGCGTCCTCGGTCACCAGGTAGCCGACGATCCGTTCCGCGCGCAGCACCGCGACCGCGTCGTGGACGCCGGCGCAGGCGGAAAGGGCGGCGCTGATCTCACCCAGCTCGATCCGGAAACCACGGATCTTGACCTGGTCGTCGGCCCGGCCGAGGAACTCCAGGCGACCCTGGGAGTTCCAGCGGGCCAGGTCACCACTGCGGTACATCCGGGTGCCGGGAGCGCCGAACGGGTCCGGGACGAACCGTTGCGCGGTCAGCGCCGCCCGGCCCAGGTAGCCGCGGGCCACGCCCGGGCCGGCCACGTGGATCTCGCCGGGCACGCCGGCCGGGACCGGCTGACCCGAGCGGTCCAGCAGGTAGACCGCGAGGTCGGGCAGAGCCACCCCGGCCGGACTGATCGCCGGCGTGGCCAGGTCGGCCGCGGTGAGCTCGTGCACCGTGACGTGGACCGTGGTCTCGGTGATCCCGTACATGTTGACCAGCGCCACCTGGCCGGCCCACGAGGTGATCTCGCCGACCTCCAGCTTCTCGCCACCGAAGACGACCGAGCGCAGCGCCAGATCCGCCGGCCGCGGCGCCTGGGTCAGGCCCCGGAACGCGGTCGGCGTCTGCGACAGGACCGTGACCTGCTCGTCGACCAGCAGCCGCAGCAGGTCCTCCGGCGAGCGGGCGACCTCTTTCTCGACGAGGACGACCGTGCCGCCGAACATCAGCGCGCCCCACAGCTCGAACACCGAGAAGTCGAACGCGTACGAGTGCACCATCGACCACACGTCATCGGCGGTGATGTCCAGTTCGGACTCGCAGACCCGCATCAGCCGGACGACGTTGGCATGCGTGAGCATGCAGCCCTTGGGTCGTCCGGTCGATCCGGAGGTGTAGATGGTGTAGATCAGGTTCGCCGGGGTGGCGACCACGGGCGGGTTGTCCACCCGGCCGTCCTCGGCCAGCTCGTCCAGAATGATCAGCCGCCCGTGGAACACCTCGGCCAGGCCGGGCGCCAACTCGGCCGACGTGACCACGATGTGCGCGCCCGCGTCGTTGACCACGTAACCGAGGCGCTCCATCGGGTTCGCCGGGTCGAGCGGCAGATAGCCGGCCCCCGACTTGAGCACCCCGAGCAGAACCGGGACCAGGTCGGCGCCCCGCTCCAGGTGGACGCCGACCAGGTCCTCGGCGCCCACCCCGGCGTCGCGCAGCAGCCATGCCAGGCGGTTCGCCCGGGCGTTGACCTCGGCGTACGACAATCGGGAGTCCCCCGCCACGACGGCAACCGCGTCGGGGGTGCGTTCCGCGAACGTCTCGAACAACTCGTGCGCCAGCACGTCGACCTCGGGGCTGGCCACCGGCGGGACCACGACCGTGGCCCGCTCGGCCGGGGACATCACCTCGATGTGCGCGACCGGGACCGACGGGTCGGTCACCGCCGCGCTCAGCACCCGCTGGAACGCGGTGGCCAGCCGGGCGGCGGTGGCCGGGTCGAACAGCGCGGTGGCGTACTGCAGGCGGCCGTGGATGGTGCCGTCCGGCCGCTCCTGCATCTGCAGGGTCAGGTCGTACTTGGCGATGCCGTCCTCGGCGCCGAACGGCTCGGCGGTCAGGCCGGCGAACTGCAGCACGTCCAGGCGGTACTCGTGCAGGGTGAACGCGGTCTGGAAGATCGGCGTGCGGGACTGGTCGCGGTCCGGCTGCAGCTCGTCGACCAGGCGGGCGAACGGCACCGCGTGGTGGTCGAAGGCGTCCAGCACGGTGGCCCGGCCGCGGCGCAGCAGGTCGGCGAAGGAGCTCTCGCCGTCGCACTCGGCCCGCATCACCAGGGTGTTGATGCAGTAGCCGAAGACCCGCTGCAGGTCGGCGTGCGCCCGGCCGGACACCACGGTGCCGACCGCGACGTCGTCGCTGCCGCTGAACTTGGCCAGCATCACCTGGTACGCGCTGAGCAGCACGGTGAACGGCGTGGTGTCGAACTCACGGGCCCGCTCCCGGACCCGGTCGCCGAGCGCGGCCGGTACGTCGAAGACCACGTCGGCGCCGTCGTGGGTGCGCACCGGCGGACGCGGCCGGTCGGTCGGCAGCGTGATCGGCTCCAGGCCGGACAGCCGGCTCCGCCAGTAGGCCAGGTCCCGCTCGCCGCGGTCGCCGGCGATCTGACCGCTCTGCCACTGGGCGTAGTCGGCGTACTGCACCGGGACGTCCGGCAGGAACAGCCCGTCCCCGCGGAGCAGGCCGTTGTACGCGGCGCTCAGCTCGGCCCCGAACATCCGGGTCGACCAGGCGTCACAGGCCACGTGGTGGAAGACCACGGCCAGCACGTGGTGGTCCTCGCCGAGGCGCAGCAGCGCTCCGCGGACCGGCCATTCGGCGGCCAGGTCGAACGGCGCCTGCAGGTCCCGGCGGATCAACGCCATCGCCTCGTCGTCGCGCAGCCCGTCCGGCACGTCACGCAGGTCGATCTCGGGCAGCCCGACCGGCCGTGGGTCGTCGATCACCTGGACCGGCTCGACGCCGCGCAGCTCGATCCGGGTGCGCAGCACCTCGTGCCGGGCGCAGACGTGCTGCCAGGCCTGGCGCAGCACGTCCACGTCGAGCGGGCCGAGGAGCCGCATCATCAGCGGCACCAGGTACTCGGTGCTGTTCGGGTCGAGCCGGCTGAGGAACCACATCTGCTGCTGGCCGTGGCTCAGCGGCAGCGTCGCACTGCGATCGGCGCGCGGGATCCCGTCCCGGCGGACGCCGCCCGACTGCCCGGCGAGCCGCTTGCGCAGCAGCTCCGCCCGCAGTTCGGAGGTGCTCAGGGTGGACTGCTCGCTCATGCCTGCGGCTCCTCGCTCAGGGTGAGGTCCGCGACGACCTCGGAATCGGACATCTGCTCGATCTCGTCACGGATCAGGTTCTCGATCAGCTGGGCCATCTCGACCACGGTCGGGCCCTCGAAGACGGCGCGGACGGGCAGCGTGACGCCGAACTCGTCCTGGATGGCGGCGATCAACCGGATCGCGATGATCGAGTTGCCGCCGGCGTGGAAGAAGTTCTCCCGGGGACCGGCCACGATCCCGCACCGTTCACGCCAGAGCTGCTGGACGAACTCGGCGACCGGGGAGAGCGGCTCGGCGTCCCGGCTCTCCGGCCGCGGGGCCGGGTCGGGCAGCGCGGCCCGGTCGACCTTGCCGTTGGCGTTCAGCGGGATCGCCGCGATCGACAGGAACGCGGCCGGGAGCATGAAGTCGGGCAGCAGACCGGCGCAGTGCTCGCGCAGCTCGTCGTCGCCGACCGGCTCCGGCCCGACCGGCACCCAGCAGGCCACCAGCCGTTTCACCCCGCCCTGGTCGTCGACCAGGATCCGGGCGTCGGCCACCCCGGCGTGCTCGCGCAGCACCGCCTCGATCTCGCCGATCTCCACCCGGTAACCCCGGATCTTGACCTGGTCGTCGAAGCGGCCGAGGAACTCCACCGCACCGTCGCCGCGCCAGCGGACCACGTCGCCGGAGCGGTAGAGCCGCGAGCCGGCCGGGCCGTACGGGTCCGGCACGAACCGGGCCGCGGTCAGCGCCGGGCGGTCCACGTAGCCGCGGGCCACGCCGGTGCCGCCGACACAGAGCTCGCCGAGCCCGCCGACCGGCACCTGGAGGAGCCGGTCGTCGAGCACCCGCATCACCATGCCGGGCAGCGGCGAGCCGATCGGCACCACGCCGGTGCCCGGATCGGCCGGCACCGGGTGGATGCAGGTGCCCACGCTGGCCTCGGTCGGGCCGTACTCGTTGATCAGCCGGCCGGACGGCGAGTAGCGGGCGGCCAGGGTGCCCTGCAGTGCCTCGCCGGCCACCACGATGCGGCCGGCCAGATCCCGCACCTCGCCCGGGGACAGCTGGTGGGACAACACCTCCAGATGGCCCGGGGTCAGCTTGAGGAAGCTGAACGGCCCGGCCGCGGTCAGCCGCGAGCCCAGCTCGGCCAGGTCCAGGTCCTGCGGCAACAGGTGGACCGGCCGGCCGGCCAGCAGCGGCGCCCAGACGTTCGGGACGACCAGGTCGAAGGCGACCGAGGAGAACACCGCGCCGCCGCCGTCACCGGCCCGGGCCAGGTCACGGACCGCCCAGTTGACGTGGTTGGCCAGGCCGCGGTGGGTGACCGCGACGCCCTTGGGGCGGCCGGTGGAACCGGAGGTGTAGATGACGTACGCCAGTTCGTCGGGGTCGATGGCGGCCGGCGCGACGGCGGCCGGCACCAGCTCCTCGAGCACGGTGACCGGCCCGTCGAAGACCCCGGCCCGGGACGCGTCGGTGACCAGCGCGGCGGCGCCGGCCAGCATCGACTGGGCCCTGGTCACCGGGAAGTCCGGATCCACCGGGACGTACGCGGCGCCGGCCAGCCAGACGCCGAGCAGCGCGGCGTGCAGCCACGGGCCACGCTCGACCAGCACGCCGACCAGGTCGCCCCGGCCCACCCCGGCGGAGCGCAGCGAACCGGCCACCGCGCCGGCGCGGTCCAGCAGCTCGGCGAAGGTCAGCGCGAAGCCGTCGCCACGCACCGCGACGGCGTCCGGCGTCCGGCCGGCCTGCTCGACCACGCCGGCCGGCACGAGTCCGCCGTCGATCGCCGGCTCGCCGCGGCTCCACAGCCGCAGGTCGTACGCGTCCTGGTCGGTCAGCGTGTCCAGCAGCCCCAGCGGGGTGCCCGGGGCGGCGGCCGCCTCGGTCAGCGCGTGCTCCAGGGTGGCCGCGATCCGGTCCGCGGTCTCCTCGTCGAACAGGCTGGTGGCGTACTCCAGGCCACCGACCAGCCCGCCGTCCGCGGTCGGGCGCAGCAGCAGGGTCAGGTCGGTGTGGGTGACCCGCCACATCTCCCGGATCGCGCCCAGGTCGTCGTCGACGGTCTCGTTGAAGTCCGCCCCGTGCAGGTCGAAGGCGGCCTGGTAGAGCGGGGTGCGGGACAGGTCCGGCTCGGGGACCAGCCGGTCGACCAGCACGTCGAAGGGCAGCTCCTGGTGGGCGAAGGCGTCCCGGGTGACCGTGCCGAGCCGGGCCACCGACTCGGCCACGCCGGCCGCCGGGTCGAGCCGGCAGCGCAGCACCAGGTTGTTCAGGAAGAAGCCGACCACGCCGTCCAGCTCGGCTCGGCCGCGCCCGGCCACCACGGTGCCGATCGGGATGTCCCACTGGCCGCTGAACCGGGCCAGCACGGTGGCGTAGAGCGCCAGGATGGTGGTGAACCGGGTGGTGCCGGCCTCGGCGGCGAGCGCGTCCAGCGAGCGGACCAGCGCCGGCGCGACGGTGATCGGGACGATCGAGCCCCTGCCGTCGCGGACCCGCGGGCGGGGCCGGTCGGTGGCCAGGGTCAGCGGCTGCAGCCCGTCCAGCACGGTCGACCAGTAGCTGAGCTCGGCCTCCACCACCTCGTCGGTGAGCCGGTCGCGCTGCCAGGCGGCGAAGTCCGCGTACTGCACCGGCAGCGCCGGCAGCGCCGGGCTGCGCCCGGCCACCAGCGCGCCGATCACCTGGGCGAACTCGCGCTCCAACACGGCGGCCGACCAGCCGTCGGTGGTGATGTGGTGCATCGCGACGGCGAGCAGGCGGCGGCCGTCGGCGACGTCCAGCACCACCGCGCGCAGCAGCGGCTCGTCGCCGCCCAGCGCGATCCCGCGGCCCAGCAGGTCGGCCAGCGCGTCGGCCAGGCCGGCCGGGCTGACCTGCTGCTCGGCCACCTCGATGAGCACCTCGGGGCGGATGAACTGACGCGGCTCGCCGGCCACCTCGGCATACCGGGTGCGCAGCGACTCGTGCCGGGCCACCAGGACGTTCAGGGCCTGCTCGGCGAGGGTCCGGTCGGCGCCGGCCGGGAGCCGGAACAGCAGGCCGGCCATCCACTCCGGGCTGGCCGGGTTGAGCCGGTCCATGAACCACAGGCGCTGCTGGCCGCTGGAGAGCGGCACCCCGCCGCCCCGCGGGACCCGGGGCAGCGCGGCGCCGACCCGGGCGTCGTCGAGCAGACGGGCCTGGGCGAGCAGGGTGGGTGCGTAGAGCAGCGAGCGCAGGCTGAGGTCGGCGCCGGTCTGTCCGCGCAGGTCGGACAGCAGTTTGGTGAGCTGCAGCGAGGTGCCGCCGAGCCGGAAGAAGTCGTCCTCCAGGGTCAGCTCCCGGCCCTCTACTGTGGACCCGAGGAGATGCTGCCAGGCGTTCTTGACCAGCAGCTCGGACGGGGTGGCCGGGACCGCGCCGGTGCGTCGGTCGTCGGCCCCGGCCGCGTCCGGGTGGGGCAGCGCGCGACGGTCCACCTTGCCGCTGGCCACCTGCGGCAGCGCGGCCAGGTGGACGAAGCGGCCGGGCACGTGCGACGGGGGCAGCAGGTCGAGCAGGTGGGTACGCAGCGCGGCGTCCAGTTCGCGGCCGGCCGCACCGCGCGGCACGACGTAGGCGACCAGCCGGGCCGCGCCGTCCGCCAGGCGGTACGTGGTGACCGCGGCGGCCACCACCTCCGGGTGGGTGGCCAGGGCCGCCTCGATCTCGGCCGGCTCCAGCCGCACCCCGTTGACCTTCACCTGGTCGTCGAGCCGCCCCAGGTACTCCAGCTGCCCGTCGGCACGCCAGCGGACGCCGTCGCCGGTGCGGTAGACCCGGCCGCCGTCCTTGGCCAGCGGGTCGGGCAGGAACCGCTCCGCGGTCAGCCCCGGCCGGCCGAGGTAGCCGCGGGCCAGGCCGGCGCCGCCGATCAGCAGCTCACCGGGGACGCCGACGCCGACCACCCGGCCGTGCTCGTCGACCACCTGGACCCGGGTGCGCGGCAGCGGCCGGCCGATCGGCACCGGGCCGGTCGTCTGGGCGGGATCGACCCGGGTGGCGATCGAGTTGATCGTGGTCTCGGTGGGTCCGTAGACGTTCCACACCACCACGCCGGGGACCAGCCGGCGCAGCCGCTCGACCGGCTCGGCGTGCAGTTGCTCGCCGCCCGAGACGACGGTGCGCAGCGTGCCACAGCCGGCCCAGCCGTCCTCCTCGACCAGCGTGTGCAGGATCGACGGGACGACCTGCAGCACGGTGACCGCGTGCTCGGCGATCACCCGCAGCAGGGTGGCCGGGGCAGTGTCGCCGGCCGGGGCGAGCACCAGGGTGCCGCCGCGGGTCAGCGGGGCGAAGATCTCGAAGGCGTGCGCGTCGTAGACCAGTGAGGTGCGCTGCAGCACCCGGTCGCCCGCCCCGATCCCGACGTCCCCGGTCGCCCAGCCGAGCAGGTT
Organism: Actinoplanes sp. SE50/110; assembly: GCF_900119315.1. Classification (NCBI taxonomy): domain Bacteria; kingdom Bacillati; phylum Actinomycetota; class Actinomycetes; order Micromonosporales; family Micromonosporaceae; genus Actinoplanes; species Actinoplanes sp. SE50/110. Next base: position 1,015,489 of record NZ_LT827010.1, on the reverse strand, counting down.
GGCCAGGCCGCCGTGGGTGACCACGACGCCCTTCGGGACGCCGGTCGAGCCGGAGGTGTGCTCGACGTACGCGATGTCGTCGGCGCCACGGTCGACCGCGGGCGCGGTGGCCGGGTGCCCGGCCGCCGCGCTCAGGTGCACCGGCTCGGCGCCGGCCGTGGTCACCCGGACGGCGTCCGCCGGGTCGCAGAGCACGAGCCCGCAGCCGGAGGCGGTCAGGATGCCGGTCAGCCGGCCCTGCGGGTGCGTCGGGTCGAGCGGGAGGTAGGCGGCGCCGGCCCGCCAGATGCCGAGCAGTCCGGCGATCAGGTCGAGGCCACGGCCGAGCAGCACCCCGACGTGGGTGCCCGGGCCGGCGCCCCGCTCCCGCAGGTGATGGGCGAATTGTGCGGAACGGGTGTCCAGCTCCCGGTAGGTCAGCCGCCGGACGCCGTCGACGACGGCTACGGCGTCCGGCGTGAGCACTGCCTGGGAGCCGATGAGCTCAGGCGTGAGCGCCGTAGTGGCCTGGGTGCTGGTCGGCGAGTTCTGGTGCATGGCAGTGCGTCTCCTCAGCAGGGAACCGGATCGGGGGGTGTCAGGCGGCGCTGGCCTCGGCCATGCGCCGGCGCAGGCTGGCCGGGCGCATGTCGGTCCAGACCGCGTCGATGTGCTCCAGGCACTGCTCCTGGCTGCCGGCGAAGCCCTCGGCGGTCCAGCCGGCCGGCAGGTCGCGGTCGGCCCACCAGATCGAGTACTGCTCCTCGTCGTTCAGGACGACCAGGTGCGTGTTCTGCTCGGACATCTCTTCTCCTTGAGTGGTGGTGCGGTGATGGGTGGACGGAGGTCAGTCGGTCATCGCGACGAGGACCCGGCGCTGGCCGGTGAACGAGCGCCGCCCGTGCGCGACCAGCAGGTTGTCGAAGACCATGACGTCGCCGACCCGCCAGTCGACGTCGACGGCGTTCTCCAGGCCACGGTCGCGGACCTGGATGACGTACTCGTCGGGGATGGTGGAGCCGTCCGCGAACGTCACGTACTGCGGCAGTTCCTCGGGCGGCAGGATCTGGGCGAGCGCCTTGGCGGTCTCGTCGCCCAGCGCGGCCGGGTGCCACTGGTCGGACTGGTTGAACCAGACCTCGGCGCCGGTCACCGGGTGCCGGGTGGTGGCCGGGCGTGGCTGCTCGACGTGCAGGCTCCCGTCGTTGCGCCAGGTCCACTCGGCGCCGGCAGCGGTCAGGTACTCGTCGACGGCCGCGCGGTCCTCGGTCTCGAAGGTCTGCTGCCAGCTCTTGCCGAGCCCGCGGCCGCCGTGCAGGTTCTGGGTGTACCGCACGCCCCCGGCGAACGCCTCGCGCACCCCGGGGTCGAGCGACTCCAGCCAGAGCTGCGCGTCCACCAGCGGGGTGGCACCGCCGGTCGCCGCGGCGATCTGGCAGTAGAACGCGAGCCGACTGGGCCAGCTGGTCGCGTACGACATCTCGTTGTGCATGGAGATGGTGAACTCGGCCGGATACTCGGTCGAGGTGTACAGGTTCGAGCCGACCTTGGTGCGCGGCGAGTTGCCGTTGACGTACGCGAGCCGGCGCGGCAGCAGCCGGTCGAACACGCCGTCGAGCTCCGCGGGGGTCACCCCGAAGCCCCGGAAGACCAGGGCCTTCTCCTGCACCAGGAGGTCGTCGAGGGCGGTGCCGAGCGAGTCGAGGTGGCCGGCGAGGGCCTCCGGGGTCGCCGCGGTACCGATGTCTTCTGCCGTGATGTCCAACGGCTTCCAGCTGTGGCCGGCCATCGGTGGCCTTCCTTTCCTGACGGGGTCTGCTCGGCGCAGCATGCCGAGCTCGGCTATAGCCGCCCTATACGTGTTGTGCAGGGCTTTCAGCTCGCCGCGCGGGTCACGTCGAGGGTCAGCAGACGCATCAGCCCGGGCATCCGGAACTGGCTGCCGCCGAGGTCGTCGGCCACCACCTCCTCGACCAGGCGGGCCTGCACCAACATGTCGACGACCTGCTCCTTCTCCGCCTCGGAGATGCCGCCGGGCAGGTGCAGCGAGGTCACCGTGAACGCGTCCGGCCCGACGTCGCGGAGCATCGGCAGGCCGCGCCGTGCGGCGTCGGGCAGCGACCGGAAGGCGGAGAGCAGCCGGCCGCGCAGCGACTCGTCGCCCAGGGCCAGCTCGTCGAGACGGCGGGCCGGGTCGGTCAGCCGGTGCGCGAGGCGACGCACCGACCAGAGTGGACGGGCGGCCAGCCGGGCGCCACAGATCCGCAGCGCGGCCGGCAGCGCGTCACAGAATCCGACCACGGCCCGGGCCGCGTCCAGATCGGCGAGGATCCGCTCCTCCCCGGCGACCGCCGCCAGCAGCACGATGCCCTCGGCCGGGCGCATCGGCTCCAGCAGCACGGTGTCGCGCCGGCCGGCGACCGTCAGGGTGGCCCGGCTGATCAGCAGCAGGGTGGCGGCCGGGTGGTTCGGGGTGAGCGCGGCCAGGTCGGCGCCGGCCGGCACGTCGTCCAGGATGACCAGCACCGGGCGGCGGGCGGTGGCGGCCCGGAAGAGCAGACCCAGCTCGTCGGCGCCGCAGCCGGGCTCGACCGGCTCGCCGAGTCCGTAGAGCAGCCGCTTGAGCACCGCGGCGGCGGGCAGCGGCGCGCCGTTCTGGTCGGTCAGCGAGGCGTACGCGATCCGTCCGCCGAAGGCGCCGGCGCACCGGTGCGCGGCCCGCACCGCCAGCGCGGTCTTGCCGGTGCCGACCGCGCCGGTGAGCAGCACCTGCCGGGGCCCGTTGGCGGCCGGCCGGTCGGCGGTGAGCAGCCGCTCCAGCCCGGCCAGCTCGTCGGCCCGGCCGACGAAGTACTGCTCGTCCGGCGGCAGCGTGACCAGCACCGGCTCGGCAGCCCGCACCGGGGCCGGCTCCGGCTCGGCCGTGTCGCTGATCAGCACCTCCTGGTAGGCCAGGGTGAGCGCCTCGCCGGGGCCGACCCCGAGCTGGTCGGCCAGCGTCCGGCGGGCCCGGTCGTAGGCGACCAGCGCCTCCGAGCGCCGCCCGGCCCGGTGCAGGGCCAGCACCAGCTGGGCCCGGAACTGCTCGCGCAGCGGGTAGCGGGCGACCAGCTCGGTGAGCTCCGGGACCAGTTCCAGGCTGCCGCCCAGCTCCAACTCGGCCTCGGCGCGGCGTTCACAGGCCAGCGCGTACGCCTCGTCCAGCCAGGGCAGGTGCCGCTCGCCCAGCGGCTCGGTGACGTTGGCCAGCGCCGGGCCGCGCCACAGCGCGAGGGCGCCGCGCAGGTCGTCGGCGGCCGCCGCCCGGTGTCCCTGGGCGAGTCGCTCGGCGCCACGGGCGGCCAGTTCCTCGAAGGCGAACAGGTCGACGAACGAGTCGCCGATGTCGAGCGTGTAGCCGGCGTGCTCGCGGACGATGCGCACCGCGAAGTCGAGCCGCTTGCGCAGCCGGGAGACGTAGGTGTAAATCTGCGCGTCCACCGTCGCGGGCGGGTCCCAGCCCCACAGCAGAGCACTCAGCTCGGCGTGCGGGACGACCTTTCCCCGGGCCAGCAGGAGTGCGGCGAGAACGGTAGTGATCTTGGAGCCGGGCAGCATGACGCGGCGGTCACGCCGCCACACCTCCACCGGTCCCAGGACACGGAATTCCAGGTCATTCACGGTTCCACCTCCGCGCTCGGCATACACCGAGGCAACGCCCCCGTCGGCTTCGAGCAGATCCAGTGCGACGACGACGTCGCGCTAAGAGGACCCTCGTTCACCCGCCCGGCCGATTCCATAGAGGACCAGCCCGATAGGGGTCGCTCAATGGTTTGCCCCTCGGCCGCAGGGGTCGGGCGCCTCCCGCCCGGGAGATAGCCGGAATATCGAGCCGGGCCGCAACCTCGCCCGCGTGAGAACTCGCGCGCCGCGCCTGCGGCTGCTTCTGCGTCACCTGCGCCCGCACCGCCGCGGCCTGCTGACCGGCGCCGGCCTGATGTTCCTCGGCGGCCTGGCCGGCCTGGCCGCGCCGCTGGCGGTGAAACGCCTGCTCGACTCCCTCGCCGGCGGGGCGCCGGCCGGTGGCGCGGTGGCCCTGCTGGCCGCCCTGCTGGCGGCCGGCGCACTGCTCGGCGCGGTCGGGATGTATCTGCTGGAGGCCACCGCGGAGGGGGTGGTGCTGGGCGCCCGGCGCGGCCTGATCGACCGGCTGCTGCGCCTGCGGGCCGGGGTGCTGGACCGGGCCGCGCCCGGCGACCTGCTGGCCCGGGTCACCGGCGACACCACCCAGCTGCGCGCCGCCGCCACCACCAACCTGGTCGACCTGGCCACCGGGATCTTCCAGGTGACCGGCGCGGTGGTGCTGATGGCCCGGCTCGACCCGGTGCTGCTCGGCGTGGTGGCCGCGGTCCTGGTGCTGGTGCTCGCGGTGACCGCGGTGCTGGCCGGGCGGATCCGCCAGGCCGGGGAGCGGACCCAGGCGGCCGTCGGCGACCTGGGCGCGCTGCTGGAACGGGCGCTCGGCGCGCTGCGCACGATCCAGGCGAACGGCGCCGAGCGGGCCCAGGCGGCGGCCGCGCACCGGGCGGCGACCCGGGCCTGGCGGCGTGGGCGACAGGCGGCCGGCTGGACCGCCGCGGCCGGGCTGGTCAGCGGGGTGGCGGTGCAGGTGGCCTTCGTGGTGGTGCTCGGCGTCGGCGGCGCCTCGGTGGCGGCCGGCCGGCTGACCGTGTCGTCGCTGGTCGCCTTCCTGCTCTACCTGTTCTATCTGGCCGGGCCGGTGGCCCAGCTGGCCGGCGGGATCGCCGGGTTGCAGGGCGGGCTGGCCGCGGCCGGCCGGATCGACGAGGTGCTCCGGCTGCCCGCGGAGACCCCGGATCCGCCGGCCGGGCCGGGCCCGCCGGCCATCGGGCCGCTGTCGGTGGCCTTCCACGGGGTCTCGCTGCGGCACCGCCCGGACGGTCCGGAGGTGCTGCGCGACGTGACCCTGCGGCTCCCGCCGGCCGGGCTGACCGCCCTCGTCGGCCCGTCCGGCGCCGGCAAGAGCACGCTGCTCGCGCTGGTCGAGCGGTTCCGGGAACCGACCGCCGGCCGGGTCGAGGCGGGCGGCCGGGACGTGCGGCACTGGCCGCTGCGCGACCTGCGGGCCCGGATCGGCTACGTCGAGCAGGAAGCGCCGGTGCTGGCCGGCACGCTGCGCGACAACCTGCTGCTGGGGGCCCCGGACGCGTCCGACGAGCGGATCGCCGAGGTGCTCGCCCAGACCGCGCTGACCGCGCTGGTCCGCCGGCTGCCGCACGGCCTGGACACGGTGCTCGGGCACCGCGGGTCGACGCTGTCCGGCGGCGAACGTCAGCGCGTGGCCACCGCCCGCGCCCTGCTCCGCCGGCCCGGCCTGCTGCTGCTCGACGAGCCCACCTCGCACCTGGACGCGGTGAACGAGCAGGCGCTGCGCGACCTGGTCACCCGGGTGGCCCGGACCACCACCGTGCTGATGGCGGCGCACCGGCTGTCCACGGTGACCCGCGCCGACCGGGTGGTGTTGCTGGAGCAGGGCCGGATCCGGGCCGTCGGCACCCACGACGAGCTGCTCGCCCGGGACGGGCTCTATCGCCGGCTGGCCGCGACGCAGCTGCTCGTATCGAGTGGATATAGAGCCGGACCCGATGCTTGACCGGTCCGAGTCACCCACCGAGAGGTAAGCATCGCGATGGCACCGACCACTTACCAGCGCCCGACGCTGACCAAGGGCGGCTCGTTCGCCCGCAAGACCGCCGGCAGCCTCTTCACCAGCTGCCGCGAATCGTTCGTGACCCAGAAGCCGAAGGCCGTCTGCAACTGACGGCATGACTGACCGACCGGAGGGGCGACTCATGGCGCTGTTGCCAGACCTGGCGTCACAAGTGTCATGGTTCGTAGCGGTGCCGGACAACGATGCCGGCCACCGGATGGCAGGGCCACTCCTGCGGACGCCCACCGGCGTTCCGGGTCCCCGCCCGCGGACGCCCACCGGCGTCCCGGGGATGGTCGCCCACGCGTCCGGTCGCCCCTGGCTGGTCGGTCGATGGCAGCCCGGTGAGGCGGTGACGGCCGCGATCGGCCCGAACCGCCTCGCCGCGCTGGGTGAGCACCGGCTCACCGCCGACGACCTGCGGCGGCTCGCGCGCGGCGCGCGCACCGCCGAACAGCTCTGCGAGAGCCTGCGCGGGCAGCCCGGCAGCTTCCACGTGATCGCCGCCGGGCCGGACGGCCTCGCCGTGCAGGGCAGCCTGTCCGGCTTCCGGCGCGTGTACCACCACGGCCCGCTGGCCGGCGACCGCGCCGACGTCCTGGCCGCCGTGATCGGCGCCGGCGTCGACGACGAGGCGCTCGCGGTGCGGCTGCTGAGCCCGTTCGCGCCCTGGCCACTGTTCTGGAATCCGGTCTTTCACCGCATTGCGGCGGTACGCCCGGACGAGCGGCTCGTGGTCGCTCCGGACGGCACGCCGCGCCTCCGGCGCCGCTGGCAGCCGCCCGCACCCACCGTCGACCCGGGCGAGGCGGCCACGTGGCTGCGGGACGCCCTCGCCGCGGCGGTCGCGGTCCGCGGCGCCCCCGGTGACGTGCTGGCCAGTGACCTCAGCGGGATGGATTCCACCTCGCTCTGCGCGCTCGCCGTCCGGGACGGCCGGCACGTGATCGGGCTGACCTGCGTCAGCCCCGACCCGCTCGACGACGACCTGCCCTGGGCCGAGACCGCGGCCCGGGAGCTCGGCAAGGTCACCCACGAGGTGATCGCCGGGGACGCCAGCCCGCTGCCCTACACCGACCTGCACCGGCCGGCCGACGGCTTCGACGAGCCGACCGCCGCGGTGATGTACCGGGCCGGTTTCCTGGGCGCCTCGCGCCGCGCCGCCGGGCACGGTGCCCGGGTACGGCTCACCGGCTTCGGCGGCGACGAGTTGCTCACCGCCGATCCGGCCCTGCAGCTCAGCCTGCTGCGCACCGACCCCCGGGCGGCGATCCGCAACCTGCGGCTGCTGCGCTCGGCGTACCGCTGGGGCCGCACCGCGACGCTGCGCGCGGCGTTCGACCGTCGCCCGTACGGCACCTGGCTGGCCTCGCTGACCGGTGACGGTGACGCGGGCGCCGGACCGATGCTCGGCTGGGGTCCGCCGGCCGCGCTGGCGCCCTGGGTCAGCCCGGACGCGCGGGCCACCGTCCGGCGGATCCTGCGGGAGCAGGCCGCTTCGGCCACTCCCCTGCTCGACGACCGTGGGCTGCACGGCCGGCTGGCCGGGCTGCACGCCGGGGCGGCCGCCGCCCGGCACCTGGCCCAGGCCTCCCGCCGGACCGGGGTCACCGTGGCCCTGCCCTATCTGGACGACGCCGTGGTCGAGGCGGCGCTGAGCGTGCGCCTGGCCGGCGTCGCCTCGCCCCGGCAGTACAAGCCGCTGCTCGCCCTGGCCATGCGGGACGTGCTGCCGGAGCCGGTGCGCCACCGCTCCACCAAGGCGGACACCTCGATCGCCGCGCTCCGGGGCGCCGACGAGCACCGCGGCACGCTGCTCGACCTGGCCGACCGGTCCCAGCTCGCCGACCGCGGCCTGATCGACGCCGCGGCGCTGCGGGCCGCCCTGACGGCGCCCGGTGACCGCACCTTCTACGACCTCGACCAGACCCTCGCGGCCGAGGCCTGGCTGCGCGTCCCGGGAAACGGAGATGCCCGATGAACTGGACCCTGCCGGCCCACGTGGCCTGGACCCCGACCGAGTACGGCGGGGTACTGCTGGACTCGGCGATCGGCGAGTACTGGACGCTGAACGCGACCGCCGCCACCATGCTCGACTGCCTGCTGGCCGGCCCGTCCCCGGCCACCGACCGGCTGGCCGCCGACCTCGGTGCCGACCCGGCGACGATCGCCGCCGACCTGGCCGAGTTCCTCGGTGAGCTGCGCGGCGCCGGTCTGGTGGTGGCGAGATGACCACCGAGCAGGTGCTCGCGCACCGGCCGAGCCGGCTGGGCCGGCGGCTGACGGTGCTCGCCGTGGTGGCCTTCGCCCGGGTGCTGGCACACCGGTCACCGGACCTGATCTGCCGGGTGCTGCGCCGGATCAGCCGCGGCGCCCGACCGGCCACCCGTCAGGAGGCCGCCGCGGCCCGCCGGGACACCGTGGCGAACAGCGCGTTCTGCGCCGGCCCGGTCGGCTGCCTGCCCCGGTCGATCGCCACCGCGCTGCTCTGCCGCCAGCGGGGCGCCTGGCCGGACTGGGTGGCCGGGGTGCGCCGGCACCCGCCGTTCGGCGCGCACGCCTGGGTCGAGGTCGACGGGGTGGCGGTGGACGAGCCGTACCCGGACGGGTTCCACATCCCGATGCTCACCGTCCGGAGCCCGTCGCGATGACCACCACGCTGCTCTACCTCTCCTGGACCGGCCGGGGTGCCCTGGCCATGGTCTTCGCCGCGTCGGTGCTGGCCAAGACGCACCGGGTGGCGGCGTTCACCCGTTTCCGGCAGGCCACCGCCACGCTGACCGGGCAGTCCGGCCGGCGCGCCGGGGTGCTCGCCGTGCTGACCGTCGCCGCCGAGACCGCGGTCGCCGCCGGGTCGGTCGTCGCGCGCACCGCGCCGTGGGCCGCGGCCGGCGCGATCGGGCTGCTGGCGCTCTTCACCTGGCGGCTGGGCGCGATGCCGGACACCGCCTTCGCCTGCGGGTGCTTCGGCACCGCCGCGATCGGCCGCCGGGCCGCACTGATCCGCAACGGGCTGCTGCTGGCGATCGCCGCGATCGCCCTGGCCGGCACCCTCGGCGGCGGCCCCGCCGGCCGGAGCACCGGCCCGGCCGGTCCGCTGGTCTGCGCGGCCGCCGCGGCGCTGCTGACCACGCTGGTGGTCCGGATCGGCGACGTCACGGCCGTGTTCCCGGCCCGGCGGTGAGAGCCCGATGAGTGCCCTGATCGCCGCCGTCGTCGTGCTCGCCCTGGTCGTCGCGTTCCACACCGCGCTGATCGTGGCGCTGATCCGCCGCCTGCGGTACCACGCCGAACTGCTGGTCGACATCGAGGAGCGGGGTGTGCCGGCCCGGGCCCTGCCCCGCGGCGCGGTCCTGGCCGCGGGGCTCGGTCTGCTCGCCCCGGACACCGACACCCTGGTCGCGTTCTTCTCCCCCACCTGCGACCGGTGCCGCCGGGACCGCGCCGCGTTCGGCCGGGTCGCGGCCGGCTGGGATCGGGCGGTCGCGGTGGTCTCCGGGCCGGACGCGTCCGCCGGCTTCCTCGCCGGGGCCGTCCCGGCCGCCCGGGTGGTGGTGGACGCCGACGGGTCGCTGCGTCACGCGTTCGGGATCCGGCACTTCCCGGCCCTGTTCGTGGTCTCCCCGGACGGGCGGCTGGCCTGGACCGGGATGCACGCCTCCGCGATTCCCCCCAGTTCCTCCGAGAAGAAGTGAGACACCATGACGAGCGAGAGCATCCGTTTCCTCAACCGCGCCGACGTCGCGGCCTGTCTGTCCAAGATGGATGCGGCCGAGGTGGTCGCGCAGACCCTGCGGGATCACACGTCGGGCCGCACCGAGCTACCCCCCGAAGGGTATCTGAGCTGGTCGAACAGTGCCGGTGCGTACAGCCGGGCGATCGCCATGCTGGGAGCCGTGCCGGACGGTGCGGCCATGGCGTACGGAATGAAATTGATCAACGCCTCGGTCGGCAACCCGGGCCGCGGCCTGGAGCGGGCCGGGGGGCTGAGCTTCGCCTTCGACCCGGAGACCGCGCGCCCGGCGGTGGTTGCCGAGGCCGGGCTGCTCAGCGCGGTCCGGACCGCGACCTACACCGTGGTCAGCCTGCGGGAGCTCGGGCCGGAATCGTTCGACACGGTCAGCCTGATCGGCACCGGCACGCTGGCCCGGGTGCACCTGGAGGCGATCGCCGACGCCTTCCCCGCGGTGCGCCGGGCCGTCGTCTTCGACCTCGACCCGGCACGCGCCGCCGCGTTCCGGGACGATTTCGCCGCCCGCCGCCCGGAGCTGACGGTCACCGTCGCGGACAGCGCCCGCCACGCGGCCGGCGCCGCCCCGGTGCTGATCACCGTGACCACCAGCAACGACCCGTACATCCCGGCGTCCTGGCTGGCCGGCGGCTCGTTCGTGGCGCACGTGTCCCTCGACGACCTGACCGGGGAGGCGTTCCGCGGCGCCGAGGCGGTCTTCGTCGACGACCTCGAACTGATCCGGGACAACCCCCGCCGGATCATGGGCCGGCTCCTCCAGGAGGGCGTGCTCACCGGCGGCGACGGCAGCCTCGGCGAGGTGCTGACCGGCCGCCGGCCGGCCCGGCGGCCCGGTTCCGGATACGTCATCAGCAACCCGTTCGGCATGGCCGTCCTGGACGTCGCCCTGATCCACGCCGTCGCGCAGGTGGCGCGGGAAACCGGCGCCGGGCAGCTCCTCGACCTGCTCTGACCCGCACATCCGACCTTTTCCGTGGAGCTACCGTTGATCATCGAATCCGCGCTGGATCTCCGATTTCCCGACGTCTTCCTCGAACTCTCCGGGTTCCTCCCGGACAGCCGCCTCTACCTCAAGATCGAGGCGATGAACCTGGCCGGCTCGATCAAGTTCAAGCCGGCCCTCGCCATGATCGACGACCTGGAGCAGCGCGGGCTGCTCCGGCCCGGCAGCCGGGTGATCGAATCGTCCTCCGGCAACCTCGGCATCGCGCTGAGCATCGTCTGCAACGCCCGCGGCTACCAGTTCACCTGCGTCACCGACAAGAACACCGCGCCGGCCACCATCGAGCTGATGCGGGCGTACGGCGCCCGGGTCGTGGTGATCGACAAACGCGACCCGAACGGCGGGTACCTGTCGATGCGCCTCGCCTACCTGCAGGACCGCATCCGGGCCGACCCGATGCTGGTCTGGCCCAACCAGTACGCCAACCCGATCAACACGATGGCCCACTACCACACCACCGCGGCCGAGATACTCCAGCAGTTCCCCGAGGTCGACGCGGTGTTCGTGGGGGCCGGCACGACCGGCACGCTGACCGGTTGCGCGCAGTACTTCGCCCGGCACCGGCCACAGACCCGGGTGTTCGCGGTCGACATCATCGGCTCGACCACCTTCGGCACCCCGCCCGGCCGGCGACACATCCCGGGGCTGGGCACCAGCCGCACCCCGGCGATCGCCTCCCTGCAGCACGTCACCGATCTGGTGATGGTCTCCGAGCACGAGACGGTGAAAACCTGCCGGCGGCTGCGCGACCGGCACCACGTGCTGGTCGGCGGCTCGACCGGCGCGGTGCTCACCGGGGTGGCGGACCGGGCCGCCCTGTTGCGCCCCGGCTCGGTGGTGGTGGCGATCAGCCCCGATCTGGGCGACCGCTACGCCGGCTCGCTGTACAACCCGGCCTGGGTCGCCGAACGCGAACTGGACCGCCCGCCCGCACCGGTGGAACCGCTCGACATTCCCGTCCCCGACCTCGTCTGAGGCGTCCCGTACCGGAGGAAAAATGTCCACATCGGAGGCCTTCACCGGCCTGCCGCCGCGGCGCGAGCCGGGCGGCCTGCTCACCCTCGCCGACCTCACCCCGGACCGGCTGGCCGGCCTGGCGCGCCGCTCGGTCGAGCTGTACCGCGACCGCACCGCGCACCACGACCCGCTGCAGGGCCTGCTGATCGGCATCGTCTTCACCCGCACCTCCACCCGCACCCGGACCGCCTTCACCGCCGGCGTCGAACGGCTCGGCGGCCGGGCGATCGGCTACGGGCCGGGCGACCTGCAGACCAACACCGGCGAGTCGCTGGCCGACACCGCCCGGATGTTCGGTCTGATGCTCGACGGGATCGTCACCCGCACCGCCGGCCCGCTCGCCGACATGCGGCTGCTCTCCGCCGAGAGCGGTCTGCCGGTGATCAACGCGATGGCCGCCGAGGAGCACCCCACCCAGGGCATCTGCGACCTGGCCACGATCCTGCTGCACCGCGGATCGCTGGACGGGGCCCGGGTGCTCTACGTCGGCGAGGGCAACAACACCGCGACCGCCCTCGCGCAGGGCCTCAGCGCGTTCGCCGGCACCGAGTTGCACCTGCTCACCCCGGACGGCTACGGGCTGCCCGAGGACGCCCTGAAGGCGGCCACCGCGCGGGCCGCCGGCAACGGCGGCCACGTCACCGAGTCGCACGATCCGCGCGACGTGCCGGCCGGTGCCGAGTTCGTCTACACCACCCGCTGGCAGACCACCGGCACCAGCAAGCCCGACGCGGCGTGGCGGGAGACCTTCCGGCCGTTCCACATCGACGATCAATTTCTGGGGCGTACGCCGGATGCCCTCTTCCTGCACGACCTGCCCGCCCACCGTGGCGAGGAGGTCTCCGGCGCGGTCCTCGACGGCCCACGCTCGGTCGCCTGGTCACAGGCGCGGATGAAGCTGTGCAGCGCGATGGCGGTGCTCGAGTACGCGTTCGGCCGGGACTGACGATGACCGACGATCTGGCGACCCGGATCGCCGGTCTGCTGCGCCGGGCGCATCCCCTGCGGATGGGCTCGGCGATCCGGCAGGCCGACGAACTTCTCACGGACATCGGGCCGGCCGGTCGGGCAGCGGTCCTGGAACGCGCGATCCATCTGGCCCTGCACGGCGAATGACGCGAGGCGCCCGGCGATCCCATGATCGCCGGGCGCATGGTCATCGGCCCTCCGCCCCGAAGCGACGACGACCCGCCCGCCGCACGCCGGGCGGATCGTCGTCGCCGCTGCTCGGACGCCGAGGGGTCGTCGATCAGCTCGGCGCGCCGGCCGACCGCCACAGGTGCGGGCCGGTCAGCTTGCCCGCCGCGTCCCGGCCCTCGGCCAGCAGCCAGGAGCCGCCACCCGGAATAGCCGCCAGATCCTCGACGTCGGTGGTGGTCGGATACGGTCCCGCGATGCTCTGCCAGGCCGACCCGCCCCACCGGTACAGCGCCCCGCCGGGGATCCTGTCGCTGCTCCAGCGCGGCCGCAGACCGGCATACCAGTCGGCGCCGAACTTCACCACCTCGGCGCTCCAGACACCGCCGTCGACGGTGGTCCCGCAGATGTCCGGCGCGCGGGTGAAACCGGATCCGGTCGCGTGCAGCGTGATGCCGCACGAGGACGCGCCCTTGGGGAACCTGCTGCCGGTGATCCACAGGTCGTCCGACGTCCCGGTCACCTGATTGCCCCGGCCGTCACCGTCCGGCATCGCCACGACCGACCAGGAGACGCCGTTGAACCGGGCGGCGCTCATCCGGAACGTGTCGCTGGCCGGGTAGCCGGTGCCGGCCGTCCAGATCTCGGTGTCGCTGATCTTGTGGATGGTGCCGGCGCCGCCCCGGTTGACCCCGGCCGGCAACCGGGTGATCTTCCAGGAGACGCCGTCCCAGTGCGCGACGGCGGCGTTGATGTCCCCACCGGCCCGATCGTCACCGGCGATCCACACGTCGTCCGGGCCCTCGACCTCCGCGGCGGCCGGCTGGAACTTCATGCCCGGCGTCGAGTGCGCGGTCCAGGTCGAGCCGTTCCAGTGGTAGGCGGCGAAGGTGAAGTCCGTCCCGGTCGGCGCGAAGGTCCACTGGTCGTCGAGCGAGGCGGCGGCGTAGATCGGCCGGCCGTTCGCCTTGATCGCCGGAGTCGCCAGTTCGGACCACACGGAGCCGGTCCACTGGAAGGTCTGGAACTTGGAGGTGCACTCGAAGCAGATGGTGGGCTGCGTCAAGGCGTAGATCAACGCGGCGTCCGGGCCGAACGCCCGGATCTCCGCGGAGACGATCTTGCGGTCGGTGCCGACCGGCACCGGGACGGCCGTCCAGGCGGCCGCCGCGGTGGCCGGCGCCTGGACGGCGAGCGAGAGACCGGCGGCGACCAGCGCGCCGGCGGCCACGAGGGCGGTTGTACGACGAATCAAGACGGTGGCTCCTCCACGCGAGGTGACTGGGCGCCCAGTCTTCGACGGACGTCTATTGCCGCCTTATATCGCATCCGGCCCGTGCCCCTACCGACCGGTAAAAGGTGCCGCGCCGGTTCCCCGGTCCGGGGCGCCTCCGTACGCTCGGGTCATGTCCATTGTCGAGAGGGTGCCCGCCTTCTCACCGCCGCGGAGGCCGCGATGATCGAGTCCATCCTGCCCAGCGCCGTCACCGCGGTCGACACGTTCCAGGACCCGCCGGAGGCCGGCCTCTTCCCCGAGGAGGAGTTGCTGGTCAGCACGGCGGTGGCGAAACGTCGGGCGGAGTTCGCCACCGGTCGCTGGTGCGCCCGGCAGGCGATGCTGCGGCTCGGTCACCGGCCGGCCGCGATCCTGCCCGGCCCGCGCGGCGAGCCCCAGTGGCCCACCGGCCTGGTCGGCAGCATCACCCACTGCGCCGGCTACCGCGCCGCCGTGGTCGCGCCGGCCCCGCAGGTCACCACCGTGGGCATCGACGCCGAACCGCACGAGGCGATGCCGGCCGGCGTCCTGGAGGCGGTCTCCCAGGCGGCCGAACGCGACCACCTGGCCGCCCTGACCCGGTACCAGCCGGGCGTGCACTGGGACCGGCTGCTGTTCAGCGCCAAGGAGTCGGTGTACAAGGCGTGGTATCCACTGACCGCCCGCTGGCTCGACTTCGACGACGCCACCGTCACCTTCGACCCGGCGGCGGGCACCTTCAATGCCCGCCTCTCGGTGACCGGCGCGCGCCTGCACGGGCGCGAACTGACCGGCTTCAGCGGCCGCTGGGTGGTCGGCAACGGCATCCTGGTCACCGCCATCGCCGTCCTCGCCCCGGTTCCCGCCCTGCTCTGACCCCAGTAGGCGCCCTCAGCCATCGGCCGCGCCACCGCTGCCACCGCGCCACCGCGCCACCGCGCCACCGGGCCACCGGGCCACCGGGCCACCGGGCCACCGGGATCACCCTCCACCACTGGCGCTGCCCACCGTGCCGCCATCAGTCCTCGCACGCTGCCTCCTTCCTCTTCGCCACTTCGTGGCTTTCCTGCCTCGTTCCACGCCGGCACGCACCGCCTTCGGCATCTCGATTCCTCGTTGAAGTGAAGAAGGGCCCGGCCGCATGGCCGGACCCTTCTTCACTTGGGGGAGGGAGCTTTGAGGATGTTCGGGAGGGCGTAGGCCAGCCTGCGGGTCCGAGGCCGGCGGGGTGGCCGGCGGGCCTCCGGGTGGAAGGCCGGGGCCGCGGCCGGCGGCGTGGCCGGCAGGCCTCCGGGTGGAAGGCCGAGGCCGCGGCCGGCGGCGTGGCCGGCAGGCCTCCGGGTGGAACTCCTAGGCCGCGACCGGCGGCGTGGCCGGCAGGCCTTCGGGTGGAGGGCTGCGGCCGGCGGCGTGGGGGTCGGGCCGCCGCCGGCCGCAGCCCGGTCAGTTGGCGGTGGCGTGGTCGCGGAGGAGGTGGGCCGGAAGGTCGGTGCGCCGGTGCACGTCCAGCTTGCGGTAGACGCGGGTCAGGTGCTGCTCCACCGTGCTGACCGTGATGTACAGCTTGGTGGCGATCTCCCGGTTGGTGTAGCCGTCGGCCGCCAGGATCGCGACTCGACGTTCGGCGTCGCTGAGGGTGACTGCCCCGGCGGCCAGGTTCAGGGCCGTCGCCGTCTCGGCCTCGTCGCCGCCCAGCTCGGGGCTGAGCGTGGCGAGCAGCGGCTCGGCCTCGGTCTTGTCGGCCAGGGCCCGGGCCCGCCGGGCGATCATGCCGGCCCGCCGGGACTCGCCGACCGCCTCGTACGCCCCGGTGAGGTCGACCAGAGCGCGGGCCTGCTCGTACTCGTCGCCGGCCTGCAGGTCGACGGACTGGCGCAGGAACATCGGGCGGTGCCGGGGCTGGCTGGTCGCCGCGTACAGCCGCATTGCCATGCCCTGGACCCTCGGGTTGTTCTTGGCGCAACGGTTCAGCTGGTCCTCGATCAGCTCGTGGGCCCGGTCGGGCAGACCGGCCAGCAGCAGCGCCTCGGCCATGTCGACCCGCCACGGCACCAGGCCGGGCACGTCGAGGTGCCATTTGCCGGCCAGTTCCCCGCACAGTTCGAAGTCGCGCAGGGCCAGCTGGAGCTGCCCGATCGCCATGCTGTACCGGCCGCGGGCCTGCAGGTAGTGCAGTCCGTAGCGGGTGTGGAACATCTCCTCCGGCACCGGCTGGTCGAGCTGTTCACGGACCAGGTCGTAGCGGCCCATCGCGGTGGCCGCCAGCATCATCGGCGCGACCGCGGCGCCGATCGCCACCCCCCAGCTGGCCGGCGGCATGGTGTCGAGGGCGAACCTGGCGTGCCGGACGGCGGCGGGCAGGTCGCCGAGGCGCAGCGATACTTCGGCGCGGATCGCGGACAGCCGGGCCAGCCGGCTCGGCGCGCGGCGGGTGACCGCCTCCTCGACGAACAGGTCGCACCAGGACGCCGCCTGGTCGCACCAGCCACCGTAGGTGAGGGTGAGCAGCGCGCTCTCCACCGTGTCCAGGCTCATCTCGTCCAGCCGGGAGTTGTGCAGGATCCGCTGCACCGCGGTGGCGATCTTCTCGGACGGGCCGCGGGTGAGCACCGTGGCCAGCGCGGTCGCCGCTTCCAGCCGGTGGCTGGCGGCGACCGTCGACACGGCCGGCGGCCGCTCGGACGGCTGGCGCAGCAGCGCGAAGAACGGCGGGTAGGTGCAGCGCAGCAGGGGCCGGGCGATCGCCAGTTCGGTCATGCCCTCCTGGTCGAGGTCGTCGGTGACCGCGTTCAGGTGGTCGAAGACCGTGCGTGCCGAGCTGAACTGGCCGTCCCAGAGCAGCGCTTTGGTGAGCGCCAGGGCGTCGCCGCCGAGCAGGAATCCGCGCTGCAGGGCGGCGGTCAGCTCGGGCAGGTACGCGGTGGAGGTGCCCGGGTTGATCCGCCAGGCGGCCCGCAGCATGGTCGTCATGATCTTCGCCCGGTGCGGTCCGTCGGCGCAGGTCTGCCAGGCCAGCCGGAGGTAGCCGATGGCGGTGTCCACCCGGCCCTCCCGCAGCCCCTGCCGGGCCGCCTCCTCCAGCACCGGGACGGCCCACGGGTCGTCCGCGCGACCGGCGCCGAGCAGCTGGTCGGCGACCACCCGGGTGGCGGCGCCACCGTAGTGGGCGAGCACCGCGGCCCGCCGGTGCATCTCGCGGCGTTCCGTGTCGGGGATCTCGGCGAGCACCGCTTCCCGGGCGACCGGGTGCCGGTATTCGCCGTTGTGCAGCACCCCGGCGGTGGTCAGGGCGCGCAGCGCCTGGCCGATGTGCGCCGCGTCGACGCCGAGCAGCTGGTCCAGGAGTCCGGTTTCGGGCAGGATCGCGGCGCCCCGGGCCACTTCGGCCAGCTGTGGGTCGATCCGGTGCAGGCAGGACACGACGGCCCGGGCGTAGTGGCCGGCGGTGACCGGTTCGCCGTCCGCGGCGCCGCCCTCGGCGAGCACCTGCCGGTGGTCGGCGACCAGGCCGGTGACCAGCAGCGGGTTGCCGCCGGTGAGCTGGTGCCAGCGCGGCGCGATCCGGTCGGCCTGCTCCGGGTCGAGCACCTCGGCGGCCATCCGGCGCACGCCTTCGGGGCTGAGCGCGGCGACCGACAGGTGCGCGCCCTGCGGCGGCCGGCTCAGCGCCTCGAGTTCGACCGCGGGTTCGTCCGGCCGGGCGTACGAGGAGAGGCTGAACACCGCGAGCATCGGCGCGAACCGCACCCGGCGGGCCAGGTAGGAGAGGCAGAGCAGGGATGCCGGGTCGGCCTGGTCGATGTCGTCGACCACGACCACCAGCGGGTAGCGCTGCGACAGGTCCAGCAGGATGGTGCAGAGCGCGTGCACGATCTGCGGGTCCAGCCGGGCGGCGCCGTCCGGGCCGGCCGGGATGCTCTGGGCGCCCTCGTGCAGCAGGTCCATCGCCCGCCGGCTGTCCTCGGCGACCAGCGGCGCGTCCATCAGCAGCTGGCCGAAGACGCCGAGCGGGAGGTCCCGTTCGCTGCGCGCGCCGACCGCGGTGATGGCCAGGCCGTTCAGGTCGACCACCCGTTCGGCGAAGGTGTTCAGCAGTTCGGTCTTACCGGTGGCCACGGAACCCGTGACCATGGCGACCCGTCCCTTTCCGGCGACGGCGGCTGCCAGAAGGCTGTCCAGCACCGCCATCACGCCGTCCCGTTCCACCAGTTCCATGACTTCTTCCTCGTTTTCCGCGAGCGCTTCCGGCTTCGACACCCTGTACGCTACGGGCCTGCCTTGTCGGTCCGTTATCTCTCGCCTATCGCGGTTGACCTGCGCTTATTCAGCTGGCGCGGGCCATCGGATAGGGAGTTTCGTCGATTCGATAGGCGCCCCGCGGCCGCTCGGCGGGCCGGCCCAGGCGGGCCGCGGCGGAGCGGACGGCGGCCAGGATCGCCGACTCCACGTCGTCGTCGGCGGCGACGCCCCAGAGCGTCCGTTCCCCGGCGCGCAGCTCGGCGTAGACGCCGGTCGCGGTGCCGTCGGCCAGCCCGGTGCCGGTGCGGTGCACCGCGCGCAGGTCGATCCGCCAGGCGGCGAGGCTCTGCTTGACCCGCTCGACCGCGTCCGCCCGCACCGCGCCGACCTCGAACGCGTGACCGTCGACGTGCAGGGTGACCGGCACCGCCTCGCGCAGCGGCAGTGGCACGGACAGCAGCGGCCGGGACACGTACTCCCGGGTGAAGAGCTCGACGATCCGGTCGCTGTCGATCGGGCCGCCCTCCGCGTCGGCCCGGGCCTGCACCAGTGCGGCGAACTCGCGCTGCAGGTCGCGGGGCAGATGCAGACCCAGGCAGGAGCTGATGACGTACGCGACGCCACCCTTGCCGGACTGACTGTTGATCCGCACCACGCTCTCGTAGGTGCGCCCGACGTCGTCCGGGTCGATCGGCAGGTACGGGATCTCCCAGCGCTGGTCGCCGGTCCGTTTCCGCTCGTCGAAGCCCTTCTTGATGGCGTCCTGATGGGAGCCGGAGAAGGCGGTGTAGACGAGGTCGCCGGCGTACGGGTGGCGCGGGTGCACCGGAATCTCGGTGCAGTACTCGACGACCCGGCGGACCTCGTTGATGTCGGAGAAGTCGATGCCCGGGTCGACGCCCTGGCTGAACATGTTGAGCCCGAGGGTAACCAGGTCGACGTTGCCGGCCCGCTCACCGTTGCCGAGCAGGCAGCCTTCGATCCGCTGCGCGCCGGCGAGCAGCGCCATCTCGGCGGTCGCCACCCCGGTGCCCCGGTCGTTGTGCGGGTGCACGGAGAGGCAGACGTGGTCGCGCCGGCTCAGGTTCCGGTCCAGCCACTCGATCTGGTCGGCGAAGACGTTCGGGGTCGCCCGTTCCACAGTGGTCGGGAAGTTCAGGATGATCGGGCGGTCCGCCGCCGGCTGCCACACGTCCATCACCGCTTCGCAGACCTCCAGCGAGAAGTCCAGCTCGGTGTCGTTGAACAGTTCCGGGGAGTACTGGAAGCCGAGGTCGCAGCCGGCGAGGGTGCGGTCGGCGTACTTGAGCATCAGCCGGGTGCTCTGCACCGCGAGCTCCTTGCACTCGGCCCGGTCCATGCCGAAGACCACCCGGCGAAACTGCGGCGAGGTGGCGTTGTAGATGTGGATGGTGGCCCGCGGCGCGCCGGCCAGGCTGTCCACGGTGCGCCGGATCAGCTCGTCGCGGGCCTGCACCAGCACCGAGATCCGGACGTCGTCCGGGATCAGGTCCTCCTCGATGAGCAGGCGCAGGAAATCGTGGTCGTCCCGGCTGGCGACCGGGAATCCGACCTCGATCTCCTTGTAGCCCATCGCGGTGAGCAGCCGGAACATCGTGAGTTTGCGGTCCGGGCCCATCGGGTTGACCAGCGACTGGTTGCCGTCGCGCAGGTCGGTGGAGAGCCAGCGTGGCGCCGAGGTGATGGTCCGTCCGGGCCAGGTGCGTTCCGGGAACGTCGGCGTGAACGGCCGGACGTACTTGTTCCCCATTGATTCCCCCTGATTTCTAGGACGGGACCGGATCAGTCCCGGAAGCCGAAATACATCGAGTAGGAGTAGGGCGCGAGCCGTACCTGGACCTGACAGCTGTCGGATTCCCCGGTCAATCGCACGACGACCGAGACCTCCTTGTACGCGGTGCTCAGGCCGAGCGTCGCGAAGTAGGCGTTGCTGTCGAAGACGAGTTGGTACGGGCCGCGGCCGAGACGCTTCTCGGTCCAGGCGCGCACGTATCCCTCGTGGTCGGTCTCGGCGTGATCCACGGTCACCCAGTCGTCCAGTTCGTGCCCCAGGTCGGAGATCTTCCGCTGGAGCCGGACCTGCACACCCGCGGCCGGCCGGCCGTACACGACGTCCACTGCTTGCGCGGAGATACTCATGAAACTCTCACCCTGCCGTCCGGTTCCGCGGCGCCATCGCCCATTGGCGACATACTCCGTTATCGCGTTATCGCCGCACGATCCTTTCGTTATCGTCGACGGCCATCGCCGGAAAGCCGGTCAATGGATCGCTTGATAACACGGCGATAGGGGAGGCCCCTAGCGTCAATGGCGTCGACACGGTGAGCACCGGGTCGAAACTCCTCGAAATTGAAAGGCGTACATTCCCATGCGTAAGTTCACCCGCCGCAGCGCCCGTTTCGTCGTCGCCGCCGTCGCCGCCGCCGTGCTCGCCGTCCTCGGCGCCGCCACTGCCGACAGCAACGACACGACGCCTGCGCAGCCCGGCACGCCGGCCGGCACCAGCGTGGCCACCGGCGCCGACGACACCACGATCAGCGGCACCTGGCCCTGGGAAGGGTGAATTGCCCGCCACGCGAAAAGGGAAGGCATCCGACCGGATACCTTCCCTTTCTCTCTGCTCTGTTGTCAGGCCACGCGACACTGATTTTTCGTTCGTTGCAGCATCGCCAGAACACGTTCCTCGAAAAGCGGGGCATGGATCTCCCGGAACATCACCAGCGCCCGTTCCAGGTGGGTGGTCGCCGCGTCCGGCAGGTCGGCGGCCAGCGACAGCTCGCCCATGCAGAACTCGACCCGCGCCTCGATCAACCTCTCGCCGTTGATGGACGCGAGTTCCCGGGCCCGGGCCAGCGCGGCGCCGGCCTCGGTGAGGTCGCCGGCGCTCAGATACGCCGCACCCAGTCCGAGCGTCGCGTACGCCTCGCCGATCGGATCACCCAGCCCGTGTGCCGCGGTCAGTGCCTCGCCGAACACGGTCACCGCCGACTCCGGCTCGCCGGCCTGAAGGTGGGCCTGGCCCAGCCGGTGCAGCACCTGCGCCTCGATGCGCCGGCCGCCGACCCGGCGGCTGAGTTCCAGCGACTGCTCCAGCATCGCCTTGGCGTCGCCGGCGTTGCCGCGCTCCATCTCGATCTGCGCCATGCTGTGCAGCACATAGGCCAGCGCGGCCGGATTGCCGCCGCGGCGAACCACGGGCAGCACCTGCTCGTACCGGCGGGCCGCCTCGTCCAGGTTGCCGTCCATCCGCTCCAGGTAGGCCAGGTGCCGGTTGACCATGGCGTGGCCGCTCTCCTCGCCGAGCACCTCGAACATCTCCAGAGCGTCTTCCAGCCGACGACGCCCTTCGGCGAACCGCCGCTCCGCGATGGTGAGTGCACCCATCGAGTAGAGGACCATGCCGTGGCCCAGCCGGTCACCGGCCCGGCGCACCGCGGCGAGTGCGATCTCGTGAGTGGTCCGCCAGTCGTTGAGGTAGACCCGCGTCTCGAACAGGGTGACCGCGGTGACCGCCAGATCCCAGCAGTACTCGACCGCTCCGACCTCGGCGGCCTGACGCACCGCGGCCACGATGGACTGCCGCTCCCGCTCGAACCAGCCGAGCGGATCGCTCAGCATCCGGTCCACCGACCGCTGTGGGATCCGCCAGCGCGGCGCCGCGCTGTGCACCTCCTTGTTGCCCTCGCCGTAGAACTTCCGGTGCGCCTCCTCGGACAGGAACAGCAGACCGCCGAACACCCGTTGCAGCGCGGCGTTGCGATCGGCCAGCGGTTCCTCGGCGGCCAGCCGCTCCCGGGCGAAGACCCGGATCAGGTCGTGGAACCGGTACTGCCGGTGCGGGCCGGGCTCGGTGCTGTCGATCTCCACCAGCTGGGCGTCGACCAGGTCGTCCAGCAGGTCGTAGGCGTCCGGCAGCGCCTCGTCGAGCAGCGCCGCGCAGACCCAGGCCGAGAAGGCCGGGCTGTCCACGACGGCGAGCAGGCGGAACAGTCGCCGGGCGGCGTCGCTGATGTTGTCGTAGGTCAGCGAGATGCTGACCCGCACCCCCATCGCGCCGTGGTTGAGCTCGTCGAGCCGGCGCGACTCGTTCTCCAGCCGGTCGGCGAGCTGCTCGACCGACCAGTGCGGGCGCGCCGACAGCCGGGCGCCGGCGATCCGCAGCGCGAGCGGCAGCCGCCCGCACAGCTCGGTGAGGGCGGCGACCGCGTCGGTCTCGGCCAGGACCCGGTCGTCCCCGGCGATCCGGGACAACAGCGCGACGCAGTGCGACGGGTCGAGCACGTCGATGTCGACGTGCACCGCGCCGGGCAGGGCGCCGAGCCGGCTGCGGGTGGTGATCAGCACCGCGGTGCGCGGATTGCCCGGCAGCAGTGGCAGCACCTGCGCCTCCGAGCCGGCGTTGTCCAGCACCACCAGCATCCGCCGGTCGGAGAGCAGCCCCCGATACATCTCGGCGCGCTCCTCCAGCCCGTCCGGGATGGACGCGCCGGGCACCCCGAGGGTGCGCAGGAACCGCTCCAGGATCTGCATCGGGCTGACCCGGTCCGACGACCGCCCGTGCAGGTCGGCGAAGAGCTGCCCGTCCGGATAGCGCGGTGCCAGCCGGTGCGAGACGTGGATGCCGAGCGCGGTCTTGCCGATCCCCGGCTTGCCGGCCACCACGATGATCGGCACGGCCAGCTGCGCCGGATCTCCGGCGGCCGCCGTCAGGTGCGCCTGGATGGCCTCGATCTGCTCGGTGCGTCCGGTGAAGTCGGCGATGTCGGTGGGCAGCATGCTCGGCACCGGCTGGCCCCCGCGAGCCGCCGGGGCCGGGTCGGCGACCGCCCGCGCCGCTTCCGGTTCCAGCACGAGCAGATCCGGCGGCGGCACCTCCGGCTCCACCACCGGCAGGAGCGAGAGCGGGACCGCGGCGGTCGTCGCCTCGGGCGCGCTCAGGTCGGCGTCGGAGGCCAGGATCGAGCGTTCCAGCTGCTGCAGCCACTCGCTGGGCTCCAGGCCCAGCTCGTCGATCAGCGTGCGCCGGGCCGCCCGGTAGGCGTCCAGCGCCTCGGCCTGCCGGCCGGAGCGGTAGAGCGCCAGCATCAGCTGCCCGCGCAGCCGTTCCCGCAGCGGGTAGGTGCCGACCAGGCCGACCAGCTCGGCGATCACCTCGCGGTGGCGGCCCAGCTCCAGGTCGTACTCGATGCAGTCCTCGGTGACGGTGAGCCGGCGTTCGGCGAGCCGGTCGGCGACCATCCGCAGCGGCTCGCTGTCGAGCCCCTCCAGGGCCGGTCCGCGCCAGAGGGCGAGCGCCTCGCGGTAGCGAGCGGTCGACTCCTCCTTGCGTCCGGCGTTGCCCGCCGCCCGCGCCTGCATGACCAGGCTCTCGTATCGTTGGAGATCCACGTCGATCTCGGTGGGCGCCAGCACGTAACCCTGGTTGCGGGTGACGATCGCCTTGGGATGGCCGTGCTGGCCGAAAAGCCTCCGCAGCGCGGAGACGCAGATCTGTACTTGAACGCGGGCGCTGGACGGGAGGCTCTCGCCGTAGACCGCTCGCATCAGGCGGTCGATCGAGATCACCGAGCCGGCTTCGAGCACCAGGCTGGCCAGGACGATCTGTTGACGATTACCGCCGACATCGATGCGCTGACCGTCGATGAGCGCGTCCAGCGGTCCCAATACCCGGAATTCCACGGTCACGTGGCATCTACCGCCGGGTGTGCCGAAAACAGCGCGGCTGTACTCCGCTTTCTCGCCGCCGCCTATCGATTTCCGGTCTGTCCCTCGGGCCGATGTCAGGCCGCCGGTGACGTTGTGTTCGCAAGCGTCTGTCCCCCATGTGTCGCCCCGAGCGTACGAACTCTCCTATGTGGTTGCCACCACCCGACGCGAAGGGGGACCAACCACCCAGAAAATATTGTCCGATCTATCGATTGCCTCGGACTCCTCGGTCATGCAGCAGCCGTCTTCCGCACTCCATTTTGCCCTAACTCGGAACTTAGGCCAAAAATGCCCGGTCACGCTTGGTGAGGTAACGCTTAAGGAAAGCCTTATCCACCGGGCGGGTCCGGAACCACGGCGGGATGCCACGGCCGTGCCACGATGCTCCGGCCCGGCACACCGCCGGGACGAAACGACGAAGCTTATCGACGTACGCCGCAATCGGCGAAGCCGGACGGCGCGCAAGCCGGCCGGGAGGGTGACCGCAGCCGCGGACCGCGACCACCGCCCCGGCCCGATCGCGGGTCAGGACGTGCGGACCGCCCGGTACGCGCGGATCGCCGGGGCCAGGCCGGTGAGCAGGCCGATCGCCAGGGTGATCGCGATGGTCTGTGCGTAGATCGCGATCGGCACGCCGAGATGATCGAGGCGGACCTGGGAGATCTGGTTGAACCGGTTCGGATCGAGCCGGCTGGCGGCCGCCCCGGCGAGTACCGCGAGCACGCCGACCACCGCCGCGGTCAGCAGATTCTCCAGCAGCGCCAGCACCCCGACGGCCGGGCGGGACGCGCCGAGCGCCCGCAGCGTGGCGAACTGCGGCGCCCGCACCTCGACGAACGCGGTGGAGACGATGCCGACCGCGAGCGCGCCCAGGACCAGCACGATCACCGAGAACCGCTGCCCCTCCTCACGCTGCTGATCCAACACCGGGCGGAACTGGTCGATGTCGTCGATCCGGCTCTCGACCGCGGTGACGTGACCGCCCACCGCGGTGCGCACCAGGGCCGCCGCGTCGCCGCACCGGATCCGCACGCACCGCCAGTAGACCTGCACGGTCTGCGGGCCGAGGTGCGCCAGATCGATCACGTTCTGGGTGACGAAACCGTCGGCGGCCAGCGACTTGTTCAGCTCGGTGTAGGTGCCGAAGACCGGCACACCGCCGAGCGCGATCCGGGGACGCACCGAAGCGCCCGCCGCGACCTGGGCCGGGGCGTCGCCGGCCGCCTGCTGCCGGGCCTGCTCCGGCCCGGGTGACGCGCCGGCTCCCGGATGGTCGGCGACCGGGGCGTCCAGCAGCAGGGTCACCGCCATCGGGGCGGCCACGCCGAGCCGGCCCGCGGTGTCCCGGTCGAGGAGAACGGCCGGGCCGAGCCGGCGATCGTCGATGACCGTGCGCCACAGGTCGTCGTCGGCCAGCGCCGGGGTCAGCAACTGCCAGTCCCGGGTCACCGACCGCAGGGTGACCGGCACCAGTGCGCTCGGGTCGGAGGTGGCCGACGCCCGCACGTAGGCGGTCACGTTCACCGCGGTGGCCGGGCGCAGCCAGGGGTGGCTGCGGGTGATGTCGGCCAGCCGGTCGTTGAGGGTGTGCAGGGCGGCGCCGGTGCGCTCGTCCGGGATGGTCAGGCTGTACGTCTCCGCATAGCCGAAGACCGCGGTCGCGTAGGACTCCACCGCGGTCCGGCTGGCGGTGGCCGCGATCGCGGTGAACAGCTGCACGCTGATCGACACGAACAGGATCGCGCCGAAGATCGCGTTGCGCCGCCAGTTCGACCGGAACTCGCGGACGGCGAGCAGCGGAACCTGCATCAGGGCGCCTCCACCACGTCCGCGGCACCGGGCTCGTGCACCGCACCGCCGGCGATCAGCACCCGCCGGTCGCACCGCTCGGCGACCGCGTCATCGTGGGTGACCACCACCAGCGCGGCGTTCAGATCCCGGACCGCGTCGAGCAGCAGGGTCATCACCGCGTCGGCGGTCTCCGCGTCCAGCGCGCCGGTCGGCTCGTCGGCCAGCACCAGGGCCGGCTGCTTGACCAGCGCACGGGCGATCCCGACCCGCTGCTGCTCGCCGCCGGAGAGCTGGGCGGGACGGGACTGCAGCCGGGCGCCGAGCCCGACCCGGTCCAGCGCCTCGCGCGCCGCCGCCCGGCGGCGCCGGCCGCGCAGACCGGCCAGGATGCCGGCGTACTCGACGTTCTGCGTCGCGGTCAGATTGGGCAGCAGGCGGAAATCCTGGAACACGAAGCCGATCGACCGGGCCCGCAGCCGGGAACAGCGACGGTCACCGGCCCGGCGCACATCGGTGCCCAGCACCCGGTGCTCCCCGGTGTCGAACGGGATGAACAGGCCGAGGGCGCGCAGCAGTGTCGTCTTGCCGGAACCGGACCGGCCACGGATCGCGACCGCCTCACCCGCCATGATCGTCAGGTGGACGTCGCGCAGGACCTGGAGCCGGTCGCCGGTGGGCAGCTGCAGCGTCTTCCCCGCGCCGCGCGCCTCGACGACCGGTCGGCTATCGGTCAAAGTTCGAATCCAGCGGGTAGACGAGCACGTCGGCGTCCGGATCCAGACCGCTCACCTGCACATAGGCGTCGTCCGCCGCACCGATGACGACGTCGACCGTCCGGGTGTGCCCGGCCTGGTCCAGCACCACCACCTCGCCCTGCTCGGCGCGCCCACGCACCGCCGACAGGGGCAGCGTGTCCACGTCCTTCAGCGCGTTGGTGACGAAGACGACCACCGCGTGCAGCCCGGCGAAGAGGTCCACATGCGACGGCGCGGAGACGAACACGTTGACCGTACCGCTGCTCTGGTCGAAGGTCCGCCGCTCGAACCGGACGGTCAGCCCGGACGGGCCGCCGACGATCTGCGCCTTGCCCGACGACGGCGGGTGGGCGAAATTGAACAGCACCGACTTGTCCTCGACCGGCAGCCGGATGTGGAATCCGGGCGGACGGATGTTGGCGATCACCGCACCGGGGGCGACGTTCTGCTCGCCGACGTCGGACAGCTGGCCCGCGGCCGGGGCCCGCACCGCGGTGTACCGATAGGCGCAGTGGGTGGCCGCGGTGCCACCCGCGGACGCGGAGGCCGACGGCGCCGGATTCACGGTGCCGGCGTTCTGCTCGTCGGGACATTGACGCACCGCACCGAGCCGGAAACCCCGCGGCACCGTACGCCCGTTCCGGACCCCGGCGGCCGGAATGAACCGGCCGTCCACCGCCGCCTTGACCGGAACCGCGTCATACGGCTCGACCAGGCCCTCCAGACGCACCGTCTGATAGATCTCCCGTTTCTCCACCCGGACCGTCGCCGGTGCGGCGGTGGCCGACGCGACCACCAGGTCACCCGCCCCCGCCCCGCTACCGGGGCCGGCGTCGCCGGTGGTGGTGCAGGCCGCGAGCAGCACGGTGGCACCCGCGAACACGGCCGCACGCGCCACCACCCGACTCCGGAGCATCTATGCGAAGCCCTTCTGGCAGTCGTTCGCGTCGATGAACTGGCGGGCGGTGGAGATCTCGCCGAGCTTCGCGTCCGACACGATCTTGTCGATCAACCCCTTCAGATCGCTGTTCCCGAGGCCGCTGAGCGCGGACTCGTCGGCACTGACCGGCTTGTTGGCCTTCGTGTCGTCGACCAGCTGCATGGTCCACGCGCAGGCGTTCCAGATGGTCACCATGTTGGTGGCGTCGGAAGCCTGATACTGGGTGTCGGCCGCGCCGGCGGCCATGAAACCCCACAGCTTGTCGGTGGTCATCTTCCGCTTCGGCGGCCAGCTGACCTTCGCGTACGCCTGCTGCAGGGTGGGCATGAAGTCGTCCTTCTTGGTGCCGGTCGCCGCGCCGGCCGGCTTCTTCGCCGCGTCGGCCGGGTTGTTGACCCCGGGCTTGCCACCCTGGCCCGGAGCCGACCCGGACTGGTCGGTGGACTTGTCACCGGAGCCGGACGAGCAGCCGGCGGCGAGCAGGCCGAGAAGAAGCACGGAAGCCAGCAACCGTGAACGGGACGCCATGAATCGTTCCTCCAATGTGGCACACGAGAGATGATCGGGGAGCCGGAGGCCCCATCGCCGGACAACGATGCGACGGAGCCTCCGAACCTATACGACGTCGCCAAGGATCAGGCGAAGTTGTAGTCCCAGTAGGTGACGCCCCGGAAGGCGCCCGTGCTGGTGAAGCCACGGAACTGCAGGTGCAGGCAGGTGGTGGCCTTGAAGTCGGTGCCGAGCACACGGTACCCGTCGGTACCGATGTTGTAGTTGATGCTTCCGTGCACGCTCGAATCCGAGCACTTGACCCAGCGCATGTCGATCGCCGGGCCGGAGGTGACATCGAAGGCGATGTCGTCGCCGGCGTGGTCCTGGGTGTAGGTGGTGCTGCCGGTCGTGAAGTTCGTGATGCTGGTCGTCGTCCCACCGGTGTTGTAGGACGAGGCGAGAGCCGGAGCCGCGGTGATTCCCAGCAGGGTCGCGATGGCCACGACAGCCACCACGGCCAGTCCGGCAGTGCGTTTGATCATGAATCCTCTCCCCGTTAGCAGGAACTGCCGCATCGCTTGCGGCAGGGCCAACCGATCGATCGATCGGAACGGACTCTAGGCAGAGGGTTCTATCGATGTCCGCCCGGTACTCGTGAATACGCTGCGATCGGCGCCGAAAACGCGATCCGGTTCGGACACGGAGCTGACAGGAATCCGATTCATTCACGTGTATCAAAAGGTTGGGGCGCCATTCCCGGGCGGCCGGTCCGGTCAAACGCGATCCGGCGCCCAGCGTCCCACCATGTGGGCGACCTGGTCGCGCGACACGTTGTCGCGGCGCTACTCTGACGGAGGTTCCATCCGGCGGCTGAACGGATCGACATGTCGTGGATCAACGGGCTTGGCGTAAAGAAATCCTTGGCCGAGGTCGCACCCCAGGTCCCGGAGCCGGGCGTGCTGCGTCTCGGCCTCGATGCCCTCGGCGATGACGGTGAGACCGAGGCTGTGACACAGCCGGACGGTGTGCTTCACGATCGCCGCCGCGGCCGCGTCGCCGGGGTCCGCCAGATCGGCGACGAGCTCGGCCGCCAGCTTCACCGTCGTCACCGGCAGCCGCGCCAGCGACCGCAGGCTCGCATAACCGGTGCCGTAATCGTCGAGCGCCAGCCGGACACCGAGGGCCGCCAGGTCGTCGAGCTGCCGCCCGCACCGGTCGACGACCGCGCTCTCGGTGATCTCCAGCTGCAGGCACCCGGCCGGCATCCTCGTCCGATAGAGCACATCCGCGACCCCGGCGACGAGGCCCGGGTCGGCGAGCTGCGCGGGAGCCAGATTCGCGTTGATCGTCAGGTGGCGGCCCTCCGCGCGCCAGGCCGCGCCCTGCCGGCACGCCTGCTCCAGGATCGACTGGCCCAGCCGCCGGATCAGGCCGGTCTGCTCGGCCAGCGTGATGAAGGCGGCCGGGCTCAGCAGGCCCTCCCGGGGATGCCGCCACCGGGCCAGCGCCTCCACCCCGACGACGCTCCGGTCGGCCAACCGCAGGATCGGCTGGAAATGCGGCTCGAACTCACCGCGGTCCAGGGCGACCGGCATCGCCGCGGCCAGCCGGTTCCGCCGGGAATCCTGTCGCGCCCGGCCCGGCTCGAAGACCATCACCCCGCCCGCGTCATCCCCCCGCGCCCACGCCAACGCCCGGCGCGCGTCGCGCAGCCACTCCTCCGGGTCCGGCCGCGCGGCGATCGGCGCCTCCACGATCCCGGCACTGGCCGTCATCCGGGGCGCATAGCCGTCCACCGACGGCAGCACCACGGTGCGCAGCGCCAGCCCGGCAAGCTTGGCGACCTTCACCATCTGGTGCGCGCCCGTCGTCCCGATCACCAGCAGCGCGAATTCCTCACCACCGAGGTGCGCCAGCAGATAGCGATCGTCCGCCTCCGGCCGGGCGGCCTGGTCCCGGGCGGTGGCCGACCACGAGCGGACGAGATCCCGGAGCCGCCAGCTGATCGCCGCCAGCAGATCGTCGCCGTGGGCATGGCCGAGGGCATCGCTGAGATCGGCGAAGTCGTCGACCCGCAACAGGCACACCCCGATCCGGCCGGACCCGTCGGCGGTGACGCGCCGCAGCACGTCCCGGAGGTGGGCCCGGTTCGGCAGCCCGGTGACCGGATCGTGCAGCCGGGCGTGCTGCCACCGGTGATGCAGCACGGACCGGTCGGCCTCCCAGGTCACCCGCATCGACCGGTTGATGTCCTCGGCGATCGCCATCGCGGTGTCCCGCAGCGCCGCGGCGAACCCGTTGTTCACCTGCTCGAGGACCAGGTCCACCCGTACGCCGAGCGCCGCGACGTCCCCGGCGAGAAGCTCCGTCAGCTCGGTTCTGAGCAGCCTGATCGTCGCGCCGATCACCTTCGGGCCGGCCATCCGCAGCTCGACCAGCCGGGCGCCGATCCGCCAGCCGGCCGCCGGGTCGAACGGCTCACCGGCGACCGTCGACTCGAGGCGCCGGAGCAACCGCTGAAGCTCCCGGAGCACCCTCGCCCGTCGGCCGGGCACGAAACCGGCCGCGGCGATCGCGCTCAACCACCGCTGGGCCACCGCATTCCGGGCTGATTCGTCGACCATGACGAAGGTCCTCTCCCACAGCCGAGGGCCGGCCACGCTATGTGACCAACCGACGAACACTGTGCAGGGTGGACGCCCACCGCACCACTCTTGAAGGAGCCCTACCCGCGGGGTATAACCACAAGATCCGTCGAGGATCCGCGCAGGTCACGGCCGTGGCGGCAAAAGCGCGCGGATCGACCGGCCCCCGTTCCACTCCCCCGGGTGACTACCTCCGGCGGGCCACCACGACCAGCGCGGTCGGCTGCGGCGGGATCTGGGCGGCCTGCTCCGGGTCCGGCCGCCACTGGTCGGCGGCGACCACACCGGGCTCCAGCACCTCGAACGACTCGTCCAGCAGGCCCAGCAATTGCTCACGGTCGCGGATCACCAGTGGGGTCGGGGTCTTCTCGTACAGCTTGCGGGCGATCTCCTGCCGCCGCAGGCCGTCCTCGGTCACCTCCGGCCCGGCGTGCGACAGGACCAGGAAACTGCCCGGCATCAGCGCCGCCCCGATCCGGGAGATCAGCGACCGCGGATCCGCCTCGTCCGGGACGAAATGCAGCACCGCCACCATGAGGACCGCAATCGGCCGGGAGAAGTCGAGGAACGAGATCACCTGGTCGTGCCAGACGATCGTGTCGGGATCGCACAGGTCGCCGCGGATCGCGTGGGCGTTCGGGTTGTCGCGCAGCAGGCTGCGGCTCTGCTCGACCGCGATCGGATCGATGTCGACATACACCACCCGGGCGTCCGGGTCCGCCTCCTGCGCCACCT
Source organism: Actinoplanes sp. SE50/110 (assembly GCF_900119315.1). Lineage (NCBI taxonomy): Bacteria > Bacillati > Actinomycetota > Actinomycetes > Micromonosporales > Micromonosporaceae > Actinoplanes > Actinoplanes sp. SE50/110. The sequence goes on along the minus strand of NZ_LT827010.1, from coordinate 984,313 downwards.
CGTGCACGTTGCCCAGCGTCGGAATCCCGGAGCCGATGTCCAGGAACTGGGTGACCCCGCGCTCCTCGACCAGCCACCGGACCGCCCGGCCGAGATAGGCCCGATTGGCCTGGGCCACCAGGTGCGCCTCCGGAAACGAATCCTGGACGTGATGCCAGAACTCCCGATCGACCGCGAAGTTGTGCATGCCGCCCAGCGCGTAGTCGTACACCCGGGACGCGTTCGGCACGGTGATGTCCGCGCCCTCCGGCACCCACGTGTTCGGCTCCACCGCCACCCCCGCCGCTCGGTCGTTTCCACATCCTATGTATCTCCGGGGGGTTGAGGGGAAGGGCTCGCATCGATCAATGTCACCCCAATGAGGGACTCTCGCTTTTCTCGATCGACCGGGCGCGATCGGGGGTGTCCGCCCACCCGCGGGGCATCCCACCGGCCTCGGCCTCGGTCGGCCCCAACACCGCACCTGGAGGCCTGGCATCGCTGAACCACCCTGGTCACCGCTGAACCACCCTGGTCATCGCTGAACCACCCTGGTCATCGCTGCCAACGCCTCCCTCGCCACGCGACCATCCCGACCACGAACAGCGCAGACGACCTGATCGCGATCACTGCCAATGAGCTACGCCGCCTGTTCCACGCATGATCATCGACGCGGCTCGTGTTCCATCAACATCATCGCCAATGGGCGACGGCTCTCTTCATCCAAGATGGCGAAAACGATGAACCGACCGCTGTCAACCGACCCAATGTAGACATTCGAGGTGGCATTTTGCAGGACCGCGACGAAATCAGCGTGACCGGACAGGGTCTTGCCGGCCTCCCGAGCTATCTCGCCTCGCACCTGATATGCGTCGGCGACCTCCGACGGGACGACTCGGGTCACTTCAAGGGGATGGCCCTCGAGCCCGTCAAGAATTCCGATCCTCTCGTCGAGCTTGAGTGTGGTGAGATTCTTGAACGCTTCGATGAGGGGAGCGGTCAGCAAGATACGATCCATATCGCTCATCTTTTCGATGTAGTACTGCACACCTTGGACGGGCCCTTCGACGAGGAGTTCGCGTTCCTCGAACTTATCCGGTCCGCGGACACAACGCCTCTGAGCCGCGAGCCGCCTGAACGAAAGGCACCCGAGCTTCGTCAGTGGCGGCGATGCTTGAGTGTCGGCCTGCCAGGTCCGGAACAGTTCGGGCATCGCCGCGACCTGGTCGGCTTCGAGCCCGTAGGCGATGAAGTCCCGATCGTCGAAGCGGTTGATCGCGCCGAGCATCTGCGCGAAGAACTGCCGGTCGAATCCGGGGTCGACGCCAGAATGCACAACTACTTCGCCGAATTTCGGCCACGAGTTACACCGGCATCGGTGCCGGTGAAGCCCCGAATGGGACCAGACGGACCGGGGCGCCCTCCCCCTTACCCCCTCCAGACCGCAACGCCGATCAAGAGTCGGTTCGGTGATTCAGTGCCGCGGCCTGAACATGCCTCCGGTGACCTGGCTCGGGGTGGCATCGGCCAGCGCGGGTACGGCCACCCCGAATGGCCCGGACACATTCGAAGAAAGCGCCTTCAGTCGCTCGGCGGCGAGACCGCGATAGAGGTCCCGAAGCGATTGCACGACGTCTTCCTCGGCTGTGTAGGTGTCGTTGTCCAGCGCGCTCTGCGCGCTCATGATGTTGGCGGCGACCTCGGTGGCGGTGTCCGCGGCCAGGTCGAGCTTGGTCGCCTCCTTGCCGTTCGGCACCAGGCCACCACCGATGGTGCCGGCGACATCGATGACCACGGCGGTCACGAACACGCCGGCGCCAGCGGTCAACGCGCCACCGATGGTGCTGAGCGCACACATCGCGATGGTGCCCCACTTCATCGCATCGGCGCCGGTACAGGCGCTGTTGCTCAGCTGCTGGGTTGCTTTGATGGCGTTGTCCAGCATGTTCAGCACCGACTTGCGGAAGCGGATGTGGATGATCTTCGCGCCCTCGATGGCGTTGCGCGAGTAGCGGATCAGCTCGCGCTGATTCGGGACGACTGCTTCCAGCGGCGTCAGGAACCGGTCGATGAAGTTGCTCTGGAAGGCACCTTCCCAGCCCGCCATCTCGACGCGTACGTCGTTGATCCGCCCGAGTGCGGCCGACGCTCCCGTCCAGGCGCCGTCGTTGTTCGCCCGGCCCTCCAGCATTCCCTCGATCTGGCAAGGGACTCGATGATCGGGTTGAGCGCGTCCGGGTCAGGTTGCAGGAAACGCTCGAACGACGGCACCACCCACTCGTAGTCCTGGGTACGCACCCGGTCACGGTAGCGATCGGCTTCCTCGGGCGAGATCGGGGTAGCGTCCCACTCCCCCGGATGATCATTGGCCCACTTGTCGTTGACCGCCTTCATCCAGGACGTGGCGTCCTCGAGCGTCTGGCGGATCAGCTCCTTCTTGAGCTTGAGCGCCTTCTCTCGTACGGCGTTTTCGTACGCCTGCCCAGCGAGCTCGGCAGGCGTCGCCAGTTCGGTGTCCGCCATCATGTCTCCTTCGTGCCGTTTGCCGGCTCAGATCACGCAGCCGGGTACGGCTTGCCGGGGTCCTCGTCCGAACCGGGCACGGGAGGGTTGGAGGCCGCGTCCGCCCTGTCGACGTTGTCGGGGTCGTTCAGGTAGTCCCGCAACAGGTTCGCGTTTTCGTTGTCGACGTCGATGTAGGCCTGCGTCGCGTTGCGTACACCCTGCGCGGCATCCAGCACAGTGGTGCCCACCTGTTCCATCATCAGCTGCATCTCCGACCGCAGGTCCTCCCATGCGGCGCCGATTCCGCTGATCATGACGCTGGAGCCGGGATACGCAGGGCCATTGACCCGGAACGAATCACCGCCGCCCGTCGATCCGCCGAGCAGGCGGTTCGCGTCGTAGAAAACGTCCGCGATCCGCGGCAGGTGCACCTCCGACACGCGCCACAGGTGGAACAGGTCACCGCCGGTCACTTCGCCAGCCATGTCGCCACTCTCCCCGTTCGATAGAACAGACTTCAGGCTCGCCTGCGGCGAGAGACCAGGAAAAACACTGCTCCGAGCACGAGTACCGCGGCACCGCCGAGCGCCCACGGCCAGACCGGCTTCGGATCGCCGTCAGCGCTGTCACCAGCGGACACGGTGACCGGCATCGAGAAGATCCGGCTGCCCACCGTGTCAACGACATAGAGCGGGCCGGCTGAAGCAGTTCCTGCGGCCAGTCCGATGGGATCCCGCGTACCGAAAGGGTCTGCCGGAAGCCCGGCAACAGTGGCCGCGCTGGCGTCGGTGCCGAGGCGGCGTACGGTTCGCTGCTGGTTGTCGACGAGGTAAACGCCGTCCGTGCCGGCGCTAACCGTGGACGCGTTGAACGGCGACAACGCCGCCCGGTTCTCGTCAGCCCGCCAGCCACCGCCGGCGGTGTCGATGATCGTCGCCAGCTTCCCATCGTGCAGCCGACTCAGCACCGAGCTCGCGCTGGTTATCCAGAGGTCTCCCGCCGCGTCGGCGGCGAGACCGGTCGGCAGGTTGACCGGCGTCGACAGCGGCCGGCTGCCAGCACCGGGCGCGATCTCGACGACGCGATTGTTCTCCCGATCCGCAAGGTACAGGGTGCCGCTGGGCGCAACTGCGATCGCGTTGATCGTGGCGATCGACCCACCGAGCACGTCCGCGTCGACCCGGACCGTGATGGACCCGTCAGCTGCCAAGGCATACACCCGGGAAGCCGCGCTGTCGGCGATGAAGACGGTGCCGTCGGAGCCGGCCGCGACGGCGTTCGGTGAGCTGAGGGCGATACCTGTGCCCTTCGTACCAGCCGGCACCGAAGCTGGCACGGTCTGCCGGCCGTTTCCGGCGACCGTCCGGATGATGCCGTCCTTGCCGACAACCCGAACCCGACGGTTGAGGGTGTCGGCTATGTACACACTGCCGTCGGCCGCCACGGCGGCCCCCAACGGCCGATTCAGCTTCGCCTCGGCAGCCGGCCCCCCATCACCGCTGAACCCGGGCGCCCCCGCGCCCGCTACGAGGGTCGGCGTGGCTCCGTCGGGTTGCGCCAAGGCCGGCGCGGGCATCGCAGCCGCCGACATGGCCAGAACCGCGAGGGCGGCGACAGATTTCCTCGTCACGTCGGAGGTGTACCACAGCGGCATACTGTAGGTTCACCTGCGCCGATCGGGACGTGATGCTCAAACTACGGAAACGGTGGCAGCAGTGTGGTACGGCGACGTTGATCTGGGCGAGCAGTTACGCACGATGACGGTGACCGCCACCTCGCCGGACGGCGCCATCCGGGCCACGGTCACCGGCGAGAACCGGCTGGAGTTGCGCTTCCAACCGCGGACCTACCAGTGGTACGACGACCACGGCCTGGCCCGCGAACTCACCGCGCTCGGCACCACGACGTGGGTCGCCTGGACCCGCCAGCGCGCGGAGGTCACCCGGCTGTCCCTTGGACAGAGCAGGGGCGAAGCTGAGCAGAGTCAACGGCGAGACGGCGACCCGCGACACGACCGCTTCATCGAAGCCCTGCGCCGCCTCGAATGCGACGGGGTCTCCCGTGACCGGTCGATACACTTACGACTCGCCGGCGCTACTCGCTGGCAGGTGGAGATCGCCGACGGCACCGCTCGCAACACACCCGAGCGGACGTTCGTGGAGCAGGCGGTGTCGGCTGTTGACTCGGTGATCCAGGACCGATCGATGAAGATGGCACTTCTCCGAGCCGAGCACTTCGACATCGGCGTCCCGAGCAGCTGGCTCGATCGGGTGCGATCACTTCGCTTCCGATACTGAACCCCGTTTCTGCACGCCGTTCGTGGATCAAATATCCACAGCGTGACCCGCCGGCGCAGGCGTTCCGTCAGCTCATGGGCAACCGTGAACGCGTGGGAAAACCTCGACCGACTCGGCGTGGAGGCCTGGCGGCATTCGCCTGCCGGTTCCCGACGACCACTCTGGCGGCGCTTCCGCGTTGAAGCTGATCAAGCGATCCATCGAGCCGGGCCGCGGTGCCACAAGACCGTCACCCACGGCGTCACATACGGTGCGCCGCGCCGCGCCGTCGGGTGCCGCTGTACCGACACCCGACGGATCATGCCACTGATTGCTGACGCAGGCCACGACGGCGCTGGCCCGCGGAAACGCAGGTCGTAGGCTATTTGAGGAGCTGCCGCGCCATCACGATGCGCTGGACCTGGTTGGTGCCCTCATAGATTTGGGTGATCTTGGCGTCGCGCATCATGCGCTCGACCGGGTAGTCGCGGGTGTACCCATAACCGCCCAGGATCTGCACCGCGTCCGTGGTGATCTCCATGGCCACGTCCGAGGCGAAGCACTTGGCCGCCGCCCCGAAGTAGGTCAGGTCGGCATCGCCGCGCTCGCTCTTGCCGGCGGCGGTGTAGGTCAACTGGCGGGCCGCCTCCAGCTTCATGCCCATGTCGGCGAGCATGAACTGCAGGCCCTGGAACTCGGCGATCGCCTTGCCGAACTGCTTGCGCTCCTTCGCGTACGCCAAGGCGAAGTCGAGCGCACCCTGCGCGATCCCGATGGCCTGGGCCGCGATGGTGACCCGGGTGTGGTCCAGGGTCTTCATCGCGGTGGCGAAGCCGGTGCCCTCGGCGCCGATCATCCGGTCGGCCGGGATGCGTACGTTGTCGAAGTAGACCTCGCGGGTCGGCGAGCCCTTGATGCCGAGTTTCTTCTCCGGGGCGCCGAAGCTGACGCCCTGGTCGGACTTCTCCACCACGAACGCGGAGATGCCGCGGGACCGGGCGGCCGGGTCGGTGACCGCGAAGACCGTGTAGAACTCGCTGACGCCGGCGTTGGTGATCCACCGCTTGACGCCGTTGAGCACCCAGTGGTCGCCGTCGCGGACGGCGCGGGTGGTCATCGAGGCGGCGTCGGAGCCGGCCTCGGGCTCGGACAGGCAGTAGGAGAACATGCCCTCGCCGGCGGCGACCTTGGTGAGGTAGCGGCGCTTGAGGTCCTCCGACCCGGCCAGGATGACCGGCAGCGAGCCGAGCTTGTTGACCGCCGGGATCAGCGAGGACGCGGCGCAGGCCCGGGCCACTTCCTCGATCACGATGGCGGTGGCCAGGGCGTCCGCGCCGGCGCCGCCGTATTCGACCGGGATGTGCGGGGCGTGGAAATCGGACGAGCGCAGGGCGTCGTACGACGCCTTGGGGAACTCTGCGGTCTCGTCGGCCTCGGCCGCGTTCGGAGCCACCCGGGCGTCACAGACCTCGCGCACGGCGGCACGGATGGTCTCGTGATCCTCCGGCAGCCGGTAGACGTCGAAATCAGTCATCTTCCCTTGCCCTTCCCTGAAGCAACGGTCCCGCCCGCAATGTTACTGGCGCGTAGCGTACGCCGGGCAACGGAACCTGACTGTGCCGAATATCGCCGTGCCGGGTTCGGTGCCGTTTCAACAGATCTCCACCCGGTTGAGACTGTTCTAATGAAGTGGCGGACCGGCATGCTCTAGCTACCGAGCGAGAGCTAGAGGGCGAAGCGCTGCGAGGAGGACCGGTGGCGAAGGCTGAGGAGCCTGACTACGGCGAGCAACTGTCTCGCATCGACGCCTCGATCGCGGCGCTCAAACAGCAGGACATGGAGGCCGCCTCCACGCGCACCAAGATCGCGAGCAAGATCCAGGCCGCCCAGTTCCAGCGGGACATCCTGGCGCACGCGCAGAAGCAGAAGACCGCCCGGCCGCGGGGCCGCCGCCCGGCCGAGGAGTTCCCGCCCCCGCCGCCGCCGGAGGCCCGGGTCACCGGCCTCGGCGAGGAGCCGCCACCCCCGCCGCCGCGCAGCGCGACCCGCCGGCCCACCGCCGACGGCCCCGAGCCGGGCGCCGCCCGCCGGCCGCCCCGGCAGCCGATGGCGCCGATGGAGCACGGCCCCGAGGCGTCCACCCAGTCGGTGCAGAACATCCTGCTCGGCCTCGGCGCGCTGCTGATCGGCGGCGCCGCGGTGGTCTTCGCCGGGGTGGCCTTCTCCAACCCGGTGGCCCGCGCGGTGATCCTGGCGCTGTTCACCGCGATCGCGCTGTCGGTCGCTCCGGGCGTGGCCCGGCGCACGCTGACCTCGACCGCCGAGACGATCGCGGCGATCGGCCTGATCGTGCTGCCGATGACCCTCTACGCGCTGCACGGCAGTGCGCTGGGCGGCGGACCCGCCGTGGCCACCCCGCTCTATCTCGGCATCACCTTCGCGATCACCGCGATCGCCGGCTTCCTGTACGCGGGCGCCACCAAACTGGCCATCCCGCGCTATGCCACCGTGATCGCCACCCAGCCCGTCGCACCGCTGCTCGCGTACCCGTGGATCCACAGCCCGGCCGGCTGGGGCCTGGCCCTGACCGCGGTGGCGGTGCTCGACCTGCTGCTGCTCACCCGGGTGCTGCGGCGCGGGCGGCTGGTGCCGCGCTGGCCGCTGGGCCGACCGACCGCCGCCGACCGGGCCGCCGAGAGCGAGCCGGAGTGGCCGGAGCCGCGCCCGGAGTCACAGCCGGAAGAGCCCGACCTGATCATCCCCGGCCTCAGGCCGCGCCGCAGCCGCTGGATCCCGACCCGGATCTTCCCCGGGCCGCGGCCGGAGGGCGCCCCGCCGGCCGGGTCCGTCCCGCTGGCCCCGCCGGCCACCCCGCCGTCCGCCGAGTGGCTGCGCGAGCTCACCTTCTTCCTGCTCTGCGTGGCCTGTGCGGGGGCGCTGCTCTACTCCTCGGTGGCGCTGCTGCAGGCGCAGGTCGTGCCGGACGCGCTGCGCTCCGGCCTGATCCTGGTCGCCGCCGCGCTCACCGCGGTCGCCGCCGCCCAGCTGCTGGACCAGCCGCTGGCCCGGCACATCGCCGGCGGCGTGCTCACCCTCGCGGTGATCGGCGCGGCGGCCCGGGTCGCCGCGGTGGTCGACCCACGCTGGACGCTGGTCGTCGCGGCCGCCACGGTGGCGATCACCGGCGCCCTCGTCGGCATGCTGCCGGCGCAGGTCAGGACAGGTCCGCAGTACGCGTCGACGGCCGCCCTCGCGCTGATCGGCGCCCGGGTGGCGATCGACGCGATCCGTGCCGCCATCGCCCCGGTGGCCGCCGCCCGGCCGGTCTGGCACGCCGACACCGCGGCCTACGCCCGCACCCTCAGCGACGCCGTCGGCAGCGCCGGCTGGCTGCTCGTCTTCAGTGCGCTGCTGGTCACCGTCGCGGCCGCGCTCGCCCTGCCCGGCGGGATCCGGCACGAGGGCGCGGTGATCGGCGTCGCGGTCACCGCCCTGGCGCTGCCCGCGTCCCTCGCCCTGAACTGGTCGGAGGCGCCCTGGCCGCTGGTGCTGGCGGCGATCGCGCTGGGCGGGGCCGGCCTCTGGTCGAGCACCCGGCGGGTCGCGATCACGCACATCGCCGCGGCCGGGGTGGTGGGGCTGTTCGGGGCCGGTGCCGCGCTCGCCGCCACCTGGCTCACCGCGGCGGTGCTGACCGCGCTCGCCGGCGCCGGCGTGATGGTGACCATCGCGGCCCGGCAGATCCCGGTCCGGCTGTTCGCCTGGATGGTCGGCGACTGGGCGTCCGGCGCGGCCGCGCTGGCCATCCCGGGCGCCGCGGTGACCGCGGTGCTGGCGATCACCGACACCGGCCAGGGGCCGCCGCCGACCGCCGCGGCCACCGTCCCGGCGCTGGCCGCCGGTTTCCTCACGGTGGCCGGCACGCTCACCTACGCCGCGGTGTTCCAGGTGGCCCGCCGCGAGATCAGTTTCCCGCTGACCGCCGGCACCGGGCTGGGCGCGCTCGCCCTGGCCGCCGCCGCCCTGTTCGCACCCGGCCGGGCGCCGGCCGACATCGCCGTCGGCGCGCTGCTGATGGCCGCCGCGCTGCTGCTGTTCTTCGCCAAGAGCATCGACGAGCGGGGCCGCACCGACCGGATGATGGACGGGCCGGACTGGGCCGCGGCAGCCGCCACGGTGGCGATCTGCGGGGCCCTGGCCCGGGTCGCCGCGCTCGCCTTCCCGGCCGCCCCGCTCGCCGTCGCCGGTGTGGTGATCCTGCTGGTCGGGATGGGCGTCACCATTTTGCAGGAGGACTGGAAACGCGGGCCGTCCCGAGGTCTGGGCCTGGCCGCGCTGGTGGTCGCCGGGCTGGCCGGGTTCCAGGCGATGGGCGGCAGCCTGCGGATCCTCACCGCTCCCGGCCCGCTCTGGGCCGCGGACGTCACGCACCTCGCCGCGGCCCCGCCGGCCGGCGCCTGGCAGGCCCCGTTCGCGCTGGTGATGGTCGCGATCACGGCGGCCATCGCGCTGCCCCGACCGTGGTCGCACCACGCCTCCGGGGTGTGCGCCGCGCTGGCCACGATGGGTGCGCCGTGGGCGCTCGGGCTGCCCTGGTGGTCGCCGCTGCTGATCGGGGCGGCAGTGGCCACCGCGTACGCGCTGGCCGCTCTCGCCACCGCCGAACCGGCCGCGGCCCGGGCCCGCGCCGCGGTCGCCGCCATGGTGCTGCTGCACGCCTCCGTGGTCGGCCTGGCCCGCCCCTGGTCGACCGGGATGGCGCTGCTCACCGTCGTGCTGCTGGGCTCTCTGGTGGCGGTCGCCGCCCGGGTGGCCGCCGGCGAGGCCGACGTGCTGCCCGCCCACCGGGCGCAGGTCGGCGGCGCCGCCACCGGGTCGGTGCTGCTCGCCCTGCCCGGCACGTTCGCCGCGTTCGCCGCCGACCAGGGTGGCAGTGCGCAGGTGGTGCTGACCGCCGCGCTGGCCGGCTCCAGCCTCGGCCTGGCGCTGCTCGCGCTGCTCGGCCGGCGGGTCCCGCAGTACCTGCCGTGGGCGACGATCGGGCTGGTGCTGGGCGCGATGGTGACCGCGCTGGTCTCGGTGCCCAGTTCCTATCCGACAGCGTTGTACGCGGCGGCCGCCGCCCTGCTCGGTGTGCTCGCCGAGATGCTGCGCGGCGCGGTGCCGGCTCCGCTGCGGCCGAGCGTGGTCGAGGAGTTCCCGGCCGGCGACATCCGCTATCAGCGGGCCCGCCGGATGCGCGGCGGCGGCGGCCTGTTCCAGCGTTGGCTGGCCGACCCGGCCACCGGTGCGGTGATGCTCGCCCTGCTGCCCACCGTGCTGGCGCTGTTCTCGCTGGCGCCGGCCCTGCGCGCCGCCCTGGTCGACCCGCTCAAGCAGCTCGGCTCGGTCTGGAAAGGGCCGGTCCCGGCCCTGATCACCCCGGCCGCCGGCACCATCGACGCGACCAGCGCGCTGGCCGCGGTGCTGCTCACCGGCGCGGCCGCGCTGGCCGCGCTGAGCTTCGGCGGCCGGCCCGCCGAGACCGTCCCGGTGATCCTGCCCGGGGTCGCCCTGACCCTGCTGATCACGCCGATCGCGCTGCACGCCGGGTTCCCGGCGGCCACCGGCGCGGCCCTGGTCGTCTTCACCATCTCGATGCTGGGCCTGGCGCTCACCCTGCCCCCGGTCGCCAGCCGGGCGCCGCTGCTGCGCGGCACCCGGACCGTGGTGTTCGTGGTCGGCCTGCTGGCCGGCGGCGCCGGTCTCGCCGGCAGCCTGGCCCGGTCCCCCCTGACCCTGCTCACCCTCGGGTGCGCGGTCTTCGTCGGGGTGGCCGCCGCGGTCGCCGGCCGCACCCCGTCGGCCCGACTGCTGGGCTGGCTGTTCGCCGCCCTGATGGGCCAGATGTTCGTGCTGGCCGGGGCGATCGCGCTGGGGCTGAGCCGGCATTGGGCCGCGTTCGGCGTGCTCGCGGTCGGCGCCGGCCTGCTCGCCCTGGAGTCGCTGCTGCCCCGGCTCGGTCTGGCGCAGTACCGCGCCGAGGCGGTCACCGTCGAGTGGAGCGGGTACGCGTCGGCGGCGATCGCCGGTGCCCTGGCCTTCGACTCGCCGGCCCACCTGGCGGCGCTGCTCGCCGCCTGGGGCGCGGTGCTGGGCCTGACCGCGTCCCGACCGGACCGCACGCCCGGCCAGCGCCGGACGATGTTCTGGCTGGCGGTCGGCTTCGAGATCGTCGGCTGGTGGCTGTTCATCGCGCTGGCCCAGGTGGCCCTGCCGGAGGCGTACACGCTGCCGTTCGCGGCGCTGGCCCTGGCCGTCGGCATCGTGGAGGCGCACCACCGTCCGGAGCTGTCCAGCTGGGCGGCGTACGGTCCGGCGTTGCTGGCCGCCTTCGTCCCGTCGATCGCGCTGGTCCTGGCCGGTGGCAGCCACAACGACCTGCGTGAGGTGCTGCTGCTGCTCGGCGGGGTGGTCACGCTGATCATCGGGTCGCGCAGCCGGCAGCAGGCGCCGGTGGTGATCGGCACGATCGCGACCGTCGTGGCGGCCTTGAAGTTCGTCTTCAGCCTGGGCGGGCCGTGGCTGATGCTGGTCCCGGTCGGGGTGATCCTGATCTTCCTGGGTGCGACGAGCGAGAGCCGCCGCCGCACCACGGAACTGCGCAACCGGGTGTCCCAGATGCGCTAGCCGAGCAGTTTCTCCCGCAGGGCCGCGTCCTTCTCGCCCACCAGCTTTTCCAGGCCGGCCTGGAAGTCCGACATCCTCTGGCGCAATCCGGCGTCCGAGGATCCGAGGATCCGCACCGCGAGCAGCCCCGCGTTGCGCGCCCCGCCGATCGACACGGTCGCCACCGGCACCCCGGCCGGCATCTGCACGATCGACAGGAGCGAGTCCATGCCGTCCAGGTGTTTCAGTGGCACCGGCACCCCGATCACCGGCAGCGGGGTCAGCGCCGCCACCATGCCGGGCAGGTGCGCCGCCCCGCCGGCGCCCGCGATGATCGCCTTGATCCCCCGCCCGGCCGCCGACTCGGCATAGTCGACCATCTTGCGGACGGTCCGGTGCGCCGAGACCACACCGACCTCGAACGGCACCTCGAACTCGGCGAGCGCCTCGGCCGCCGCCTCCATGGTCGGCCAGTCCGAGTCACTGCCCATGATGATGCCGACGACGGGTGCCATCACTTACCTTCCTGCAGCCACTGAGCGGCCCGCGCGGCCCGCGCGCGCACCGATGCCAGGTCATCGCCGAGCACGGTGACATGCCCGATTTTCCGGCCGGGCCGGACCTGCTTGCCGTAGAGGTGCACCCGCGCCCCCGGGTCCTCGGCGAACAGGTGGTGCAGCCGCTCGTCGATGGAGATGCCGCCGTCCTCGCCACCCAGCACGTTCGCCATCACGACGACCGGGGCGGCCAGTGCGGTGGAGCCCATCGGATAGTCCAGCACGGCCCGCAGGTGCTGCTCGAACTGCGAGGTCCGGGCGCCCTCGATGGTCCAGTGCCCGGAGTTGTGCGGGCGCATCGCCAGCTCGTTGACCACGATGCCGTCGCCGGTCTCGAAGAGCTCGACGGCCAGCAGCCCGACGACGCCGAGCTCGGTGGCCAGGTCGATGGCGAGCTGCTGCGCCGCCAGCGCCCGCTCCTCGCTCAGCCCGGGTGCCGGCGCGACCACCTCGACGCAGATCCCGTCCCGCTGCACGGTCTCCACCACCGGATACGCCGCGACCTGCCCGAACGGCGACCGCGCCACGAGCGCCGCCAGCTCTCGCCGCAGCGGCACCTTCTCCTCGACGATCAGCGGGATCCCGGTGGACACCAGGTCCTCCGCGGCCTCGCGAGAACCGACCATCCAGACGCCGCGCCCGTCGTAGCCGCCCCGGGTCGACTTGGCCACCACCGGCCAGGCACCGCCCGCGAACGCCTCGATCTCGTCGGCCGTGCTCACCCGCGACCAGCGCGGCACCGGCGCCCCGAGCGCCGCCAGCCGCTCCCGCATCATGCCCTTGTCCTGCGCGAACACCAGCGCTTTCGACCCGGGGAAGATTTTCACACCCTCGGCCTCGAGCGCCTCGACATGCTCGGTCGGCACATGCTCATGATCGAAGGTGACGGCATCGCACCCCTTGGCGAACTCGCGCAGCGCGGCGAGATCGGTGTGCGTGCCGATCGGCACATCGGCCGCGACCAGCGCGGCGGAATCGTCGGGCCGCGCACTGAGCACACGCAGTGACTGGCCAAGGGAAATCGCGGCCTGGTGGGTCATCCGGGCCAGCTGGCCCCCACCCACCATGCCGACCACGGGCAGACCGGTTCGGGTATCCATCGCCCGCCCAGCCTAGCGACGCCGCTACCCCACCGGGAAATCAACCCGGCGTCTACCCACCCGAGGTCCCCCGGTCCCGCCCGGTCCGCCGCACCCCCACTTCAAGACCCCGCTTTCGTACGACGTGAGCAGCCCCGCCCTCGCCACGCTCCCGGGCGGTCGGCGGCCGGCGCTCACGAGCGGAGGCGCGCGAGGAGGTCTTTCGGCGTGGTGACCGGACGGTCGCAGACGAAGCCGCGGCAGATGTACGCCGTGGGTCTGCCGTCGATCATCGGCCGGTCGGCGAGCAGCGGCACCCCGGCCAGATCGGGCGGCCCGGCGACGACCACCGAACCGGCCGGCGCCTCCCGGACCGCCTCGATCACCAGCGGGTCGTCCAGGTCGTCGGTGGCCACCGCGATCTCGTACGGCCCGGTCAGCGCCGCCTCGGCCACCATCGCGGAGTAACCGGCGAACCGTGGATGCTCCCCGATCAGCGGCCCGGCCGTCGCCAGCGCCGCGTCCGCCGCGTCCCGATACCGGGTCTCGCCGGTCAGCGCGGCGTACGTCACCAGCGCCGCGCACACCGCGGCCAGCCCGGACGGGGTCGCGTTGTCGGTGGGGTCGGCCGGGCGGGTCACCAGTTTCTCGGCGTCGTCAGCCGTGTCGTAGAAGCCGCCGGACCCCGTACCGAAACGGGCCAGGGCGACGTCCAGCAACCGGCCGGCCAACCGGGACCACCGCGGATCCGCGGTGATCTGATGCACGGCGAGGAACGCCTCGGCGACGCAGCCGTAGTCTTCCAGCACCCCGGCCGGGTCCCCGACGACGCCGTCCCGGGACACCCGCCGCAGCCGTCCGTCGATCAGGTGCCGGTCGGCCAGCACCCCGGCCAGCGCGACGGCCGCCTCGCGGGACGCCGTCGAGCCGGTCAGCGCCCCGTGTTCGGCCAGCGCGGTGATCGCCAGACCGTTCCAGGAGGCGACCACCTTGTCGTCCCGGGCCGGCTGCGGCCGCTTGCCGCGGGCGTCGAGCAGTCGGGCGCGGACGTCGCGCCACCGGTCGACGAGCGCCGGGTCGGCGGCGTCGATGTCCCGCGCGAGCACCAGCACGCTCCTGCCGTGCTCGAAGGTGCCGTCCGGGGTGACCCGGAACAGGTCGGCGGCCCAGGCCCCGTCGTCCGGCCCGAGCACCTCGGTCAGCTCGGCCGGTGTCCACGCGTAGGTGAGCCCCTCGACCCCGTCGGTGTCCGCGTCCAGCGCCGATGCCAGCCCGCCGGCCGGAGTCGCCAGGTCACGGAGCAGGAACTCGGCGGTCTCGTCGGCGACCCGGCGGGCCGGCACGTCCCCGGTGAGTCGCCACAGCTGGGTGTAGACCCGCAGCAGCAGGGCGTTGTCGTACAACATCTTCTCGAAGTGCGGCACCGTCCAGTGCTCGTCGACCGCGTACCGCGCGAAACCGCCGGCCAGCTGGTCGTAGATGCCACCGCGCGCCATCCGTTCCGCGGTGTGCCGGACCAGTTCCAGCGCCTCCGCCGACCCGGTCCGCTCAAGGTGACGGAGCAGGAACAGCAGGTTCATGTGCGGGGGGAATTTCGGAGCACCACCGAATCCGCCGTACGTCTGATCATGCTCCTGTGCCAGCCCGGCAGCCGCCGCCGCGAGCATCTCCGCGGTGACCGCCGCGACCGGCCCGCCCACGGCCTGGGCCCCGCCGACCGCCTGGACCACCGCGGCGCCCTGCTTGAGCACCCCGTCGCGCTCGTCGCGCCAGGCCGCGGTCACCGAGGTGAGCAGCCGGGTGAACTGCTGTTTCGGAAAATAGGTGCCGCAGTAGAACGGGTCACCGTCCGGCGTCGCGAAGACCGTCATCGGCCACCCGCCCTGGCCGGTCATCGCCTGCGTCGCCGTCATGTAGACGGCGTCCACGTCGGGCCGCTCCTCGCGATCCACCTTGATCGCCACAAAGTCCGCGTTGAGCTGCGCCGCCACCGCGTCGTCCTCGAACGACTCGTGCGCCATCACATGACACCAGTGGCACGCCGCGTAGCCCACCGAGATCAGCACCGGCACCTCCCGCCGCCGCGCCTCCGCGAAGGCCTCCGCGGACCACTCCCACCAGTCCACCGGGTTGTCCCGGTGCTGCTGCAGGTAGGGCGAGGTGGCATTCGCGAGACGGTTGGCCATGCCCCCAGCCTCTCACGCGCCGGCGTCACATCCCCGGCACCGGACGAGCTCGTCCCACCACGTGCCGGCCGACACCGCTGAGCGGCCCGGCACGTTTCCCGTGCCGGACCGCTCAACACCGGTCCGCAGGTCAGGCCACGAACCGCCGGCGACGGTGACGCGCCATCAGGAACAGGCCGGCGCCGGCGAGGACGACGATCCCGCCCACAACGGCGACCGTTCCGCTGTTGCTCCCGGTCACCGCGAGCGCGGGCGTCCCGGACGGCGACGCGCCGGCCGGGGCGGCGACATCGCTGGACGCGCCGGGACTGCCGGACGCGGCGGCCCCGGGCAGCAACCCGACGAACGCGGTGGCCGTCTGATCCGCCATCACCTCCACCGAGGTGCTGTCCGGGTTGTCGCCCGCCAGTTTGCGTCCGGGCACGCTGACCCGGTAATCCTGCGTCGCCAGCCCGGTGAAGGACACCCAGCCCTTGGCGTCGGTCCGGCCGCCGGCCACCCGCGCGCCGCCCGGCTTCGGCTGGCTGAGCACCACCTCGGCGCCGGCCAGGCCCGGCTGCTCACTGCTGGAGTCCCCCTTGGCGTCCACGAAGACCTTGAGCCGCATGGTCCCCTTGCCGCCCGGCACCGGCAGCCGGAAGGTGCCCAGGTCGTCAGCCGGGTCGGCGTCGCCCGCCGCGGCCTCGAACTCGAAGCGGCCGGCCGCGTACCCGCCGCGGGATCCGGCGTCGCTGACCTTGGCAGCCCAGGTGAAGGTCCGGCTGGCGCCGGGCGCCAGATCGAACGCCGCGCTCCAGGGCATGTCGCCGATCCAGGTCAGGCCGTCGTAGGTGCCGCCGGACCGGATGCCGGTCGCGGCGACGGCACTCACGTTCCTGATCGTGTAGACCGCCGTGATCGTGTCACCGACCGAGTACGCCGCCTTGCCCGGCGTGATGGCCACCGTCACCTTGAGGTCGGGCAGCGGGGCGGCCTGCGCCGGCCCGACGGCCAGCAGTCCGGCTCCGAGCCCACCGGTGGCCGCGGTCAGTGCGGCGAGAAACCGCCCGGGAACATGTCCGGTCCTCATTCCGTCGTTCCATGATCAATCATCGGAGAGCGAATGGTATGACCTGGTCAGAGCCGCCGCGTCCGCCGAATGTGCGGACCGTCAGGACGCGCCGTCGGCGCGCAGTGGGGTGATCGTGGCCTCGCCGGTGGAGGATCGGCGCAGCTGGGTGAGCGCTTGGACGATCTTGTCGGCGGGCATCGGTTTGCAGAAGTGGTAGCCCTGGGCGGACGGGCAGCCGAGGGCGATCAGCGCGGCCCGCTGTTCGATCGTCTCGATGCCCTCGGCGACGACCCGGACGCCGAGCCGGGCGCCGAGCTCGACCGCACCGCGGACGACGGCGCCGGCCGCGACGGAATCGATCATCTCGTCGACGAACGAGCGGTCGATCTTGATTTCGTCGACCGGGACCCGGGTGACCGAGGCGAGTGAGGAGAAGCCGGTGCCGAAGTCGTCCAGCGACATCTGCACGCCGGTGGCGCGCAGCCGGGCCAGCACCTCGTCGACGATGTCGCGTTCGCTGACCGCGACCGACTCGGTGATCTCCAGGACCAGCCGGGAGGCGGGCGTGCGATGCCGCCGCAGCGCCTCGGTGACCTGCGCCGGGAAGGTCGGGTCGGTCAGGCTGCGGGCCGAGACGTTCACCGAGACGGGCACGTCGATGCCGGCCGCCGTCCAGTCCGCCGCGGCCGCCAGCGCCAGGTCGAGAACCCGCCGGGTGAACGGGATGAGCAGCTCGCTGCGTTCCACCGCGGGCAGGAACTCGGCCGGGGACAGCTGCCCGCGCCGCGGGTGCCGCCAGCGGACCAGGGCCTCGCAGCCGGTCGGCGCGCCGGTGATCAGATCGACCGCGGGCTGCAGGTGCAGCACGATCTGGTCGTCGGCGGCGAACGCGTCCTGCAGCTCGGCGAGCAGGGCCAGTTGGTCGGTGCTGCTGGCGTCCTGACCGCTGTCGTAGGTGCCGACGGTGAGCCCCTGCTCCTTGGCCCGCCCGGCGGCCAGCGACGCGCGCCGCAGCAGCTCGGTCACCTCGACGTGACCGGCTTGGGCGACCACCGCGCCGACGGTCACCTCGACGGCCAGCCGCACCCCGGCCACCTGCATCGGCAGCCGCAGCTGCTCGACCAGCTCGCGGGCCCGGCGCAGCGCCTGGGAGAGGATGTGCGGGGCGCCGCGGGCCCAGCCGTCCGGCCCGGCCAGCGCGGTCAGCGCCGGCATCAGCAGGGCGAACTCGTCGTCACCGATCCGGGCGACGAGCTCGCCGGCCCGGGCCTGGCCGGTGAGCCGCTCGGCGATCACCCGGAGCACCTCGTCGCCGCCGCGGTGCCCGAGGGTGCTGTTCACCTCACGGAAACCGACCACGTCGAGCAGCAGCAGGGCGACCGGGCGGCCGCGTTCGCCGGAGCGCAGCACGGTGTCGCCGTCGGCGGTCAGCGCGGGCCGGTTGCTCAGCCCGGTCAGCGGGTCGTGCACCCGGTCGTGGGCGACCAGCGCGTCCAGCTCGGTGATCCGCTGATGGGCGGCCGCGTCGTGCAGCGCCCCGGCCAGAGCCTCGCCGTACGCCGTGATCGCCGCCTCGTCCCGGGCGGCCGGCAGGGTCGGCTCGCCCAGCCAGACGGTGAGCTCGCCGACCGGGCGGCCGGCGACCGCCATGCCCCGGGTGACCGCCGGGCCGGAGCGGGCCACGTCCGGGTTCTGTCCCGGGCCGTCCTCCGCGTACCGCCGGCTGCCCTGCTCGGAGCGCAGCTCCAGTTCGGCCCGCCGGGCGCCGAACACGTCGAGGGCGCCGCGCAGCCCGGCCCGGGCGACCTCGGCCTCGGTGGTGCCGGGGAGCCGGGCGGTGGCCGCCGCGAACGCCTCCCACATCCGGCGTTCCTCGGCGGCACGCAGGTGGAACCGGTAGGTGCGGTGCAGCAACCAGAGCACCGGGCCGAAGGCGAGCAGCCAGAGCGGCTCGCGGACCAGGGCGTAGACCGCGCACACGCCGACGATCACGTTGCCGGTGGACATCGGCACCTTGGCGTACAGCACCCTGGTGGCGAGCTGCGCCGGTGCGGCGTCGCGCTGCAGGGTGAGGGTGAGCACCACCAGGCCGAAGGTGATCAGCAGGTAGGTGGCCGCGCCGGCGGCCAGGGCCGGCACCAGCCGCCCGCTGCGCACCCCGGCGTCGCCGGCCAGCAGCGAGGTGACCAGGGCGGCGGCGGAGACGCCCAGGGTCATCGAGGCGACCAGGTGGACCACCTCGGCGACGTTGCGCAGGCCGGTCAGCCAGGCGAGCAGGAGCCAGGCGGCGCCGATGCCGACCAGGGTGGCGGCCGGGAGCCAGCCGGCCGGGCAGACCACCAGCCCGACCACGACGGCCGCCTCGGCCCAGCTCACCGAGACCGCGTCCGGGCCGAGCCGGAAACGCAGGCCGGCCAGCTGGGCGATGGCCGCCAGGACGGCCGCCACGCAGCCGCCGTCGAACGGCGTGAGCGGGCTGTCGGCGCGCAGGTGGGCCGGTTGCAGCGCGCCGAGCAGGACGGCCGCCAGGGCCGCCACCACGACGGTCACGGTGAGGACCCGCACCGGGCGGGAGCGGCCGGCGAGCCGGGTCCACGCCCGACGGTGCGCCGCGGAGCGACCGGTCATGACCGGGTCCCGGAACGCGCGGGACGATGCACGTGCAGATGCGGAAGCCGGAATCGGCGCCGGAGTCCACTCATCTCGGCGCCCCCTTCCGCGCAGGGTCCAGGAGGCCGTATGGCCCCCGGCGGAAGGCTAAATCAATCCCGATGAACGCAACAGGGCTTGACGCCGGGCCGGGGACGACACTCGCCGCCCGCCATCGTCGGACGGACCGGCGCGGCAGGCAGCGGGCCGATCATGGGGCGGTGCGCCCGGAGTCCGATGCGGACTCGTGTTTCTCCTCCGGCACCGCCGCCACCTCGCCTTCCGCGGGGTCGGCGACCTTGGGCGATCGATCCGCTTCGACGCGGACCGGCGCCTCGGTGCCGGACCGGGCGAGATCCGCATTGAGCCGCGCGATTTCCGCCACACGCTCGCGCTCGGCCTCATCCGAGAAACTGTCGGGAAGCCGACGAATGCGCTTGTTCATGTTGCGGATCAACAGCACGGTCGCTATGCACATCAGGACGATCAGGAACAGGCCCATCGGACCGGCCAGGCCGCCCTCACGGGTGTCCCCGAAGTTGTTGACCGCGATAATGTCCACGCCCCCAAGCCTACTGCTCAGGCGGCGTCGACCTTCTCCCGGATGCCGGCGAACAGGTCGGACTCCGGCACCGGGCTGTCGACCAGCGAGCGGGCCAGCTCGAAGTCCTCGGTGGGCCACACCTTCTGCTGCATCTCCAGCGGGATGTGGAACCAGAAGCCGTCCGGGTCGACCTGGGTGGCGTGCGCGCGCAGCGCGTCGTCGCGGACCGCGAAATACTCGCCGCACTCGACCCGAGTGGTGATCTTGTCACCCCGGTCCTGCCGGTCGGACCATTTCTCCAGCCACTCGGCGTACGGCGAGTCCAGCCCCGCGGCGAGCATCCCCTCGTGCAGCGCGAGCATCCGCGCCCGGGTCCAGCCGGAGTTGTAGTACAGCTTCAGCGGCTGCCACGGCTCGCCCAGCTCCGGGTAGAGCTCCGGGTCGCCGGCCTGGTCGAAGGCGATCACCGCGACCTTGTGGCACATGATGTGGTCGGGGTGCGGATAACCGCCGTTCTCGTCGTAGGTGGTCATCACGTGCGGGCGGAACTCGCGGATCAGCTTGATCAGCGGTTTCGCCGCCTCGTGCGGGTCCTGCAGGCCGAAGCAGCCGTCCGGCAGCGGGGGCAGCGGGTCGCCCTCGGGCAGCCCGGAGTCGACGAAGCCGAGCCAGGCCTGGTCCACGCCGAGGATCTCGCGGGCCCGGTCCATCTCCCGGCGGCGGATGTTGGTGATGTCGGCCAGCACCTCGGGCCGGTCCATCTTCGGGTTGAGCACGCTGCCGCGCTCTCCCCCGGTACAGGTGGCGACGAGCACCTGGGCGCCCTCGGCGACATATTTCGCCATCGTGGCGGCACCCTTGCTGGACTCGTCGTCCGGGTGCGCGTGCACAGTCATGAGACGCAGTTGCTCTGCCACGTTGATTACCCTCTCGACCAGGCCTGCCGTCGGCGGGCCGGGACCGGCTGCGAAGATGGACTCTGCCATTCTGGCCGATCCCCCGGACAACAAACGCATGAGAGGCCGTCAGGTGAGCGAGACGCGCGCCACAACCCCGGTTTTCCCGCCCGGCCGGTACGGCCGTCGTCGGGAGCCCGGCCGGCGCCGCCCGCTCGGACTGGTGGTGGCCGCGGTCGTGTGCGGTGTCCTGGCCCTTGGGCTGACCTGGGCTTATTATCAGAAATTCGGCCGTACGGACTACAGCCCGGAGATCGTCGGTTGGAACGAGCCGACCGACACCGAGATGGTGATCAAGTTCCGGGTCCGGGTGCCGGCCGGCGAGAGCGCCGCCTGCATGCTGCGCGCCCGTGACTACCAGGGCTATGAGCTGGGTACCCGGACGGTCACCGTGCCCGCGAGACCGGGCGGCGGCGAGATCGTGGTGACCGGGTCGGTGCCGACGACCGCGCGCGGCTCGGTCGGTGACGTGATGAGTTGCCGCCCCGCCGGCTGAGTCCGGCCGGCCATCGACCGCTCCGGCGCCATGCGTACCGCTGGTAAGGTTGGTGATTCGCTGCGTTCACCGCGCACCCATTTCGTGCACTGCCGTTCCCGCTTTTCGCACTTTCCGTCCAGCAAGGAGATCGACCGTGTCCAGTTCCGAGGCGCCGAAGACCTGGCTCTCCCAGGACGCATACGACCGGCTGCAGGCCGAGCTCGACGAGTTGATCGCTGGCCGCCCGGCGATAGCGGCGGAGATCAACGCTCGGCGTGAGGAAGGCGACCTCCGGGAGAACGGTGGCTACCACGCGGCCCGCGAGGAGCAGAGCCGCCAGGAGGGCCGGATCCTGTACTTGAAGGAGTTCCTGCGCAACTCCGAGGTCGGCGAGGTGCAGGCCGCCGACAGCGTGGTGCCCGGCTCGGTCGTGACGATCTACTTCGACGACGACCAGGCCGACACCGAGACGTTCCTGCTCGGCTCGCGCGAGATCTCCTCGACCACCGACCTCACCGTGTACTCCCCGGAGTCGGCGCTCGGCAAGGCGATCCTCGGCGCCCGCCCCGGCCAGACCGTGACCTACACCGCGCCCAGCGGTGCCGACATCAAGGTCACCGTGGTCAAGTTCGGCGCCTTCGAGGGCTGAGGCCGCTCCCGGGCGCTGAGACTCACCAGGTGGCGACGAGCTCGCGGCGCACCGATTCGTAACTCGCCGCGAGTTCGTCGTCCATCCGCGCCTGCTCCGGCTCGGTCATCACGACCGCGGCCGGTTGCGCCGGGCGCGCCGCGAGCAGCCCGGCCCGCAGCCCGTCCGGCGGGTGGGTGGCGAACACCGACACCCCGGCCCGCCTGCTCAGCTGCCGGTACGCCGCCAGTCCGGTGGCCTGGTTGACCCGTGCCTGATCGGCCGCCGCCCGCCAGGCCGCCGCGCCGTTACCGGCCCGGGCCTCCCGCCGGGTGACGGTGTCGATGCCGTCGGCCAGCAGGAACACGTCGATCATCCGGATCACCGCCGCGCTGCCGGCCACCTTCGCCGCCAGCTCGTCCGCCAGGTACTCAGCCCGCTGTGAGTCCCGGCGGCTGATCGAGACCAGCAGCAGGTGCAGCAGCCCGATCAGCTCGGCGAGGATGCCGGCCACCACGTCGACCACCGACTCCGCGATCATGCCGATCAGGTTGGAGGTCCCGGCGCTGCCGCGGGCCGGTCGCACCATGCCGCGCCGCGCGTCCGGGCGCAGCCGGGTCCGCTGCAGGTCCGGCCGCAGCAGGTAGGCCACCTGACCCAGCGTGCTCTCCACAGCCTGGGTGAGCAGGCCTCGGCGGACGTCCCCGTTCACGAAGTGGCCGAGCTCGTGACCGAGCAGCGCGACCCGCTCCTGGGGATCGAGCACGGCCCACAGCGGGGCGCCCAGGCGCAGCACCCGCCGGCGACGCAGCCCCACCGTGGTGGTGGACGCGTTGAACTCGGGAGTGAACACCACCACGTGGGGCATCGGCGTGCCGGCCGCCGCGGCCACCCGCTCGATCACCGCGAACAGCGTGGGCGCGGTGTCACGGTCGAGCTGCCAGCCGTCTCGGATCAGCCCGGACAGCCGGCCCAGCCGGGGCCGCAGCACCACGGCGATCAGGATCAGCAGCGCGCCGATCAGGTTGAGCGGCTCGAAGAAGTCGTGGACGAGCAACCCGACACCGATCACCAGCAGGGCCGCGACGACGGCGAGCAGGGGCACCGCGAGAGCGATGGTGGCGATCCGGGCCGACGTCGCCGCCCGGGCGAGGGCCGGCGCCTCCCGCAGCTCGGCGTACTGGCTCTCGGTCAGTCGGTACGCGGCCCGGAACAACCGCCGGTCCAGCCACCGCCAGCCCATCTCCGGCGAGCGCTGCCCGGGATCGAAGCAGTCCAGGTTCCATTCACAAGCCGGGCACCACGGCTCGGCCGACCGCCGGCTGATCGTTTCCGTCCCGCACTTCGGGCAGCCCGCCCCGATCGACACCACTGACACGAGCGGAGATCATCCAGGGGGTGGCGGGAAGCGGCAACCCCGGTCAGGGGGTGGCGTCGGCCAGCAGCGCCACCCGATATCCGGCGTCGCGCAGGGCGCTGATCAGCGCCGCCGAGTGGGCCGGGCCGCGGGTCTCCACCGACAGTGCCACCTCCACCTCGCCGAAGCTCAGCCGCGGGCTCTGCCGGGAGTGCACCACGTCGACGATGTTGGCGCGCTGCTCGGCGATCTCCCGCAGCATCCGGGCCAGCTGCCCGGGCCGGTCGGTGCAGCGGACCGCGAGCCGCAGGTAACGCCCGGCCGAGGCGAGCCCGTGCTCGATCACCTTGAGCAGCAGCATCGGGTCGATGTTGCCGCCGGACAGGATGGCCACCACCGGGCCGCCGCCGCGCGGTGGGGTGTACGCCCCGGTGAGCAGGGCGGCGACGGCGGCCGCACCGGCCGGCTCCACCACCATCTTGTGCCGCTCCAGCAGCACCAGCAGGGCCGCCGACAGGTCCTCGTCGGTGACCGTGACCACCTCGTCGACCAGTTTCGCCACGTGCGCGAAGGTCAGGTCGCCGGGGCGGAGCACGGCGATGCCGTCGGCGATGGTGGCGCACGACTCCAGTTTCCGCGGCGCGCCGGCCGCCAGCGAGGGCGGGAACGCGGCCGCCCCGCTCGCCTGCACGCCGATCACCCGCAGGTCGGGGCGCAGCGCCTTGGCGGCGACCGCGAGACCGGAGATCAGCCCACCGCCGCCGACCGCGGTGATGATCGTGCTCGCCTCCGGGCACTGTTCCAGGATCTCCAGCGCCAGCGTGCCCTGCCCGGCGATCACGTCGGGGTGGTCGAACGGGTGGATCAGCACCGCCCCGGTCCGCCGGGCGAAGTCGCCGGCCGCGGCGAGCGCGTCGTCGACGCTGGTCCCGGCGTACTCCACGGCGGCGCCGTACCCCTTGGTGGCGCTGACCTTGGGCAGCGGCGCGCCCTCCGGCATGAAGACGGTGGCCTTGATGCCGAGCAGCCCGGCGGCGAGCGCCACCCCCTGGGCGTGGTTGCCGGCGCTGGCCGCGACCACGCCGCGGGCCCGGTCCGCCTCGGAGAGCCGGGAGATCCGGGTGTACGCGCCACGGACCTTGTAGGAGCCGGCCCGCTGTTGATTCTCACACTTGAGCCAGACCGGCACCCCGGTGATCTCGGTGAGCGGCCGGGAGGTCACCAGCGGCGTGGTTTTCACGACGCCGGCGAGCAGGTCCCGGGCCGCTTCGACGTCGGCCAGGGAGAGCAGGTCGGTCATGGGCACCAATCGTGCCACTCAGCCCGGCGAGTGCCGCATCACACCAGGGCGTGACGCTGCCAGGGGTTCTGCAGCTCGAACTGGCCGGCCACCGAGAGCAGCAGCAACTCCGAGTCGGGCGGGCCGACCAGCTGGACGGCCAGCGGCAGCCCGTCATCCGGGCGGAAGCCGACCGGCACCACGATGGCCGGCAACCCGGCGAAGTTCCACGGTGCCTGATACGGCGCGTACCGGGCGTTGGCCTGCATGTTCTGCACCCAGGACAGCGACGAGAAGGAGAGCGCCCGCGGCGGCGTGGCGGCCAGCGCCGGGGTGAGCAGCAGATCCACGTTGCGGTCGGCGAAGAACCGGATCGACCGCTCGCGCCAGGCCGCCCGCTGGCTCGCCCGCACCAGCCCGGCCCTGGTCACCGCACGGCCCAGCCGGATGTGCCGCTGCGTGCGGGGTTGCAGGGACTTCAGATCAAGACCTTCGGAGTTCTTGTACGCGCCGGCGAACCACGTGGCCAGTACCCCCAGCGCCACCCCGGTGGGGTATCGCGGATCGGCGTGCACCGTGTCGTGCCCGGCGTCGACCAGCAGCTTGGACGCCTTGGTCACGGCCGACACGTTCGGCTCGTCGGGTTTGACCCCGGCCACCGGGGAGCGCAGCGACACCCCGATCCGCAGCCGGGCCGGCTCGACCAGTTTCGCGGGGGCCTGACCGGCCAGCACGCTGAAGCCGAGCGCCGCGTCGGCCACCGTGGTGGTCAGCACCCCGTTCTCCACCAGGCCGAACCAGTCGTTGGCCCCGAAGTCGACCGGCACCACGCCGCGGCCCGGCTTGAGCCCGACCAGGCCGCAGCAGGCCGCCGGGATCCGGATCGAGCCGAGCCCGTCGTTGCCCTGGGCGATCGGGACCAGCCCGGCCGCCACCGCGGCGGCCGAGCCCCCGGACGACCCGCCCGGCGTACGATCCAGATCCCACGGGTTGCGGGTGGGCCCCTCCGCGTCGTCGGTGACCGCCCAGAGGCCCATCTCCGGCATCTTGGTGACCCCGACGACCACCGCGCCCGCCCCGCGCAGCCGGCGGACCACCTCGTGGTCCACCTCGGCCACCTCGCCGGTGCGGGCCGCGGCCGAGCCGTGCCAGGTCGGCAGGCCGGCCACCGCGGTGTTCTCCTTGACCGCGACCGGCACCCCGGCCAGCGGAAGGTTCGCCAGGTCCTCCTGGTCGTCGACCTTCTCCGCCTCGGTGATCGCCTCACCGCCGCGGACCACCCGGAACGCGCCGAGTGCCGGGTCGGAGATGGCGATCTGTTCCAGATGGTCGGCCACGACCTGGGTGGCGTTGGTGTCCCCGCGCCGCACCGCCCGGGCGATCTGCTTGGCGGTGGCGCCCACCCAGGTCGTCGTGTCCATCTGCCGATTCTCCCGCTGTTGAAGCCTTAGCCGAGCGCCTGCTCGAGGTCGGCGAGCAGATCGTCAACGGTTTCGATGCCGACAGACAGTCGCACGAGATCGGCGGGAACTTCAAGCGCTGAGCCCGCAGCCGACAGATGTGTCATCTGCCCAGGGTGCTCGATCAGCGACTCGACTCCGCCGAGCGACTCGGCGAGCACGAACAGCTTCGTCCGGTTGCAGATCTCCACCGCCTGCTCCGGGCCGCCGGCCGCGCGGAACGACACCATGCCGCCGAACCGGCTCATCTGCTTGGCCGCGGTCTCGTGGCCGGGGTGGCTCTCCAGCCCCGGGTAGAGCACGCTCGCCACCTTCTCGTGCTCGCTGAGGAACCCGACGATCCGCTCGGCGTTGTCACAGTGCCGGTCCATGCGTACACCCAGGGTCTTGATCCCCCGCAGCGTCAGCCAGGCGTCGAACGGGCCGTTCACCGCGCCCATCGCGTTCTGGTGGAAGGCCAGCTCGTCGCCGAGCCCCGGGTCGGCCACCACCAGCGCGCCGCCGACCACGTCGGAGTGCCCGCCCAGGTACTTCGTGGTCGAGTGGATCACCACGTCGGCGCCGAGCGCGAGCGGCTGCTGCAGGTACGGCGAGGCGAAGGTGTTGTCCACGGCGAGCATCGCGTCGTACTCGTGGGCCAGCGTCGCCAGGGTGGTCACGTCGGCGATGTTGAGCAGCGGGTTGGTCGGCGTCTCGGCCCAGATCAGCCGGGTGTGCCCGGGACGGAAGGCGGCCCGCACCGCGTCGAAGTCGTCCAGCGGGACGGCAGTCCAGTCCAGGCCCCAGCGCTCGGCGACCTTGGAGAACAGGCGGTACGTGCCGCCGTACGCGTCGTTCGGGATGACGACGTGGTCACCGGGCCGGCAGACCGCGCGCAGCAGGGTGTCCTCCGCGGCGAGCCCGCTGGCGAAGGCCAGGCCGCGCCGGCCGCCCTCGATCGCGGCCAGGCACTCCTGGAGGGCGTCCCGGGTCGGGTTGCCGGAACGGCTGTACTCGTAGCCGAGGCGCGGCGCGCCGACCGCGTCCTGCGCGTACGTGCTGGTCTGGTAGATCGGCGGAACCACCGCGCCGGTGCGGGGATCCGGGTCCTGCCCCGCGTGGATGGCGAGGGTGTCGAACCCATAGTGATCGGTAGTCATGTAACGCAAGGCTAGTCTCAGTCCGTGGCCGACTGCGTGTTCTGTGGGATCGTGGCGGGCGATGTCCCGGCATTCAAGGTCGCCGACGAGGCGGCCGGGGTGGCGTTTCTCGACACCAGGCCGGTGTTCAAGGGGCACGTCCTGGTGGTTCCCCGCCCGCACATCGTCCAGTTGACCGAGCTGCCACCGGCGCTCCTGGAACCCTATTTCGGATTCGTCCGGAGCATCGCCGCGGCGGTGCCCGCGGCCCTGGGATCCGGCGGCACCTTCGTGGCGATGAACAATCTCGTCTCCCAGTCGGTGCCGCACCTGCACACCCACGTCGTCCCCCGGACCAGGGGCGACGGCCTGCGCGGGTTCTTCTGGCCCCGGCGCAGGTACGACTCGGACGCCGAGGCCGCGGAGATCGCCGGAAGCATCGGTAAGGAATTGCACCGCGCCGGTGTTACAGACAGCGGACGAAGGGAGTGACCGTGTTCCTGCGGCACAAGAAGCTGGACCTGCCCACCGCCGAGACCGCCCTGCCGGGCCGGCTGATCTCGATGCCGGTCGCCGACAGGCACGAGGTTCTCGGCACCCCGCTGGAGGGCCCGTGGCCGGCCGGCTACGAGGTCGCCGTCTTCGGACTGGGCTGTTTCTGGGGCGCCGAGCGGATCTTCTGGCGGCTGCCGGGCGTCCACTCCACCTCGGCCGGGTACGCCGGCGGTTTCACCGCGAACCCGACCTACGAGGAGGTGTGCTCCGGCACCACCGGCCACGCCGAGGTCGTGCAGGTGGTCTACGACCCCAGCAAGATCAGTTACGCGGAGTTGCTGAAGACCTTCTGGGAGAACCACGACCCGACCCAGGGCATGCGCCAGGGCAACGACGTCGGCACCCAGTACCGGTCGACGATCTACACCACCACGGACGCCCAGGCGGAGGCCGCGCGCGCCTCGCTGGCCGCCTTCCAGCCGGTGGTCACCAAGGCCGGCCTCGGCGAGATCACCACCGAGATCAAGCCGCTCGGCGACTACTACTACGCCGAGGACTACCACCAGCAGTACCTGGCCCCGACCAAGAACCCCAACGGATATTGCAACCACGGCCCCAACGGCCTGTCCTGCCCGATCGGGGTCGCCAAGACCGAAGGCTAGTCATTCGGTCGCCTTCGGGTGTGCGGCTCGCCGCCACCCGTGGGCTGCGGGCCGAGTGAGAGGTCACGGCGAGATTCACGCTGTCGGGGGTAAAAAATCGACATGTCCCGAAATCCTGCCCACACTCGAACGTGAGACACGCGGGAGGTGGATCATGTCACCGAGTTCGGCGAACGAGGCACGTTATTCCGGATATCGCGATGCCGGCGAGCGCTTCCGGAACCCCGACGAGCACGACGCCTGGGCGCAGGCCGAGGTCATGATGGAACAGGCCCGGGCCATGATGCGCGAGGCCGAGGACGCGCTGGAGACCTGGAAGACCGGCAAGGAGATGAACCGGCTGCGCTGCGAGCGGCGGGGGATCAGCCAGACCGACGCGGAGATCCGGTGGTCGGCGACGACGACCGCGAAGAACGCGATCACGAACAACAACTTCTACGTTTCGCTGGCGTCGATGTATTACGGGGCGGCGTCCGCGAATTACTCACGGGCGCTCTATCTCCGCAGCCACGGCAGCGCCCGGTTCTGAACCGCCCGGGCGCGGCGGGCGGCCCACGATCCGGTGCAGACCGGGAAACGGCTGAGCATGGCGAGCGGCTCGGCGCCGGCCGGGAAACGGCTGAGCGCGGCGAGCGGCTCGGCGCCGGCCGGGAAACGGCTGAGCGCGGCGAGCGGCTCACGGCGTACCCCCATCGCGCGGAGCGCCGGAAATGCCGTAGGTCGCGGATCGGTGCCGGGGATCGACGGTCTAGCGGTCCGGATGGGGGTTGTCGCGCTCCGCGACCGGCGTCGTGTCCGGCCGGGTAGGCGCCGCCTGAGCCGGATTCGCCGGCGCGACCAGCGTCAGACCGAGAACCGCCCCCGCCCCGATGAGCCGCAGACCCGCGAGCGACACCGGGCGACGTTCCGACTTCTCCATGAACAAACTCCTCACGACCGGGTACCGACCACCACCGTGCCACCGGAACCTGAGGGATCGCTGTGTCAAAACCGTGCGGACGGGCACCATTGATCGGGTGGAGACCGCGACCGAGACCGAGCGCAAATATGACGTTCCCGAGACCTTCGAGCTTCCGGACCTGACCGGCGCCGCGGGCATCGCCCGGGTCGGCGGCGCCGAGACGCATGATCTCGACGCCACGTATTTCGACACCGAGGACCTCCGGTTGATGAAAAATCGTCGGACGCTTCGGCGGCGGTCCGGCGGGCACGACGCCGGCTGGCATCTGAAGACGCCCGGCGACGGCGACGGCCGTCGAGAGCACCGGATGCCGGGCGACGGCGATCAGGTGCCGGACGAGTTGCGCGCCCTGGTCCGGACACTGGTGCGGCGACGTGCGCTGGAACCGGTGGCGCGGCTGCGCACGCATCGGGTGGAGACGCCGTTGCGCGATGCGGAAGGGCGCACGCTGGCGCTGATCGCCCAGGATCGGGTGCGGGCCGATTCCGGCGACGAGCACAGCGCCTGGCAGGAGGTCGAGGTCGAACTCGTCGACGGCGACGAGCGCATTCTCGACGTGGTCGAGAAGGCCCTGCTCAAGGCGGGCGCCACGCATGCCGCGGGACCGTCCAAGGTGACCCGTGCCCTGTCCGGGCGGCTTTCCGGAAAGCCACGTCCCGGCAAGATCAACCCCATTTCCCGGTACGTCGCCGAGCAGCGCGACGCCATTCTGGAACACGACCCGGCGGCCCGGCGGGGTGACCAGGACGCCGTGCACAGGATGCGGGTGGCCACCCGGCGGCTGCGCAGCACCCTGAAAAGCTTCCGCCGCTGGTTCCCGGATCGGGAGACCGCCGGGCTCAGCGACGAGCTTCGCTGGCTCGCCGCGGCGCTCGGCGCGGTCCGCGACCCGCAGGTGCTGGAGGGCAGGCTGCTCGCCGGTCTCGACGACGACGCCGCGTTCATCCCGGCCGCGCAGCGGATCCGCACCGCCCTGGACGAGCGGGTCGCCACCGGCCGCGAGCAGCTGGCCGCGGCCCTCGACTCGGATCGCTACCTGGACCTGCTGGACCGGATCGACGCGCTGGCCGACCACCCGCCGGCGCGCGCCGGCAACCCGGCGAAACAGGTCCGCAAGGTGCTCGGCCGGGCCGACGATCGACTGGACACGGCGCTCGCCGACGGCGTCGACGAGGAGTTGCACGAGGCCCGCAAGAAATACAAGCAGGCGCGGTACGCGGTGGAGCTGATCGCCGCGGATTCCGGCAGACCGGCCAAGCGGCTCGTCAAGACGCTCACCGCCCTGCAGGACGGGCTCGGCGCGCATCAGGACTCCTCGATCGCTCGGGAAACACTGCGTGAAATCGGGCCGGACAGTTTCCATTTCGGCGTTCTCTACGGTCGACAGGAAGCAGTGGGTAAGGAGACGCTCATCGCCGTCCCCGCACTGGTGCGGGCGTCACGGCGCAAGAAGGTCCGTCGCTGGCTGGTGAAGGCGTGAGGCAATGAGCACTGAGGTGGATTCGCAGTTCGACGAGGCGGTGACGCACCCCTATCAGGGTCCGATCGCCGAGCTCAACGGTTACCGGGTGGTGGACGACGAGGATGACGACCCGCGGCTGCTGAACGCGGACGGCAGCCCGGTCGACACCTGGTGCGAGGACTATCCGTACGACGAGCGGCTCGCCCGGGCCGAATACGACCACCACAAACGGCTGCTGCAGATCGAGCTGTTGAAACTGCAGAATTGGTGCAAGGACACCGGGGAACGGCTGGTGATCCTGTTCGAGGGGCGGGACGCGGCCGGCAAGGGCGGCACCATCAAACGGTTCATGGAGCACCTCAATCCGCGGGGTGCGTCGGTGGTCGCGCTGGAGAAACCGAACCAGCGGGAGAGCACCCAGTGGTATTACCAGCGGTACATCAAACACCTGCCGTCGGCCGGTGAGATCGTGCTGTTCGACCGGTCCTGGTACAACCGGGCCGGCGTCGAGCGGGTGATGGGTTTCTGCACCCGCCAGGAGTACCTGGAATTCCTCCGGCAGACCCCGGAACTGGAGCGGATGCTCGTCAACTCCGGGATCAACCTGGTCAAATTCTGGTTCTCGGTGACCCAGAAGGAGCAGCACACCCGCTTCGCGATCCGGCAGGTCGACCCGGTCCGGCAGTGGAAGCTCTCCCCGATGGACCTCGAATCGCTCGACAAGTGGGACGACTACACCGAGGCGAAGGAGGCGATGTTCTTCTACACCGACACCGCCGACGCGCCGTGGACCGTGGTGAAGAGCAACGACAAGAAGCGCGCCCGGCTGGAGGCGATGCGGCACGTGCTGCACCGCTTCGACTACGCCGGCAAGGACCTCGACGTGGTGGCCCGGCCCGACCCGCTGATCGTCGGCCCGGCGTCGCTGGTGGTGGAGAGCGCCGAGTCCGGCCCCCGGGTATTCCCGCGACTCTAGTGATTCAAAACCGTTGGCGCGGACGTCCGCGGCTGGTTAACGTGGCCGTACACGTGAAGGGAGGTGGTCCGAAGTTGTATAGCAACGGGACTCGTGAGGTGGCTGTCCGCTAGCCGCTGTCCTTGACAGCTTCGTTTTGAGCGTCGAGACCGTGTGGCAGCGGCCGGCGAGTACCAGACAGCCACCCGACCCCCGGGGATCCGGCCTTGTCCGACCGGACCTCGCTCGTTCGCGAGCGAGGAAGTCCCCGGGGGTCGCTTAATTTCAGGGACTTCCGATGCGTGAGCTCGTCGTGCTGGGAACAGCCAGCCAGGTGCCGACCCGGCAT
Source organism: Actinoplanes sp. SE50/110 (assembly GCF_900119315.1). NCBI lineage: Bacteria > Bacillati > Actinomycetota > Actinomycetes > Micromonosporales > Micromonosporaceae > Actinoplanes > Actinoplanes sp. SE50/110. The sequence continues at coordinate 952,679 of NZ_LT827010.1, read as the reverse complement.
CGCAACCACAACGGTTACCTGCTCCGCTTCGACGACGAGGTGATCCTCTTCGACCCGGGCGAGGGCACCCAGCGACAACTCCTGCTGGCCGGGCTCGCGGTCACCCCGCTGCGCCGGATCTGCGTCACGCACTTCCACGGCGATCACAGCCTCGGGCTGCCCGGCATCCTGCAGCGCATCTCGCTGGACCGGGTGCCACACCCGGTGGCGGTCCACTATCCGGCCGGTGGCCAGGAGTTCTACGACCGGCTGCGGCACGCCACGAGCTACTGGGACAACGCCGAGATCGTCGCTTCGCCGGTCGGCGCCGGGTTCGCGGTGGAGACGTCCGCGGGGCGCCTCACGGCGCTGCCACTCCGGCATTCGGTGGAGTCGTACGGCTACCGCCTGACCGAGTCCGACAGTCGCCGGATGGTGCCCGCCCTGCTCGCCGCGCACGGCGTGACCGGGCCGGCCGTCGGCGAGCTGCAGCGGGCCGGTCGCCTCGGTGACGTGACACTCGACCAGGTCAGCGTGGTGCGACCGGGGCAGAGCATGGCGTTCGTGATGGACACCGGCCTGTGCGACAGCGTGTACGAGCTGGCCCGCGGGGTGGACCTGCTGGTGATCGAGTCGACGTTCCTGGCGGAGGATGCCGCGATGGCGGCCCAGGTCGGGCATCTGACCGCGGGGCAGGCCGGGGCGGTGGCCCGGGAGTGCGGGGTGCGGCACCTGGTGCTGACCCACTTCTCGCAGCGGTATCCGGATCCGTCGCGGTTCCTCGACGAGGCCCGGGACGAGTTCGCCGGGCCGATCACGATCGCCGAGGACCTGATGCGGGTCCCGTTCCCGGCGCGCCGGGACGCGCCGGTCGCCGACACCGGGTTGTCACCCGGCGGTCGCTAACGTCTCCGGCATGAAGCTTCAGCTGCGGGCCGCGGGGGCCGACGATCAGTTCCGGGTCGGGGCGCTGCACCAGCGGTCCCGGGTGGCGGCGTATGCGGGGTTCATCCCGGTGGAGGTGCTCACGGCGCGGTCCGCCGAGTCGTTCGGCGAGTGGTGGGCCGAGCGCTGGAAATGGGAGCAGGACACGCACCGGATGACACTGGCCGAGGTGGACGGCGAGCTGGCCGGATTCAGCTACATCGGGCCCAGCGAGACTCCGCGGGCGGCTGAACTCTATGCGATCCACGTCGATCCGGCCCGGGTCGGGACCGGGGTCGGCCGGGAGCTGATGGTCCGCGCGCTGGCCGACCTGCCGGCGATCGGCGAGGCTCGGGCGGTCCTGTGGGTGCTGACCGAGAATCATCCGGCCCGTCGGTTCTACGAGCGCGGCGGCTGGACGACCGACGGAGCGACCCGCACCGAGCCGGTCAACGATGTCCCGGTCCCGCAGGTGCGATACGAACACCCGCTCTGACCGTGACAGCCCGCCACCGAGCGGCGGCGGGCTGCTGGTTGAGCGGGAACGCGTGACCGATGAATGCGGGGGAACCTGTGGTCACGCGCTCCCGCCAACCGCCCCGCTCGAACCGGTTGCGCCTGGCCGGAGGCGCGGATCAGCGGAGGCGTGCCGATCCGTGGTCCGGTTCAGAAGCGGGCTTGGGCGCGGGAATACCGGAGCGCTGGCGGGGCGCCCCGGCGTCACCGCCGGGAGACGTACGCCGGGCCGGAAGCCAAGGCTTGCCGGGGGACGGTCAAGCTCGTCGGCGACGTCCAGGTCTGGATCAGTCGGCGTACCTCCGATGGTTGTGGTTGCCGCGGTCCGCGCGACCCCTGTCGGTCATCGCGGCGGGCAGGCTGTTCAAGTCGTGTCGCAGGGTCCAGGCCTCGCGCCAGGGTCGGCGGGACACCGCGTCGGCGCGTTCTGCCAGGCGGCGGGCCGAGCACGGCCAGTGCCATCCACACCAGACGCAGTTGCCGTCCCGCCCGGCGGCCATATGCCGGCCGAGCATCTGCTGCGCGTCCCGCCACAGCAGGCGGTCCACGATGTCGGCTGGCGCCGCCTCGTCGACGTCGACCATCCCCTACCCCTTCGTCCGGGAGTGGCTCATAGCTCCGTCACGACACATACAACCGCATCCCCCGGTTCCCCGGTCGGACTGAGTGTGCGATTGCGGCGACTATCCGTAACCGCCGATGTCCACTGTGTTCCGGGTCGACGCCGCGCATCCACCTCCGTGACCGGGCCGACACCACGTTCGCCCTGGGCGGACGCGGTGCCGGCATCGACGGGCGGACGAGCGGTGTTGACCGGGACATGGACACCGAAGAATCCGAGGCGCTCGATGCCTACAGCCGCATCGTCACCGGTGTGGCCAGCCGTCTCCTGCCCTCGGTGGCGGCACTCACGATCCGTTCTCCGCGTGGCGGCGCCGGATCCGCGGTGACCTTCACCGACGACGGGTTCCTGCTCACCAACGCGCACGTGGTGGCCGGCCCCACCACCGGCTCGGCCGCGTTCGCCGAGGGGGTGGAGACGCCGTTCGACGTGGTCGGCGCCGACCCGCTGTCCGACCTGGCGGTGGTCCGGGTGCATCACCCCGGCGCGCCGGCCGCACCGCTGGGCGACGCCGACACCCTGCGGATCGGTCAGCTCGTGGTCGCGGTCGGCAATCCGATGGGCCTGGCCGGGTCGGTGACCGCCGGCGTGGTCTCCGGGCTGGGCCGGTCCCTGCCGGCCCGGGACGGCCACCGGATGCGGGTCATCGACAACGTCATCCAGACCGACGCGGCGCTGAATCCGGGCAACTCCGGCGGCGCGCTGGCCGACTCCGCCAGCCGGGTGGTCGGCGTCAACACCGCGGTCGCCGGATACGGGCTGGGCCTGGCCGTGCCGATCAACGACACCACCCGGTCGATCATCGGCGAGCTGGTCGCCACCGGCCGGGTCCGGCGGGCCTGGCTCGGCGTGGCCGGGCTGCCCGCGCCGCTGCCGCCACACCTGGCCGGGCGGCTGGGGCAGAAACAGGGGCTGCGCGTCGTCGAAGTGGTGCCGGGCAGTCCGGCCGGGGTCGCCGGCGTCTACCTGGGCGACATCCTGGTGAGCGCGGGCGGGCATCCGGTCGACTCGGTCCAGGCCCTGCAGCGCCTGATGCTGGGCCCGGCCATCGGCGTCGACCTGCCGATCACCCTGCTTCGCCGCAACGCCCTGGTCGACGTCGTCGCCGCACCGGCCGAACTGCGCTGACCACCCTGCCCGACGCACAGCCGGGTCGACGCCGTCGCGGGGCCGGGCCGGCCGGGCGGCGGTTGAACGAGTGCCGGGGCGTGGCGATCACGTGCGGTGGGTCGGGTGGTTCGTCGGCTCCGGGATGTTGGCGGTCCGGGCCGACGAACCACTGCACAGTCAGCTCAGGTGGGCGAGCAGGTCCTGTCGGGTGAGGACGCCGGCGGGTTTGCCGTCGACCAGGACCATGGCGGCGTCGGACTTCTCCAGCAGGGCGACCGCGTCGCTGACGGACTCGCCGCCGCCGATCATCGGCAGGGGGTCGCCCATGTGGCGTTCGATCGTGTCGTGCAGGTGGGCCTGGCCGGTGAAGAGGGCGTCGAGCAGGGCCTTCTCCGAGATCGAACCGGCCACCTCGCCGGTCACGACCGGGGGTTCGGCTTTCAGGACGGGGAGCTGGCTGACCGCGTACTCCCGCATGTAGTCGATCGCGTCGCGGACCGTCTCGGTGGGGTGGACGTGGACCAGCGGCGGGATCTCGGCGCCCTTGGCGGCGAGCGCGTCGGCCACGGTGGGTGCGTCGCCGGGGGTGCGCAGGAAACCGTAGCGGGCCATCCAACGATCGTTGAAGATCTTGGAAAGGTAGCCCCGGCCGCCGTCCGGCAGCAGGACCACGATGACGTCGTCCGGGCCGGCTTTGCGGGCCACGTCGAGCGCCGCGACCACGGCCATCCCGCACGAGCCGCCGACCAGCAGACCCTCCTCGCGGGCCAGGCGGCGGGTCATCTCGAACGAGTCCGAGTCGCTCACCTCGATCACCTCGTCGGTGATCTCCCGGTCGTACGCGGTGGGCCAGAAGTCCTCGCCGACGCCCTCGACCAGGTACGGCCGGCCGGTACCACCCGAGTACACGGAGCCTTCCGGGTCGGCCCCGATCACCCGTACGCCCGGATTCTGCTCTTTGAGATAGCGGCCGACGCCGGTGATGGTGCCGCCGGTGCCGACCCCCGCCACGAAGTGGGTGATCTTGCCCTCGGTCTGTTTCCAGAGCTCGGGGCCGGTCTGCTCATAGTGCGAGCGCGGGTTGGCGGGGTTGCTGTACTGGTCGGGTTTCCAGGCCCCGGGAATGTCCCGGGTCAGCTTGTCCGAGACGTTGTAGTAGGAGCGCGGGTCCTCCGGGGCGACCGCGGTGGGGCAGACGACGACCTCGGCGCCGTACGCCCGGAGCACGTTCTGCTTGTCCTCGCTGACCTTGTCGGGGCAGACGAAGACGCACTTGTAGCCCCGTTGCTGCGCCACCAGGGCCAGGCCGACCCCGGTGTTGCCACTGGTCGGCTCGACGATGGTGCCGCCCGGCTTGAGCAGGCCCGCCTCCTCGGCGTCCTGCACCATCCGCAGGGCGATCCGGTCCTTGACCGAACCGCCCGGATTCATGTACTCGACCTTGGCCAGCACGGTGGCACTGATGCCGTCGGTCACGCTGTTGAGTCGGACCAGCGGGGTGTTGCCGATGATCTCGACCACGTTGTCGTAATAGCGCACGCTTCAGCGTACGACGACGGGCTTCGCCAGCCTCTCCCACTCCAGGAACCGCTCGGTCTCGCTGAGCACGGTGCCGGCCAGCCAGGTCACCATCACCGCGTCGTCGATCAGCCCGAAGACCCACAGGAAGGCCTCCGGCACGGCGTCGATCGGCGAGACGACGTACGCGGTGGCCGCCGCCATCAGGGCGAGCCGCATGCCGCCGTCGTACTCCCCCCTGGTGGTCGCTTTGACCATGCGAGGCAGCGCCGAGATCCGTTTGCTCAGCGACGGGCCACCGCGGGCGCCGGACATCAGCGCCCGGCCCAGTGCGCTGAACGCCGCCGCACGTTTCAGAGTTTTCGCCATCTCTGTTCCCCTTTCCGCAACTCCAGCATGACTTGGGTACGCCATGATTGCCCCTCGCGAGACCGAGTTAGCCTCGAATCCCGACGTTGGGTGCCGATCATGGCCGCACCGGGAGGCGACTCCGGGCCGGTTGGTTCCCTTCGGACGACAGCGAGGGACACTGTGAACAGCACTGTTATCCACTTCCGCGGCCTGACCGCCGAGGACCGGCAGCGGATCCGTACGGCCGGCCGGATCGCCGGCCAGGTCACCGGAGCACTGGCCGGCGTCACCGCGATCTCGGCCGGCCTACTGCTGCGGCAGGCCGCCGACGCCCGGCGGATCATCCCGCTGGCCGAGGCACCGCCGCCCCGCGGCGACGGGATCTACGGAGCGAAGTTCCACGGCAGGCCGATCAGTCTGGCCGTCCTCGGGGATTCGTCGGCCGCCGGTTACGGCGTGCACCGGCCCCGGGAGACGCCCGGCGCGCTGTTCGCCACCGGGATCTCCCGCCGCCTGCAGCGGCCCGTCCAGCTGCACCGGTTCGCCGTCGTCGGATGCGTCTCGTCGGGCCTGCCGTGGCAGGTCGACGCGGCCCTGGAGCACCACCCCGACCTGGCGATCATCCTGATCGGCGGGAACGACGTCACGCACGTCTCGGCCCGGGCCGAGGCGGTCCGGCACCTGGGCGACGCGGTCCGCCGGCTGCGCGAGGCGGGCTGCAAGGTGGTGGTCGGCACCTGTCCGGACATCGGCGCGATCCAGCCGATCAAGCCGCCGCTGCGCTGGCTGGCCCGGCGATGGAGCCGGCAACTGGCGGCCGCGCAGACCGTCGCGGTGGTCGGCGCCGGTGGCCGCACCGTCTCGCTGGGGAATCTGATCGGCCCGATGTTCGAGGCGGATCCGGCCCGGATGTTCGGTTCGGACCGTTTCCACCCGTCCGCGGAGGGGTACGCGAGAGCGGCCGCGGTGATGATGCCGACGGTGATGGCCGCGCTGGGCGAGGACGACCGGCCCGCGGTGCCGCTGGCCGAGTCGGTGCGGACGTTGCCGGAGGCGGCCGTGGAGGCGGTTCGGGCGCCGGGGACCGAGGTCAGTCCGGTGCGGTCCGGCAAGCGGTGGGCGCAGTTGCGGCGGCATCCCTGGTTCGGGGAGCAGCGCCACTGGTTCGGGTCGTTGAGCGCCCGGTCGGTGCCGCAGCCGCAGGCTCCGGGTCCGATCCGGGCAGCGAGTTAGAGACCGGATGCGATCCGCGCCGTAGGGTAAAGAGGAAGAAGGATCATCGAAGTCGGCGGGAACCTCGGACTTAGCAAGCACCGGGAGGCGGGACATGGCTGGGCTGCCGGAACGATTGACCAGGGCCGCGGCCACGAGCCTGCTCGCCGGCGCGCTGGGCGGGGCCGCCCTGCTCGCCGGTGAGATGCTGGCCGCCAAGGCGCGCCGCTACGCCAAGCCCACCATGGGTCTGGCGCTGCGCACCTCGATGGGCCCGGTGACCGCCCCGCCGCTGCGGCTGGTGCTGCTCGGCGATTCGGCCGCGGTGGGGGTCGGCGTGGAGTGGCTGTCCGACACGGTCGGCGGCCAACTGGCCCGGCTGGTCGCCGACGGCACCCCGGAGACCGGCCCGCGGCACGTGCTGCTGTCCAGCGTCGGTGTGGCCGGTTCCCGCTCGGCGGACCTGTCCACCCAGGTGGCCCGGGCCCTGCTGGGGGTGAAACCGGACGTGGCGGTGGTGCTGATCGGGTCGAACGACGCGACGTCGGGCCGGGCGCCGGAGGAGGCGGCCGGCCATCTGGGTCAGGCGGTCCGCCGGCTGCGCGCCGCCGGCGTGCAGGTCGTCGTCGGCACCTGCCCCGATCTGGGCGCGCTGCGGTCGATGGCGCCCCCGCTGCGGCAGATCGCCGGCGTGTTCGGCCGGCGGATGGCGAAAGCGCAGGCCAAGGCGGTCGCCGATGCCGGTGGCGTGGTGGTCGACCTGGCCGGGGAGACCGGCGCGGTGTTCCGGGCCGATGCCGGGACGCTGTGTTACGACGGCTTCCACCCGTCCGCGGACGGCTATCGGGTGTGGGCTCACGCCCTCTATCCGGCGGTGGCGAAAGCCGCCCTGAGCGGCGTGTGATGATGTGACCAATCCACACTTCCGACCATGTTACCGCTGAGTAAACTGGTGGCATGCCGGAAGCTGTCATCGTCGCCACTGCCCGCTCCCCGATCGGCCGCGCCCACAAGGGCTCGCTGAAGGAGCTTCGCCCCGACGACCTCACCGCCACCATCGTCGACGCCGCGCTCAACAAGGTGCCCCAACTCGATCGCGCCCTGATCGAGGATCTCTACCTGGGCTGTGGCCTGCCGGGTGGCGAGCAGGGCTTCAACATGGCCCGGGTGGTCGCCACCAAGCTGGGCCTGGACGGTCTGCCGGGCGCCACCATCACGCGGTACTGTTCCTCCTCGCTGCAGACCACCCGGATGGCGTTCCACGCGATCAAGGCCGGCGAGGGCGACATCTTCGTCTCGGCCGGTGTGGAGACCGTGTCCCGGTTCGCCCGGGGCAGCTCCGACGGCCTGCCCTCGGCCGCGCAGGCGCTGGTCGGCGGCGGCTGGGAGAACCCGGCGTTCGCCGACGCGCAGGCCCGCACCAAGGCCACCGCGGAGAGCGGCGGCACCTGGCACGACCCGCGTGAGGACGGCCTGCTGCCCGACATCTACATCGGGATGGGCTACACCGCGGAAAACCTGGCCCAGATCAAGAACGTCTCCCGCGAGGAGATGGACGAGTTCGGTGTGCGCTCGCAGAACCTGGCCGAGAAGGCGATCGCCGACGGTTTCTGGGAGCGGGAGATCACCCCGATCACCCTGCCGGACGGCACCGTCGTGTCGAAGGACGACGGCCCGCGCGCCGGCGTCACCCTGGAGGCGGTCAGCGGTCTGAAGCCGGTGTTCCGCCCGGACGGCCGGGTCACCGCCGGCAACTGCTGCCCGCTGAACGACGGCGCCGCCGCGGTCGTCATCATGAGCGACACGAAGGCCCGTGAGCTGGGCATCACCCCGCTCGCCCGGATCATCTCGACCGGCGTCACCGCCCTCTCCCCGGAGATCATGGGCCTGGGCCCCGTCGAGGCGTCGAAGCAGGCCCTCCGGCGCGCCGGCATGACCATCGACGACGTCGACCTGGTCGAGATCAACGAGGCGTTCGCCGCCCAGGTCATCCCGTCCTACAAGGACCTGAACATCCCGCTGGACAAGCTGAACGTCAACGGCGGCGCGATCGCGGTCGGCCACCCGTTCGGCATGACCGGCGCCCGCATCACCGGCACCCTGATCAACTCGCTGAACTGGCACGACAAGTCGATCGGCCTGGAAACCATGTGCGTCGGCGGCGGCCAGGGCATGGCCCTGCTCATCGAACGCCTGAGCTGACCCGGCAGCGGCCCCCGCACCCGCGGCTCGACGCACCCGCAGAGCCCGGCGCTTCCCGCGCCGGGCTCTGCCCGTTCCGGTCACATGTTCCCGCCGGGCCCGCCTCGTTCCGCGATCCGATTGCCGCGGTACGTCGTCAGCCCACGAGCCACCCCGCGTCACAGCTCTCCGGTGTTGCCGGGCCCACGTCGTCGTTCGGTGTGCCGACGGGCCGCGGGCCGGCCCGGGTAGGCTCGCCGGATGTCCGACTTCGCCACGTCGATCGAGCGTCTGCTCACCCAGGTCCGGCACTGGGAGGAGTCCCGCTGGTCCGCGCGCGCCGGCGCGGAGAGCGCGGCGGGGGGCGACTCGGCGAGCAAGGCCGATCAGGCATTCGCGCTGGTGCAGCGTCTCGCCGATCTGGACGCGGAGGCGGCGGGCCGGGCGCCGCGCGAGGTGCCACGACTGCACGATCTGGTGCTGCCGGATCAGCTGCGGGTGGTTTCCGACGATCTGCTGGCCGCCTCCCCCGGCCCGGAACTGCTGACGATTGCCACCGCGGCCGTCGACGAATTCCGTCGTATCGTCTGACCCCTGCGCACCGGACCGGACATTCCATCATTTCGGAATGCGACGGCACGATTACCGCAGGTGCCTATCGCGGGATCAATCGACCCGTGCGGCGCTTTCGACGTACACCAGCGGAATGGGTCGTGCCACCGGAAACCGCGAGCGAAAGAGCGCACCGGGAGGCGCGTGGCCGCACGCGGGCCATGGTGGGGGAAGAAGGCAGCGCCCGGGCCACGGAAGGCGGGCCGGGCCACGGAAGGCGGGCCGGGCCACGGAAGGCGGGCCGGGCCACGGAAGGCGGGCCGGGCCACGGAAGGCGGGCCGGGCCACGGAAGGCGGGCCGGGCCACGGAAGGCGGGCCGGGCCACGGAAGGCGGGCCGGGCCACGGAAGGCAGGCCGGGCGCTGATCGTCAAGGGCAACGCCCGGACCGCGGGGAGGCGGCCGGGCGTTGCGGGTTGACGGACCGACGAACCGTCAGTCGTCGCCCTGCAGATAGCTCAGCAGGCGCAGGATCTCGACGTAGAGCCAGACCAGGCCGACCAGGATGCCGAACGCCGCGGTCCACGAGTAGCGCTTGGGCAGACCCTGGCGGACGCCCTCCTCGATCTCGTTGAAGTTCAGGATGAAGCTCAGCGAGGCGACGACGATGCAGACCAGGCTGAAGAGGTAGCCGAGCGGGCCGTTGTCGCGCAGGCCCGTGTTGACGCCGAACAGGTACAGCACCAGGTTGATCAGCATGACCATGAAGAGGCCGCCGAGCACCGCATACATGATCCGCTGGAACTTGGGGGTGGCCCTGATGACGCGGGCGCGATAGAGCATCGCCATCAGGAAGAAGACGCCGAAGGTGGCGACCACCGCCTGCAGCACGATGCCGTCATAGCCGAGGAAGCTCTGGTAGGCCTTGCTGATCATGCCGACGAAGACGCCCTCGACCACCGCGTAGGCCACGACCAGCGCCGGGTTCGCCATCCGCATGAAGCTGAGGACCATGCCGAGCACGAAGCCGACCATGGCGGCGCCGATCCAGGCGACCATGGTCATCGAGATCGGGACGACGCTCCACGCCACGACCGCCGAGATACCGGTGATGCCCAGCAGGGTGACCGTCTTGACGACCACGTCGTCGATGGTCATCGGCTGGACGGCGGGCGGGGCGGCGTAGCCCTCGGCGGTCGGATAGGGCTGCTGACCGTAGCCGTAACCCGGCTGACCGTAGCCGTAGCCGGGTTGACCGTAACCCGCGTGCCCGGCCGGCCCGTACCCGGCCGTCCGCTCCCGCTCGGCCGCCTGGCCGAGGCGCGAGAGCACCGGGTTGGAAGTCTTCACTGTGTCCAGCCTCCCTTGAGGTTCGGCACCAGGATGCCTGTGGTTCAAGGGTAAGCGCTGCGCCTCCGGATCGCCGCTCTGCGAAGCTGTGAGCAGGCTGAAAATGACAAGTGTCATGGGTGCGTGGCGCGCTCCGATGCTAGTCGACGGCCCAGCCACCGACGAAGAGACGACGGGGGAACGACGAAGCGGCCGCGACCGAACCGGTCGCGACCGCTCTGTGCCCGGGGCGGGTCTCGAACCCGCACGCCTGTTAGGGCAGCCGCTTTTAAGGCGGCCGTGTCTGCCATTCCACCACCCGGGCGGGCCTGCGAACACCGTAGCTGGTGCCGCCCGCCCGGTGGGGAACGGCCTTGCCGTCAGCGAGCCCCGGAGGCCACCTTCTCCTCGGCCTTCGGCTTCGGCGCGACCGGTGGGGTCACCTCGAGGAACTCCTCGCGCGGCGCGTGCAGCTGGCCGAGTGCCACGGTCTCCCGCTTGAGGATGAAGGCCAGCACCCAGTCGGCGAGCACCCGCACCTTGCGGTTGAACGACGGGATCCGGCTGACGTGGTAGAAGCGGTGCATCAGCCAGGCCGGGTAGCCCTTGACCTTGATGCCGTAGACGTGCGCGACACCCTTGTTGATGCCCAGGCCGGCGACGCCGCCGACGTGCTTGTGCCGGTACTCCTTCGGAGCGCCGCCGAGGATCACCTGGGCGATGTTGTCGGCGAGCACCTTGGCCTGCCGGACCGCGTGCTGGGCGCTCGGCGAGCACCAGCCACCCGGGTTGGTCAGGTCGGGGACCTGCGCGCAGTCGCCGGCCGCCCAGGCACCCTCGAGCACCTCGCCCTCGAGCGTGGCGACCTGCAGGGTGGGCAGGCAGTTGACGTGCCCGCGCGGACCGAGCGGCAGGTCGGTCTGCTGCAGCATCGGCGACGGCTTCACGCCGGCCGTCCAGACCAGGGTCTCGGCGCGGAACGAGTCACCGTCGGAGAGCTCGATCTGGCCGTCGACGCAGGAGTTCAGGAAGACCTCGAGGCGCAGGTCGACGCCGCGGGCGGCGAGCTGGCGAGCGGCGTACGCCCCCATCTCGGGGCCGACCTCGGGCAGAATCCGGTTGGTCGCCTCGACCAGGATGAAGTGGACCTCCTTCGGGTCCAGCTCCGGGTAGTACTTCAAACCGTCGGCGACCAGGTCCTGCATCTCGGCGAGCGCCTCGATGCCGGCGAAGCCGCCACCGACGAAGACGAAGTTGAGCGAGGCCTTGCGCACCTCCGGGTCCGGCGTCACGGCGGCGACGTCGAGCCGGTCGAGGATGTGGTTGCGCAGGTAGATGGCCTCGCCGATGGTCTTGAGACCGATACCGATCTCGCTGAGACCGGGGATCGGGAGAGTCCGCGAGACCGAGCCGGGCGCCACGATGATGTGGTCGTACGCCATCTCGTAGGAGGGGCCGTCGATCGGCTGAATGATCACCGTCTTGCGAGCGTGCTCGACCTTGGTGACCTCACCGGAGACGATGCGGCACTTCTTCAGCTCACGGCGCAGCGGCACAACGGCGTGGCGCGGCGAGATGCTACCGGCCGCTGCCTCGGGCAGGAACGGCTGATAGGTCATGTGCGGCACGGGGTCGATGACAACGACCTCGGCGTGGTTCCGGTTCAGCTTCTTGGACAGGCGTAGGGCCGTGTACAGCCCGACATGACCTGCACCTACGACGACTATGCGCGGCGGATTCACGCCCCTATTCTCGCGCGCGACCGGCCGTTCATGCGTCGTTCTGTGACCATCGCAACCTTGAAAGTCAAGTGTCGAAGGACACATAAACTCCCCGAATATCAGCTCCGCCTGGTAAGGCGAACCAAAAGCATCGTCACACCGGTCGCAGCAGCCAATCCCACCAATGTCGCCAATTGGAACGCATCACCATCAAGATCCGCAGTAAGCCCCAGAGCGAGCACGGTCAACACCGCCGAGATCAGCACCACGATCCCGGCGCGGCCCAGCCACAGGCCCGGGACCTCCAGGTTGACCACCGCGTCGTAGGGCAGGACGGCGGCCAGCGCGGTCAGCGTGTGACCGAGATAGAGCAGGGTGGCCAGGGACAGCACCCGCCAGAGCGCGATCCGCGAGTCGTACCCCGAGGTGTCGACGATCCAGCCGGCCACCACGACCAGCGCGGCGAAGGTGGCGGCGCGGCCCCGCGGGGCGAACGCCGGCCAGAGCGCGACCAGCACCAGCGGCACCACGAACTGACTCGCCACCAGCTCGATCGGCCAGGCCACGGCGATCGCGAACAGCCCGCACAGGGCGATGCCGGCGCGTACCAGCATCGGGATCACGGTGGCCCGGCGGACCATGCCCGGGATCCGGCTGATCCGCCGCAGGAGTCCGGTCAGCACGTCATCGCCCCCTCGGTGCGGCGGCCATCCGGGCCACGTCGCGCAGCACCAGGTCCAGGCTGCCGGCGCCGGCCCAGGTGACCACCGGCACACCGTGCTCGCGGAGCCGGCCCAGCACGTTTTCCCGCTCGATCCGCCACAGCCGGGTGGCCAGCTGGCTCCACTGGTTGCGGACCGGCGGCGCGGCGTCCTCCGGCAACGTGTCCACCGCGACCACGAACCGGCCGGCCTGGGTGAGCTGGGCCAGCATGTCCGCGGCGCGCGGATCGATCAGCGGGGTGAGCACCACGACCAGCGCCGAGGTGGAGATCTGGTGCGAGCCGAGGGCAGGTTCGTACTCCTCGTCGACCGGGTCGGCGCGCACGTCGAGCAGCCACTCCAGGACGGTGAGGTACTGCCGGCGGCCGGAGGCGGCGCGCAGCCGGCGGGCGGTGGCGCCGTACTCCAGCAGTGACACCCGGTCGCCGCGGTGCAGGTAGTGCTCGGCGACCGCGGCGGCCGCGCGGACCGTGGTGTCCAGCACCGAGGCGCCGCCCGCCACCCCGCCGGACCGGCCCACCTCGCCCAGCAGGTCGAGCAGGAGCAGCACCTCGGCGTCGCGGTCCGAGAGGGTGGAGGCCACGTGCAGGTCGCGGGTGCGCAGCGAGACCCGCCAGTCGATGCGGCGCAGCCGGTCGCCGGGTGCGAACTGGCGCACGCCGGCCAGCTCACCGCCCTCCCCCAGCCGCCGCGAGCGGTGCGCGCCGACCAGGCCGGCCGCGGCCGGCATCGCCTCGGTCGCCTTGAACGGCTCGGTCATCGGATAGACCCGCACGCCGCGCGCCGGGGTGACCACCGGGCGGCAGGCGAGCAGCCCGCCGCAGGCCGCGGCCCGCGCGGCGGCCGGGCCGACGTCCTGCCGGCCCCAGCGCAGCGCCTCGCCGGGCAGGTCGACGGCGGCCCACCCGTCGGACGGCACGGTGATCGCGAACGGCCGGTCGGCGTGCTCCAGGCGCAGCCACGGCGACGTCCGGGTGCGCACCACCACCAGGTCGTAGCCGAGCACGTCCGGGTTGGCCACGGTCAGGGCGGCCTGCACCGCGCCGCCCTCGACCAGGTGCGCCTCGTCGGCGGTGATGGTCACCTCCGGCATCGCCTGCGGCCGGTTCCGCAGGTTCAGCGCCACCCCGATCGCGAACGGGGCGGCCAGCAGCACCAGGTCGACCCGGCCCAGGGCCACGCCGAGCAGCAGGAGCAGCCCGGTGAGCAGCACCGAGCGGCCGAGCGCCCGGGTCGGCGCCCAACTCGGAGCGGCCGGTTCAGTCATGCCGGGCGTAGGTCGGAAGCGCCCCGCTGGCCGGGGCCGGCACCGCGCTGAGCACCTCCTGCACCACGAACGCCGGGTTCACCTGGCGCAGCCACATCTCCGGACGCAGCGTGATCCGGTGCGCCAGGGCCGGCACCGCGACGTCCTTGACGTCCTCGGGCACCACGTAGTCCCGGCCGGCCATCGCGGCCCGGGCCCGGGCCAGCAGCAGCAGTGCCAGCGAGCCACGCGGCGACGAGCCGACCAGCACCGCGGTGTGCTCGCGGGTGGCCGCGGCCAGCGAGACGATGTAGCGCCCGATCGAGTCCTCGACCGCGACCGACTCCAGCGCGGCCTGCATCACCTGCAGGGTGCGGGCGTCGACCACCGGGGTGAGCTGCGCCTCCTCCTGACGGCGGGACATCCGGCGGCGCATCACCTCCCACTCCTCCTCGGCGGTCGGGTAGCCGAACGACACCCGGAGCAGGAACCGGTCGAGCTGCGCCTCGGGCAGCGGGTACGTGCCCTCGTACTCGATCGGGTTGGCGGTGGCCAGCACGTGGAACGGCGGGTCCAGCCGGTAGGTCACGCCCTCGACCGAGACCTGCTTCTCCTGCATCGCCTCGAGCAGGGCGGACTGGGTCTTCGGCGGGGTCCGGTTGATCTCGTCGGCCAGCAGCATGTTGGTGAACACCGGCCCGGCCCGGAACGCGAAGTCACCCTTGCGCTGGTCGTACAGGAACGAGCCGGTGACGTCGGCGGGCAGCAGGTCGGGGGTGAACTGCAGCCGCCGGAAGTCGAGCCCGAGCGCCTGCGCGAACGACCGCGCGGTCAGCGTCTTGCCCAGCCCGGGCAGGTCCTCGAGCAGCACGTGGCCACCGGCCAGGATGCCGGCCAGCACCAGTTCGAGCGCCTCCCGTTTGCCGACCACGACGCTGTTCACCGCGTCGAGCACCGCACCGGCCAGCCGCCCGACCTCGTACGGAGGAAGAGCCTGTCCGCCTTGCTGGGTCACCGGCGCACCTTTCTCACAGTCGTTCCATGGCTTGCACGTACGTCTCCAGGTCTTTCGCCTTCAGTCCGCGACGACCGGGATCGGACAGTACCGCCCAGGCGTCGCCGCCGAGCAGTTCCCGGGCGCGTGCCGGATCGGTGGCGCGGGTGATGCCGTGCCGCAGCCGCAGGCGTTCGTCGGCGAGTTCGCCGAGCACCGGCAGCACGACGGTACGCGCATAGGTGTCCGGGTCGGCGTGCGCCTTGTCCAGGGTCCACTCCCAGCGGCGCACCGTGGCCCGCAGCGAGTCGGCGGCCCGGGCCTGGGCGTCGGTGCCGCCGGACCGGCCGCGCGGCGGCTTCGGCGGGCGCACCGCGGCGGCCGCCATGGTGACCAGCCGCAGGCCGGCCAGCAGGGCCACGACCAGCAGCAGCGGCACGTGCACGCCGCCGGCCCGCAGCGCGGCCACCACGACCACCGTGGCGACCACCACCAGCAGCACGTTGCCGGCCACCCGCAGCGCCGGCGAGCGGCGACGGGCCGGCGCCGGCGCGGGCTCCGGGGCGGCCGGCGCGGCCGTCATCCCGAAGAGTTCGTCGAGTCCCCCGTCGCTCACGCCAGCGCCCCCAGGTCGGCGCGCAACCGCTCCAGCGCGTACCGCGCCTGCTGGCGCATCCGGTCGTCGACGGTGTGGGTGGCGTACCGGGCCTCCCGGTACACCTCCATCAGGGCGGCGAGCACGGCGGCGTCCACCTGTTGCTCGGCGAGCAGCCGGCCGACCAGGTCGGTGGGGCTGTCGCCGGGATGCCGGACGGTGCCGGCCGCGGCGGCGGCCTGCTCCAGCCGCACCCAGCAGGCGATCACCGCGCGACGCGGGTCGCGGTCGGTGTCGGAGAGCTCCTCCAGACCGGCGTCGAGCGCGGCGACCAGATCCTCGGCGGTGTTCCCGGCGCGGCGCGGGTCGCGGCGGCCGGTCCGGTTGCGCCGACGGCGGGCCACGTCCCGCAGCAGCGCCCAGATGAGGATCACCACCATCACGATCACCAGCACGACGATCACCGCGACCGCCGCGCTGCCGACCCAGCCGGGCAGGCCGCGAGCCGCCTCGACCGGCGACTCACTCTGCTCCACGGTCGGATGCGGGGTGGGCGGCAGCAGCGGCGCCTGGGTGGTCGGCGTGGTGGACTCCGGGGTGATCCGGTCCAGCTGGGGCGCCGAGCGGGTGGCCGCCAGCGAGATCACGAAGAGCAGCCCGATGACGGCGGCCAGCGGCCACCAGCGGCGCAGAAGTCCAAGGTCCATGCGGGCGCGATCAGATCCGTGACGTGAGGCGACAAACAGACCTGCGCATCATGCCAGGCCCGCCAGATCCTTCGCACGCGCGAACACCGCGTCGAGCATGTCGGGGGTGAGCCGGCCGGTGAAAGTGTTCTGCTGGCTGACGTGGAAACACCCCAGCAGCGGGGGCACGCCGGGCAGATGCACCTCGGCGCCGTGGCCGAACCTCGGGCGTGGCACGGGGGGTGTCACCGCGTACGCCGATCTCATCGCCGGCCACCAGGCCGCCCAGGCGAAGGCACCCAACGTGACCACCACCTTCAGGGTGGGGGTGAGCAGCCGCAACTCGCGCTGGAACCAGGGGGCGCAGGTGTCGCGTTCGGCCGGGGTCGGCTTGTTGTCCGGCGGCGCGCAGCGCACCGCCGCGAAGATCCGGGTGTGCCGCAAGGTCAGGCCGTCGTCGGCGGCGACGCTGGTCGGCTGGTTGGCCAGACCGGCCCGGTGCAGGGCGGCGAAGAGGACGTCGCCGGAACGGTCGCCGGTGAAGATCCGGCCGGTGCGGTTGCCGCCGTGCGCCGCGGGTGCCAGGCCGAGGATGCCGATCGCGGCGTCCGCCGGGCCCCACCCGGGCACCGGGCGCCCCCAGTAGTGCTGGTCGCGGAACGCGGCGCGCTTGACCGTGGCCACCTCGGTCCGCCAGGCGACCAGCCGGGGGCAGGCGAAACAATCCGCGACGCGGGCATCGAGCACGGTCAGCGACGCGGCCCCGGCCGCCTGATCGACAACCGATTGCGGCGTACGCGGTGAGCTCTCCGACGGTTGCACCCGTTCAGCAGAGCATCCCGCGCCGGGAACGGCACCACCGGGGGCGACGACGCCACCCCCGGTGGGCTCGGTTCAGCGACCTCGGGCTCAGCCGTTGGCCTTGACGCACAGCAGGTACTTGTTCTTGGAGTCGGACGGGCTGGACAGGATCGCCGGGTCCTTGTCCTTCTCGGTGAAGTACTTGTCGCAGGCGGTGCTGTTCACGTCGTTGACGCCGTCGACCCGGCCGACCACGATGAACTTGGCGTCCGACTTCGAGCAGTCGACGATGTCGGCCTTGGTCTCGGTCTCCTTGTCGGACAGCTTGTCGTCGACCGAGATGCAGTTGCCGACCTTGGCGTCCTTGGTCGGGTCGCCGCTGAGCGCCTTGCTCACCCCGAAGCCGATGCCGAACTTGACCGCCGCGATGACGATCAGGACCACGATCGTGCCGAGAACACCCAGCAGCTTCTTGCCGAACGACTTCTTCGGGGCCGGCTGCGGGGCCGGGAAGGCGGCCGCGCCGGGCGGCGGGTAGGCGGACTCGCCCGGGGCACCGGCGTTCGGCGGCGGGTACGCACCGGGGGCGCCGGCGTTCGGGGGCGGGTAGGCAGCGGGGGCGCCGGGGTTCGGCGGCGGGTACGCACCGGGAGCGCCCGCGTTCGGCGGCGGGAACGCCGTGCCGGGCTGCTCGGCGGGCGCGCCGTACGGGTTCGGCTCAACCGGGTTGGACATCGATGCTTCCTTTCGCGGACGCCAAGCGTCCGTTCGCTGTGGCAGGCGAGGATAACCAGCCGCGGAAGCCTCACGCGACCCCGCCCACCTGCGGTTATCGGAAAACATCGAAGAGGTGCTGAGACTTTGCTGGGAATATCACGCAGGGTGCCGTCATAGCGACTTACGGGCGGCGAAAAGTAGCTGACAGGGCGGATCGGACCGGCCGTTCAGCCGACGGCCGCCCGCCGGCGGCATCGTTGCCCGCGGCCTCCGGCGCCGTCACACAGCCGTGCGGCCGGCGTCAGCCCGCCGCCAGGCCGAACGCGATGCCGTCGAGGATGTCGTGTTCGGAGGCGATCACCGTGTCATGGCCGGAACGCTCCATGATGGTCCGCATGATCAGCGCGCCGCCGCCGATCACGTCGGCCCGGCCCGGATGCATCACCGGCAGCGCCAGCCGCCGCTCCACGGTCATCCCGAGCAGTTCCCCGGTGACCCGGGTGACCGCCGCCCGGCTGACCGCACTGTGGTGGATCCGCGCCGAGTCGTACTCCGGCAGGTCGTGCGCCAGCGCCGCGACCGTGGCCACCGTCCCGGCCAGCCCGACCAGGGTGCGTGCCGCCCGGCCGCCGACCGCGGCCAGCGCGGTGTCCACCGCCACGGTGACCTCCCGCTGCGCCGCGGCCAACTCCTCCGCGGCCGGCGGATCGCCGTGCAGGTGCCGCTCGGTCATCCGGACGCAGCCGATGTCCATCGAGATGGCGCGCTCGACAGTGTCCGTGCCGGTGACGAACTCGGTGGAGCCGCCACCCAGGTCGACGACGAGATACGGGCCGGGCGCGGCGAGACCCTTGACCGCGCCGAGGAACGAGAGGGTGGCCTCCTCCTCCCCGGTGATCACCTCCGGGTCGATGCCGAGGACACCACGGACCATGGCGCGGAAGTCGCCGGCGTTCGACGCATCGCGCGAGGCGGAGGTGGCACACATGCGTACCGCGACGGCCTCCGATTTCTCGATGTCGGCGGCGTAGCCGGCGAGGGCGACCCGGGTCCGCTCGATCGCGGCGGGCGACAGCATGCCCGTCCGGTCGACGCCCTCGCCCAGCCGGACGATCTCCATCCGGCGGGTCACGTCGGTCAGCCGGTCACCGTCCACGTCGGCGATCAGCAGGCGGATCGCGTTCGTCCCGCAGTCGATCGCGGCGACCCTCATAGGTGCAGCAGCATTCTCGTGTTCCCCAGGGTGTTCGGCTTGACCCGCTCCAGGTCCAGGAATTCGGCGACGCCCTCGTCGTACGACCGCAGCAGCTGCTCGTAGACCGCGTGCGGAACCGGGGCCCCGTCGATCTCGGTGAAGCCGAACGAGCCGAAGAACCGGGTCTCGAAGGTGAGGCAGAAGACCCGTCGCACGCCCAGCTCGCGGGCCTGGTCGAGCAGCACGCCGACGATCCGGTGACCGATTCTCCGGCCCCGCTTGTCGGGGTGCACGGCGACCGTGCGGATCTCGGCCAGGTCCTCCCACATCACGTGCAGGGCGCCGCAGCCGGACACCGTGCCGTCCTCGTCGACCGCCACCCAGAACTCCTGGACGGACTCGTAGAGGGTGACCGTCGCCTTGCTGAGCAGCCGCCGATCCGTCGTGTACGTGTCGACCAGGTGCCGGATCGCCCGGACATCCCCGGTGCGGGCCCGGCGGATCAGCATTCGTCGCGCTTGACGCAGGGGCCGTCGACCCACCACGGCTCGACCGCGTCGCGCACCTCGTCGCCGAACGGGTTCACTCCGCGGCCCGCGGCAAGCGCGTGTCCCAGGTGGACGTGCAGGCACTTCACCCGGTCGGGCATGCCGCCGGCCGACACGCCGTGGATCTCCGGGACGTCGTCGATCGCCTGGCGGCGGTCCAGATAGTCACGGTGCGCCGCGGCGTAGTGGGCGGCCAGCTCCGGGTCGGTGCTCAGCCGCTCCTGCATGTCACGCATCACGCCGGCCGACTCCAGACGGGAGCAGGCGGCCGTGGCGTGCGGGCAGGTCAGGTAGTACATGGTGGGGAACGGCGTGCCGTCGTCCAGCCGGGGCGAGGTCTCCACCACGTCCGGGTTGCCGCACGGGCAGCGGTGCGCGACCGCGCGGGTGCCGCGGGGTGGGCGGCCCAGCTGGGCCGCCACGATGTCGAGGTCGGCGGGGGTTGGTGCATCCATCAGTTCGCGGGCTCCGCGTCGGCGGCTCGGACGCTGTTCCACAGCGTGTCGTACCAGCGGTCCGGGGCGGCCGCCGGGGCTTTCTGACCGGCGTCGTGCGCGGCGCCGGCCCGGTCCTCGATCACGAGCAGCGGTGCCTCACCCGGGCGCACGTAATACAGCTGCTTGCGCGCCTGGATCCGGATGTACTCGTTGTCGTTCCACTTCGCCAGCTCCGTCGCCGTGGCGGCGATCTGGTCGCGCTGCTCGGCCTGGGCCCGCTCCATCTGGGCGATCTGCGCCTCCTGCTGCAGATAGACCCGGATCGGGTAGGTGTAGGCCAGGGCCAGCACCACGAGGACCGCGAGCAGGACGGTTGCCCGGCTGGTCAGCGCACGCGGCCGGGGCGCGGCGGTGCGCGTGGCGGCCGGGCCGCCGGACTGCGAAGTACGCCGCGCGCCGGCCGGGCGCGCGCTGCGTGACGTGGGCACCCGGACGGTCGGGCGGGCCTCCACCCGGACCGGACCGGCGCCACGGGTGCGGGAAGCACCGGGACGGCCACTGGCGCCACCCGATCGGCGGGACGGGCCCTGACCGCTCGGCATGCGGCGCTGTGTCATCTTCACCCCTCCCCGCCCCGGATTGTGGCACCCTCCCGCGGTCGGGTGCCACCACCCATGATCTGTCGAGCGTGAGTTACGCGACCCGGTAACGCGGGAACGCGCCCGCACCGGCGTACCGCGCGGCGCTCTCCAGCTGCTCCTCGATGCGCAGGAGCTGGTTGTACTTCGCCACCCGGTCGGACCGGGCCGGCGCGCCGGTCTTGATCTGACCGGAGCCGACCGCGACCGCCAGGTCGGCGATCGTGGTGTCCTCGGTCTCACCGGAGCGGTGCGACATCATCGTCTTGAAACCGGCCCGGTGCGCCAGGTCCACGGCGTCCAGCGTCTCGGTCAGCGAACCGATCTGGTTCACCTTGACCAGCACCGCGTTACCGGCCGACTCGGCGATGCCGCGGGCGATGCGCTGCGGGTTGGTGACGAACAGGTCGTCGCCGACGATCTGGATCTTGTTGCCGAGCTGCTCGCTCATCGCGCTCCAGCCGGCCCAGTCGTCCTCGGCCAGCGGATCCTCGATGGAGACGATCGGGTAGTCGGCGGCGAGCTTCGCGTAGTAGGCGATCATCTCGTCGGTCGACTTCGGCGAGCCCTCGAAAACGTAGGACCCGTCCTTGTAGAACTCGGTGGCCGCGACGTCCATGGCCAGCACGATGTCGCTGCCCAGGGAGAAACCGGCGGCCTGGACCGCCTCGGCGATCAGGTCCAGCGCGGCGGCGTTGGCCGGCAGGTTCGGCGCGAAGCCACCCTCGTCACCCAGGCCGGTGGACAGGCCCTTCTTCTTCAGCACCGACTTCAGCGCGTGGTACACCTCGGCGCCGGTGCGCAGCGCCTCACGGAAGGTGGGGGCGCCGATCGGGGCGATCATGAACTCCTGCACGTCGACGTTGGAGTCGGCGTGCGCGCCACCGTTCACGATGTTCATCATCGGGACCGGCAGGACGGCGGCGTTCGGGCCACCGATGTAACGGAACAGCGGGAGCTCGGCGGAGAGCGCGGCGGCCTTGGCCACCGCCAGCGAGACGCCCAGGATCGCGTTGGCGCCCAGCTCCGACTTGGTGTCGGTGCCGTCCAGGTCGAGCATCTTCTGGTCGATCAGGCGCTGCTCGCTCGCCTCGTAACCGATCAGCTCGTCGGCGATCTTGTCCTCGATGTTGGCGACCGCCTTCTCGACACCCTTGCCGAGGTACCGGCCCTTGTCGCCGTCCCGCAGCTCGAGCGCCTCGAACGCGCCGGTGGAGGCGCCGGACGGAACCGCCGCGCGGCCGACCGTGCCGTCGTCCAGACCGACCTCGACCTCGACGGTCGGGTTGCCCCGGGAATCCAGGATCTCGCGGGCGACGATCGCTTCAATGGTGGCCATTTGTGGTGTCGCTCCCTAAGCGTTGTACGAATACCGTTTCGGTCCGCGACCCTGCGGGCCGACCACGCCCCTGAGCGTATCGAGCCCGCCCGCCGCACGTTCGCCCGGCCGGTCAACTTCACCGGCCGGTATGCCTCAAAACCTCGGTCCGCCTGCCGAAACAGGGGACACTATGAGCATCAGCGTGTTTCCAGAGGACGGCTCACGCGTCGAGATGGAGTCCGGGGGCGACATCCACCCGGGCGTCCGGGTCGTGGCCGGGTCGGCGGCCGGGGTGACCGTCTCCCTGCCGCAGGCCGGGGTGCCCCGGGCCGGCGCGACCGTGATCCTGCGCTGGCCGGCCACGCCCCGCGGCCGGTACGTGGTGTCCGCCACGGTCGCCGCGGCCGGTGAGAACCGGGTGGAACTCCGCCTGGCCGGCGAGCCGGAGATCGTGCAGAACCGGCTCTACGTGCGCGGCGGCGGCGGTGAGCCGGTGGTGATGACCCGGCCCGGGCACCCCGACGCGATCGGCTGGGTGCACGACATCAGCGAACGCTCGATCCGGGCGCACTTCACCGACGTGGAGGTGCGGCCCGGGCACGAGGTGGCGCTGCGCGTCCAACTCGGCGCCGACGTGGTGGAGATGCCCGCCACGGTGTGGAAGGCCAGCGCGATGCGGCAGCAGGTGCCGGTCCGCGGGCCGCTGTCGGTGGAGATGGTCGCCCTCTACGACCCGCCCGAGTCACAGGCGAAGATCATTCGGCGTTATGTCCTGCGTCACCAGCTGTTGATGCGCGCGAAAACCGCCGAGTCGGCCTGAACAATCGTTCATCGGACAATTGTCAAAAGCGTCGATCAATTGATCGGCGGATATCATTTGCATGTCGCGGCCGGGTGGGCCAGGGTGGTGATCGTGGCCCGCCGTCGTTTTGTGAATGGAATACTGGCCGTGGGCGTGCTGCTCGCCGGCACCGCCTGCACCGACCTCGACCAGGCCAGCGCCGCCGGGGTCGGCCCCGCCGACGCGGTCGCCCAGCTCGCCGCCCAGCTCGCCGACTCGGCCGACGCGACGTACACCGCGACCTACAGCCTGACCGGCGGCGACACCGCCACGGTGAGCCGGGCGCAGGATCCGCCACGGACCGCGTACCGCTGGCCCGGCGGCCGGCTCATCCTCACCGCAACCGGGACCACCCGGTGTGCGAAGGCGACCTGCGCGATCAGCGACCCCGGCGGGCCGGCCCCGGAGCCGCCGCCCGCCGCCGGTCTCATCAGCCCGGAAGGGGTGATGGCGATGCTGCGCTCCGCCGAGGCGGACCCGGCCCTGCGGATCACCCAGCGGGACACCACCCTGGCCGAGCGGCACGCATCCTGCCTGCAGATCGTCGGCTCGTTCGAGGTGTGCGTGGCCGGCGACGGGACGCTGGCCGCCTTCAAGGGCAACCTCGGCGGCCTCCGCGTCGAGATGACCCTCACCGACCTCACCTCGACCACCGCCGTCGCCGACTTCCGGCCCCCGCCCGGCGCCACCGTCACCGACCAACGCCCGAAGTAACCCCGCGCTCCGCAGACGCCCACCGCCCCGCAACCGTGTGCCGAGATCAGCCCCCGCGCGCCGACCGGGAACCCGCACCGCCCCGCAACCGCATCCGGCGGATCGGCCCTCGCATGCCCACCGCGAACCCGCACCGCCCCGCAACCGCATTCGGCGGATCGGCCCTCGCATGCCCACCGCGAACCCGCACCGCCCCGCAACCGCGCCCCAGGATCACCCCCGTGCCACCCATCGGGGCCGGCCCCGCGGCGGGCACCCCTACACCCCGAGCAACGCCCGCAGATGCCGCGGCGGCGGCGACCCGTGCGCCAGCATCGCGTCATGCCACGCCTTGGGCGTGGCCCCGAACGGCCGCAACGCCGCCAGCCCCGCCACCTCGGTGTATCCCACGAAGTAGGTGGACAGCTGGGTCGAGGTGAGCAGCGCCCGCCGCCATTTCCCGGCCGCCTCCCCCTCCTCCTGGAAGCCCCGCCCGGTCATCAGCGCCATCGCCTCGCCCTCGGCCAGGTCCTCGCAGTGCACCAGCTGGTCGATGATCGCGTTGAGACTCATCCGCAGCTGCATCTTGAGCTGCTGCAGTTTCACCGCGGGCCCGCCGAAGCCGAGCCCGACCATCATCTCCTCGGCGTAGACCGCCCAGCCCTCGACGAACGGTCCGGACCAGCCGAGCGCCCGCACCGGGCTGCTGCCCCGGAACCGCCGCGCGTGCGCCAACTGCAGGAAGTGCCCCGGCATCGCCTCGTGGACGGTCAGGTTGCGGATCATCTCGTTGTTGTATTCGCGGTAGAAGCTGCGGATCCGCTCGGGCGACCACCCGGCCGGCGCGGGCGCGATGCAGTAGAACGTGGGCACGTCCGCGGTCTCCAGCGGGCCGGGCGGGTCGCAGTAGGCCACCGCCACGCCGCGGGCGAACTCCGGCATCTCCTCGATCACGCACGGGTCGTCCACCAGCGACACCACGTCGTGGGCGCGGACGAACTCGGTGGCCTCGTCCATCGTGCTCTTGGCCAGCCCGAGGATGGTGGTGTTGTCGGGGTGCTGATCGGCGATGGTGTCCAGTGCGCGCCGCACGGTGTCGTCGGTGGGCTCGCCGCCGACCATCTCGGCCGCCAGCACGCGCAGCTCGGCGCCGACCCGATCGAGATTGGCCCGGGCCCGGGACAGCACCTCGGCCGCGGACAGCTCGGTGTCGAGGGTGTGCCAGAGCCGGGCCTCCCACAGCCGGCGGCCGAGCCGCGGGTCACGCCCCGACTCGCCGCTCTCCAGCCGCTTGCGCAGCCAGCCGTCGAACTCGGTGAGCGCGGCGACCGCGGCCGCGGCGACCGGCTCCACGGTGCCCCGCAGGCCGGGCTCCTGGGCGAGCAGGGCGGGCAGCTCGTCGCGGATCAGCCCGGCGGTGCCGGCGAACTGGCCGGCCGCGGTCTCGGCGTGGATCCGCGGCACGTCGTCGAGCACGGCCCGGGCGGTGGCCAGCGCGTCGGGCAGCGCGGCGAGCCGGCCGCGCAGGCTGGTCAGCCGCTCGGCGGGCGGCGCGAACGGGCGGGACAGCAGGCCGTGCAGGAGCGGGCCGGGGTTGTGCTCCAACGGGTTCCACTCGTGCTCGCGGACCTCGGTGAGCTCGAACAGCCCACGGTCCACCTGGGCGGTGAGGATCGCGTGGTCGACCTGCTCCTCCGGGTCGAGGGCGTCGGCGTCGATCGCGCTGAGCGCGTCGGCCGCGTCCCGCAGCATGGCGACCCGGCCGTCGACCGCGGTGGCGGAGAGGTCGGGCAGACGGTCGTCGAACCGATGGTCCCCCGCGTAGAGGGCCGTCACGGGATCGCTCTCCAGGAGAGAGTCGGCGATCCGCTCGGCAAGTGGCACAAACTCCGGCATGCCGAAAAACCTACTCGGGGGGTCCGACTTTTTCTGCCGCTCGCACCGCTTCGGCGTACGTCAAAACAGCCGCGCGCAGCTCCGCCTCCGGGTCGTGCCCGGCCGCGCGGGCCTCGGCGACCAGCCGCAGCAGCCCGGCGCCCAGCTCGTCACCGGCCGGCAGCGGCACGTCCACCCCGCCCCGGGCGGCCCGCTGCAGCACCTTCGCGGCCAGCGCCAGGGCCGGCTGACTCAGCGCCACACCGTCCAGCACGGACTCGCGCGCCTTCTCCTCGCGCTTGATCCGCTCCCAGTTGGCGGTGATCTCCTCGAGGTCCTCGACGGTCTCCCCGGCGAAGACGTGCGGGTTGCGCCGGACCATCTTCTCCACCAGGATCCCGGCCACGTCGTCGATGTTCCACGCGCGCCCGTCCGGCAGGTCCTCGGCGAGCCGGGCGTGCAGCACCACCTGCAGCAGCACGTCGCCCAGCTCCTCGCGCAGCTCGTGGTAATCCTCGCGCTCGATCGCGTCGTACGCCTCGTAGCTCTCCTCCAGCAGGTACGGCGCGAGCGTCCGGTGGGTCTGCGCCCGTTTCCACGGGTCGCCGCCGGGCGAGGCCAACCGGTCCATCACCGTGACCGCGTCGAGCAGGCGGGCGCCGGGCGGGTCCCACGAGCCGTACATCAGCTCCAGCTCGGCCAACCCGGGCTCGCGCGCCAGCCGCAGGCCGAGCTGTCGGGCGAACGGCTGGTCGCCGTGCGGCCCGGCGAGCCAGACCGCGAGCGGGGCCGCGCCGATCGCGTCGAGCAGCCCCTGCGCGTCGATGTCCAGCACGGTGACCGGCACCCCGGCCGCCCGCAGCGCCTCGGCCTGCGGCGACTCGGCGGCGGCGAAGACCGGGCCGGAGCGGACGGTGTCCCAGGCCTCGGCGGTCAGCAGCCCGGCCGGCAGCCGCGGCGAGGTGACCAGCAGAACGATGCGGGCGCTCAAGAGACGTCGGAGACCGGGAGGTGCGCCGGGTCGCCGAGCGGGGCGCCGACCATGCCGATGTTAGTCGTCTGGGACGGCTGGAAGGTGTACGTCACCAGCTCCAGCGGCTGATACCGCGGGTTGATCGTGACGTGCAGCGGCGCGGCCACCTCGGCGAGCTCGTTGCGCAGGCCGATGCCGGCCTGCACCCCGGCCTTGAGGTCCGCGTTGCTCAGCACCGAGCGGAACTGCTCCAGGCTGGTGCCCGGCGGGAGCGCCTTCTGCACCTCGGGACGCTGGTAGACATCGCGCAGATCGTCGTCGCTCAGCGTGGCCGGGCCGGTGATCTTCTGACTCACCGCCTGCTGCAGGGTGCCGTTGTCGACGATGAGGTGCAGGAGCTCGTTGTCCGCCGGCAGCCCGATCAGCTTGGCGTACTGGTCGTACGGCAGGTTGGCCGGCAGGGTCACCTGGTGGCGGGCCGCGAGCTGATCCAGCAACGGCCGGGCGACCAGCAGCCGGACGACCTCGGACCGCGGAATCGGCGTGGCGCCCGCACCGGCCCGGGCCCGCTGCGCCTCGTCCGCGATCCGCTCGACCTGCTTCTCGGTGATCCGGGTGTCCCCGACATAGGCGGCCACGGACGGCTCGGAGCGGCACGCGGACAGGCCGGCGACCGCCAGGGACGCGATGACGGCCATGGATGCGAATCGTCGGGTACGCAGCATGGTCAACACTGTCTCACGCGAAATGTGATCCGTCACACCCGGGCCGGGGCCGGCGCGTCACCGAGCACGTCCTTGAGCAGCTGGGCACACCACTGGAGCAGATCCTGGTCGCGCAGCGGCTCGCCGCCGACCCGCCGGGTCTGCGGCCGCGGCACGCTGACCTGGTCGTTCGCCGGCTTGTAGACCGAGTCCGGGTGGTACCGCTTGAGCCGCATCTGCTTGGAATCGGGCAGCGCGAGCGGGGCGAACCGCAGGTGCCTACCCTGCATCGACACGTCGGTCAGGCCGTACGCCCGGGCGAGCTGGCGGAACCGGGCCACCGCGATCAGGTTGACCACCGCGGCGGGCGGCTCGCCGTACCGGTCGGTCATCTCGGCGACGACCTCGTCCAGCCGGGCGTCGTCGCGGGCCTCGGCGAGTTTCCGGTACATCTCCAGGCGCAGCCGCTCGACCGCGATGTAGTCGGTGGGCAGGTGCGCGTCGATCGGCAGGTCGATCTTGACCTCGGGCTCCTCCTCGGGCCGCTCGCCCTTGAACGCGCTGACCGCCTCGCCGACCATCCGCACGTACAGGTCGAAGCCGACGCCCTCGATGTGGCCGGACTGCTCGCCGCCGAGCAGGTTGCCGGCGCCGCGGATCTCCAGGTCCTTCATCGCGACGTACATGCCGGCGCCGAGCTCGGTGTGCTGGGCGATGGTGGCCAGCCGCTCGTGGGCGTGCTCGGTGAGCGGCTTCTCCCGGGGGTAGAGGAAGTACGCGTACGCCCGCTCCCGCCCGCGGCCGACCCGGCCGCGGATCTGGTGCAGCTGGGCCAGGCCGAGCAGGTCGGCGCGCTCCAGGATCAGGGTGTTGGCGTTCGGGATGTCGATGCCGGACTCGACGATCGTGGTGCAGACCAGGACGTCGAACTCCTTCTCCCAGAAGCCGACCATGACCTTTTCCAGCTGCTCCTCGCTCATCTGGCCGTGCGCCACCGCGACCCGCGCCTCGGGCACCAGCTCGCGCAGCCGGCGGGCCGCCCGGTCGATCGACTCGACCCGGTTGTGCAGGTAGAACACCTGGCCGTCGCGGAGCAGCTCGCGGTGGATGGCGGCGGCGACCTGCTTGTCGTCGTACGCCCCGACGTAGGTGAGCACCGGGTGCCGCTCCTCCGGCGGGGTGGCGATGGTGGACATCTCCCGGATGCCGGTGATCGCCATCTCCAGGGTGCGCGGGATCGGGGTGGCCGACATGGTCAGTACGTCCACCGACGCGCGCAGCGCCTTGAGCTGCTCCTTGTGCTCGACGCCGAAGCGCTGCTCCTCGTCGACGATGATCAGGCCCAGATTCTTGAACCGGGTCGACTTGGACAGCAGCCGGTGCGTGCCGATCACGATGTCGGCGGTGCCGTCCGCGGCGTTCTCCAGGGTGAGTGCCGCCTCCTTGGGCGTCTGGAACCGGGACAGCTGCCTGATCTGCACCGGGAACTGGCTCATCCGCTCGGTGAACGTGTTGTAGTGCTGCTGGGCGAGCAGCGTGGTGGGCACCAGCACGGCCACCTGCTTGCCGTCCTGGACCGCCTTGAACGCGGCGCGCACCGCGATCTCGGTCTTGCCGTAGCCGACGTCGCCGCAGATCAGCCTGTCCATCGGCGTCTGCAACTCCATGTCGTGCTTGACCTCGATGATCGCGGCCATCTGGTCGGGCGTCTCGGTGTACGGGAAGGCGTCCTCCAACTCGCGCTGCCACGGCGTGTCCGGGCCGAAGGAGTGGCCCTTGGAGGCCTGCCGCGCCGCGTACAACTGGATCAGCTGGGCGGCGATCTCCTTGACCGCCTTCTTGGCGCGGGCCTTGCTCTTCTGCCAGTCGGCGCCGCCCATCTTGTGCAGCGTGGGCTGCTCACCGCCGACGTAGCGGGACAGCTGGTCCAGCTGGTCGGTGGGGACGTAGAGCCGGTCGCCGGGCTGGCCGCGCTTGGACGCGGCGTACTCGATCACGAGGTACTCCCGGTCGGCGCCGTTGACCGTGCGCTGGACCAGCTCGATGTAGCGGCCGATGCCGTGCTGCTCGTGCACCACGAAGTCGCCCATCTTGAGTTCCAGCGGGTCGATCGTGTTGCGCCGGCGGGCCGGCATCTTGCGCATGTCCTTGGTGGAGGCGCCGCGCCCGCCGGAGATGTCGTTGCCGGTGATCACCGCGAGCCGGGACGCCTCGTCGACGAAGCCGTGGTTCAGCCCGCCGCAGGTGACCAGCAGCTGGCCGTCGGCGATCGGGGTGGCGATCGAGTCGACCGGGGTGACCCCGAGGCCCGCGTCCCGGAGCAGCTCGGTGGCCCGCTGGGCGGTCCCCTTGCCCTCGAAGACCAGCGCGACCGCCCAGCCCGCGGCGGACCAGCCGGCCAGGTCGGCGGCCAGCCGCTCGGTGTCGCCGTGGTAGAGCGGGACCGGCTGAGCGGCCAGCGCCACCGCGTCACCGGTGTCCGGCGAGACCTCGACCGTCCCGGCGTCCTCCCACGGGAGCGCGGCGGCCGGCTCGTCGGCGGTGGCCAGGCCGAACGGCGAGAGCGTCCACCACGGCTGGTGCAGGACGGCGGCGTGGGCCCGCACGTCGGCGAGGGTCTTGAAGGCGACCGCACCCACGTCGATCGGCGCCTCACCGCCGACCGCGGCCGCGGCCCAGGAGGCCTCCAGGAACTCGTCGGAGGTGCGGGTGAGGTCGTGTGCCCGGGTGCGGATCCGCTCCGGGTCGCAGAGCAGCACGTGGGTGCCGGCCGGCATGCAGTCGATCAGCAGCTCCATGCTGTCGGTGCCGTCCAGCAGCGCCGGCGCCAGCGACTCCATGCCCTCGACCGGGATGCCCTCGGCCAGCCGGTCGAGAATCTCGGCGAGCTCCGGGTGCCGGGTGGCGAGCAGCGCCGCCTTCTCCCGGACCGCGGGGGTGAGCAGCAACTCCCGGCAGGGCGGCGCCCACAGCCGCTCGACCTGCTCGATGGTGCGCTGGTCGGCGACCGCGAAGGTACGGATCTCCTCCACCTCGTCGCCCCAGAACTCGACCCGGGACGGATGCTCGTCGGTCGGCGGGAAGACGTCCAGGATGCCGCCGCGGACCGCGAACTCGCCGCGCTTGGTCACCAGGTCGACCCGGGCGTACGCCATGTCGGAGAGCCGCCGCGCGACCCCCTCCAGCTCCGCCTCCCGCCCGGTGACCAGCTCCACCGGCTCCAGGTCGCCGAGGCCCTTGAGCTGCGGCTGCAGCAGCGAGCGGACCGGCGCCACGACCACCTGCAGCGGCTGGTCACCGGGGTGGGCCAGGCGGCGCAGCACGGCCAGCCGCCGGCCGACCGTGTCGGACCGGGGCGACAGCCGCTCGTGCGGCAGCGTCTCCCACGACGGGTAGACCGCCACCCGGCCCGGCTCGATCAGGCAGCCCAGCGCGTCGGCCAGGTCGTCGGCCTCGCGCGAGGTGGCGGTGACCGCGAGCACCGGCCGCTGCGCCCCGCCGGCGTCGGCCGGACCGGCCACGGTGGCCACCACGAACGGCCGCAGCGAGACCGGCGCGGTCAGATCCATCGAGTCCGAGTCGACGAAGCCCTTACGGGCCAGGTCACGGGCCCGGGCGAGGCCGCGGTCGCGCAGGGCGGCCGGGATGAGTCCGGCGAGTTGCATGACGAGAAACCCCCCGAGGGCACGACGAACCACCCCGGACGCCCCAACGGGGGCGGGGTGATGCGAACAGCTTAGTCCGACCCACCGACACTCCCGGCGGCACGCGTGGTATCGCACAGCACGTCCGACGTACCGCCGCCGGCCGGTGCACAGACTTCAGCCGGGACAGGTTAGGGGAGGCACCGTGCGCATCCTGCTGCTAGTCAGCGCTTTCAACGGCTTGAGTCAGCGGGTCTGGTGCGCGTTGCGCGACGCCGGACACCAGGTGGGTGTGCTGCTGGCGGGCAGTGAGCAGCAGATCGCCGACGGGGTCCGGGCCGCCGACCCGGAGCTGATCCTCTGCCCGTTCCTCAAGGACCGGGTCCCCGCCGAGGTGTGGCAGCGCCGGCCCACGGTGATCCTGCATCCCGGCCCGGTCGGCGACCGCGGCCCCTCCTCGCTGGACTGGGCGATCAGCGAGGGGGCCCGCACCTGGGGCGTGACCGCGCTGCAGGCGGTCGAGGAGCTGGACGCCGGACCGATCTGGGCGAGCCGCACCTTCGACGTGCCGGCCGCCCCGCCGCGCAAGTCGGCGCTCTACACCGGGCCGGTCTCGGACGCCGCCCTGGAGTGCGCGCTCGAGGTGGTGACGAAAGCGGCCGACCCGTCGTTCAGCCCGGTCCCGGCATCCGTCGCGGCTCCCCGGCCGATGATGCGGCAGAGCGACCGGTCGTTCGACTGGGGCGACGCCACCGACGCGATCCTGCGCCGGATCCGGGCCGCGGACGGCTCGCCGGGGGTGTTGACCGAGGTGGGCGGGCTACCCGCGTACGCCTATGACGCCCATCGCGGAGCGGCCCGCGGCGCCCGGCCGGGAGCCCTGCTCAGCCGCCGTCAAGGGGCGGTGCTCGTCGCCACCGGCGACGGCAGCCTGTGGATCGGCCACCTGCGACCGGCCGGCCCCGGCGGGATCAAGGTGCCGGCCACCACGGCGCTCGGCGAGCGGCTGCGCGGCGTGCCGAACTCGCCGCTGGAGGCGCACGCCCAGCCGGAGGCGCCGGCCGCCTACCGGCAGGTCCGCTACCGACGCACCGGGGCGATCGGCTGGCTGCACTTCGACTTCTACAACGGCGCGATGGCGCCCGGGCACTGCCGCCGGCTGCTCGCCGCGCTGCGACACGCGGCCGCCCAGGACACCCGGGTGCTGGTGCTGCGCGGCGGGACCGAGGCGTTCAGCAACGGCATCCACCTCAACGTGATCGAGGCCGCACCCGACCCGGCGGCCGCCGCCTGGGCCAACATCCGGGCGATCAACCAGGTGTGCCGGGAGA
The DNA here is from genome assembly GCF_900119315.1 of Actinoplanes sp. SE50/110. NCBI lineage: Bacteria > Bacillati > Actinomycetota > Actinomycetes > Micromonosporales > Micromonosporaceae > Actinoplanes > Actinoplanes sp. SE50/110. Next base: position 920,704 of record NZ_LT827010.1, on the reverse strand, counting down.
TCATCGGGTGCACCCGGCAGCTGGTGGTGGCCGCCTACGCGGGCAGCGCGGGGGCCGGCGGGGTGATGCTCGGCCTGGGCGCCGACGTGGTCGCGGCCCGCGACGGGATCGTGCTCAACCCGTACTACGACATCGGTCTGTACGGCTCGGAACTGCACACCTACACGCTGCCCCGGCGGGTCGGCGCGGACCGGGCGCAGCGGCTGATCGACGAGAAGCTGCCGCTCAGCACGGCGCAGGCGGTCCGGATCGGGCTCATCGACGAGGTCGGCCCGCGCCACCCGGAGGCGTACTCGCAGTGGCTGACCCTGCTCGCCGAACGCCACTCGGACGCCCGCAGCGCCCGGAAACGCCGGGCCGCCAAAGCACGCCGGCTGGCCGGGGAGCGCATCCCGCTCGACGTGTACGAGACCCGCGAGCTGGCCGAGATGAGCCGGGACATCTACACCGACCGGTCCGGCTTCGCCGCCGCCCGGCAGGCGTTCGTGCGCAAGGCCCGGCCGGACGGCACGCCGCGCCGGCTGCTGCTCGCCGGCAACGCCGGACCGGCCCTGCCCGGGCGCCAGCGGACCGGCAACAGCGGCCCGGCCGGCGAGCGGCGGGCGCCGATCACGGTGCGCCCGGCGGTGCCGGTCTCGGCCTGACCGCCGCAGGTCGGGCCGACGGTGGCCGCCTGAACGACCGTGAGACTCTTGACTCAATTCACCCCCGCGCCGGGGGACGCCGATACGATCGGCGAAGTCGGGACAGCGCCGTCCTGGAGCCATCCGAGCGAAGGAGCGCCCCGATGACAGAGCTGCCCGCCCATCTCGACGAGCGAGAGGGGCCCGACGCCGAGCTCCGTGCCGACATCCGCCGGATCGGCACCCTGCTCGGGCAGACCCTGGCCCGCCAGGAAGGCCGGCCGCTGCTCGACCTGGTCGAGGAGATCCGCGCCCTGGTCCGCCAGGACGTGCCGGCCGCCGCCGAGCGGCTCGCCGCGATGGACATCACCACCGGCACCAAGCTGGCCCGGGCCTTCTCCACCTACTTCCACCTGGCCAACATCACCGAACAGGTGCACCGCGCCCGCGACCTGCGGCGCCGCCGGGCCAAGGACGGCGGCTGGCTGGACCAGGCCGCCAAGCGGATCGCCGAGCGGGGCGTCCCGGCCGACGAGATCGCCTCGGCCGCCCGCCGGCTCGCGGTCCGCCCGGTCTTCACCGCCCACCCGACCGAGGCGTCGCGCCGGTCGATCCTGTCGAAGCTGCGCCAGGTCGCCGACTCGCTGGACGCCGAGTCGGCCGCCGCCGCGCTCTACGGCGACACCGACACCACGCAGTCCACCAAGCGGTTCGCCGAGCTGATCGACCTGCTCTGGCAGACCGACGAGCTGCGTCTCGACCGGCCGGACCCGACCGACGAGGCCCGCAACGCGGTCTACTACCTCAAGGACCTGTACGCCGAGGCTGCCCCGCAGGTCCTCGACGACCTGGCCGAGACGCTGCGCCGGCTGGGTGTGGAGACCGCGCCCACGTCCCGCCCGCTGACCTTCGGCTCGTGGATCGGCGGCGACCGCGACGGCAACCCGTTCGTCACCCCCGCGGTCACCGCCGCCGTGCTGCTCATCCAGCACGAGCACGGCATTCAGGCCACCGAGAAGGTGATGGACAAGCTGATCGAGGAGCTGTCCGTCTCCCGCCGGCTGCGCGGGGTCTCCCTCGACCTGTCCGCCAGCCTCGCCCAGGACCTGGACAACCTGCCCGAGGTCGCCGACCGGTTCCGCCGGGTCAACGCCGAGGAGCCGTACCGGCTCAAGGTCCGGGCGATCAAGGCGAAGCTGGCCAACACCCGGTCCCGGCTGCAGCACGGCACCCCGCACGTGGCCGGCCGCGATTACCTGGGCAGCGACGAGCTGATCGCCGACCTGGAACTGATGCGCGCCTCGCTGGCCCGCAACTCCGGCCAGCTGCCCGCGGTCGGCGTGGTCGCCACCGCGATCCGCCAGGCGTCCGCGTTCGGCCTGCAGCTGGCCACCCTCGACGTGCGCGAGCACGCCGAGAAGCACCACGAGGTGCTCCAGCAGATGTACACGCAGGTCGGCGAGGTCGAGGACTACGCCGCCCTGGACCGCACCGAGCGCACCAAGCTGCTCGCCGCCGAACTGACCGGGCGCCGGCCGCTGTCCAGCGCCGACACCCCGCTGACCGACTCGGCGCGCAAGACCTTCGACGTGTTCAACACGATCCGCGAGTCGCAGGAGCGGTTCGGGGCGGACGTCATCGAGACGTACATCATCTCGATGACGCTGGGCGTCGACGACGTGCTCGCCGCGGCCGTGCTGGCCCGCGAGGCCGGCCTGGTCGACATCCACACCGGCCGGGCCCGGGTCAACATCGTGCCGCTGCTGGAGACCCCGGCCGAACTGGACGCCGGCGGCGACCTGCTCGACGAGATGCTGTCGCTGCCCGCCTACCGGGCGATCGTCCGGGCCCGCGGCGACGTGCAGGAGGTCATGCTCGGCTACTCGGACTCCAACAAGGAGGCCGGGATCACCACCAGCCAGTGGCGCATCCACAAGGCGCAGCGCTCGCTGCGTGACGTGGCCGCCCGGCACGGCGTCCGGCTGCGCCTGTTCCACGGCCGCGGCGGCACCGTCGGCCGCGGCGGCGGCCCCACCCACGAGGCGATCCTGGCCCAGCCGTACGGCACCCTCGACGGCGCGATCAAGGTCACCGAGCAGGGTGAGGTGATCTCCGACAAGTACACCGTGCCCGCCCTGGCCCGGGAGAACCTGGAGCTCACCACGGCCGCCGTGCTGCAGGCCACCCTGCTGCACACCACGCTGTCGGTCGACCCGGTCCGCCTCGAGGTGTGGGACGCGACCATGGACACCACCTCGGAAGCGGCGTTCGCCGCCTACCGCCGGCTGGTGGAGAACCCGGACCTGCCCGCCTACTTCTGGGCGGCCACCCCCACCGAACTGCTCGGCGCGCTCAACATCGGCTCCCGCCCCGCGAAACGCCCCAACGCCGACGCCGGCCTGGGCGGCCTGCGCGCCATCCCGTGGGTGTTCGGCTGGACCCAGACCCGGCAGATCGTCCCCGGCTGGTTCGGCGTCGGCACCGGCCTGGCCGCCGCCCGCAAGGCCGGCCTCGGCGACGTGCTCACCGAGATGCACGACAACTGGCAGTTCTTCCGCACCTTCCTGTCGAACGTCGCGATGATGCTGGCCAAGACCGACCTGTCGATCGCCCGCCGCTACGTCGAGACACTCGTCCCGGAGGAACTGCACCCGATCTTCGCCACCATCGAAGCCGAATACGACCGCACCGTCCAGGAGGTCCTCGCCATCACCGGCGAGCCCCGCATCCTGGCGGCGCAGCCGGAACTCTCCCGCACCCTCGGCGTCCGCGACACGTACCTGGAGCCGCTGCACCACCTCCAGGTCGCCCTGCTCCGCCAGTACCGCGACCTGAGCGACGCGGCCCGCCAGATGCCGACCGCGCCGGGCGCCCGCCGCGGCCCGTCGGACTCGACGGCGTTGGAACGCGCCCTGCTCACCACGGTCAACGGCATCGCCGCCGGCATGCGCAACACCGGCTGATTGTCGACCGCAACGGCCCGGGAGCGCGCTCCCGAGCCGTTGCGGTCGCTTTTCCGTGCGGCGCAATCAGGCACTTTTGTTTGGTTGCTTTTGTCACGGCTCGGAACTCGGGTCAAAGTCTTTTTTACGCAGGTCCAGCGGGGTACAGATCGCATGCTCCCGCGCGGGCCGGGCCACGGTGATCTGGCCGCTGCGCGTCCACAACGATCACCGCGGCCCTTCACTGCCCGCCGGTGGTCCCGGAGATCAAAAACAACGGGGCGCCAGCTCGCCATCCGATCCCCGCCGCCCAACCCAGCACACCCGGTCCGTGACCGCGGCACCCGCAACGACACCCTGGCCTGAAACCGCAGCAGCGGCAACGACACCCTGCTCCCGCCCGAACGGCTCCAGCGAACCCCAGACGCCTCAAACCGCCTATAGCCACCCAGACCAGGCGAACCAGGTGGCTACGTTCGCGAGTTTGGGGCTCTGACGCAAGAAGCGTGATTGATCTTGAGTGGCTGCATCTCAGCGGCGATCCGTGATGGCTGCCTCGAGGCGCAGGCCGACGCCGACGGTTACCAGCATCCCGGCGAAGACGTAGCCCTTAGCTGGCGTGCTGTCGGTCGCAAGGCCAACGATAGTGATCAAGAAGCCAGTGACCAGGGCAATGGTCCCGAGGATCCGGGCAGTGTCGACTCGTCGTTCTCGCACATCCATAGACGGCACCGTACGGGTGCGACCAGTGTGTCCTTTGCCATTGAGGTGTGTCCGCGTGTCAACGGACTCTGTCTCGGAAGAGGTTTGTGCCACTCAAGTTTGTCTGCAGCGACGCGACTCCCAGGGTGGTTCATATCGCGTGAGGTACTCGCGAGCGCACGGCAGCGGTCCTGCCAGTACTGAAGCGTTGTCACGGGCCCGTACGCTCGAAGCCGGATCATTATGGCCGGGTATTTTCCTCGCGGGTGTTGTCCGCCCAGCCGAGCACCCCGATGGCCCCACACTTCGCCGCGACTGCCGTCGCCTCGTCGAGCAGTCGCTCGGCTTCGTCTGAACGACCGTCCCGATAGGCCAGGTCCGCCAGCGCTACCAGCCCGGCCGCTACCCCCGCCGGGAAATCGAGCTCCCGGCGGAGCGCTACCGACTCCTCCAACAGGAGGCGTGCCGTGGCGTGATCCCCGGCCATGCCCGCCGCGAAGCCCAGGTGCCGCACCGCGTAGGACAGTGTCAGCCGATTGTCGGTCGCCCGGGCCAGGGCTGCAGAGCGCTGCAGGTGCGGGTGCGCCGCATCCCCGTCCTGGCGCACAACCTGGAGGAAACAACCCAGCCAGAACTCCGCCTCGGCCAGCGCGTGGTCGTCGCCGAGCGAGGCGTATAGCTCGGCGGCCCGCTCGAAGGCGACCAACTCGCGCGGGTCCTCCCGGCGGTCACGGAGGAACGCCGCGTGCAGAACCCGGCCCCGCGCCAACGCCAGGGCAGCTTCGAGGCTGTCTAACTGCTCGGTCGCGGCCGGTACCGCGTCAGGATCGCCGTTGAAGGTGGCGGCGTGGAAAAGCTCAGCTGCTCGTTGGAGTCTGGGATCTTGCGACATTGCCCCAAGCTAGCGCGAGCTCGCGCGGCCGTGGCGCCCGTCGATGCATGCAGCAGGCCCGCTGGGTCGCGCCGGAGGCTGGACGTGCAGGTAGCGGCAGTCGTCCTCGGTCAACGGGAATCTAAACGGGCACCGGGTGGCGCTACATCGCGACGTTAACGGCCGGCGACCGGCAGACAAACATGACTGGCAAAACCCTCGGCGGGACAACTTCGCTGGCACGCGGACACACTTCGTTGGCAAAGGACACAGTGAGCGGCGCATCGGGACTTATCGATCACACTTCTTGCGCCAGAAGCGAGTTTGGGAACCAGATGTTCCCGACTTCCGGCGCCGCTCTGCCAGGATCGCGTGCCGGAATGTTGGTGAGAACCGGCGCCACTAGCGGATCTTGACCATCGAGGGTGTCGACGGTCATCCGCCACGCCCGCTCACCCTGCGTACCAACGATTACGAGGCTACTCAGAGCGCGACGCGCGGATCCGGCTCCTCCCGGTGTCATCCAAGACGTGGGTCTGTATCGAGTAACAGACCCGGCGAAGGGCCGGACTCATCTCCGATCGCGTCAGCAACGTGTCTCTTCCGATTCAGCGCTGAAGCTCGAGGAGGCCGACGATGTACTTGCCGGTGCCGGTGCCCTCGGCGAGGGCTTGCTGCGCATTCGCGGCGGCTTCCAGGCCGTGCAGCACGGTGACTTCTGTGCTGGCCTGTCCCGCGGTGAGGAGGTCGAGCGCGACGCGCAGCGCAGAGGTGACCATGTGCGGCGCCCGGGCGGACAGTGCGGCGAGGCTGAAGCCACCGATGGAGGCATTGCGCGCGTAGAGCGAAGCGGTAGCCGGTAGCGCACCCAGTTGTGCGCCGGAGGCGTTGCCGAACAGGATGATTCGGCCGCTAGGGGCGAGCAGTTCGAGATCCTGATCCAGGAAGGCGGTGCCCTGAGGGTCCAGCACGACGTCGACGCCTCGATCGCTGAGTTCGGCGTGGACCTGGGCCGCGAAGGTGTCGCCGCGCACGAGTACGTCGGGATAGCCCGCGCGATGCGCGGCCTCGATCCGGGAAGGTGCGCCGACGACGCCGATCAGGCGCGCACCGCTGGTTGCACGTACGACGTCGGCGAAGGCGCGGCCGATCGCGCCGGCGGCGCTGTGCACCAGTACGACGTCAGCGGCGCGGACTCTCGCCAGGTGGTCGTGAAGAAGCACTGCGGTGGTCAGCACCCCGGGTGCGATGACCGCATCAGCGAGGTTCAGCCCGGCGGGAACGGATGCAGTCAACGCGGCATCAGCCGTTGCGACTTCCGCGAGGCCGCCCTCATTGGTCAGCGCGACGACCCGGTCTCCCAGGCGTGGACATGTGACGCCGGGTCCGAGCTCGACACGGTTCCGGAGACTTCGAGGCCCGGGGTGAACGGCCACCTCGGCGCATACCCCGGGTCGCCGCGCCGGGCCATGACGTCCTTGAAATTGATTCCGGCGAAGGCGACCTCGATGGACACCTGCCCCCGGCCGGGCGTCGGGCGGTCGATGTTCGCTACCCGGGTCGCGCTGGTGTCGGGAGCTGGGCGGTCGAACACGAGAGCTTGCACGGCTACCATCTCTTTCGAAGGTCGTCGAAAGTTACGACCAGAGCCTACCTTCGATGACTGTCGAAAGAGAAGTCATGCCCGTCACGCCGCGCCCCCCACTGGTCCACCCCGACATCGACGACGTAGAACTGGTCGCTGTGCTGCACGCGCTGGCCGATCCAACCCGGCTCACGATCGTGCGGACGTTGCGTGGCGAACGGGAACGCGCCTGCGGCACATTCCCCGTTCGCGTCGCGCCCTCGACGCTGAGCCACCACTTCCGAGTGCTGCGGGAAGCCGGCGTCATCCGCCAGCGTGAGGACGGCAACCGCCGTTGGGCGATGCTGCGCTTGGCCGAGCTCGACGCCCGTTTCCCCAGCCTGATCGACATCGTGCTCGCATCGGCCACCAGAGGCTGACCAGCCTTCAGACCATCCGTTCATGTCGCAGACAGGGCGTGCCTTGGCTCCGATGCCCGTCACTGTACGTATGCGGTATACCCGGCCATCGACACGTGACCGGGTCCAACCGAGAGGTGGGGCCCCAACTCGCGAACATCGCAATGGGTGAAATCTCGGTGGCGCCGAACCTCAGCGACACTCGGCGCCGAGACTCGCGGACAAAACCAACCAGGCAACCCATGGTCCGGACCCTGTCCATCCCCACCGACAAGAAGGCCACGCTCGGTCGGCTCTCCCGGCGTCCGGCTCTGTCCGCGAGCCGCCGCTCTACGCCATTCCTCGGCAGGCCGGCGAGGCAGGCTGAGGGTGGGGAGGGCATGAGCGCGGGGGCTTGATTTTGATGTCCGGAACCGACCGCGGACAGTGAAGGGCCGCGGTGATCGTTATGGACGCGCAGCGGCCAGATCACCGTGGCCCGGCCCGCGCGGGAGCATGCGATCTGTACCCCGGCGGATGCGCGTATATCAAGAATTTGATCAAGAAGTTCGACCGCAACCGAAAGCGGCCCGGAAGCGAAAACGCCCGGGCCGCTTCTGCTGAAGATCAGCTGGTTTCGCCGGCGAGGCTGAAGGAGCCGAGGCGGTTGATGGCCAGGACCGTGCAGACCACCACGAAGATCGCGCTCATCACCGCGGCCGTGGTGACGCTGACCTTCGGGTCGAGGAACGTGGCGGGCTGCATCTTGTGGGCGATGGTGATGACGTACTGCTGGATGGACAGCACCCGGGTGCCGCTGAGGAATTTGCCGAGCAGGTTTTCCCAGATCAGGATGTAGACCAGGCCGAGCAGCACCGGGCGGCGGGTGAGCAGGCTGAGCAGCAGGAACAGCGCGGTGTAGGCGAAGGAGCCGACTACCGCGGCGAGGGCCAGGGCGGCGCCCAGTTTGGCGGAGTTGGCCAGCAGGCCGGTGAGGTACAGCGGGATCGCCGACGTCACGGCGGTGGCGAGCACCGCGACGACGAACTTGGCGAGGATGATCTCGCGGCGGGCCAGGGGCTTGGTCAGGATGTGGACCAGGGTGCCGTCGTCGACCTCGGAGCCGAGGACGCCGGTGCCGACGATCAGGGCGATCACCGGGAGGACGACGCCGAAGCCGAGGCCGATGACGACCGGCGAGCCCCAGTTGGTGACGTCGAGGTCGTTGGCCCGGCAGAGCGCCGCCAGGCCGATCAGGAGCAGGGGCAGGGGCAGCAGGAGCAGGGCCCGGCGACGGCCGAAGAGGCCGCGCGCCGTGATCAGGGCGACGGTCGACATCAGGCCTCCAGCAGGTAGGAGAAGACGCTCTCCAGGGACTCGTCGGACGGCACCAGCTGGTGCAGCCGGATTCCCTCGTCGAGGGCGATACGGGGCAGGTTGCGGGTGAAGTCGCCGTAGTCGGAGGCGCGGACGGTGAGCCCGCCGTTCTCGATCTCGATGCCGGCGACGGACTTCTCGGCGATCAGGGCGACCGCGAGGCGCCGGTCGTCGGAGCTGCGCACGGCGAACACGTGCGGCCGGTTCGTCATCAGCCGGCGGATCTTGCGGTAGTCGCCGGAGGCGGCGAGCCGGCCCGCGACGATCACCTGGACCAGCCCGGCGACCTGCTCGACCTCCTCCAGGATGTGCGAGCTGAACAGGATCGTGTGCCCGGTGTCGCCGAGTGAGTGCAGCAGCTGCATCATGTGCATCCGCTGCCGCGGGTCCATGCCGTTGAACGGCTCGTCGAGCAGCAGCACCCGCGGCTCGTGGACGAGGGCGGCGGCCACCCGGGTGCGCTGGCGCATGCCCTTGGAGAAGGTGCCGATCCGGCGGTTCGCCGCGTCGGTCATCTCGACGAGCTCCAGGGCGCGGCGGGCGGCGCCGGCCGGGTCGCGCAGTTTCTGCATCTTGGCGCAGGCCAGCACGAACTGCTCGGCGGTCAGGAAGGAGTGCACCGCCTCGCGCTCGGTGACCAGGCCGAGGTCGCGGTAGACGCCCGGGTTGCGCCAGGTCGGGGTGCCGTCGATGGTGACGGTGCCCTTGGACGGGGCGAGGAAGCCGGCCATCATGTGCAGGATCGTGGTCTTGCCGGCGCCGTTCGGGCCGAGCAGGCCGGTCACGCCGGAGCCGAGCGACATGGTGATGTCGTTGACCGCCACGACGTTGCCGTACCAGCGGGACACGCCCTGCAGGTCGACCACGCCGGGGGTGGCCGCCGCGGCGGGTGCGGCGGGCGCCGTGGGCTGGGTTTCGAGGGTCACAGCGCGGCCACCTTCCGGTAGCGGGCGAGCAGGAGCAGGAGGCAGGCGGCGATCAGGCAGAGCGCCTCGATGCCGTAGATCGGGCCGAACCGCCCGAGATCGAAGTCGATGCTGGTGTCGAACAGCCAGTGGCCGACGCCCGCGATCAGGGTGTTCGGGCTGGCCAGGAACGCCAGCTGCCGGGCGTTGCTGGAGGGCAGGTTGGCCAGCACCCCGACGACCGGGGTGGTCATCAGGAAGACCGCGACGATACCGCCGGCGGCGAACGCCTGCTTGCCGGTGAACGAGGCGATGAGCAGGCCGATGCTGGTGAACAGCAGCGCCCAGAGCAGGCTGTAGCCCCAGCCGGGGAGCAGCTTGAGGACTTCGTGCCAGACCCCGGACATGCCCTTCTTGGTGGTGAAGGCGGAGCCCAGGAACATGATCAGCTGCGGGACGCCGAGCAGCAGCCAGACCGCGGTGACCATGGCCAGGAACTTGGCGAGCACGTAGTCGGCGGCGCGCAGCGGGCGGCTGAAGTACAGCGGCAGGGTGCCCGAGCGGATGTCCCGGGAGACCAGGGCCGGTGCCAGGATCGCGACGAAGAAGATGATCATCCAGCTGAGCTGGTCGTCGAGGTCGGCGTAGCCGAAACTGAACTCGGTCACCTGCGACTTGACCGCGGCGATGATGATCGCGAACAGCAGCGCCACACCGGCGACCATCCACGGAAAGATCTTGGCCTTGGCGGACCGGCCGAACCCGAACGCGGCACGCAGGCCGTGGACGTAGAGTGCCCCGATCCCGGCGGAGCGGCCCAGGCGTGGCCCGGAGTACCGCTGATAGCCGATGTCATGGATGACGCCGGTCTCAGACATCGGCGGTCTCCTTCGCGGTGAAGAGCTCGGCGACACGGTGCCGGCGCTGGTCCAGGCGGTGCAGGTTGAGTTCGAGGTCGGTCACCGCGCGCAGGATCCGGTCGTACGCCTCGTCGGAGTCCATCGGGACGAGCAGCATCCGGTTCTCCCGGGTGACCCGCAGGCCGGCCTCGGTGAGCCGGGCGGCGAGCTGGTCGGTGCCCTCGGTGACCTCGACCGCCAGCACGTCGGAGGCGGCGGTCATCGAGGAGATCCGGTCGGCACGCAGCAGTCGGCCGCCCTGGATGGCGATCAGCGAGTCGCAGATCCGCTCGACCTCGCCGAGTAGGTGCGAGCAGACCACCACGGAGATGCCGAACTCGGTGCCGATCCGGTGGATCAGGGCGAGCATGGCGTCCCGGCCGGCCGGGTCCAGGCCGTTGGTGGGTTCGTCGAGCAGCAGCAGGTCGGGGTCGTGGACCAGCGCCTGGGCCAGCTTGACCCGCTGCTTCATGCCGGTCGAGTAGCCGCCGATCTGCCGGTACCGCTCCTCGTAGAGGCCGACGTGGCGCAGCGCCTCGGAGGCGCGCTCGCGGGCCGCGGTGCGGGGCAGGCCGCTCATCCGGCCGAGGTGGGTGACGAATTCGGCGGCCGACACGTCCGGCGGCAGGCAGTCGTTCTCCGGCATGTAACCGACCCGGGCCCGCACCTTGTCGGTGTCGACGACCGGGTCGATGTCGAAGACGCGAACCGAACCGGCGCTGGGAGTGATCAGGCCGAGCATGATTTTGATGAACGTGCTCTTGCCGGCGCCGTTGGCGCCGACAAGGCCGATGACGCCGGGCTCGACCGAGACGGTCAGGTCGGACAGGGCGGTCACCCCGCCCCCGTACGTCTTGGTGAGCGCTTGAGTAGCGATGATGTTCACGGCCTCAGCCTAGAAACCCATCGCACCCGTGCGGATCCGGAAGGACCCTGAGGCCATCTCAGGGTCCCTCAGCTTGTTCACAGGTTTGTGGAGACCTCAGCGGACCGCGACCTGGAAGACCGGAAGCCGGCCCAGCTTGCGATATTCGCGCAGGGCGGCCGGGGTGCAGTCCACCGACGAGTCCTGGCCCTTCTGGTTGGCCGGTGTCTCGAAGTGCACCATCGCCTTGATCGCCGGGAAATGCCCGATCTGCTGGCCCACCTCGCGGTAGAACGCGGCCATGTGCCCGGGGTGGCGTTTGCTGAACCACACCCCCCACTCGGCGACCATCAGCGGTTTGCGGGGGTGGGCGGCGCGCACCCAGTTGTAGAAGCCGGGCCAGCGCGGCTTGAGCGCGGAGCGCCGGTTGAGCAGCTCGGCGAAGTCGCCGTGGCCGTAACCGGGGTCGCTGTACGAGTACGTGTCGAACCCGATCCAGTCGACCACCGAGTCCCCCGGGTACATGTCGGTGAACCAGCTCTTTGTGGTGTGCGGCACGTACGCCATGTGCACCAGCACGGTGACCACGTTCGTCGCGCCGTGGGCCCGCAGCCGCCGCACCACGTGCCGGAACATCGCCGCGTAGTCCTTCGCGGTGTACCCCGACCCGGGACGTTCCCGGACCTGGTCCTCGGCCTCGTGGTGGATCGCGAAGAAGAACGGCTCCCGGAAGTCGCGGTGCAGGTGCACCGCGAGCTGGTCGAGGAACGCGTCGGTACGCCGGTCGCCGCGCGCGATCGCCGCCCAGGAGGCGCTCTCCGGCTTCCAGTTGAGCAGCAGGATCCGCTTCTTGCCGGGCTGCCGGGCGATCGCGATCTCCTGCGGCGTCGGGAACAGCTGCCGGATCCCGTGGTGGTAGGCGTGGAAGATGGCCTGCTGCCGCCCGGTCTTGCGCTCGAACTCGGCGAGCGCCTCGGCCCCGTGGTCGTCGGTGCGCGCACCGGGCGCCACCCCCCACAGGATGCCGCAGGTGGGCACCAGCAGCCGGCCGGTGGTGCAGGTCCGGTGGACGGCGGCCCGGGCCGGGAAGCTCCCGGTCAGCGGGCTGTCGGCGCCGCTGAGCACGGCCTGGCGGAGCCGGGCGGAGCCGGGCGGCGCGGGGTCGGCCGCGGTGCCGGCCGTCGTGCCCGGGTGTGGGCCGGCCGGTGCGGCGGAGACCACCGGGTCGCCGGCGGGCAGCCGGCCGAGTTGCTCCACGCCGCCGGTCCAGGCCCAGGCCAGAGTGACCGCCACGGCCATCGTGAAGGCGGTGCCGAACGCGGCAGAACGTAAGGTCTGTCTCACAATCGCCCTATATTAGGGGATCCTCCGATAAAGTCCAAAAAGTCAGCAATCATCCGTTAGCGGGTATAGCGGCGGGACAGCGAGATCGTGAGCCCGCCTCGACCGGTTCGAATCGGGCTGCGAAACTGTCACCCAAGTCGGCCGGCAAGGGGATAACAACGGTGAGTGGCTCGGTACTGCCCGAAGACGTCCTCCGGGACGCACCCTCGTTCGCGCCGCGCCCGTACGAGCTGGCCGATCTCGAACTGCTGCTCTCCGGGGCGTACGCGCCGCTGACCGGATTCCTGGTCCGCGCCGACCTGGTCGCGCTGGCCCGCACCGGGCGACTGGCCGACGGCACCCCGTGGCCGGTCGCGGTGACCCTGGAGATCCCGCTCGACCTCGCCGAGCGCCTGAACCCGGCCGACCCGGCACGGCGCACCGTGGTGCTGACCGACCTGGAGGGCGCGCCGATCGCCGCGATCGAGGCGCGCGACGTCTGGCGGATCGCCGACAACCGGTACGGCGTGGGCGGCCCGGTGCAGCGGATGGGCGACGGCGGGCACGGCCCGTTCCAGCGTCTGCGCCGCTCCCCGGCCGAGGTCAAGGCGCTGCTGCCACCGGGCCGGGTGCTCGGCGTGATCGCCGACCGGCCGCTGCACCGCCCGCAGCTCGCCCAGATCGCGCACGCCGCCCGCACCCTCGCGGCCCACCTGCTGATCATGATTCCGGTGAGCGGGCACGGGCCGGACGGCCTACCGCCCGAGGCACTGGTCCGGGCGGTCTTCGCGGCCCGCGACCGGATGCCCCCGGCCACCGTGGTCGCGGTCCCGCTGATGCCGCACGGCGACGAGATGCGCGACGCGCTGCTGCGCTCCCGGGTCGCCGCGGCGTACGGCGTGACCCACGTGCTCTCCACCGGCGAGTCGCTCTCCGGAGCCGGGCTGCGGGTACTGGTGCCGCGCGAACTCGCCTACGACAACCGGGACGGCCAGTGGCGCTGGCGCGACGACATCCCGCCGCGCAACCGCCGGCTGGCGATGACCCCGGACGAGATCGACGACCTGCTGGACCGCGGTTTCCCGCTGCCCGAGTGGCACACCCCGCCGGCGGTCGCCAAGGAACTGGCCCGGGTCCGGCCGCCGCGCCGGCACCGCGGCCTGGTGCTGTTCTTCACCGGCCTGTCCGGCTCCGGCAAGTCGACGATCGCCCGCAACCTGGCCGACGCGCTGCGGGAGACCGGCGAGCGCACGGTCACCCTGCTCGACGGCGACGTGGTGCGCCGGGAGCTGACCGCCGGGCTGGGCTTCAGCAAGGCCGACCGGGACCGCAACGTGCGCCGGATCGGCTGGGTCGCCGCCGAGGTCGGCCGGCACCGCGGGATGGCGGTCGCCTGCCCGATCGCGCCGTACGAGGCGGCCCGCACCGCGGTGCGCCGGATGGCGGCCGAGGCGGGCGCCGGGTTCCTGCTCGTCCACGTGGCCACCCCGCTGGAGGTCTGCGAGCGACGGGACCGTAAGGGCCTGTACGCGCGGGCCCGGGCCGGTCAGCTGCGCGGCATGACCGGGATCGACGACCCGTACGAGGAGCCGCTGGACGCCGAACTGACCATCGACACCAGCACGATGTCGGTGGCCGAAGCGGTCGAGATGGTCCTCGGCTACCTGGTCGAGAACGGCTGGGTGGAGCCCAAGCTGAGCTGACCGGCGTCGCGCCCCTTGCCGCTGACGTCGAGAGCCGCAGAAGACCAGGGCTTCGCCTGGCCTTTCTCGGTCCTCTCGACGTCAGCGGGCGCAATGCGTGGTGGTTTCACCAACCCTGCGAGGCATGGGGTCGAGCTGACCCATCACTCGCGGCTGGGAGTGGGCGTTAGCCCTTGGGGCGAAACGCCCAAAATCCTCCTCGAAAGGCCGCGGAAACCGATGGAAGCGTCACGCCCACCGTCCTCCGATGTCGCGCACTACCTGGGCGCGGTTCGCCGGCACTGGTGGATCGCCCTGGTGGCCACGGCCGCCGGCCTGGGCGTGGGCGCCGCCGTCACGCACTCGCTCCCGCGCGTCTACGAGTCCTCGTCGTCGGTCCTGGTCCAGTCGGTCGACCAGGACGTGAACGCGCAGGGTGGCCGCACCAAGGGCGCGGTCAACCTGGACACCGAGGCCCAGCTGGTCGGTTCCGGCGCGGTCGCCGCCAAGGCCGCCGCGCTGATGCGCACCACGGTGTCGCCGCTGGAGCTGGCGCATTCGGTGTCGGTGCAGGTACCGGCGAACACCACGGTTCTGGTGATCACTTTCCAGGCGGACACCCCGATGAAGGCCCAGGCCGGTTCGCACGCGTTCGCCGAGGCCTACCTGCGCAACCGTGAGGAGACCGCACGCGGCCTGCTGGACAAGCAGATCGCCTCACTGAACCTGAAGGTCAAGCAGCTCACCACGGCGCTCACCGGGATCAACGCCAAGCTGGCCGACGCCCGGCCGGGCAGTTCCGCGGAGAGCAACCTGCAGAGTCTGCGCAGCAACTCGCAGAACCAGCTGAACAGCCTCACCGGCCGGCTCAACGAGCTGACCACCACCACGGTCGGCGCCGGCGCGATCATCAGCGACGCCCGGCTGCCGGACACCCCGTCCAGCCCGAACACGCTGCTGGACATCGCCACCGGCGGAATGATCGGGCTGCTGCTCGGGCTGGCCCTGGCGTACCTGCGGGAGCGGTTCGACCGGCGCCTGGTGACCGCGGCCGACGTGCGTGACCGCGGCCGGGTCGCGGTGCTGGCCACGCTCGACGAGCGGACCACGCCGCACTTCGACGACGTGCTGCAGCCGTACGGGCCGGGCGGCCGCGTCTTCAACCGCCTGCGCAACGAGGTGCTGGCCAGCCTCGACCCGCACGACCGGGTGATCGTGGTGACCGGGACCAGCCGCGGCTCGGCGAGCACGCTGGTCGCGGCGAACCTGGCGGCCGCCCTGGCCCGCACCGGCAGCGACGTGGTGCTGATCGGCGCGCACCTGCCGGACAGCGTGGTGGACGCCGCGCCACTGGCCCGGATGCTCGGGGTCGCCCCGGTGCCCGGCCTGTCCGAGATGCTGGCCGGCCGGGTGTCGCTGAGCCGGGTGCTGCAGCACACCGCCCGGATCCCGGCGCTGCGGGTGATCACCACCGGCGGCGCGGCGACCGCGGCCGGGCTGATCCAGTCGCAGCGGCTGCGCGACACCCTGGAGGCGCTGCGCCGGCAGGGCGGGTACGTGGTGATCGAGGCCCCGTCGACCAGCAGCAGCGCCGACGCGCAGAGCCTGGCCAGCCTCGCCGACGCGGCGATCCTCGCGGTCGAGCTGCGCCGCACCCGCCGGCCGGCCCTGGTCGACGCGACCGAGCAGCTGCAGCGGGTCGGCACCCGGCTGCTCGGCGCGGTGGTGCTGCCCCGGCTCAACGTCAAGCACACCGCCGAGCCGGCCGCCGCGCCCGCGGTGACCCTGCCGCCGACCGGCACCGAGCCGGTCGTCGAGGAGGCCACCCAGCAGCTGTCGGCACTCAAGGACCGCGGTGAGCCGGTCTCGGCCACGGTCCGGCAGCGGCCGGCCGACGGCGACACCGGCGAGCAGACCTCGGTTGTCGAAGGCTCGGGCGCCACGGACGGCGACGAGAAGTGATCACGGTCGTCCCGGCGGCGCCGCCCGCCGGACCGGCCCAGCACCGGGCCGGTAAGGACCTCAGCCTGCCGGCCTGGCCGGTGACCGGGATCCTGCTGCTCTACCCGCTCTGGTGGGCGCTCGGCCTGGGCGTGCTGATCTTCCCGCTGGTCGCCGCGCCGATGCTGTTCCTGCTGATCCGCCGCCGGGCCGCGGGCCGCCCACTGCGCCTGCCACCGGGCTTCACCTGGTGGGTGGTGTTCCTGGTCGCGGTGGTGGTGAGCATCGCCGCACTGGGCGCCGACCCGGCGCAGACCGTGGTCGAGCGGGCCGTCGGCCGGCTGCCCGCGGTGCTCTACAAGCTGGCCATGTACCTCTCGCTGACCGTGCTGCTGGTCTACGCCGGGAACCTGACCGAGCGGGAGCTGCCGCGGCGGCGGATGGTCCGGCTGCTGGCCGGCATGTTCGTGCTGACCGTGCTGGGCGGGCTGCTCGGCATGGTGGCCGGGCACTTCGAGTTCACCTCGCCGGTCGAGTGGCTGCTGCCGCAGGGGGTGCGCAGCAAGGGCTTCGTCCGGTCGCTGGTCCACCCGTACGCCGCGCAGATCATGGACATCGTCGGCGGTGACGCCCCGCGTCCGGCCGCCCCCTGGGGGTACACCAACACCTGGGGCAACAACTTCTGCCTGCTGGTGCCGTGGCTGCTGGTGGCCGCGGCGGCCGCGCGCAGCCGGGGCCGGCGCGCCGTGCTGTGGGTGTTCCTGCTGGTCTCGATCGTGCCGGCGGTCGTCTCGCTGAACCGCGGCCTGTGGATCGGCCTGGGGATCATCGGCGGGTACGCCGCGGTCCGCTACGTGCTGGCCGGCAAGTTGTGGGTGCTCGGCGTGCTGCTGGTGGCGGGCGGGGCGCTCGCGGTGGCGCTGGCGGCCACCCCGCTGGGCACCACCGTGCAGGCCCGGCTGGACAACGGCAAGTCGAACGGGGTCCGCTCGTTCCTGATCGAGCGGGCCATGGCCGGGTTCACCGGTTCGCCGGTGATCGGGTACGGGGGCACCCGCAACACCCTCGGCGGCCGCAACTCGATCACGGTCGGCGAGAGCTCGGAGTGCGAGCGCTGCGGCAACTTCACGATCGGCGGCAACGGGCAGCTGTGGCAGCTGCTGTATTCGCACGGCGCGGTGGGCACCGCGGGCTACCTGGGCTTCTTCGCGTACGGGCTGTGGCGGTTCCGCCGGGACCGGACCCCGATCGGGGTGGCCGGCAGCGCCGCGCTGGTCAGCTCGTTCTCCGCGATGCTCTGGTACAACTCGCTGGTCACCCCCCTGGCTTTCATGGTTCTGGCGTACGCGCTGCTCTGGCGCAACTGGATCGAGGGGAACGACGACAATTGAGTCCGGTCAAAACGGCGCCAGCCGAGCTCACGGCGGGCGACGCCGCACTGCGTACCCAGTATCTGACCGAGGTCATGGCGCTGCTCTATCCGCCGCCGTGCCGCCCCGCCCGCGAGGACGACGGTGCGGGCAACACGATCGTGGAATACCTGGTGGTGCCGAACGCGCACCGCCCCCGCCTGCTGGTGCCGAACACCTCCGCCGCGGTCGCCGCGGCCGCGGTCCGCCGGTACGCCGAGCCGCAGTCCCGGATGGCCCGGTTCAAGCGGGACGCCGTGGTGGCCGCGGTCCGCACCCGGACCGACCGGCTGGTCTTCCGCGACCGGATCCGGGTCTCCGGCCCGGTGTCGGCCAGCATCGACGGCTACCTCAGCGACGCGCTGCGGCGCGACCTGTCGGTCAGCGTCCACATCGGCCCGGCCCGGGCCAACCGCAAACCGGTGCTGCAGTTGCTCACCCCGGACGGCGAGACCTTCGCGTTCGGCAAGATCGGTGCCGGGCCGCTCACCCAGCGCCTGGTCAAGGCGGAGACCGCGGCGCTGAACGCGATCGGCTCCAGCGGACTGACCAAGCTGACCATCCCCCGGGTGATGCACGCCGGGCAGTGGCGCGGCATGCAGGTGCTGGTCCAGTCGGCACTGCCGGTGTGGCTGCCGCGCGCGCCGCTGACCCCGCGCCGGCTCACCGCCGCCATGCTGGACATCGCCGGATGCTGCGGCTACACCACCGGACCGCTGACCCAGAGCTCTTACTGGCACGAGCTGCGGGCCCGGCTGGCCGCGGTCTCCGACCGGGCCGAGGGCGCCGCGCTGTCCGCCGCGGTCGACCTGCTCGCCGCGCACAGCGGCGAGCACACCCTGCGCTACGGCGCCTGGCACGGCGACTGGGCCCCGTGGAACATGGCCAACCTCACCGACGCGCTGCTCGTCTGGGACTGGGAGCGGTTCGCCACCGGGGTTCCGCTCGGCTTCGACGCGGTGCATCACGAGCTGCAGAGACGGATCCAGACCAGCGGTGACGCGCGGGGTGCGGTGGAGGCCACCGTGCGCCGGGCCGACGAGCTGCTCGCGCCGTTCGGGGTGGCCGCGGTGGCCCGCGAGACGACCGCCCTGCTCTACCTGGTCGACCTGGCCGTGCGCTACCTGACCGACCGCCAGGCCGAGGCGGGCGCCCGGCTGGGCGTGCTCGGTACCTGGCTGCTGCCGGTGCTCATCCGGCGTGTTGAGGAGCTGTGATGAACGTCCGCAATCTGCCCGCGCCGATGAAGGCGGTGGTGCACCTGGGCTCCCGCTCGTACGGCCGGCTCACCGCCGACCACCGGATGCTGCCGTCCTTCCTGATCTGCGGCGGGCAGCGGTGCGGCACCACCTCGTTGTACCGGGCGCTGGCCGCACATCCGGTGGTGCTCAAGGCGGTGCTCCACAAGGGCGTGCACTACTTCGACACGTCGTACCACCGCGGGCTCGACTGGTATCGCGCGCATTTCCCGGCGCGGCGGGCGGCCGAGAAGATCGCCGAGCGGTTCGGGGTGCCGGCACAGACCTTCGAGTCCAGTCCGTACTACATGTACCACCCCCAGGCGGTGGCCCGGATCGCGCGGGACCTGCCGTACGCCAGGATCGTGGTTCTGGTGCGCGATCCGGTGGAGCGCGCCTACTCACAGCATCACCACGAGGTGGCGCGGGGTTTCGAGACCGAGCGTGACTTCGGTGCGGCGATGGCGCTGGAGCCGGCCCGCCTGCACCGGCAGGAGGAACGGCTGGCCGACGACCCGGCGTACTACAGCTTCGCGCACCAGCACCACGCCTACCGGGGGCGCGGCGAATACGCCCGGTATCTGAGCGTGATGGCGCAGCACGTCGGCCGGGAACGCATCCACGTGGTGGAGAGCGAACGGTTCTTCAGCGACCCGGAGCCGGTGTACGACGAGGTCTGCCACTTCCTCGGGCTGCCACCGCACCTGGAACGACCGGCCTTCGAGCGGCACAACGCCCGCCCCCGGCAGGCCGACATGGACCCGCAGCTGCGCCGGGAACTGGGCGCCTACTACCAGTCCCACGACGAGGCGCTGGCCGGCTGGCTGGGGCACACGCCGATCTGGCGCCGCGGGTGACGGCCGGCCCGCTGACCGACCCGGCGCCACCGCGGGCCGATCCGGGCCGGGGCACTCGCGGCGCGGCCCGTGGCGGACTCGCCAACATGGCCGGATCGGCACTGGCCGGAGGCGCCGGCGTGATCGTCACCTGGGTGGTGGCGCGTCGCCTCGGCACCGACGAGGCGGGCGCGTTCTTCTCCGCCACCGCAGCGTTCGTGCTGGCCGGCGGGCTGGCCAAGCTGGGCACCAACACCGGGCTGGTCTACTGGCCGGCCCGGTTGCGGGCCACCGGGCGTGCTCACCTGCTCGGCACCTGCCTGCGTACCGGCCTCGTCCCGGTCTTCGTGTTCTCGCTGATCCTCGCGGTGGCGGTGTGGGCCGGCGCGCCGCAGATCGCCCGGGTCACCGCGCACGACTCGGCCGGTGCGTACCTCACCGGTTTGCGGGTGTTGGCCGTCTTCATCCCGCTGCAGGCACTCACCGACGTGCTGCTGACGATCACTCGTGGGTACCGCTCGATGCGCCCCACCGTGCTGCTGGACCGGACGCTGCGCAGCGCACTGCAATTGCTCGGGGTCGGTGCGGCCGGCCTCCTGGCGGCAGCTTCGCTGCCGGTCTTCGCGCTGGCCTGGGCCGCTCCCTACCTCCCGGTGACCCTGTTTGCGGCGTACGCGGTGAGGCGGCTCTACCTGACCGGACGCCCCGCCGCGGCGGCCAGCCGACGGGCCGAACGCCGGCAGCTGCACCGGGAATTCTGGCGGTTCACCGCACCGCGCGCGCTGGCCGCCGTGGCCCAGCTCGCCCTGCAACGGGTCGACGTGCTGCTGGTCGCCGCGCTGGGCGGCCTCGGGCCGGCCGCCGTCTACGCGGTCGCCGGCCGGTTCGTGATCCTGATCCAGTTCGCCAACCAGGGCATCTCCCAGTCCGTGCAGCCCCGGCTGGCCGAGGCGCTGAGCATCGGCGACCGGGACGCCGCGAATCGCCTGTACCAGGTGGCCACCGGCTGGCTGGTGCTGATCACCTGGCCGGTCAGCCTGCTCGTCATCCTGTTCGCGCCGTACTACCTCCGTGTCTTCGGCGCCGGGTACACGGCCGGCACCCCGGTGGTCCGGCTGCTCGCGGCGGCCATGCTGGTCGCCACCGGCTGCGGCATGGTCGACATGGTCTTGTCGATGGCCGGGCGCACCTCGCTGAACCTCGGCAACGTGCTGATCGCCCTGGTCGTCACGATCGGCCTGGACGTGGTGCTGATCCCCCGGTACGGCGCGATGGGGGCCGCCGTGGGCCTGGCCGGCGCGATCGTCGCCAACAATCTGCTGCCGCTGATCCAGGTGTTCCGCGGCGCCCGCCTGCATCCGTTCGGCCCGGGCACCCGGGCCGCCGCGCTGCTCTCGACCGGCTGCTTCGGCCTGCTGCCCCGGGCGGTGACCGCCCTGCTCGGGGACGGCCCGGCCGGACTGGCGCCGGCCGTCGCGGCAGCCGTGCCGGCCTTCGCCGCCGGCGCCTGGCTGCTCCGGGGCCGGCTCGAACTCGGCGCGTTCACCCGACGAAAGACCCAGGAGGCGAGTTGACCAGCGATTACACCGAGGTGTTCCAGGACACCGAGGCGGTCGAGAAGTACGAGTCGATCACGTACGCGCCGGACAGTTACGCGTCCCGCATCAACGACCGGCAGCGCGACTACCTGCGTGCCCTGGTCCGCCGCGAATTCGAGGGTCAGCACCCGCCGGTCCAGCACGACTTCGCCTGCGGCACCGGGCGGGCCATCCGCACCCTGCACGGCCTGGTCCGGGAAGCGCACGGATACGACACGTCGGCCGAGATGATGACGAAAGCGGCCGAGGTCGGCTCCCGCGCGTACTGGCACCGGGTGTCGATCGACGGACCGGTCCCGGCGCCGGTCGCGGCCGGCTTCCCGGCCATCGTGACCATCTTCCGGCTGCTGCTCAACGTGGACGACACGGTCCGCGACCGGGCGCTCGCCTTCGCCGCGAAAGCCCTGCCGCACCGCGGCTCCGGCCTGCTCGTCGTCGAGAATCACGGCAACGCCGGCTCCGTCCGGCACCTGCGGGCCCGGCGGCACCAGGGCGAACGCTGGTTCGCCGAGCTCTCCCACGAGGAGGTCGCGGCGCTGCTCGACCGGCACGGCTTCGAGATCGTCGAACGGCGCGGCTTCTCCATGCTCACCCCGTCCCTGCACGACAACCGGCTGGCCCGGCTCGCCGACGCGGCCGCCCGGCGGCTGCCCGGCACCGACGGTTACGCGGTGAACGTGCTGTACACGGCGCGGCGGGTCCATGCGTAGGGCCGGGCTCGGCGGGGTGCTCGTCGGCGTACTCCTCATCCTGTCCGCCTGCAGTGGCAGCCACCGCGGGAATCCCGCGCCGCCGCCGTCGCCGGACCTGACCGCGCGGCCGCCGGCCATCGCGGTGCAGGACGGTCCGTTCGCCGCCGGACCGTTCACGCCTCCGGCGACGGGGGCGTACGTCGGCGCCTGGATCAAGCCGGACCAGCTCACCCACATCGGGCGCCTGGAAGCGGTCGACACGTTGGAGGCGTCGCTGGGTCGCCGGCTCGACATCCTGAACACGTATCGTCGCTTCGACCAGATGGTCGGGACCGAATCCGATCAGGAGTTCCTGGCTCAGGGGCAGTCGCTGATGATCAGCTGGGCGACCGGCGACAACCGGTCCATCCTGGACGGCGAACACGACCGGCTGATCCGGCAGCAGGCCGAGGCGATCCGGAGGATCGGGCGGCCGGTGCTGCTCCGGATGCGCTGGGAGATGGACCGGCCCAACCTGCGGGCCACCATGTGGTCCGGCGCCGACTACATCGCGGCGTGGAAGTACGTGCGGGCGATCTTCCAGCGGGAGCACGCGGACAACGTGTCCTGGGTGTGGTGCCCGACCGCCGAAGGCTTCCAGCGCGGGGATGCCCAGCAGTTCTACCCGGGCGACGATCAGGTGGACTGGACCTGCGTGGACGTTTACGCCGGCGCCGACTTCCAGCCGATCGGGCAACTCATGGGGCCCTTCCTGCAGTGGGCGGCACAACGGCCGAAACCGATCATCATCGGGGAGTTCGGGGTGGCGAAAGCCTGGGGATCCGCGAACCGGGCGGCGTGGCTGCGCGACGCGGAACGCACCTTCAAGGCGAACCGGCAGATCAAAGCGGTCGCCTATTTCGAGTCGGACCCGACGGGGAACGGGCCCAACCAGCAGTTCCAGCTGAGCGGGGACAAGGCGGCTTTCAAGGCGTTCCACGCGCTCGCCAAGGATCCCTACTTCAACGTCGGGCGCTGAGGGGTTTTCGGGACCGCTCTCCGGCCGCGGCTTGCTCTCCGGCCGCGGCCTGCTCTCCGGCCGCGGCATCAACTCCGGATGGGCTCCAGGAACTCCAGCCGGTTTCCGTGGCCGTCGGCGGAGTAGAGGCGGTGGTGGCCCGGGAAGTGCGGATCCCGCTCGACCGGGTGGCCGGCCGAGGTCAGGACCTCGGCCAGGGCGTCGAGATCGCGGACGAGGACGCCGGGGTGAGCCTTGGTGGCCGGGGCGAAATCGGGGACCGGGCTGAGGTGGACCTCCCAGCCGCCGGCGCGGAACCAGCAACCGCCCCGGGCGGCCAGGACCGGGGGCTTGACGATCTCGGCCATGCCGAGGACGCCGCTGTAGAAGGCGCGGGCCACCGGTTCGCCGCCGGGCGGGATCAGGAGCTGGACGTGGTGCAGGTCGTCGATGCGGAAGGTCATGCGAAGACTTTAACAGTACGCTCGTACTGCTAACGAGTCCCGGAAAAGTGTCGTACATGTGTTCCATAGTGAGGCTCAGTGGTGCCGGCCCCGTCCGGCGCCCCGCTGTCCGTCAGCACCGAGCCAGGGGGCCCCGCGATGTCCGACTTCTTCCGTGAGCAGACCGAGATCATCCAGCAGTTCGGCTGGGCCGTGGTGCATGTGGTGCCCACCGACGAGGAAGCGGCCGACGACGTGGCGCCGTTCGCCTACACGGTCGGGCTGACCGCCGACAGCCACCCGGAGCTGATCATCGCCGGGCTGCCGCCCGACCTGGCCCACCAGCTGCTCAACGAGCTGGCCGGGCGGGTGCACGAGGAGGGCGCCCGGTTCCGGCACGGGCGACGGGTGACCGATCTGATCGTCGAGCAGGACGTGGTGCTGCTGAACGGGTCGCCGACCGCGGAACTGTGGCCGGGCGCCGCCCTCGCGCGGTATGGGCGGCGGGTCCGCCTGCAACAGCTGGTCTGGCCCGACCCGGGAAACCGGTTCCCCTGGCAGGCGGGGTATTCGGATGCCGACCACGCCCAGCCGCTGATCGACGCGCCGCCGGCCACGATGGTCCGTTGCGGTTCGCCGCGCGGGTTGGCCGGCCCGCGCGGGCGGCGTTCCGTCACCCGCCGCGGCCCGATCCCCTGACGCACGACCGCGGGCGGTCGGTCCTTCCGGGCGGTCCCGGGCGGGGGTCCCGGGCGGTCCCGGGCGGGGGTCCCGGGCGGTCCCGGGCGGGGGTCCCGGGCGGGCGACTACGGGCGAGCGGGGCCGTCGGGCGACTCCCGGCGAGCGGGGCCGTCGGGCGACTCCCGGCGAGCGGGGCCGTCGGGCGACTCCCGGCGAGCGGGGCCGTCGGGCGACTCCCGGCGAGCGGGGCCGTCGGGCGACTCCCGGCGAGCGGGGCCGTCGCGGACGGGCGACCTCGGGCGGGCGGTGCAGGCGCTCCGGGATGGCGGGTCAGGCGCGGCGGGAGCGGCGGCGAGCTCGGGCCCGGGCCAGGAGGCGGAGGGCATATGGAGCGTCGTGGCGCAGATAGCGGCGGGCCAGGCGGCGAGGTTCGGTGGTGAGGCGGTGGGCCCATTCGAGGCCGGTGCGTTGCATCCAGCGCGGGGCGCGGTGGATGTCGCCGGCGACGAAGTTGATGGCGGCGCCGCAACCGACGAACCAGGTGGCCGGGAGGTCGCGGCGGAGGCGTTCGATGACCTGTTCCTGCCTGGGGAAACCCAGGCCGACGAAGACCAGGTCCGGCTGGGCGGCGGTGACCCGGGCGCAGACCTCGGCGTAGGTGTTCTCGTCGTCGTCGAAACCGAAAGGGGGGCTGAGCGCGCCGGCGATCCGCAGGCCGGGGTTCGCGGTGGCGAGGCGCACCGCGGCCCGGACCGCGCCGGACGCCCGCACGTCCCGGACCGTGACGCCGGTGGCGGGCGCGGACCCCCGGCCGCCGACGATCGGGGCTTCCGCGGCCGGGTCGGCCGGCACGATATCGCCCGACGTCGGCGCGGCAGGCGGGCGCCGAGTGACGGACTCGGCGACCGGGACATTCGCCGTCCAGGTTTCGCCGGAGAGGGAGTTCCAGACCAGCGTTTCGGTGGCGGGGGCGGCAGCGGTCCCCGGAGCCGAGAAGTCGCGGTCCGGGGCGCCGGAAGGCGCGCGATCGCAAAGGACGGCAAACGGGCGGCCCGGGGCAGTGGACGATGCGCGGTCGGGGGTGGCGGAAAACGAACGGTCGCCGGGGGCGGCGGACGCGCGGTCCGGGGTGGTGAACGAGGCCGGGTCGCGGAGAGCGGCGAGCGCGCGGTCCGGGGAGGACGAGGCCGGGCCGGGGAGGGCGTGCAGGGTTCGCGGGGTGGGGGTGCCGCCGAGGATGAAGATGGAGCGGGTGTCGCGGCCCAGGCCCTCGGAGAGGGTCCAGATCAGGCTGCTGCCGGCCACCCGCTCGGGCAGGGGGACGCCGCCGAGGCGGCTGGCCCAGATCAGGGGCATGCCGTCGGCCACGATCAGGTCGGCGTCGTCGAGGTGGCGGCGGGCGGCCGGGTCTTCGGCGGCGCGGCGCAGGATGTCGACGTTCGGGGTGATGATGCGGCCGCCGCGGCCGTGCGAGAGGGCGTCGCGGACGACCGCCACCACCTCGTCCTCGGTGATCCGGTCGATGCCGGTGCCACCCAGGTGCACGCGGTCGAAAGCCTCGATAACCACCTGACGCCTCCTTTTGCCTGCTTCACTCGTTACCAGAGCGAAACGATTGAAGGCGGGCCAAAGTGGCACAAGTGCTATTTCTGGGCGGATTAGGGCGAAGCGGCACGACGCTCGTGGAACGCCTGCTCGGTGAGCTGCCCGGGGTCTGCGCGCTCGGTGAGGTCGTCCACCTGTGGCAGCGCGATCTACGCGACGACGAACGCTGCGGGTGCGGGGAGCGGTTCTCCGGCTGCGACTTCTGGAAACGGGTGGGCAAGCACGCCTTCGACGGCTGGAACAACGTCGACGTGGACCGGGTGCACGCGTTGCGGGACGCGGTGGAGCGAACCCGGCACATCCCGCGGCTGGCCGCGACCACCCACCCGGGCGCCGCGGTGCGGGAGTACGCCGGCTACTACGCCAAGGTGTACGCCGCGGCCGCCGAGGTGTCCGGCGCCGACCTGGTCGTCGACTCGTCCAAGCATTCCGCCCTGGCGCACGTGCTGCGCGCGGCCGGCCAGGTGGATCTGCGGGTGCTGCACGTGGTCCGGGACGCGCGCGGCGTCGCGTACTCCTGGACCAAGCGGGTGGCCCGCCCGGAGACCGACGGCGCGCAGGAGATGACCCGCTACTCCCCCGGCCGGTCGGCGCTGCTCTGGAACGCGCACAACGCCGCTTTCGGGCTGCTGGCCCGCCGCGGTGTGCCGGTCCGCCGGATCCGCTACGAGGAGTTCCTGGCCGACCCGCGGGCCGCGCTGATCCGGCTGGCCGATTTCGCCGGGCTCACCCTGCACCCCGAGGACCTGGACTTCCTGCGCCCGGGGCACGCCGACCTGCGGGCCGGGCACAGCGCGGCCGGCAACCCGATGCGGTTCACCGTGGGCCGGCTGCCGCTGCGGCACGACGACGCGTGGGTCCGCGCCCTGCCGACCGTGCAGCGCCGCCTGGTCGGCGCGGTGTGCGCGCCGATGCTCCGCGCGTACGGCTACCCCCTGAACCCGCAGGAGTCACGATGAACTGGCCGTCGGTCGGGGTCGTCATCCCCACTCGGAACCGCCCCGAGCTGGTCCGACGGTCGATCGCCGCGGTGCGCGCCCAGAAATATCCGGGTGAGCTTCGGGTGGTCGTCGTCTACGACCAGACCGAGCCGGATTACCTGCTGGCGCAGACCGACGGCGTACCGGTGCTGGTGTTGACGAATTGGCGGGCCGCCGGCCTGGCCGGCGCCCGGAACACCGGGGTGCTGGCCCTGGACACCGAGCTGGTGGCGTTCTGTGACGACGACGACCGCTGGCTGCCGGACAAGCTGCGTCGCCAGGTGGCCGCGCTGCTGGCCGAGCCGGACGCCGAATTCGCCACCTGCGCCATCGAGGTGGAGTTCGAGGGGCACACCACGCCGCGGCTGGCCGGCCGGAGCCGGGTGACGGTCGACGACCTGGCCCGGTCCCGGATGGCGATGCTGCATTCGTCATCGTTCCTGATCCGCCGGGAGGCGCTGGCCGAGGACGCGGTGGGCCTGGTCGCCGAGGATGCGCCGGGCAGCCAGAACGAGGATTGGGATCTTCTGCTCAGGGCGGCGCGCCGCTCGCCGATCGTGCATCTGGACGAGCCGTTGGTGCAGGTGCTGTGGGGCCGGAGTTCGCACTACGCGTACGAGTACGCCACCAAGATCTCCTCGCTGCGCTGGATGATGCAGCGGCACCCGGAGATCAGTGGCTGCCGCCCGGGGGCCGCCCGGGTGTACGGACAGCTCGCCTGCTGGTCGGCGGCGACCGGAAACCGCAGCCAGGCCTGGCAGTTCAGCAAGGAGGCGGTGCGGGCGAACTGGAAGGAACCCCGGACCGCGATCGCGCTGGCCGCGATGACCGGAGCGGTGAAGGTGGAGAATGTGCTTTCAGCGCTGCACAAGCGAGGACGTGGTATCTGAAGTCACTCTTTCGCGCACACCCGAGCAGGCGGTACTGTTCAAGTGTGTTTGAATTAGTGCGGAACCCACGGCAGAAGATGGTGGATTGCTGATGTTGGCCCAGCAACGCCAAGCCGCGATCCTCGACCGGGTCCGCGCCACCGGCGGCGTCCGGGTCAGCGAGCTCGCC
This sequence comes from Actinoplanes sp. SE50/110, assembly GCF_900119315.1. NCBI lineage: Bacteria > Bacillati > Actinomycetota > Actinomycetes > Micromonosporales > Micromonosporaceae > Actinoplanes > Actinoplanes sp. SE50/110. The sequence goes on along the minus strand of NZ_LT827010.1, from coordinate 893,074 downwards.
ACCGAGTACGGCGTCTCCGACATGACCATCCGCCGCGACCTGGAAGCCCTGGCCGACCGCGGGCTGCTCGCGAAGGTACACGGCGGTGCGACCACGGTCAGCCCCGGTTCCGCACACGAGCCGGGCTTCGCCGCCAAGTCGGTCCGCCAGCGCGACGAGAAAGCCGCGATCGCGGCCCGGGGCGCCGCCCTGGTCTCGCCCGGCGACGCGATCGCCCTCTCGGCCGGCACCACCACCGCGGTGCTCGCGCAGCGGCTGGTCGACGTGCCGTCGCTGACCGTGGTGACCAACTCGATCCCGGTCGCCGACGTCTTCTACCGCGCCGGCCGGCCCGACCAGACCGTGGTGTTGACCGGCGGCACCCGCACCCCGTCCGACGCGCTCGTCGGCCCGGTCGCGGTGGCCGCGATCGGCACCCTGCACCTGGACATGCTGTTCCTCGGCGTGCACGGGATGAGTGAGCGGGCCGGCTACACCACCCCCAACCTGATGGAGGCGGATGTCAACCGCGCCCTGGTCGAGGCGGCCGAGCGTCTGGTCGTGCTCGCCGACAGCACCAAGTGGGGCACGGTCGGCATCTCGTCGATCGTCCCGCTGGAGCGGGCCGACGTGCTGATCACCGACGACGGCCTGGACACCGCCACCCGCACCCTGCTCACCGAAACCGTTCCTGAACTCGTGGTGGTGAACCCCCAGTGACGTTCTTCCGCTCGACCGTCGCACTCTCCGACGGGCGCGAGCTCATCTACTTCGACGAGAAGGCCGATTCCAGCCGCTCGGCGTTCCCGGACACCCGCGAGCTGCCACCACCGCCGCCGGCGTCCCAGTTGCGGTACGACCCGCTGGTCGACGAGTGGGTGGCGGTCGCCGCGCACCGGCAGACCCGCACCTTCCTGCCGCCGTCCGACGCCTGCCCGCTGTGCCCGAGCTCGTCGCGGTTCGCCAGCGAGGTCCCGGCGCCGGACTACGACGTCGTGGTTTTCGAGAACCAGTTCCCGTCGTTCAGCTACCGCGAGGTGCCGGGCGGCGACATCACCGAGCTGACCGACATGGTGCCGGTCAAGCCGGGGCTGGGCCGCTGCGAGGTGGTCTGCTTCACCAGCGACCACAACAGCTCGTTCGGTGCGCTGCCGCCGGCCCGGGTGCGCACCGTGATCGACGCGCTGGCCGACCGGACCACCGAGATGTCCGCGCTGCCGGGCGTCGCCCAGGTCTTCCCGTTCGAGAACCGGGGCGTCGAGATCGGGGTGACACTGCACCACCCGCACGGGCAGATCTACGCGTACCCGATGGTGCCGCCGCGCACCGCCGCCATGCTGCGGGCCGCCGCCAAGCACGCGGAGCGGACCGGCGGGCGCAACCTTTACGCCGACGTTCTCGCCGCCGAGCAGGAGGCGAAGGTCCGGGTGGTCGCCGCCAACGAGCTGTGGACGGCGTACGTGCCGGCCGCCGCCCGCTGGCCGTTCGAGGTGCAGATCGCCCCGCACCGACAGGTCCCCGACCTGCCCGCGCTCACCGACGAGGAACGCGACGCGCTCGCCCCGCTCTACCTCGATGTGCTGCGCCGGTTCGACGGATTGTTCGGCAAGCCGATGCCCTACATCTCGGCCTGGCACCAGGCCGTCGTCGGCGAGGGCCGCGACCTCGGCTACCTGCACCTGCAGATCTTCAGCATCCGCCGGGCCGCCGACAAACTGAAGTTCCTGGCCGGCTCGGAGTCGGCGATGGGCGCCTTCGTCAGCGACGTCGTCCCGGAGAAGGCCGCGCAGCTGCTGCGCGACGCCGGCTGACCCCGGCCCTTCACCGCGGCCCGCCACCACGGCCTCAGCGCGGCCTGCCACCGCGGCTTCTCACCGCGGCCCGCCACCACGGCCTCAGCGCGGCCTGCCCCACCGCGGCTTCTCACCGCGGCCTGCCACCGCGGCTTCTCACCGCGGCCCGTTCCTCCGAACGGGCCGCGCTTGCATTTCCGCAGACCGCAGACGCCGAAGTAGGAACGCCAGACAACCCAGCGGAGGTCGCGGACGCTGAGACGCGAAGGGAGAGCCAGGGCGGCCACGGGCGGCGAGCCGCGAACCGAAGAGCCAGTGGGGCATGGACACGGAGATGTGATCCGAAGAGCCGGCGGGGGTTCGGGCGCCGGACGGGAACGGTGGGGGTGCGGGTGGCGAAAAAGGGACCAGCGGGGGCCCGGGACAAGGCCCCCGCTGAAGGGGACGGCGAGCGGCGTACCCAAGTCCGCCACCCGCACCACTCAGAGAAACGAGGCCACATACCCCGCGGTTACGATCCGAAACATCCGATTTGCGAAGTTTTTCGTCCGCTTAACGAGCACTCAAAACCAACCGCTCATTTAGTACGTCGCCAGCCGCATCCGTCCGGCCCCATCTTGGCTCGTCGCACACCGCAGCCAGGCGCCAGCACCGCGGGCACGGCGGGCACGGCGAGGCAGCGGGCACGGCGAGGGCAGCGGGCAGGGGCAGCCGGCACGGCGGGGGCAGCGGGCAGGGGCAGCCGGCACGGCGGGGGCAGCGGGCACGGCGAGGCAGCGGGCAGGGGCAGCCGGCACGGCGGGGGCAGCGGGCACGGCGAGGCAGCGGGCAGGGGCAGCCGGCACGGCGAGGGCAGCGGGCAGCGGGCAGCGGCACGGCGGGCTTGGACAACGCGTACCGCCACATTGGATTTGATCTTGGAAATGGATCGGGGGAAGAGGCTCGGCCGGCCCCCTCCCCCACGGAAGTGCGGTGATGCTGTGATGCTGTGGTGCGAAATCAGGCGAGCTTACGCGCCAGGTTCTCGTCGAGCGCGTTCATGAACTCGTCGGTCGACAGCCACGGCGCGTCCTTGCTGATCAGCAGCGCGAGGTCCTTGGTCATCTGACCGCCCTCGACGGTCTCGATGCAGACCTGCTCCAGAGCCTCGGCGAACTGGGTGACCTCCGGCGTCCCATCCAGCTTGCCGCGGTGCTTGAGCCCGCCCGTCCACGCGAAGATCGACGCGATCGGGTTGGTCGACGTCTTCTCGCCCTTCTGCCACTGCCGGTAGTGCCGGGTGACCGTGCCGTGCGCCGCCTCGGCCTCGACGGTCTGGCCGTCCGGGGTCATCAGCACCGACGTCATCAGGCCGAGCGAGCCGAAGCCCTGCGCGACCGTGTCCGACTGCACGTCACCGTCGTAGTTCTTGCACGCCCAGACGTAGCCGCCCTCCCACTTGAGCGCGGCCGCGACCATGTCGTCGATCAGCCGGTGCTCGTAGGTGATCCCGGCCTCCTTGAACTGGTCGGCGAACTCGGTCTCGAAGATCTCCGCGAACAGGTCCTTGAAGCGGCCGTCGTACGCCTTCAGGATGGTGTTCTTGGTGGACAGGTAGACCGGGTAGTTGCGGGCCAGGCCGTAGCGCAGCGAGGCGCGCGCGAAGTCGCGGATCGACTCGTCGAAGTTGTACATGGCCATGCCGACGCCGCCGGCCGGGAAGTCGGCCACGTGCATCTCGATCGGCGCGGAACCGTCCTCCGGGGTGAAGGTGACGGTCATCTTGCCCTTGCTGGGCGCCACGAAGTCGCTGGCCTTGTACTGGTCGCCGTGGGCGTGACGGCCGATGACGATCGGCTTGGTCCAGCCGGGTACCAGCCGGGGCACGTTCTTCATGATGATCGGCTCACGGAAGACGACGCCGCCGAGGATGTTGCGGATCGTGCCGTTCGGCGACCGCCACATCTTCTTCAGGCCGAACTCCTGCACCCGCGCCTCGTCCGGGGTGATGGTGGCGCACTTGACGCCGACGCCGTGCCGCTTGATCGCGTTCGCCGCGTCGATCGTCACCTGGTCGTCGGTCTCGTCCCGGTACTGGATGCCGAGGTCGTAGTACTCGAGGTTGACGTCGAGGTAGGGCTGGATCAGCTGCTCCCGGATCTGCTTCCAGATGATCCGGGTCATCTCGTCGCCGTCGATCTCCACGACCGGGTTCTTGACCTTGATTTTCGCCATCGGCCGGCGCTCCTCTCCCGAAAACACGCTTAGCAGTACGAGCGTACTGCCCACTCGCGGGACCGCGCCGCGCGCCCCCGAACTGGTGATCTGCCTCTACCATCCCAGGCGCGAGCACCGCTCAGCTGACGATCGCACCATAGGCCCTGGTGAAGTGCACGGCCTGGGCCAGGTTCAGTTTCGCCCCGGTCACGTCGACGCCGCGCAGCGGTGCGCCGTCCAGGTCGGCGCCGCGCAGGTCGGCCCCCTTCAGCACGGCACCGGCCAGCCGCACGTTCGACAGGTCAGCGCCGCGCAGGTCGGTCCTGGTGAGATCCGCCCCACTCAGGTCGGCCTCGCGGAGCCGGACCGCGCCGAACCTGACACCGGACAGGTTCTGCCCTTGCAGGCTGACGAAACCCCAGTCGCCGCCGTGCACGGTGAGGGGCCGCAGCCCGCAGTCGTCGAAGGTGCTGCCGGTCAGCTTGCAGTCGTCGAAGGTGGTGCCGAAGAACGAGCAGCGACGCAGCGTGGACTGCAGGAGCGCGGTCCGCTCGAAGACCGCCGCGTTGAAGCGGCAGTTGCCGAACTCACACCGCTCGAAGGTGCACGCGGTGAAGGTGGACTCGCTCCAGTCGACGTCATGGAACACACAGTCCTCGAAGTGGACCCGTTCCCGCTCGTCGAGCGCCCAGTCCGCACCGGAGAACCGCTCACCGGCGACGTGCCGTGCTTCGTTCATCCGCCCACCCTGCCAGAAGAAGGCGGTGCCGGGCAGCGCACCCGGGTCCGGCCGAGCGACCGCCCGCCTACTCCGCCAGGCCGCGGTTCCGCATCTGCTGGAGGTGATCCAGAATCTCCGCGAAATTCGAGGACCGCTTCGGGGCAGCCGCCACGATGCAATCCAGCGGAGTCGTCTCGAAGCGGCTCACCGCGATCGAGCCGAACGAGGGCAGCTCGGCCGGATCGACCGCTTCGACGACGTGCCGGCGCAGCAGGAACTGGGTCTCCGGATCCCGCCGGACCAGCTCGCCCGGCACATAGTGCAGTTGTGCGGAGGTGAACTCGGCCGCCGAGATGTCCAGCGCCCAGTCCACGTCCCGGTAGAACCGCTGGATCGCGATCATGAACGCCTCGCGCACCTCGGCGGGCAGCGACGGATTCGGCGGCATGATGAACCATCTGCCCACCCGGCCCCGCAGGGTGACGTGCCGCAACGCGCACCCGTGGAGATTGAGCGAACCGCTCATGGTCACCCCGTCGACCAGCACGTCCTCCAACCGGACGCCCTGGATCGACGATTGCCTGCACACGCAACGGGTCAGCCTCGCGTCCCGGACCACCAGATTCAGGCCCGGATCGTCGAACTGCGCCAGGCTGGAACCGTCGAACTCGCACCGGACCAGGTGGAAGCCCGCCAGCGTCCGATGACTGCCGATGCTCTTGACCCTCGAGAAGTCCCGCTTCTCGATCAGCTCAGCGTCACTCACCATCGGCCTCGACCACCATCTTCCTGGCCGAGCGCACAGCCGGCCGCACTGCCGCGATCGGGGTGGACAGCGAGAGGCCGGGACGCCGTCGCCCCCGGCCTCTCGGCTGCGGTGTCAGTGGAAGAAGTGCCGCGTGCCGGTGAAGTAGACGGTCAGGCCGGCCTTCTCGGCGGCCTCGATCACCAGGTTGTCGCGGATCGAGCCGCCGGGCTGGACGACCGCCTTGACGCCGGCCTCGATCAGCACCTCCAGGCCGTCCGGGAACGGGAAGTACGCGTCCGAGGAGGCGACGCTGCCGGCCGCCCGCTCGGCGCCGGCCCGGGCCACCGACAGTTTCGCCGAGTCGACCCGGTTGACCTGGCCCATCCCGATGCCGACCGCGGCGCCGTCCTTGGCCAGCAGGATCGCGTTGCTCTTCACGCCGCGGATCGCCCGCCACGCGAAGACCAGATCGCGCAGCACCTCGGGCGACGCCGGGGCACCGGTGGCCAGGGTCCAGCCGGACGGGTCGTCGCCGGTCGCGTCGATCCGGTCGGCCGCCTGCACCAGCATGCCGCCGCCGACCTGCTTCACCTCGGCCGGCGGCGGGTTCCACGCCGGGGCGACCAGGATGCGCAGGTTCTTCTTCTCGCGCAGGATCTCCAGGGCCTCGGGCGCGAAGGCCGGCGCCACGATCACCTCGGTGAAGATCTCCGCGACCTGGCGGGCCAGCTCGGCGGACACCTCCTGGTTGACCGCGATCACACCGCCGAACGCGGAGACCGGGTCACACTCGTGCGCCTTGCGGTGCGCCTCGGCCACGTCCGCGCCGATCGCGACGCCGCACGGGTTGGCGTGCTTGATGATCGCCACGGCCGGCTCGGTGAAGTCGTTGGCACTGCGCCACGCGGCGTCCGCGTCGACGTAGTTGTTGTACGACATCTCCTTGCCGTGCAGCTGCTCGGCCTGGGCGAGGCCGGCGGGCGCGGCGGGGTCGAGGTAGAGGGCGGCCTGCTGGTGCGGGTTCTCCCCGTACCGCAGGGTGTCCTGCTTGCGCAGAGCGATCCCGGCGAAGTCCGGCCAGTCCGCGGGCGCCAGGGTGCTGGCCGTCCAGTTCGCCACCGCGATGTCGTACTCCGCGATGTTGATGAACGCCGTGGAGGCCAGCGCTTTGCGCTGGTTCAGCGTGAACCCGCCGTCGCGCAGCGCGGAGAGGATCGACGGGTAGCCCGCGGTGGAGACCACCACCGCGACCGACGCGTGATTCTTCGCCGCGGCCCGCACCATCGCCGGGCCACCAATGTCGATCTTGGCGATGCACTCCTCCTCGCCGGCCCCGGAGGCGACCGTCTCGGAGAACGGGTAGAGACTGCTGACCAACAGGTCGAACGGCTCGATCCCGTGCTCGGCCAGCTCCGCCGCATGGCTCTCCAGCCGCAGGTCGGCGAGCAGACCGGCGTGCACCTTCGGGTGCAGCGTCTTCACCCGGTCGCTGAGGATCTCCGGGAAGCCGGTCAGATCCTCGACCCGGGTCACCGGCACGCCGGACTTCTCCACGGTCGACGCGGTCGAGCCGGTCGAGACGATCTCGACGCCGGCCGCGTGCAGCGCCTGGGCGAGCTCGACGATGCCCGCCTTGTCCCACACGCTCAGCAGCGCCCGCTTGATCGGACGGCGGCCCTCATCGGTGCTCACGGAATCCGTACCTTCCTGTTCTCAATGGTCCAGCCCTCCCGGACCAGGCGGCCGACGAAGTCGACCAGCTGGGCCCGCTCGGCCACCTTGATCCGCTCGGTCAGCGTCTCCTCCGTGTCGTCGTCGAGCACGGGGACGCTGACCTGGGCGATGATCGGTCCGGTGTCGACGCCGGCGTCGACGAAGAAGAGCGTCGCCCCGGCCAGCTTCACGCCGTAGGCGAGCGCGTCGCGTGGCCCGTGGATACCGGGGAACGACGGCAGCAGCGCGTTGTGGGTGTTGATGTAGCGGTCGCCGAACGCGTCCAGGAACTGCTTGCCGACCAGTTTCAGGAACCCGGCCGAGATGACCAGGTCGGGCCGGTGCGCGGCGACGTGCGCGGTGAGCGCCGCGTCCCAGTCGTCGCGGGTCGGATACGCCTTGACCGCGTCGACGAAGGTGGGGACACCGGCCGCGGCGGCGTGGTCGAGACCGGCGATGCCGTCCCGGTCGGCGCCGACCGCGACCACCTCGGCGCCATACGCCGGGTCGCGGGTGGCTTCGAGCAGGGCTTGCAGGTTGCTGCCCGATCCGGAGATCAGGACGACCAGGCGGGCGGGCGCGGGCGCAGTCACCTGAGCACCCTATCCGGGCAGCTCAGGTCAACCGAAATCGGGCGGTTACCGCCGGCCGTTCGGACGACGCTTCGGGCGCGGCTCGCGGAAGATGCGGGCCGCCGACGCTCCCAGGATCACCGAGATCGCCGCGACGATCGCCGCGACCAGGCCCACCGACCAGGCTGCCGGGCCGATCTGAGCCAGCCGGCCGTCCCCCACCGGGCCGCCGGAGAGCGCGGCGAGCACGCCCAGCACCACGCCGGCCACCGGACCGGCCAGCAGACCCGCGCCGAGCAGCAGCGACCAGGCCGGTTCCGGGGCGTCCGCGCCGGAACCCGGCCCGGGCCGCCAGGCGTGCGCCCGGCCGTACCGCAGCCGCTGGGTGAGCACCCAGCCGGCCACCGCGCCGGCGATCACCGGCAGGGCGAGCAGCAGCGCGCCGGCGCCGCCCACCGGACCGTTCGGCAGGCCGGCCAGCAGCGGCAGGGTGGGCAGGTCGTGCACGGTGAGCTGGGTGAGCCGGATCACCGAGCCGGTGCCGAGCGCGAAGCCCGGCCCGAGCAGATAGGCGGTGGACCAGATCGCCGCGTTCCCCGCGTAGGCGACGCTGACCAGGGTGATTCCGGCCTGTCCGGCGACCCCGGTGTGATAGGCCGAGATGATTTTGGCGGCATCGCCGCCGCCCAGGGCCACCGACAGGCCGCCGACCGCGGCGCCCGCCCCGACCATCAGGAACGCCGCGACCAGGCCGGTCCGCACCCCGTGCCGCACCACGACCGGGACCCGCCGGGCCAACGTGGTCACCGCGTCGCTGCCGCGCAGCGCACCGATCAGCGCCCCGGCCACGCCGAGGGCGAGAAAATCGGACGCGGCGCGGGCGGTGGAGACATCCGTGCCGCGACCGTCGATCAGGTGGGCGGTCAAGGCGCCGATTGCCGCGTACGTCCCACCGACGCACGCCGCGACCAGCAGCGCCGCGCCGACCCCGCCGGAGTGCCGGGCCCCGATCGCCCGGGTCACGTGCAGCCCGGCCCGGCCGAGCCGCCACAGCACCAGCACGGTGAGCAGCAGCGGGGCCAGCCCGAGTGACCCGATCGAGGTGCCGATCGGCACCCCGTGGCCGAGCAGCCAGGCGGCCGCCCCGGCCTTGGCCGCGCCGGCCAGCCCACCCTGGCCCTCCAGGGTGCGGGCCAGCCCGAGCGCCGCGGCGACCGGAAGGTAGCTGAGCAGGGCCGCCCAGATCGTGGCGAAGGCGACCGCGACCGGGAGCGGGGCCCGCCCGGCACGATCCGGCGGGCGGCGCTGCACCGGCACCCGGACGGTCTCCCGGCGGCCGAGCATCGCCTCGTCCACCACGACGGTGTCCCGGGTGCCCGGCGTCGGCTCGTCGCGCTGATCGGCGTCGATCGGCGGGGCCTCGGTGTCCCGCACGACAGACTGCAGCGCCTCGGCGACCGCGAACGGGTCCTCCGAGCCGCCGGGACGGTCGGTTGTGCTGGGCATCGCGACCTACCTTGTCACGCCGTGGCACTCACGGCGATGCAGATACGACGGCGCGCCGCCGATCGGGTCGTATCGACCCGGCCCGCGGCGCGCCGTTGCTGCCGAATCGATGGTCAGCTCATGATCTCGCGCATGAGCCGCGCGGTCTCGCTCGGCGTCTTGCCGACCTTGACGCCGGCCGCCTCGAGCGCCGCCTTCTTCGCGTCGGCGGTGCCGGCCGAGCCGGAGATGATCGCGCCGGCGTGGCCCATGGTCTTGCCGGGCGGGGCGGTGAAGCCGGCGATGTAGCCGACCACCGGCTTGGTCACGTTCGCCTTGATGAACTCGGCGGCCCGCTCCTCGGCGTCGCCACCGATCTCACCGATCATGACGATCGCGTCGGTGTCCGGGTCGTCCTGGAACGCCTTCAGCGCGTCGATGTGGGTGGTCCCGATCACCGGGTCGCCGCCGATCCCGACCGCGGTCGAGAAACCGAAGTCGCGCAGCTCGTACATCAGCTGGTAGGTCAGCGTGCCGCTCTTGCTGACCAGGCCGATCCGGCCCTGCGGGGTGATGTCGGCCGGGATGATGCCGGCGTTCGAGGCGCCCGGCGAGGCGATGCCCGGGCAGTTCGGGCCGATGATCCGGGTCTTCTCACCCTTGCTGACGTTGTACGCCCAGAAGGCGGCCGAGTCCTGCACCGGGACGCCCTCGGTGATCACCACGGCGAGCGGGATCTCGGCGTCGATCGCCTCGACCACCGCGGCCTTGGTGAACGCCGGCGGCACGAAGATGACCGACACGTCGGCGCCGGTCTCCTTGATCGCCTCGGCGACGGTGGCGAACACCGGCAGCTCGGTGCCGTCGAAGTCCACCTTGGTGCCGGCCTTGCGCGGGTTCACCCCGCCGACCACGTTGGTGCCGGCGGCGAGCATCCGGCGGGTGTGCTTGGAGCCCTCCGAGCCGGTGATGCCCTGGACGATGACCTTGGAGTCCTTGGTGAGCCAGATAGCCATTAGTTCACTTCCCCGCAGCCGCGAGCTCGGCGGCGCGCGCGGCCGCTCCGTCCATCGTGTCGACCCGCTCGACCAGCGGGTTGTTGGCGCCGTCGAGGATGGCGCGGCCGGCCTCGGCGTTGTTGCCGTCGAGGCGTACGACGAGCGGCTTGGTCACCGTCTCGCCGCGCTCGGCCAGCAGGGCGAGAGCCTGGATGATGCCGTTGGCCACCGCGTCACAGGCGGTGATACCGCCGAAGACGTTCACGAAGACCGACTTGACCGCCGGGTCGCCGAGAACGATCTCCAGGCCGTTCGCCATCACCTGGGCGCTGGCGCCGCCGCCGATGTCGAGGAAGTTCGCCGGCTTGACGTTGCCGTGCTTCTCCCCGGCGTAGGCGACCACGTCGAGGGTCGACATGACCAGGCCCGCACCGTTGCCGATGATGCCGACCTCGCCGTCGAGCTTGACGTAGTTGAGGTTCTTCGCCTTGGCCGCCTGCTCGATCGGGTCGACCGCGGACTTGTCCTCGAGCGCCTCGTGGTCGGGGTGCCGGAAGCCGGCGTTCTCGTCCAGGGTGACCTTGGCGTCCAGCGCCAGCACCCGGCCGTCGCCGACCTTGGCCAGCGGGTTGACCTCGACCAGCAGCGCGTCCTCGGCGACGAACGCCTGCCACAGCTTCACCGCGATGTCGACCACCTGGTCGGCGACGTCGGCCGGGAACTTGGCGGCGGTGACGATCTCGCGCGCCTTCGCCTCGTCGACACCCTTGCTCGCGTCGATCGCGACCTTGGCGACCCGCTCCGGGTCCTCCTCGGCGACCGTCTCGATCTCCATGCCGCCGGCGACGCTGGCGATGCAGAGGAAGGTGCGGTTCGCCCGGTCCAGCAGGTAGGAGAAGTAGTACTCCTCCTTGATGTCGGCCGTCTCGGCCAGCATCACCTTGTGGACCGTGTGGCCCTTGATGTCCATGCCCAGGATGTCGGTCGCACGGGCCTCCGCCTCGTCCGCACCGTCAGCCAGCTTGACGCCGCCGGCCTTGCCCCGGCCGCCGACCTTGACCTGCGCCTTGACGACGACCTTGCCACCGAGTCGCTCGGCGATCGCCCGGGCCTCCTGCGGGGTCTCGGCGACACCGCCGCCCAGCACGGGCAGCCCGTGCCGTTCGAACAGGTCGCGCCCCTGATACTCGAACAGGTCCACGTGTCTCCTTTCGCTCGCGACGCCAAGCGCCGGCAAGCCGCACCGTTGCGTCCCGACCTGTTGTATGCGCGGCGCGTCGCAGTGGCGCCGCCAGCGTGAGGAATCGTCGGCCATCCGGAAATGGCCGTCATCCGCAGACTAGCGACCGAATCGGGCCCTGTGCCCGCGCGGGTAGACGGTGTGCAAGACCACACACTGGAGGGACGAAATCGCAGCTCCGGGACGGTCGGGGCGGCTGTGTACGGCAGTGGCCCCCGGGACCGCTCGCGAGAGTGTTCGAAAAAAGTCACGACACCGTGCGTAACCCGCGAGAGAAGGCCCTCGTTGAGTGTGATGTCGGCGGGGTGCTACTCGGGCCCGCGGACAAGAAAGCGGCCGATGCCCTGTCGGTCGAGGGGTGGCGGCGGGGCATCGCGCATAGAGGGGCCGGACGTGTGAGGGGTGCGTCCGGCCTCTCCCTATGCTCTAGAGCTGGCCGGCGGGCTGGGTCCCGACATTGGCGCGAACCCATTCGATGATGGATGCGGTTGTGGCACCCGGCGTGAATACCTTGGCTACACCGAGTGATTCCAATTCCGTGATGTCGTCCTCCGGAATGATGCCGCCACCGAATACCACGATGTCGGCGGCGTCGCGCTCGGCGAGCAGTTCCACCACCCGGCGGAACAGCGTCATGTGCGCCCCGGACAGGACCGACAGGCCGACCGCGTCGGCGTCCTCCTGAATCGCGGTCTCGACGATCTGCTCGGGCGTCTGGTGCAGCCCGGTGTACACGACCTCCATGCCGGCGTCGCGGAGCGCGCGCGCCACCACCTTGGCCCCCCGGTCGTGCCCGTCCAGCCCCGGCTTCGCGACGACGACCCTGATCCGTGCTTGCATGCCAACCCCTCTTCGGTGTCCACCTGAACGAACGGTAACCCGCCGCGGCGGGCCTCGGGTAGCAGCCTGGGCCAGGACACGGCCCAGGAATGGTTACCCCGGTCACATTACTTTCCGCTAAATAGGAGATCACGCACGGTCGCTAATCCCCTCCTAAGGAAAGCTAGCCAATTCGGACAATAGCTGATCAATACCGGCGTGGAACTGTCACGAAAATGGCGCTGCGACTTGTGACCGGGCTGCCGTTTCGTTACCGTGGCCACGGCTCTCGCACAGGTTCACCCCACCGCGAGGACCCGGCCAACACTCGTTAACCGCTTGACGGCGGGTTTCGAGGGTGCCGCCGCAATGCCACCGACGGAGGGTTGTTCGTGCGCCAGCGCTTGTCGTCTGAGCCCGATCGCTATCGCGGCCGGCGTCGCGTGCCCACCCCTCCACGCAGCCGCTACGCCGCCGTCGGCGCGGCCGCCTTCGTCGGAGCCGGGATCGTCGCCATCGGCGCCGCGTCCAACCTGCCCGACTCCAAAACGGTCAACCCGGACGTGCTGTCCAGCCTCGACCAGGCGCAGACCCAGGTCGCCGCGGACGCCCTGCAGAACCGCGCCGGCACCCACGCCTCCCGCAGCGAGAACCGGGACGCCGCCGCCAAGGCGACGACCAAGCTCTCCGACGACGAGGTTGCCGACGCCTACCTGCTGCCGCTCGACGACTACGAGTTCACCGCCCCGTTCGGTGTCCGGTTCGGCAAGCTGCACGCCGGCATCGACCTGGCCGCCCCCGACGGCACGCCGTACAAGGCGATCCACGCCGGCGAGGTGACCGCGGCGGGCTACAACGGCGGCTACGGCTACTCGATCACCGTCAAGCAGAGCGACGGCACCGAGGTCATCTACGCCCACTCCCGGCGCCTGCTGGTGAAAAAGGGTGACACGGTCAAGGCCGGCCAGGTGATCGGCGAGGTCGGCAACACCGGCTACTCCTACGGGACGCACCTGCACCTGGAGATCCACGTCGGCGGTACGCCGGTCGACCCGATCTCCTTCCTCAAGCCGCACGGGGTGGACATCCAGCTCCAGCTCGAATCCGTGTACGCCGCCCAGGCCGCGTCCCTCGCCGCCTCCTGAGGCCGCTTCCCGCGCGACCTGCCCGGCCGGTTGCTACCTGCCCTGTCCGCTTGCTTCCCGCCCGGCCTCCCGGCTGCTTGCCACCGGCCTGTCCCGTTGCCTCCCGCCCGGCCTCCCGACTGCTTGCCACCGGCCTGTCCCGTCGCCTCCCGCCCGGCCTCCCCGGTTGCGACTCGGTTGAATCGGTTGCCGACTCCCTCAGTGCCCCCGGCCCCGGGCCGACAGAACCGTGACAACAGCGATCACGGTTCGTCGGGAGGAACCCTCGCGTGGGGCAGACAGCGACACCGGGCAGCACCGGACGGCACCGCCAGGAACGCCTGCACCGGCACCGCGCCCCCGCCTTCCCGGCCCTGTTCGCCACCCGCGGCCGCTCCGCCGTCTCACTCACCGCGCTGACCGCCACCCTGGCCACCGGGATCGGCGTGGCCGGTGCGGCCGCCTCGGCCGCCCCCGTGCACCAGCACGCCACCTCCGGCGGGCACACCGCCGCGCACCCGTACGCCGCGCTGCCGATCGTCCCGCCACCCGGTGACGACGCCCCGGCCAAGACCCACCCGGAGCTCCAGCACACCGGCGACGAGGTCAGCGTGGGCCGCCCCGCGCCCGATCCGGTCAAGCGGGCGGAAAAGCCGGTCGCCGTGGCCGCGGCCACCGGCACCTGGGTCGACCCGAACCCGACCGCCCGGGTCACCTCCTGCTTCGGCGAACGCTGGGGCCGCCTGCACGCCGGCGTCGACCTGGCCGCCCCGGACGGCACCCCGATCGTCGCGGCCGGCGCCGGCGTCGTGGTCCGCGCCGGCGTCGCCGAGGGCTACGGCAACGCGGTGCTGATCGACCACGGCAACGGGTGGCTCACCCATTACGGCCACCTGTCCCGCATCACGGTGGCCGTCGGCCAGGTGGTGCGGGCCGGCGAGCAGATCGGCAACGAGGGCTCGACCGGCCACTCGACCGGTCCACACCTGCACTTCGAGGTGCACGAGGGTTACTACAAGAACCCGGTCGAACCCACCGCCTGGATGCACCGGCACGGGGTGGACATCGCCGGCTGCGACACCTTCTAGATCTTTTCGATCGGGGCGTGCCGCAGGATCAGCCACATCACCTGGTCGCCGAAGTCGATCTGGGCGCGGGCGCCCGGCCCGTGTCCCTCGACCGCTACCACCCGGCCCAGGCCGTACCGCTGATGGTTGACCCGGTCGCCGGCCTCCACCTTCGGTGCCTGCTTGAGCTCGCTGGCGGTGGACAGCCGGCTGGCGTCGATGCCGAGCCGCTCGGCGATCCGCTGCGCTTTCGGGGTGCCGCCGGCGAAGCCGCCGCCGCGCTGCCGGTCGCCGCCGCCGCGGCCGCCCACCCCGCCCCCGGTGCCGGACCACGACGTGTACGACCCGCCGGTGCGCTCCCAGCGGACCAGCTCGGCCGGCAGCTCGTCGGTGAACCTCGACGGCGGGTTGTACTGCGGCTGGCCCCAGGCCGACCGGGTGACCGCCCGGGACAGGTAGAGCCGCTGCCGGGCCCGGGTGATCCCGACGTAGGCCAGCCGGCGCTCCTCCTCCAGCTCGGAGTTGTCGGACATGGCGCGCATGTGCGGGAAGACGCCGTCCTCCAGCCCGGTCAGGAAGACCACCGGGAACTCCAGGCCCTTGGCGGTGTGCAGTGTCATCAGGGTGACCACACCCTGGTGGTCGGGGTCGTCGGAGGGGATCTGGTCGGCGTCGGCGACCAGCGCCACCTGCTCCAGGAAGCCGGCCAGGGACGCGACCGGCGCCTCCGGATCGTCCTCGCCGGCCTGGGTCTCCACCCGCTCGGTGTACTCCCGGGCGACGCTGACCAGCTCCTGCAAGTTCTCCACCCGGCCCTGGTCCTGCGGGTCGAGGCTCTCCTCCAGCTCGGTGAGCAGGCCGGAGCGCTGCAGCACCGCCTCCAGCACCGCCTCCGGCGCTTCGGTCAGCGACATCTCCCGCAGGTCGTCGAGGATCTGCACGAAGTCGGCGATGCTGTTGGCCGCGCGGGTGGAGATGCCCGGGGCGGTCCGCGCGTGACGCAGTGCCTGGCCGAACGAGATCCGGTCCCGGTTCGACAGCGCCTCGACGCAGGCCTCGGCGCGATCGCCGATCCCCCGCTTCGGGGTGTTCAATACCCGGCGGATGCTGACCGTGTCGTCCTCGTTGACGATCGCGCGCAGGTAGGCCAGCGCGTCGCGGACCTCCTTACGCTCGTAGAAGCGCACCCCGCCGACCACCTTGTAGGGCAGACCGACCCGGATGAACACCTCCTCGAAGACGCGGGACTGGTTGTTGGTGCGGTAGAAGACGGCGACGTCGCCGGGGCGCACCTCGTGCCGGTCGGACAGCCGGTCGATCTCCCGGGCCACCCAGTCGGCCTCGGCGTGCTCGGTGTCCGCGACGTAGCCGACGATCTGCTCGCCGGCGCCCTGGTCGCTCCAGAGCCGTTTCGGTTTGCGCGAGGTGTTCCGGTCGATCACCGCGTTGGCCGCGGACAGGATGGTCTGGGTGGAGCGGTAGTTCTGCTCCAGCAGGATGGTGCGGGCGGACGGGTAGTCCCGCTCGAACTCCAGGATGTTGCGGATCGTGGCGCCGCGGAACGCGTAGATCGACTGGTCGGCGTCACCGACCACGCAGAGCTCGGACGGGTCCTGATCGTCGCGGCCGACCAGCTCGCGGATCAGCATGTACTGCGCGACGTTGGTGTCCTGGTACTCGTCGACCAGCACGTGCCGGAAGCGGCGGCGGTAGGCCTCGGCGACCAGCGGGTGCGACTGGAACAGGTGCACGGTGGCCATGATGATGTCGTCGAAGTCCAGCGCGTGCGCCTCCTTGAGGCGGCGCTGATACAACTCGTACGCCTCGGCGACGGCCCGTTCGTTCGGCCCCTTCGCCTTGGCCTTGAACTCCTCCGGGTCGACCAGCTCGTTCTTCAGGTTCGACACCTGGGCGGCCAGGCCACGCGCGGTGTAGCGCTTCGGGTCGAGATCGAGCTCGCGGGCGACCATCTGCATCAGCCGGCGCGAGTCGTCCGCGTCGTAGATGGAGAAGGTGCTCTTCAGCCCGGCGTGCTCATGCTCGGCGCGCAGGATCCGGACGCAGGCCGAGTGGAACGTCGACACCCACATCAGCCGGGCGCGCGGACCGATCAGGTGGGCGACCCGCTCCTTCATCTCGCCGGCCGCCTTGTTGGTGAACGTGATCGCGATGATCTCGCCGGGGTGCACGTCCCGCGCGGCCAGCAGGTAGGCGATCCGGTGGGTGAGGACCCGGGTCTTGCCGGAGCCGGCGCCGGCCACGATCAGCAGGGGGCCGCCGGCGTGGGTCACCGCGTCGCGCTGCGGGCCGTTCAGCCCCTCGAGCAGCGCCTCCGGGTCGACCCGCCGACGCGGCCGCTCGGGCTGCCGGACGGCCGGCGCGACGGGCCGCAGCGTCGCGGCCACCGGGGCCGGCGGGGCGGCGGCGGCAGCCGTCTCGGGCAGCGGGAACAGGGCGTCATCGGAAGGTTCAGAGGAAGGTCGCATCGCGGGAGCCAGTGTATGCCGACCCCCCGACAGGAAATCGCACCGGAACGGCACCGCATCGGCGTTCAGCAATCTAGTTGACACCTCGAAGCGGTGGCGCCGGAACCGCCGATCCACCAGGCTGATCACGAGGTTGAACGTCCACTGACGATGAGGGATCGACTATCATGACTTCTCCGCTGCGGCGGCGGGTGGCCGTTCCGGCCGTCGCGCTGGCCGTCGTCGGCGCGCTCTCCACGGCGCCCGCCCAGTCGGCCGCCGCCGCGCCGCCCGCCGAGTTCGTCCCGGTGTCCGCGTCGTACGGCGCCTCACCCGGCACCCCCGTGGTGAAGGGCCGGATTCTCAGCTACAACGACTTCCACGGCGCGATCGACCCGCCGACCGGCGGCGGTGCGGTGGTCAACGCCGGCGGCACCAGCACCCCGGCCGGCGGTGTGGAACACCTCGCCACCTATCTGAAGAGGCTGCGCGCCGAGGCGGCGGCGCAGGGCCGGCAGACCATCACGGCCGGCGCGGGCGACCTGATCGGGGCCAGCCCGCTGGTCAGCGCCGCGTTCCACGACGAGCCGACGATCGAGCTGATGAACACGGTCGGCCTGCAGGTGAGCTCGGTCGGCAACCACGAGTTCGACGAGGGCGTCGCCGAGCTGATCCGGATGCAGCGCGGTGGGTGCCACCCGGTCGACGGCTGCCAGGACGGCGACGGCTTCGGCGGGGCGAAATTCCACTACCTCGCGGCCAACACCATCGACAACAGGACCGGGCTGCCGATCCTGCCGCCGATCGACATCAAGTACGTGGGTGGCGTGCCGGTCGGCTTCATCGGCCTCACCCTGGAGGGCACCGCCGGCATCGTGAACCCGGCCGGCATCAAGAACGTGCACTTCACCGACGAGATCGTCACCGCCAACAGGTGGAGCAACATCCTCAAGCTGTTCGGGGTCAAGGCCCAGGTGCTGCTCCTGCACGAGGGCGGCGCGCAGGCGACCGTGACGCCCACCGCGGGCGTCTCGGACTGCACCGGCTTCACCGGCGCGGTGGTGCCGATCGTGGCCGGGCTCAACCCGGACATCAGCATCGTGGTCTCCGGGCACACCCACCGGTTCTACAGCTGCAAGCTGCCCAACAAGGCGGGTACCGACACCGTGGTCACCAGCGCCGGCACCAACGGTCAGCTGATCACCGACATCGATTACTCGCTGGACAAGCGGACCGGGAAGTTCACCGAGATCACCGCGAAGAACGTGATCGTGGAGAACGGCGTCCCGGACGGCAACGGCGGCTGGAAGAAGGACGCGACCGGCGTCTACCTGAAGAACCCGGACACCGTCGACCCGGCCGCCAAGAAGGTCGCCGACAAGTACCGGGTCGCGGTGGCCCCGCTGGCCAACAAGGTGATCGGCACCATCTCCGGTGACATCCCGCGCAGCAACAACGCGGCCGGCGAGAGCCCGCTCGGCGACGTGATCGCCGACGCCCAGCTCACCTACACCACCGCGGCCACAGCGCAGATCGCGCTGATGAACCCGGGCGGCATCCGGGCCGACCTGGACGCCGACCAGTCCTCCGGCGGCGAGGCGTACGGCCAGGTCACCTACGGCGAGGCGTTCACCGTCCAGCCGTTCAACAACCTGGTCACCACCGAGCCGCTCACCGGCGCCCAGCTCAAGGAGGCGCTGGAGCAGCAGTTCGCCGGCTACGCCAAGCAGACCACCACCAAGATCCTGCAGGTCTCGGCCGGCTTCACCTACACCTGGAGCGCGTCCGCCCCGCTCGGCTCGAAGGTCAGCAATCTGGCGCTGAACGGCACGCCGATCGACCCGGCCGCCACCTACCGGGTCACCATGAACAACTTCCTGGCCAACGGCGGCGACGGCTTCACCAACCTGGTCGTCGACCCGGCCAAGGTGGTCACCGCGCCCGGCTTCGACATCGACGCGCTCACCGCCTACCTGGCCACCGGCACCGTCCAGCCCGGCCCGGCCAACCGGATCACCACCACCCCCTGACCGTCGCGGATCCGGCCCGGCCTTCCCGCCGGGCCGGTCTTCGGGCAGTTCACCACCCTTGCGCGGTACGTCGTCAGCACCCCCGCCACGCACCATTCCCAACGTTCGGGCGGTTTCCTTGCGGCGGCATCCGGGAGCGGGGCATACTCGGCTCGTGATCCAGCAGGCGCGATTTTTTTACTACGGCCCCGGAAGTCCGGCAGCCGTGGGTCGCCCCTGATCGACAGACCTACTTCAAGCCCCGGGCTTCCACGGCCCGGGGCTTGTTGCTTCCCGGGCCGGGCCGTCCGGGCGATCATCCGAGGAGCACGACATGACCGCCGACGTGATGAACCCGTCCACCGACGCCGCCCGCCCCACCACGCCACCGTCCACCGACGCCGCCCGCCCCACCACGCCGCCGACCCCCGACGCCGCCCCGCCCGCGTCCACACCGGCGGCCGCGACCGACAAGGCGGCTGCCGCGGCGATCGCCCTGGACGCGTCGACCGGCGCCGGCCGCCCGCTGGCCGCCGACGAGATCCGCGCCCTGCGCGAACGGATCGACGAGATCGACCAGGCCATCATCGACCTCTGGCAGGAGCGTTCCCGCCTCTCCCAGGAGGTCGGCAAAACCCGGATGGCCTCCGGCGGCACCCGCCTGGTCCTCGCCCGCGAACGCGAGATCGTCGACCGCTTCCGCGCCGCCCTGGGCCCGGACGGCACCCAGGTCGCCCTCCTCCTGCTCCGCTCCGGCCGCGGCCCGCTGTAACCTGGCTCCGCTTCGCTACGCGGGCAAAACGCCTGGTAACCGGTGAGTTGACAGCCGATTTCTCGTCGCCGCAAAACCGGCGGCGGGAAATCGTCTGCCAACTCACCGGCGGCGTTTTACGGCGGCCAAAATCGTCGTGCCCGGGAGCGGCGGGAGCAGCGATCAGTTATGGGCCGGAGTGCACGACATCTGCTTCATGAATTTGATCTTTACCTGCGTCGGTGACCTTGAATTGGCTGCGCTGATCCGCCGACGAGCGGCAAGCAGAAGGCCGGGCCGAAAGATCGGCCCGGCCTCGCTCTGTAGCAACCGAAGACGCCCTGGCTTGCTTTGGTAGCAGCCGGAAGACGCCCAACTCTATCGATATCGGTCAGCGGCCTCTGACGACATCCCGGATTTCGGCGAAGTGGCAGGCGCTGGGGTGCGGGGACCGCTCGCGGATCTGGAGGAGCGGCTCCTGCTGGGCGCAGATGTCCTGCGCCTTCCAGCAGCGGGTGCGGAAACGGCATCCCGAGGGCGGGTTGGCCGGCGAGGGCACGTCGCCCTCCAGCACGATCTGGTCGCGGTGGCCGCGCAGGCGCGGGTCCGGGACCGGGACGGCGGAGAGCAGCGCCTGCGTGTACGGGTGCGTGGGCTGCTCGTAGATCGCCTGGTCGTGGCCCGTCTCGATGACCTTGCCGAGGTACATGACGGCGACCCGGTCGGAGATGTGCCGGACGACCGAGAGGTCGTGGGCGATGAAGATGTACGACAGGCCGAACTCGTTCTGCAGCCGCTCCAGCAGGTTGATCACCTGGGCCTGGATGGACACGTCGAGCGCCGACACCGGCTCGTCGCAGACGATGATCTCCGGCTTGAGGGCGAGCGCCCGGGCGATGCCGATGCGCTGGCGCTGGCCGCCGGAGAACTGGTGCGGGTAGCGGTTGATGTGGTCGGGGTTGAGGCCGACCGTGTCCAGCAGGTCCTGCACCGCGCGCTGGCGGCCGCCCTTCGGGACCACGTCGGGGTGGATCTCGAACGGCTCGCCGATGATGTCGCCGACCGTCATGCGCGGGTTCAGCGACGTGTACGGGTCCTGCAGCACCATCTGGATGTTGCGGCGGGCCCGGCGCAGTGCGGCGCCTTTCAACCTGACCATGTCCTCGCCGCGGACGTTGATCGAGCCGGCGGTCGGGGTTTCCAGGCCGACCAGCAGTTTCGCCAGGGTCGACTTGCCGCAGCCGGACTCGCCGACGACGCCCAGGGTTTCGCCGCGACGCAGGTGCAGGTCGACACCGTCGACCGCCCGGACCGCGCCGACCTTGCTCTTGAAAACGATGCCCTGGGTGATCGGGAAGTGCTTGACCAGGCCCTTGGCTTCGAGGACGACGTCACTCACCGATGACCTCCCGGAAGAAGTGGCAGCGCGCCGTGCGGTGCGGCTGGACCGAAACCTGGTACGGCGGCGGTGGCGGGTCCTGACGGCAGGCGTCCCGCGCGTACGCGCACCGGGGGTTGAAGGCGCACCCCTTGGGCACGTCGGTCAGCGCCGGCGGCAGGCCGCGGATGACGCTGAGCTGCTGTCCCTTCATGTCGAGCCGGGGAATCGACTCGAGCAGGGCCTTGGTGTACGGGTGGGCCGGACGCGCGTAGATGTCGTAGACCGGCGCCTCCTCGACGACCTTGCCCGCGTACATCACCGAGATCCGGTCGGCCACGTCCGCGACCACGCCCATGTCGTGCGTGATCAGGATCAGGCCCATGTTGCGCTGCCGCTGCAGGTCGGCGAGCAGGCCCATGATCTGCGCCTGCACGGTGACATCGAGCGCCGTGGTGGGCTCGTCGGCGATCAGCACCTCCGGGTCGAGCGCCAGCGCCATGGCGATCATGACGCGCTGCCGCATGCCGCCGGAGAACTGGTGCGGGTAGTCGTCGACCCGGGTCCGCGCGCCGGGGATCTTGACCTGGTCGAGCAGGTCGATCGAACGGCGCTTGGCCTCGGCCCGCGAGATCCCGCGGTGCTTGCGGAACAGCTCGCCCAGCTGGAAACCGACCGTGTAGACCGGGTTCAGTGCGGAGAGCGCGTCTTGGAAGATCATCGCGATCCGGTTGGCCCGGACCTTGCGCCGCTGGTCCTCCGGCAGCTTCTGCAGGTCGACGCCGCGGTACTTGATCTGGCCCTGGGTGACGTACCCCGGCGGGGTGTCCAGGATGCCCATGATCGCCTGAGCGGTCACCGACTTGCCGCAGCCGGACTCGCCGAGGATCGCCAGCGTCTCGCCCGGGGAGAGCCAGAAGTTGGCGCCGTTGACGGCCTTGGCCACACCGTAGTTCGTTCGGAACTCGACGTGCAGGTCGTTCACTTCGAGCAGGGGTGCGCGAGGGTCGACGCCCGGTAGGACGTCCATCTGCGCCTTGATATCCGTCACAGTGTCTCCTTTGGCATGCCCTCGTGGCCCTCACCTGCGAGGTAGCAGGCAGCCACCGGGAGCTGCCGTTCGGTGCAGTCGGTCATGCCGGTGTCACCGCAACTTCGGGTCGAAAGCGTCACGCACGGCGTCGCCGAGCATGATGAAGGCGAGCACGGTCACGCCGAGGAAGGCGGCCGGCCACACCAGGGGCCACGGCTCGATCCGGGCGAACCCGCTGGCGTCGGAGATCATGATGCCCCAGCTGATGGCACTGCCCTTGAGCCCGACCCCGAGGAAGGACAGGGTCGCCTCGCTGGAGATGTTGATGCCGAGCAGCAGGGTGAGCAGCACGATGTAGGACGCGATGGAGTTCGGCAGAATGTGCCGGAAGACCAGCCGGCCCGGGGTCGCCCCGAGCATCCGGGCGGCCGCCACGTAGTCCTGGTTCTTCGACGAGATGACCGCGGAGCGCATCACCCGCGCGCCCGACGTCCAGGCCAGCAGGCCCAGGGTGAGGGTCACCGCCATGATGCCGTCACTGCCCGCACCGGCGGAGAGCCGGCGGGACAGCACGATGCCGGCGAGCAGGAACGGCACGCCCAGCATGATGTCGACGAAGCGGGACAGGATCGCGTCCACCCAGCCGCCGTAGTAGCCGGTGGCCAGGCCGAAGACGAGGCCGATGACACCGGCCAGCAGAGTGGAGAGCACACCGACGATGATCGAGTTGCGAGCACCGTAAACGGTCTTGGCGTAGACGTTGCAGCCCTGGAAGTCGAACCCGAACGGGGCACCGCTCCTCGGGCCCTTGAACTGGTTGGGAAGGACGCAGTAACGCGGGTCGGCGGAGGTGAACAGCGTCGGGAAAGCCGCCATCACCAGGATCGCCACCACCAGCACGACGGCGACCCAGAAGATCTTGCGCTTGCGCAGATCGTCCCAGGCGTCGGCGGCGAGGCTGCGCGGCTTGTCCTTCTTGACCGGGCCGTGCGGAACGTTCGGCTGACCGCCCGGCGCCTCGGCCGCGGTCACGGTGTTCAGGTCACTCATAACGGATCCTCGGGTCGAGGGCGGCGTACAGCAGGTCGACGAGCAGGTTGATGAACAGGAACAGGATCACCAAGATGCTCACGAAACCGACCACGAGCGGGCCGTCCTCGGTCCGGATCGCCCGGGCGAGGTTGAAGCCGACCCCGGGGATGTTGAAGACGTGCTCGGTCACGATGGCGCCGGCCATCAGCGTGCCCAGGTCGACGCCGATCAGCGTGATCACCGGGATCAGCGAGTTGCGCAGCACGTGCACCCAGATGACCCGCATCCGGGTCAGGCCCTTGGCCCGCGCGGTACGGACGTAGTCGGCGCGCAGGTTCTCCACGACCGAGGTCCGGGTGACCCGCATCTCGGGGGCGACCACGATGCAGGCGAGCACGATGGCCGGCAAAAGCAGTTGCGTGAAAGTCGCGTCACGTGTTGCGGTAGCCGTGAACCAGTGCAACTGCATAGCGAACACGAGCTGGAACAGCGGCGCGATCACCACGATCGGCATGGCCAGCAGGATCAGGGTGAGCAGCAGCGAGGAGTTGTCGAAGATGCCGCCCCGCTTGATCGCGGAGTACACGCCGGCGGTGATCGAGAAGACGGCGGCCATCACGATGGCGATCACGGCGAGCCGGAGGGTGACCGGCCACGCATCGGCCATCATCTGGCTGATCTTCCGGCCGGTCAGGGACATGCCGAGGTCCCCGGTGAGCAGGCCCTTGATGTAGTACCAGTACTGCCCGAAGAATCCTTCGTCGAGATGGTATCGCTGAGTGAGCGCCAGGCGCTGACTCGCAGTGATCGGACGTTCGCCGACCAGCGCCTGGATGGGGTCGGTCTGGTTGGCGAACACCAGGGCGAAGAGCAGGAAGGTGGACCCGAAAAAGGTCAACACCATCTGCAGTAAGCGCCGCACGATGTAGCGGAACATGTGGGATTAGCCTCTTCCGCGGAAGAGCGCCGGCCTCGTGAGCACGGCGACGGGGTGAGGGTGGGTAACGCAGTGGTGGCGCCACGGTTTCACATTCTCCGTGACGCCACCACCGGTCAAGCGGTCGAAACTACTTCACGACCTCGATCTTGCTGAGGTCGACGCGCGAGTACAGGTCGACGTTCACGTTCGAGACCTTCTCGGAGTGGCCGAACACGTTCTGCTGCGTGTAGATCGGCATGACCGGCAGGTCCTTGCCGAGGATGTCCTCAGCCGCCTGCCACTTCTTCACGGCATCGTCCGTGGTGGGCGCCGCAGAACCCTCCTTGACCAGGTTGTCGAAGGTCGGGTTGCTGTAGCCGTAGTAGTTCGAGGAACCGCCCGTGCTGTACAGCGGGCCGAGGTAGTCCTCCATCAGCGGGTAGTCCATGACCCAGCCGAGCCGGATGAGGCCGATCGGGGTCTTGGCCTCCGCCTTCTTCAGCAGGTCGGCGAACTTCGGCTCACCGACGCCGGTGCAGTTCACACCCAGGGACGCCTTGATCTGGTTGCACAGCGCGTCGATCCAGGGCTTGTGGCCACCGTCGGCGTTGTACGTGATCTTGATGTCCTTCGGACCGTTGGCCGCGGTGTAGAGCTCCTTGGCCTTGGTCGGGTTGTATGTGCAGTTCTCGCCACAGGTGTTGTCGCGGTAACCGGGAACGACCGGGGAGACGAAGGAGGTCGCCGGAACCCGGGAGCCGAGGAAGATCTGGTCGCTGATCTCCTGGCGGTTGATCGCCATGGACAGCGCCTGGCGGACCCGGACGTCCGAGAACTCCTTCTCGAAGGTCGGGAAGCCGATGTAGCCGAACCCGGACATCGGGCTCTTCTTGAACCGGTCACCCAGGTCGGCCGAGGCCTTGGCCAGGCTTTCGATCGGGATGGTGGTCTGCACGTCGACGTGGCCGTCGGTCAGATCGGCGTACTCCGCGTTGAGGTCCTGGTAGACCTTCCAGGTGATGCCGTCGATCTTCGGCACCGCGCCCTTGTAATCGGCGACCTTCTCGACCACGAGCTGGGAGTCGTGCTCCCACTTGCCCTTCAGCTTGAAGGGGCCGTTGCCGATCAGGGCGTCCTCGAAGCCGTCGGCCAGCTTGCCCTCGGAGGCCCAGGCGGCCTTCGGCAGCGGCAGGAAGCAGTCATAGGCCATGACCGTTTCCCAGCCGGCGAACGGCGCGTCGAGGGTGATGGTGAAGGTCGAGTCGTCGACCTTCTTCAGACCGGTCAGGGTCTTCGCCTTGGGGTCCGGCGCCTTCTTCGGGCCGGCGCCGTCCGGGTCGACCGACTGCAGGTCGCCGTAACCGGCGATGTGCTGGAAGAAGGACGACGCGTTCTGGCCGTTCGGCCCGTAGGCGCCGTAGTTCCACGCGTTGATGTAGTTGTCCGAGGTGACCGGCTCACCGTTGCTGAAGGTGTAGCCGGACTTCAGCTTCACGGTCCAGGTGGTGTTGGTCTTGTCGGGCGTGATCGACTCGGCGGCGACCAGGGTCGGCTCGTTCTTGTCGTCGAATTTGACCAGCGGGGTGAACAGCGACTGCAGAACCTCGGAGCCGCTCGAGTCCGTGGTGTTCGACGGAATCAGGTGCTCCGGCTCGGAGATACCGATAACGACCGTATTCGAAGTGGTCGACTGGTCATCAGACCCGCCGCCACCGCAACCGGCGGCCAACAAGGCGATGGCGGTCGCACCGACCGCCATCTTCCAAGGGCTTTTCCCAGGCATGGGAGTGCCTCCTTCAGGGGCGCTCACGAGGGGTTGTGTGAGTAGCTGCCACTGTGACACAGGGGCACTGAAACCAAAGAGCGCCGTTATCAAGCCGATATTAGCCGTTTACGTCCGTACGCACGCTCAAAGATCGTTCTTTTGGCTGATTCGGCTGGTCTGAGCTGCGAGTACTCCCTGTAGTGCCTGAACGTACACCGAGCGCAGCCGATCGTGTGATTTTCGGTGACGCTCGGTGGACATAACGTCAGACGAGTCGCCGATCAGCCGCCCACCGTGACAACTCGTAGCGGTTGCTCATCTGGAGTTTGCGCAGCACGTTGGAGACATGGGTCTCGACCGTCTTGATCGAGATGAACAGCTCCTTGGCGATCTCCTTGTACGCGTACCCCCGGGCCAGCAGCCGCAGCACCTCGCGCTCGCGGTTGGTCAGCTGGTCCAGCTCCGGGTCGGCGACCGGCACGTCCGGCCGGGAGGCGAACGCGTCCAGCACGAACCCGGCCAGCCGCGGGCTGAACACCGCGTCGCCGTCGGCCACCCGGCGCACCGCGGCGGCCAGCTCGTCCGGTGAGATCGTCTTGGTGACGTAGCCCCGGGCGCCGGCCCGGATCAGGCCGATCACGTCCTCGGCCGCGTCCGACACCGACAGCGCCAGGAACTTGACCTGCGGATGGGTGCGCCGGACCGACTCCAGCACGGCCCGGCCGCCGCCGTCCGGCATGTGCACGTCGAGCAGCACCACGTCAGGCTGGATCTGACCGATCCGGCTGATCGCCTCGGCCACCGTGCTGGCCTCGCCGACCACCTCGACGTGCCGGCCCAGCTCGGCGCGCACCCCGGCGCGGAACATCGCGTGGTCGTCCACCAGGAAGACGGTCAGCCGGCCGGCCGACTGCGTCACGGGCTCGGTCATCTCGACGACTCCTTACCGGCGGTCACGCTCTCCCGGGAGACCGGGAGCGTGAGACGCACCTCCGTACCGTTGCCGGGGGCGCTGCGGATCTCCGCGCGCCCGCCGTGGCGCTGCATGCGCCCGATGATCGAACCACGGACGCCGTGCCGTGTCTCCGCCACACCGCCCAGGTCGAAGCCGGCGCCCCGGTCCCGGACGAAGACGCTCAACTCGTCCGGCTCCACCTCGGCGTAGAGCGACACCGTCTGCACCCCGGCGTGCCGGGCCGCGTTGACCAGCGCCTCACGGGCCGCGGCGACCAGGGCCGCCACCTTCTCGTCGCACTGGGTGTCGCCGACCACCACGGTCTCGACGCTGATCGCGTAGGTGTCCTCCACCTCGGCGGCGGCCTGCTCCAGCGCCGCGGAGAACCGCTCGGTCGGCGAGGCGGTCGGCTTGTAGAGCCAGTTGCGCAGGCTGCGCTCCTGACCCCGGGCCAGCCGCTGGACCTCCTTGATGTCCGCCGAGTTGCGCTGGATCAGGGCCAGCGTGTGCAGCACCTGGTCGTGGATCATCGCGGCCACCTCGGCCCGCTCCTGCTCGCGGATCCGGCCCTCGCGCTCGGCGCGCAGCTGGCCGAACGTGCGCCAGACCAGCGGGGCGACCACCACGCCGACGCCGAGCAGGCCGACCAGCGCGAAGATCATGCCGTTGAAGACCGAGGAGAGCGAGTCGGCCGGCGAGTAGATCGCGACCACGCCGATCACGCCGACCGCGACCAGCACCCCGCCGCCGACGAAGCGCAGCATGAACGAGCGCCGGTCCGTCTCGCCGATGATCGCCGCCATCCAGCCGGACGGCGCGTTCGCGTCGGCCCACTGCTCGCGGCGGCTCGGGTCGGACTGGTGCCAGATCACCCCGGCGCCGACCGCGACCACCGCGATCATCCAGCCCACCGTGGTGCCCACCTGGTCGCCGAAGACCAGGGTCTGCAGCAGCACCACGCCCAGCCCGATCGCGGCGAACGGGAGCAGCGCGCCCAGGTCGCGGCGGGCCGGTTTCTCGTCGAGGCGGGCCTCCTGCGGCAGCACCGCCCAGTAGGCCGCGTAGAGCAGCAGGCCCAGCGCGTTGAATCCGAGCAGCACGACCAGGCTGATCCGCACGGCCAGCACCGGCACGCCCAGGTGGCGCGCCAGCCCGGCGGCGACACCGGCCACGATCCGGTGCTCGCGAGGGCGGTACAGCCGGCGGATCGGCGGCGGTGCGGCGGTAGCGGTCACCCCCCGATCGTCACACGTGCGGCAAGCCCTGGCCACGGGGAAGTCCCCCGGTGTCGGGCGCCGGGATCTCAGGGTGGCCTCAGGGTCGGTTCCTGAGGCGGCTCGGGCCGCGTGGGCCGCAGGATCGGAAGCATGAACGACGAAGCTGCCGAACCCCGTACCCCGGGTACCGGTCCTGAGGGCGGGCCGGCACCTTCCGCCACCACCCCACCGCAGGCGAACGTGCCGCCGTGGCTCACCGCGGCGCAGGCCGCCTTCGCCCGCCAGCAGCTGGTCCGCCCCCGCGAGGGCCGCTACATCGCCGGCGTCTGCGGCGCCCTGGCCCGGCGCACCGGCACCGACCCGGTGCTGTGGCGGGTGCTGCTCGCGGTGCTCGGCGTGCTGGGCGGCGCCGGGGTGCTGTTCTATCTGATCGGCTGGCTGGTCATCCCGTCCGAGGGGGACACCGCCTCGCCGGTCGAGTCACTGCTCGGCAAGGGTCACTCCGGGATGTCGCCGCTGAGCGTGGTGGTGCTCGGCGGGGCCGCACTGCTGACCTTCTCGTTCGTGGTCAGTGACGGCGCCCGGGCCAGCATGCTGGCGGCGGCCGTGCTGGTGGGTGCGTTCCTGCTGATCAAAAGAGGCGCGCCGGCCGGCACCTTCGCCGCACCGCCGGCACCGGCCGGGCCGCCCGCGTCGCCCGGCGCCGAGGAGCCGACGATGGCGTTCACCTCGCCGACCCCGGCCGCACCGGCCGGCGAACCGGTGACCCCGCCCGCGCCGGCGGCGTACGAGCCGCCACGCTGGACCCCGCCGACGGAGTCCGGGTACCGCCCGCCGTTCGCCCCGCACGGCCCGTTCGCGAGCGCCGGCGCCTACCCGCCGCCCGCGCCGGCCACCCCGCCGCCGCCGAAACCGCCCAAGCCGCCGAAGCAGCGCTCGATCCTGGGCCGGCTGACGTTCTTCGCGATCATCGTGGTGATGGGCCTGCTCGCGGTGCTCGACATGGCCGGAGTGAACGTCGCGGTGTCGGCGTACTTCGCGGCCGCTCTGACCACCATCGGCCTGGGCCTGCTGGTCGGCACCTGGTTCGGCCGGGCCCGCGGCCTGATCTTCCTGGCCTTCCTGACCACCATCGGTCTGCTGATCAGCACGGGCACCGAGCGGTGGGGCAGCGAGTTCCGGGACAGCGTGTACCGTCCGGCCAACCTCGCCGAGGTCGCCGACTCCTACGAGTTCACGCTCGGCAACGTCACCCTCGACCTGCGCGGCGTCGACTTCACCGGCGCCGACCAGGCCACCACGGTCCGGATGAGCGTGGGCCAGCTCCGGGTGCTGCTGCCGGACCGGGTCGACACCACCGCGCAGGTGCACGTCGGCGGCCGGACGGTGCTGTTCGGCCAGGAGTACAGCGGCGACGACGCCTCGTCGCGATCGGTCACCGACCTCGGCCGGGACGGCGCCGGCGGCGGCAAGCTCGCCCTCGACCTGCACCTCGAAACCGGAAACCTGGAGGTGATCCGATGAAACCGCACCGGATGGACGGCGTGTCCCTCACCTTCGGCCTGATCTCCCTGGTGATCGCGGCCTGGTGGGCGGTCTCCCAGGTGGTCACCCTGCACCTGCCGGCGCTCGGCTGGACGGTGGCCGGCGGCCTGATCCTGTTCGGCGTGATCGGTCTGCTCGGGGCGATCACTTCCGGACGCCGCGAGCCGGTGGCCCCGGTCCTGGCCGAGGCCGTACCGGCGTCGGTCCCGGGCGATCTGCCGCCCGAGGTGCACGCCTCGATCGTCCAGGAGCTGATGGACGACCCGGCCGCCCGGTTCCCCCGCGAAGAACGTGAAACGGATAAGTGACCCACTTGCCCCGCCCACGGACCGGCGTCCGAGGGCGGGGCAATATGCTCGCGGAATGACCCAGTTTCCCGCCGTGTCCGCCACGCCCGTCCCGGCCGTGGGAGCCCGGGCCGCCCGCGCCCTGACCGCCGAGTTCGCCCGGCAGAACGCGGCCACCACCGCCCTGCTGATCGGTGCCGACCATGCCTCCGCCGTGGTGGCCGCCGCCGTCGAGGCGCTCCTGCCGGGCGACACCCTCGTCCTGGTGGCCGGTGAGCACAGCAGCGCCGACCTGCTCCGCGGCCACATCACCGGCCTGGGCAGCTGGGTCGCCGACCGGGTGCGCATCCTGGAGTCGTTGGACGAGGCGCAGCCGGCCGACGTGGTCATCGTCGGGGAGCCGCTCACCGGCACCGCCGACGACACCCGCGGCCTGATCGACAAACTCGCGAAATACCTGACCGACGGCGCCGTGCTCAGCGTCGCCACCCCGGCGGGCCCGGGCCGCACGATGGGCGCCGCGGCCGAGCTGTTCCGCCAGGGTTCACTCTTCGGGGTCGGCTCCGACCTGGTGGTCCGCAACCAGCCGCCGCTGCGCGTGCACAAGCTGCGGTTCACCCCGGCCGAGGTGGGCGCCGCCGCGACCGTCGCCCCGGCCTACCGGACGGCCAGCGTCCCGCTGACCCGCACCATGCACATCGACTCGAACGGGGTGGCCGCCGCCGGCATCGCGCTCGGTCTGGCCGCGCTGGCCCGCCGGACCCGGCCGAAGTCGAAGCTGTGGCTGATCCCGGCGCTGGCCGCGGCGCCGGTCGCGGCGTTCTTCCGGGACCCGGAGCGGGACGTGCCGTCCGACCCGGCCTCGGTCGTGGCCGCCGCCGACGGCAAGATCCTGTCGGTGGAGCGGATGCACGACGACCGGTTCGGCCCGGGTGAGTTCCTGCGGATCGCGGTCTTCCTGTCGGTCTTCGACGTGCACGTGAACCGGTCGCCGGTGGCCGGGCGGGTCGCCGACTACTTCGTCGAGGAGGGCGGCTTCGCGAACGCCGCCACCGCGGCCGCCGAGCACAACGTCGCGGCGTACACGGTGCTCGACACCGAGCACGGGACCGTCGTGGTGGCGCAGCGGACCGGGCTGATCGCCCGCCGGATCGTGCAGCGCACCCCGGTCGGCACGCTGGTGGCCAAGGGCGAGCGGTTCGGGCTGATCCGGTTCGGCTCACGCACCGACGTCTACCTGCCGGCGGACCGGGCGGAGGCGCTGGTCAGCGTCGACGAGCGGGTCGTCGGTGGCGCCACGGTGATCGCCCGCTGGAAGTAGCCGGACACGAAAAGGCCGCCCCTCCCGGTCGGAAGGGGCGGCCTTTTCGACGATCAGGCGCGCTTGGCGCGCACCCAGAGGACCGGGCCGCTGACCAGGTAGGTCGCGACGACCAGGACGAACGTCATCTTCGGCTCGACCAGCGCGCCGACCACCGGCAGCAGCCACAGCCACGGCGGCAGCTTCACGATCCGGGCGAGCTTCGCGTACGGGAAGCTGGACACCATCGCGAAGGCCAGCAGCGCGACGCCGGCCAGCAGCGCCATGCCGGGCAGCGGCAGGCCGATCAGCACGGCGAGCGCGAGGACCGCCGCCGCCATCGTGGTCGGGACGCCGCAGAAGAAGCGCCCGTCCTTCGGCGAGACGTTGAAGCGGGCCAGCCGGACCGCGGCGCAGCCCGCGACCAGGGCGCAGGCCAGCGCTGCGGCCGGCTGCGGGACGGTGCCGAGCAGCGAGGCGTAGACCACGACCGGCGCGGCCAGGCCGAACGAGCACATGTCGGCGAGCGAGTCCATCTGCGCGCCGAACGGGCTGGCGACGCCGAGCTTACGAGCCAGCGCGCCGTCCAGGCCGTCGAAGGCGACGCAGGCGACCAGGCAGCCGGCGGCCCACCGGGGCTGGTCGGCCATGGCCAGGAAGATGGCCAGCAGGCCGAGCCCGAGACTGCTCAGGGTGCAGGCGTTGACCAGCGCGAAACGCGCCCGGCGAGCCATCGTCGGCTCGCCCGGCAGCAGCGGGATGGTCGCCGGGACGGACTCGTCCACGGGGAAGGCGGCGGGGGTGTCCAGGGGAACTCCGGGGGCGGGAATGGTGCGGCTCAGCCCCGGTTCCGGCGAGGTGTAGAGCACCTCGGCACGGGTCGCGGTGGCGGCCCGGCTCGTCTCGGCGGCGCGGCGACCCACCCGAACCAGCAGGGCCTGCCGGGCGAGAGTCCCGCCACGGCGCAAACGGCCAGCCCAACGGCGGCCGGCGGGACGGGGGCTATCCGTCGTTCGACGCCGGCGCCAAGGGGTACGCGGCACGTGGTTCCTCCATGGAGATCGTGGTCACCGGCGTCGTCCTTGAAGCCAGGCGAAATTGCGGGTTACACCATCGCACAGCGGCGCGGCCTTGGCGAGAGGCCTTTTGGTCGCGCTGAGCTATCTCTGAAACTGCTCAACACCGGTGCCGCTCCCCGTGTTCCTGTAACGATTTTAGCCCGCCTCAGCCAGTGCTTCCCGGGCCAGTTCGGTCAGCGGCAGCCCGGCGACCTCACCGGGGGTGAACCAGGACGCCCGGTCGGTGGATCCACCTGCGGCTTCGCTGACCACCGGAGTGACCGGTTCCTCCACTCTTACGCGATATACGACGCGAATCACATGCCAGTCGAGCGGAACACCTTCCGGTCCGAGCGCCGCCGGGTCGTATCGATGACCGACAGTCAGTAGGCCGTCGATCCGGCCGCGCTGCGAGGTCTCTTCATAAAGTTCACGAAGTAAACCTTCCTCGGGGGTTTCGCCGTAGTCGGTGCCGCCACCGGGAAGATGCCAGGAACCGCCGCCGGGGTAACCCTGCGTGATCCGGGCCAGCAGGATCCGTCCGGCTGGATCAGTCACCAGCCCGTACGCCCCGAACCGCTGCACGCGGTCACCACGGTGCACCGGCTCGTCGTCGAGCGGCACCACCGCGGGGGCGTCGAAGGACACCCCGAGGGCGCCGGCGGTGAACGGCAGCAGTGGGCGGGCGGCCACCTCGGCGGGCGGCACCCACTCGGCCAGGTCGCTGGTGCCGCCGGTCTCCGGGCGCAGATCGCCGCCGGTGACGGCCACGTCGTAGAGGATCCGGTCGGTGTGCTCCACCAGATCGTCGAACGGGAACGCGACCACGTCGGCGACCACGCCGCGCACCCCGGTGACGGCCACCGTCAGGCCGGTCTCCTCGGCGAACTCGCGGACCACGGCGTCGGCCGGCGCCTCGCCGTGGTCCACCCCGCCGCCGGGCAGCGACCAGACGCCCGGGAAGGCGCTGAGATCGGAGCCGCGGGTGAGCAGGACCCCGCCGTCGGCGGCCCGGCACACCCCGTACGCCGCGGTTCGTCTGATCTTCACTGTGCCTAGATTAGCCCGGCCGCCCGCAGCGCATCGGCGGTGACTTCGGTGAGCTGGTCGGCGGCGAGCGCGGCAACCTCGCGCAGCGGCATCCAGCCGGCCTCGGAGGTGGACCCGCCGACGTCGTGGATCACCACCTCGGTCGGCGCGTCGACGACCACCCGGTAGAACGCGCGGACCCCGTGCCAGTCGATCGGGTAGCCCTCCGGCCCGAGCGAGGCGGCGTCCCGGTGGCTGGCCACCCCGAGCAGCTCGATCAGCCGGCCCTGCTGGCCGGTCTCCTCGACCAGCTCACGGATCAGCGCCGGGCCGGGCTGCTCGCCGTAGTCGGTGCCGCCGCCGGGCAGGTGCCAACAGCCGGCGCCGGGATACCCGGGCGCGATCCGGGTCAGCAGGAGATTGTCGTACGGGTCGGTGGCGATCGCGTACGCCGCGAACCGCTGCGCCCGGTGCAGCCCGTCCGGCCCCTGGTAGGCGTAGAAGGACGGGAAGGTCGGCGGCACGTCGGGGCGCAGGTCGGCCGAGGCGGCCGGGAGTCCCAGCGCCTCCGCGGCGAACGGGCGCAGCTTGAGCCGCGCCGCCTCCTCCAGGGTGTGCCAGCGCGCCAGGTCGGTGGGGTGGCCGACCCGGTCGATCAGGGTGCCGCCGCGCACCGACACGGTGTAGATCAGCCGGTCGGTGTGGATGGTGACGCCACGGTGCGGCAGTGAGCGCATGTCGGCCAGGACGTCACGCAGCCCGGTCACCGCGACGGAGAGGCCGGTCTCCGCCGCGGTCTCGCGGACGACGGTGTGATTGGGATCTTCGCCGTGGTCCACGGCGCCGCCGGGCAGCGACCAGATGCCGGGCGTCCCGGATTTGGCCGAGGCCCGGACCAGAAGCACGCGGCCTTCGTCGTCGGTCGCGACGGCGTAGGCGGCGATCCTGCGGAGCGGTTCCAGTGCGGGGGTCACGAAGCGGCATTCTGCCCGGATTATGTTACTAATCGAGGGCGTCTGTCGGGTTCCTGACAGTTGAATCGCGCTGCGTAACCGCAGCTCAGGGCGGATTTAGCCGCCCTGGGCGATTGATCCACTACTGGGCGTCACTCCCACTCGATGGTGCCCGGCGGCTTGCTCGTGACGTCCAGCACCACCCGGTTGACCTCGCGGACCTCGTTGGTGATCCGGTTCGAGATCTTGGCGATCAGGTCGTAGGGCAGGCGCGACCAGTCCGCCGTCATCGCGTCCTCGGAGGAGACCGGGCGCAGCACCACCGGGTGGCCGTAGGTGCGGCCGTCACCCTGCACGCCCACGCTGCGCACGTCGGCCAGCAGCACCACCGGGAACTGCCACACGTCGCGGTCGAGGCCGGCCGCGGTCAGCTCCTCGCGGGCGATCAGGTCGGCCTGGCGCAGCAGGTCCAGCCGTTCCCGGTCGACCGCACCGATGATCCGGATGGCCAGACCCGGGCCGGGGAACGGGTGCCGCTGCACCATCGCCTCGGGCAGCCCGAGCTCGGCACCGAGCGCGCGCACCTCGTCCTTGAACAGCGTGCGCAACGGCTCGATCAGCGCGAACTGCAGGTCGTCGGGGAGCCCGCCGACGTTGTGGTGCGACTTGATGTTCGCCGTGCCGGTGCCGCCGCCGGACTCCACCACGTCCGGGTAGAGGGTGCCCTGCACCAGGAACTCGATGTGCCGCTCGGCGTCCAGGTCGCGGGCCGCCGCCTCGAACGTCCGGATGAACTCGCGGCCGATGATCTTCCGCTTCTGCTCCGGGTCGGTGACGTCCTTGAGGTGGCCGAGGAACTGCTCCTCGGCGTCGACGACGACCAGCCGGATGCCGGTGGCCGCGACGTAGTCCTTCTCCACCTGCTCGCGCTCGCCGGCGCGCAGCAGGCCGTGGTCGACGAAGACGCAGGTGAGCTGGTCACCGATGGCCTTGTGGACCAGGGCCGCGGCGACCGCCGAGTCGACGCCGCCGGAGAGGCCGCAGATGACCTGTTTGTCCCCCACGTGCTGACGGATCAGGGCGACCTGGTCCTCGATGATGTTGCCCGGGGTCCAGGTGGGCTCGATGCCGGCGATGTCGTACAGGAAGCGCTTGAGCATCTCCTGGCCCTGCTCGGTGTGCGCCACCTCGGGGTGGAACTGCACGCCGGCACGCCGGGCGGTGAGGTCCTCGAACGCGGCGACCGGAGCGCCGGGCGTGGACGCGGTGACCATGAAGCCGGACGGGGCGACCGAGACGCTGTCCCCGTGGCTCATCCAGACCGGCAGGTCGGCCGGCAGGTCGCGGAGCAGCGAGCCGCCCTGCGCGGTGAGCAGGGTCCGCCCGTACTCCCGGGAGCCGGTGTGCGCGACCGTGCCGCCGAGCGCCTGAGCCATCGCCTGGAAGCCGTAGCAGATGCCGAAGACCGGCACGTCGCTGTCGAACAGGCCGGCGTCGAGCGTGGGCGCGCCCGGCTCGTAGACGCTGGACGGGCCGCCGGACAGGATGATCGCGGCGGGATTCTTCGCCAGCATCTCGGCGACCGGCATCGAGCTCGGCACGATCTCCGAGTAGACACGGGCCTCACGGACCCGGCGGGCGATCAACTGGGCGTACTGGGCGCCGAAGTCGACGACGAGGACGGGACGCGGGGTACTCACCCCGCGAGTTTACCGACGGCCCTGCACACGGCCATTGAGCACCCTCGCCGGGCTGCTCTAGGGTCGGATCATGCGGACAGGCAGGATCGCGCGAGCCGTGGTGGTCGCCGTGCTCGGGATGACGGTCGCCGCCTGCCGGCACTCCGGCGCCGCCGCCCCGGCCGCGTCCACGGCGCCGATCCCGGAGTCGACGCCGAGCGCCGCGCCGGCGCCCTCCCCGGGCGCCGACCTCACCGGCCCGCTCGATCTGGTGCTGGCCGGCGTCGACACCCGGATCACCGAGCCCGGCTGGGAGCCGCACTCCGACGCGATCATGCTGCTGCACGTCGACGCCGGGCTGAAGTCCGCCTACCTCTACTCCCTCCCCCGGGACCTGCTCGTCCAGGTCCCGGCCTATCCGAAGGCCGGCTTCCCGGGCGGCAGGCACAAGCTCACCGAGGCGATGGCGTTCGGCTCGCGGATCCCCGGTCGGACCGCCAAGAACGTGGCGAACGGCTACGACCTGCTGACCCGGACGATCAGCGCGTACACCGGGATCAGGACCTTCCAGGCCGGCGCGATCCTCAACTTCGGCGGCCTCGACCGGCTGGTCGACGAGTTGGGCGGGATCGACATGACGATCGACCAGAAGGTGAAGTCGCGGCACCGGCGACCGGACGGCACACTGCGCAAGCTGAGCGGCCACGACTACACCGGGCCGCAGGCCGTCTACCTGCCCGGTAAGCGGCACCTGGTCGGCTGGCAGGCGATCGACTACGCCCGGCAGCGCTACGGCC
Source organism: Actinoplanes sp. SE50/110 (assembly GCF_900119315.1). Taxonomy (NCBI): domain Bacteria; kingdom Bacillati; phylum Actinomycetota; class Actinomycetes; order Micromonosporales; family Micromonosporaceae; genus Actinoplanes; species Actinoplanes sp. SE50/110. Next base: position 856,447 of record NZ_LT827010.1, on the reverse strand, counting down.
TGCCGAACGGCGACTACGACCGGCAGCGCCATCAGCGGCAGATGGTCGAGGCGATCCTCGACAAGGCGCTCGGCGAGGGCCTCAGCGACCCGGCGAAACTTCAGCCGGTCATCACCGCCCTCGGGAAGACGCTGGTCACGGTCGGCGGACGACAACCGATCGACTACGCGTACGCGTTGCGTGACCTCACCCCGTCCTCGGTGACCATGGTTCAGCTGGACGGCGGCGGCGTCGGCAGTGGCAGCGGCTACCTGGGCGAGGCGCTGAACGCGGAGGCCCGCGGCTTCCTCTCCGCGGTCGCCGCGGGCACCATTGCGGCGTACCTGAAAGCGCACCCCGGGATGGTCGACAAGGGATGAACGTAATGTCTTGAGGCATGAGACGACGGGGTCCGGTCGCCGTGCTGGCGGTCCTGCTCATCGCCGGTGGCTGCCGGTCCTCCGGGGCCGCGGCCTTCACGGCCGGTGCGATCGGGGCCGGTGACCCCTACTTCCCGACGTACGGCAACGGCGGCTACGACGTGGCCGGATACGACCTGGACCTGCGCTACGACCCGGGCAGCGGTCAGCTGGGCGGCCGGGCGACGATCACCGCGACCGCCACCCAGAGCCTGTCCCGCTTCGACTTCGACCTGGCCCACCTGACCGCCTCGAAGATCACCGTGGACGGCGCCGCGGCGACCGCCGAGACGGCCGGCAACGAGCTGGTCGTCACCCCGGCCACCGGGATCCCGTCCGGGCGGCGGTTCACCGTCGTCGTCGAGTATTCCGGCGAACCCGACCAGCTGGAGAACAAGGCGCTCGGCAACGGCGGCTGGATCCGCACCGCCGACGGCGGCATCGCGCTGGGCCAGCCCGAATCGGCCAGCACCTGGTATCCGGTGAACGACCACCCGTCGGACAAGGCCACCTTCCGCCTGGCGATGACCGTGCCGGACGGACTGCAGGTGATCAGCAACGGGGTGCCCGGGACGACGGACCGCCACGGGGGCTGGACCACCTGGCACTGGGCCGAGTCCGCGCCGATGGCCAGCTACCTGTCCACCGTGGTGATCGGGCACTACCGGGTCACCACCGGCACCCACGACGGCAAGCCGATGATCGTCGCGGTGCCCGAGTCGGTGCCGGCCACCAGCCCCGGGGCCAGGGCACTGGCCCGCACCGGCGAGATCGCGGATTTCCTGGCCGGGCTGTTCGGGCCGTACCCGTTCGACGCCTACGGTGGGGTGATCGTCACCGACAGCCGGATCGGGTACGCGCTGGAGACCCAGTCCCGGCCGGTGTACGGCGGTGACTTCTTCACCAAGGACGAGAACGCCGGGGTGGTCGCCCACGAGCTGGCCCACCAGTGGTTCGGCGACAGCGTTTCCCTGCGACGGTGGCAGGACATCTGGCTCAACGAGGGGTTCGCGACCTACGCCGAATGGCTGTGGGCCGAGCACGACGGCGGCCGCACCGCGCAGCAGGAGTTCATCATCGCGTACTCGTCGACGGACTGGACCCAGCCGACCGGGGACCCGGGCCCGGCGCACCTCTTCGGATCGGCGGTCTACCAGCGGGGGGCGATGACGGTTTACGCCCTGCGCCGGACGATCGGCGACGACGCCTTCCTGAAGCTGCTCACCGCGTGGCCCGCCGCCCACAGGGACGGCAACGGCACCACGGAGCAGTTCATCGCCCTTGCCGAACAGACGTCCGGCAAGGACCTGAAAGACTTCTTCCACGCCTGGCTCTACGGAACCGGGAAGCCCCCGGCCCCGTGAAGCCCTACTGCCGGTCGAGGACCAGGGCGACCTTCTGGAACTCCTTGACGTCGCGGTAGCCGCACTTGGCCATCGCGCGACGCAGGCCGCCGAACAGGTTGAGCTGACCGTCGGCGCGGTCGGCCGGGCCGTAGAGCAGCTGCTCCAGAGAACCGTCCGGCTCGCCGGCGATGCAGAAACCACCGCGCGGCAGGGCGGGGTGGCTGGCCGCCGAGTGCCACCAGGCGCCGCCGGCCGGGGCGCCCTCGGCCAGCGACAGCGGCTCGCCCAGCATCACCGCGTCGGCGCCGCAGCCGATCGCCTTGGCGATGTCGCCGGAGGTCGCGATCCCGCCGTCGGCGATCAGGTGCACGTAACGGCCGCCGGTCTCGTCCAGGTAGTCGCGGCGGGCCGCGGCGGCGTCCGCGATCGCGGTGGCCATCGGCACCCGGATGCCGAGCACCGTGTCGGTGGTCGACCACTCGTCCGCGCCGACCCCGACGATCACGCCGGCCGCACCGGTACGCATCAGGTGCAGGGCGGTCTTGTAGTCGGTGCAGCCGCCGACGATCACCGGCAGGTCGAGGTCGGCGATGAACTCCTTGAGGTTCAGCGGCTCGTCGGTGGTCGACACGTGCTCGGCCGAGACCAGGGTGCCCTGGATGACCAACAGGTCGACGCCGGCGTCCAGGATCACCGGGGCGAGTGCCAGGGTGTGCTGCGGCGACACCCGGACGGCCACGGTCACGCCGCCCTCGCGGATCTGCCGGACCCGCTCGCCGATCAGCTCCGGCTTGATCGGCTCGGCATACACCTCCTGCAGCCGCTTGGTGGCGTCCGCCTCCTCGTCCAGCGAGGCCAGCTCCTCAAGGATCTTGCTGGGGTCCTCGTAGCGGGTCCAGAGGCCCTCGGCGTTGAGCACGCCCAGGCCGCCGAGGCGGCCCAGGGCGATCACCGAATCCGGGCTCTGGGTGGCGTCCGAGGGGTGCGCGACGCAGGGGATCTTGAACGGGTACGCGTCGAGCTTCCACTCGGTCGAGACGTCGTCGACGTCCCGGGTCCGCCGGCTCGGCACGATCGCGATGTCATCCAGGTGGTAGCCGCGCTGGGCGGTCTTACCGAGGCCGATCTCCACTACGTCACGCATCGGGGTTTCAGATCCTCTATTTAGCGGGAGTGGTAGTTGGGGGCCTCGACCGTCATCTGGATGTCGTGCGGGTGGGACTCCTTGAGACCCGCCGCAGTGATCCGGATGAGCTGTCCCCGCTCCTGAAGATCGGGAATGGTCTCCGCGCCCACGTAGCCCATGGCCGCGCGCAGCCCGCCGATGAGCTGATGCGCCACCCTGGACAGAGGACCACGATAGGGCACCTGACCCTCGACGCCCTCGGGCACCAGCTTGTCCTCGTTCACATCCTGCTGGAAATACCGGTCCTTGGAGTACGACTTGGCCTGACCCCGGGACTGCATCGCGCCGAGCGAGCCCATCCCCCGGTACGACTTGAACTGCTTGCCGTTCATGAAGATCAGCTCGCCGGGGCTCTCCTCGGAGCCGGCCAGCAGGCTGCCCAGCATCACCGTGCTGGCCCCGGCCACGATCGCCTTGGCGATGTCGCCGCTGTACTGGATGCCGCCGTCGCCGATCACCGGGACACCGGCCGGCGCGCACGCCCGGGCCGCCTCCATGATCGCGGTTATCTGCGGCACACCCACACCCGCGACGATCCGGGTGGTGCAGATCGCGCCCGGCCCGACACCCACCTTGACCGCGTCGGCGCCCGCCTCCACCAGCGCCTTGGCGCCCGCGTAGGTCGCCACGTTGCCACCGACGATGTCGACCGCCACGTCCTTCTTCAGCCGGGCCACCATCTCCAGCACGGCCCGCTGGTGCCCGTGCGCGGTGTCCACGATCACCACGTCGACACCGGCGTCGACCAGGGCCCGGGCCCGCTTGTAGGAGTCGTCGCCGACCCCGACCGCGGCCGCCACCCGCAGCCGGCCCTGCGGGTCCTTGGCCGCGTTGGGGAACTGCTCGCTCTTGGTGAAGTCCTTGACGGTGATCAGGCCGCGCAGGTGCCCGTTCTCGTCGACCAGCGGCAGCTTCTCCACCTTGTGCCTGGCCAGCAGTTCGAGCGCCTGGTCCTTGCCGACCCCGACCGGGGCGGTGATCAGCGGCGCCTTGGTCATCACGTCGCGCACCTTGGCATCCAGGTCGCTGACGAAGCGCATGTCCCGGTTGGTGACGATGCCGACCAGCACGCCCTGCCCGTCGACGACCGGGGCGCCGGAGATCCGGTACCGCCCGCACAGCGCGTCGACCTGGCGCAGCGTGTCGTCCGGCCCGCAGGTGATCGGGTTGGTGATCATGCCGGACTCGGAACGCTTCACCAGGTCGACCTGGGCCGCCTGGTCCTCCACCGACAGGTTGCGGTGCAGCACGCCGATGCCGCCCTGCCGGGCCATGGCGATCGCCATCCGCGCCTCGGTGACCGTGTCCATGCCGGCCGAGAGCAGCGGGATGGAGAGCTCCACGTTGCGGGTCAGCCGCGTGACGGTGTTGACCCGGCTGGGCACCACGTCCGACTCACCCGGCTGCAGCAGCACGTCGTCGAACGTCAGACCGAGGGGAACGGTGCGAGCGCTGTCAGTTTCCACAGATCATCCCTAGGCAAGAGGCGGAGTTCATCATCCTACCCATCCCGGACGCGGCACCCTGGCGGCGGACAGAACGTGCGGGCCAGCACACTCCCCCGTGGGGTGAGTACGGTATGGGGGTGCAAGAAGAGCCGATCGACCCGTTCAACGGCGACCCCGCCGACCCGGCAGCGGAACTCGACGACCTCCAGGAGGAGGCCGAGAGTGAGCCGCTGTCCGAGGATGAGCGGCAGGACGTCCTGGAGGACCTCTCCGACCTGGAGATCTATCAGGCCCTGCTGAGCCCGACCGGCATCCGTGGTCTGGTCATCGAGTGTGAGGACTGCCACGAGCCGCACTACTTCGACTGGGATCTGCTCCGCGGCAACCTGCGCCACCTGTTGAGCAGCGGCCGCCCCCGGGTGCACGAGCCCGCCTACGACCCCGATCCGGATCACTACGTGACTTGGGAGTACGCGCGAGGCTACGCCGATGGCGTCCACGACACCCTGACCGAGGGCAACGACGAGAACTAGCGGTCCGTCGGTGGTCACCGGTCGTCCAGATCACCCCACGTCATCGGTCGTCCAGGTCACCCCGCGAAGATCAAGTTCTTTGAAGATCGAATTCGTTTTTGCCACGGTCCGCGCTGATCACTGATCGTCGCTCCCGCGGGGACCCTTCCGGGCTTCGCAGGGCGCTGGCGCGCCCAGAACGCGAAACCCGAAAGGGCGACGTCCGCGGCTGGTGACGACCGCCAGATCAAAACCATATTGGCCAGGCGGCTGGCGTGCCGGCCGCGCGGTCGCCGTCCCGATCGGGCTCGCACACGCCGGGTCTGCTTTGCGGTGACCAGCCACGGGCCGTGAAGGGCGCGATGATCGCTCTGGACGCGCAGCGGCCAGATCATTGCGCCCGGCCCGCGCGGGAGCATGCGATCTGCACCCCGCTGGACCTGCGCATATGAAGACCTTGAACTTGATCTTGGCTGGTGAGAACGGCCGGCGAGGGAGTCCCCTCGCCGGCCGTCGGCGTCATGCCACCAGGCCGGCGCGGAAGCCCGCCGCCACCGCATGCGCCCGATCCCGTGCACCGAGCTTGCGGAACAGGCGCCGCGCGTGCGTCTTCACCGTGTCCTCGGAGACGAACAACTCCCGCCCGATCTCCGCGTTGCTCTTGCCGTCCGCCATTCCGCGCAGCACCTGCAGCTCACGCTCGGTCAGCGTCAGCCGCCGCCCGGCCGGCGCACCGTCGGCCATCGCCTCGTTGCCCGGCCAGGCCACCATCGGCCGGCCGGTCGCCGGGTCGATCGGTGCGTCGCCGCGCTGCACCGGGACCATCGGCGAGTTCGGCAGCATCGCCGGGACGGCCGCCGCGTTGGGCGCGCCCATGCCGATCCCGCCGTTCTGGTACGCCCCGCGGGCGGCGGGCGAGTTGTTGTTGCGCATTCCGCCGGCCACCGTGGCCGGCTGCGCGTTGCCGTTGATCGGCATGCCCTGCGGGCGCACCGGCAACAGCAACAGGAGCAGCGCCTTGGCGACGACGCTGACCAGGTCGTGCTCGACGCCGCGGATCACACCGCGGGCGCCGGCGGCGACGGCCGCGGCCGCCACCCGGGGGTCTTCCGCCCCGAAGAGCACCACCTGGGCCTGCGGGGCGCGGGCGAGGACGCGCCGGGTGAAGCCGACACTGTCGGGTCGGGTCACGGCGGTGTCGGCCAGGACCACTTCGGCCGGCCGTTCCGCCAGTCGGATCATGGCCTCGGTCTCGCTGACCGCGGTCCGGACGACGCCGGTCATGCCGAGCCGGGCCGCGGTCGACGCGACGGTTTGGGCCGCCAGCGGGGTTCGGACGCACACGAGGACGGTACGCACAGTGATCCTCCTTCTCTCTCAGAGGAGATCACGCGAGGGCCGCAGCATTACGCGCTTTAGATGGAAAAAACGGGAAAGAAAGGTATGACTTGCCACCTCTTTGCCACTGCGCACGCGAAGACATCGACGTGGTGCGTGTGAGCCGGCTACTGCCGGGGTACACCCGCGTGAGGCCTGCGTCGGGCCCCCAAGTCGACCAATCCGCGGTGCCGCGCGGTGAGGAGGGTGTTGATGTCGAACGTTCGCAGGCTGCCCGGCCCGATCGCCGATCTCTGGGACTGGCAGCGCCTGGGGCTCTGCCGCGGCCGGGACAGTGCACAGTTCTTCCACCCGGACGGCGAGCGGGGGTCGTCCCGCAATCGCCGTGAGGCGAAAGCCAAGACGATGTGCGGCGCGTGCCCGGTGCGGGCCGAGTGCGCCGCCCACGCCCTCGCGGTGCGCGAGCCGTACGGGGTCTGGGGAGGGTTCAGCGAATCGGAGCGGCTGCGGCTGCTCGCGGTCGGCTGGGAGGATCTGGCCGATCGTCACGGACGGGTCGACCTGGCCCGGCTCGAGGCACGCCTCGGCCGGCCCCACAAATCGGCCGTGCCCGCGCAGAGGCAGGCACCGGCGGCCTGAGACCGCCCGGCGCGCGGCATCACCACACGACTGGCGACACGGTCCTCCCCGGGGGGCCGTGTCGAGTGGTTCAGCGGTTCTTCAACCGCATCGGTGGACATGCAAGCCACCGTATGAGCGACTTGTAATTTCGTGTCGGACCGAAAGTGCGGCTTTCAACTAGTTGACGGAGACCGTCACACGGTGCCATCCGGTGGCCCCGTCCGGAGCCGGATCGGCTCGCTCGGAGGTCTGCGTGGCGCCGTCCAGGTCGGTCGCCCGGACCCGCAGGACGTGCCGCCCGGAGGTCGCCGTCCAGGTGTGCGTCCACTGCCGCCAGGTGTCGTCGGAGACCGCCGGCGCCAGCGCGGCCACCTCCCACGGACCGTCGTCGACCTGCACCTCGACCTTGGCGATCCCGCGGTGCTGCGCCCAGGCCACCCCGGCGACCACCACCGGGCCGGGTTTGCGGGAGGCGCCGTCGCGGGGCGTGTCGATCCGCGACTGGGTCTTGATCGGGGCCTGCGCCGCCCAGCCGCGCGGCACCCAGTAGGCATCGAAGTCAGCGAATTGAGTGAGCTCGATCTCGGTGATCCACTTGCAGGCCGAGACATAACCGTAGAGTCCGGGAACGACCATCCGGACCGGGAATCCGTGGTCGACCGGCAGCGGCTCGCCGTTCATCCCGATCGCCAGCAGCGCGTCGCGCCCGTCGCGCAGCACCGCGGTCGGCGTGCCACACGTCCAGCCGTCGGTCGACCGCTGCACCGCCTGGTCGGCACCGGGCAGGGGATCGGCCTCGTCGATCAGCGCCTTGATCGGGGTGCCCAGCCACAGCGCGTTGCCGATCAGGTCGCCGCCCACCTCGTTGGAGACGCAGGCAAGCGTCACATACCGCTCGATCATCGGGCGTTTCAGCAGGTCGGCCCAGGTGATGGTGATCGGGTTGCGGACCATGCCGTGGATCCGCAGACGCCAGGTGGCCGGGTCGACCTGCGGGGTGACCAGGGCGGTGTCGATCCGGTAGAAGTCGGGATTCGGCGTCACGTACGGCACCGCGCCCTCGACCTGGGCCCCGGGCGGGACGACCGGGGTCGGCTCGCCGGCCGCCGGCAGGCGCAGCTCGTCCCGCGCCTGGGTGGCCACCCCGCGGCTGGTCAGCCAGCGCCCGGCCAGCCCGCCACCGGCGGCGACCGCGACGACGATCCCGGCCTGTTTGAGGAACTGCCGGCGACCCGCCGCCTCCGGGAGGGCGCCGACCCGCAGCAGGTGGCGCAGCACCAGGAAGCTCAGCCCGGCACCGAGCAGCGACGGAAGCGCGGCACCCGGGCCGGCGCCCGGACGGGTCACCGCGGCGGCCGCGCCGATCACCGCGAACAGCGCGATCCCGGCGGCGGCCAGCGGCCAGGAGCGGCGGGCCAGGACGCCGACGCCGAACGCGTACAGCCCGAGAAGGATCGCCGTGCCGGTGAGCAGCGCGATCTTGTCGTGGGTGCCGAAAACCGCGATGCCGAAGTCCTTGACCGGGGCCGGGACGTGATCGACCACCACCCCGCCGACCGCCACCAGCGGCGCCGAGCGCGGGCCGGCCAGCACCGCCAGCAGCTCGGCCACCCCGAGCGCGGCCGCGGCCGCCGCAACGCCGGCCAGACCGGCCCGAATCGAATGCCTCACCGCGCCATCCTGCACCGTGAAGCTGAACGTCACCTACCGAGGATCCGATACACCGCGAACACCACGATCAGCGCGATCGCGAAGAACGCGGCGGCCACCGGCGGGGCCAGGAGCCGCAGCGTCACCAGCCCGATCAGGCCGACCGCGGCGAAACTCAGGCGCCAGATCCGCTCGGTGCGGCGCGGGTCCCGGGGCGGCGGTGCCGGCGGCGCGGGCGGATGCGGGATCCGGGCCGGGTCGCGGGCCGCCATGGTGACCCGCTGCTCCGGCCGCACCCCGGTGTCCAACGCCGCGACCAGCGCCGGACCACCGTCCACCAGGGTCGGCTCGACGTGCACCTGGATACCGTCGTGGCCGATGAACCGGCGGGCACCGTCCGGCCAGGAGAGCACGCCGGCGAGGCCGTCGTACCGGACGGTGACGGTCGACGCGTCGCCGACCAGGCTGATTCCGTGCGTCCCGGCGATCAGCCGGTCCCCCGGGCGCTCCGGGTCGAGCAGGCGGTACTCGGCGCCGGTCACCGCCTCGGTGGAGCACTCCGGCGCGGCGGTGTACCCGGCCCACTCGGCGGTCGTCCGCCCCGGCGTCATCAACAGGCCGTCGGCGACCGCGAGGCGGCCGGCCACCGCGACGTCGGCCGGGGTGACCTCGCGCAGCTCGGCCAGCGCCTCGTCGAGCTGCCGCACCCGGCGGCCGGCCAGCAGGTTGAACACCTGCGCGGGCAGCCGGGCACCGGCCTCCTCGGCCCGGGCCAGGTCCTCGCAGCGCTGGTTGACCACGGCGGTGATCTCGGCCGGTGCGAAGCCGCCGTCCCGGGCCACCTCCAGCACCTCGACGAACCCGCGGAGCACCGCCTCCTGCTTCTCCGGCAGCGCGTCGGCGGCCGCGGTGATCACCATCGCGCCGTCGCCCCGCGATTCGAAGTCGGCCTGCACCGTGTAGGACAGTCCGCTCTCCTGACGCAGCGAGCGGAACAGCGCCCGCTCCAGCACGCCGGCCAGCACCGCCGCGGCCGGTTGCCGGGGCACCGCGGCGTTCCAGGCGACCACGTTCTCCGGGCCGGCGAAGTAGGCGGGACGACAGGGCAGCGCGTTCGACGGGGCCGGGGCCGGCCGGCGTTCGCCGTGCGGCAGCCGCAGGTCGAGGCCGTCCGGCACGCCCGGGCCGGCGATCCACAGGGCCGCGTTCTCCGCGGTGAACCAGCGGGCCACCCAGTCGCGCAGGTCGTCCGGAGTGAGTCCGGTCAGGCCCCACTCCGGGAAGGCCGGCATGCCGTAGTCCCGGGCGCCGTGCCGCCACAGCCCGAGCGGGCCGGCCGGGCTCTCGCCGCGACCGTTCTCCTCGGTGCGCAGGATCTCCTTCTCCACCGGGAGCCGCGACATCGGCAGCTCGCGCAGGCCGGCGCAGACCCCGTTGAGGAAGGTGACGATGTCCGCCTCGGCGCCCTGCATGTGGAAGTACGTGTACTCCACCCCGGTGGCGCCGTTGTAGTGGTAGTCGGCCACCCCGAACGAGAACAGTGCGAGATGCTCGATCAGGTGCGTGATACCCCGCTTGGCCAGCGGCTCGTCGGCATGCCCGACCCGGAAGACCAGGCCGGCGTGCATCGGCCCGGTGGCCGGGGCGAGCAGGGCGGGAATGCCGCCGATCTCCCGTTCGGTGATCATCAGGGCTGTCTCCGGCGCGGGAAGCGGAGCACCTCGCGGAGCGGGCGGCGCTGCCGGGGTGGCGGCTGCGGGATCTGCTCCCGGACCGGCATGGTGATCCACCGGTCGGCCGGCACCTGCGCGTCGGCCTCCCGGGTCAGCCGGGTACCGGCGCGCAGCAGCGAGGGCTCGACCCGGACCGTGATCGCGTCCGGCCCGATCAGATGGCGCGCACCGTCCGGCCAGACGAGCATCGCGGCGCACTCGTCGTAGCGCACCGTGGCGGCCGTCCCGCCGGCCACGTGGCTCAGTCCCCCGGCACCGGCCACCAGGTGGTGCCGGGGGTCGTTGACCGCCCGGTGCACCCGGCCGGTGACCGCCGACTCGGAGCGGGTCGGCCCGGCGGTGTAGCCCGCCCAGCCGGCACCGGTGCCGGCCGGGGTCATCAGCAGCCCGTTGCCGTACGCCGCGGCGGCCACCTCGGCGACCTGCTCCGGCGTGACCGCGCGCACCTCGGCGACCGCCTCGTCCAGATCCTTGAGCTCGCGCCCGGCCAGCAGGTTGAACGCCTGCCCGGGCAGCCGCCCGCCGCGGGTGTCCGCCTCGGCCAGGCCGTCCGCGGTGAGCCGCACCACGGTGGCCACGTCCGCCGGGTCGATCCGGCCGACCCGCATCGCGGCCAGCACGTCGGCCAGCGAGCCGAGCGCCGCCTCGCGCCGGCCCGGCAGCGCCTCGGCATGCGCGACGATCCGGGCGGTGCCGCCGGCCCGCGGCTGGTAGTCGGTGCGCACCGGGCCGGAGACGGCGTCCCGCTGCCGGAGCTCGCGGACCATGTGCCGCTCCAGCACGTTGGCGAAGACCGCGGCGCGCGGCGCCCGGGTCACCACCGCGTCCCAGGCCAGCTCGTCGCCCGAGCCCTCGAACCAGGCCGGGGTGATCGGCAGCGCCGAGGACGGGACCGGCGCCGGCCGTCGCTCGCCCGGCGGCAGGTGCAGTTTCAGACCGGCCGGGATCTGTTCGCCGGCGACCCAGAGGGCCGCGTTCTCCCGGGTGAAGTAGCGCGCGATCCAATCCCGCAGCTGCTCGGCGGTGAGCCCGTCGAGACCCCACTCGGGATAGCCGGCGGCGCCGAAATCGCGGGCGCCGTGCCGCCACAGGGCCAGCGGGTCGCCCTGCTCCCGGTGTTCCCTGAGGCGGTCCCGGACCTGCTCCAGCCGGTCGACCGGCGGCTCGCGCAGGGCGTCGCAGACCCCGGTGAGGAAGGTGGTGATCTCGTCGGCGTCGCCGCGCACGTGGAAGAACGTGTGCTCGGCGCCGGTCATCGGTTGGTGCTGCCGCCCGGTGGCGCCCGGGCCGTCCAGCACCAGGTGCTCGACCAGCCGGGTGACGCCGCGGCGGGGCAGCGGCTCGTCCGCCACCCCGACCCGGAAGACCAGGCCGGCGTGCATCGGGCCGGTGGTCGGCGAGAGCACGGCCGGCACCCCGTCCACCTCGAGCCGGGTGATCATGCGGCACCTCCGTCCGGCAGCGCGCGCTCGGCGTACTGGCTGATCACGGTGACCGGGTCGCCGAGGCAGGACCACGGCCACCCGGTGGCCAGACCGTCCAGGGCGGTGAACAGCGAGGCCACCGCGGGCATGTCGTCGAGCAGCGCGAAGGCCACCGCGAAGACGTTCATCACGTGCACCCAGCCGTGCGTACGCCGGAAGTCGGCGTGCCAGACCGAGCTCTTCGCGGCGTCGTAGAGCCCGGAGCGCACCGCGTCGGCGGCCAGATAGGTGCGCCGGGCCGCGGTGTCCCGCAGCGCCAGCCAGTGCTCGATGTGCACCTCGGCGATCAGCACGTGGCTCAGCGAGCCGGGCGGCGCGGCCTCGGCGGCCGACCGGGCGAACTCGTGCGCCCGGTCCCAGTCACCGCCCCACTGCGGACACAGCTGCCGCGCGAACCCGGACTGCCCGGGCAGGAAGTGCGGATCGATTGCGGCCAGCCGGTCGTAGCGGCGGCGAGCCTCGGACTGCCCCAGGCCGAGGAGGCGGGCGGTGCCCAGCCGGGCGGCCCAGACGGCCGGATCGTCCGGGGCGCGGGCGGCCGCGTCGATCAGCTCGATCTCGGCGGCCCGCCAGCGTTCGGCGGAGCCGGCGACCACGGTCAGATGCCGGCCGAGCAGCGCCGCCGCGGTGCTGTCCGCCGGATCGGCGGTGCGCACCCCGCGCAGGAACCCGGCCACCTCGGCGGCCTCCGCGGCGGCGTCGATCAGGAAGCCCCGCTCCACCGGCTCCGCCGCGTCCAGCAGGGCGCGGCAGGCGGTCCAGTCCCGCGCGTCGAGTGCGGCCCGGAGTTCATTGATCTTCGGGTACGCGACGGCGGGATCCAGGACGGGGTGGTGCGGGGGCATGCGCGGCAGCATAGAGCTTCCGGGGCCGTTCGCGCGTCCCGGGTGATCGGGCGTTCAGCTGATCAGCGGGTCGTCGAGCAGGTGCTCGAAGGCGAGTTCGGCCGCGCCGATCAGGGCGGCGTCCGCGCCGAGCTCCGGGGTGCGCAGCCGGACGTGCTCCCGGCAGGCCGGCAGCCCGACCGAGTTGAGCCGGCTGCGGATCTGGGCGGCCGCGACCAGATAGACGTCGCGCAGCGTGCCCCCGAAGATCACCACCTCCGGGTTGAAGATGTTGACCAGGTTGCCGACGCCGAACCCGATCCAGTCGCCGACGTGCCGCAGCGCGTGCTGCGCCTGGCTGTCCCCGCGGACCGCGGCGTCCACCACCTCCAGCACCACGTCGCGTCCGGTGCGGTCGGCCCGGCCGGACAGCCGCAGCAGCGCGTGTTCGCCGATCTCGGTCTCCCAGCAGCCGCGGGAACCGCAATCGCAGGGCCGGCCGTACGGGTTGACCACCATGTGGCCGACCTCGCCGCCGTACCCGCCGTGCCCGGTGACCCGCCGTCCGCCGGCCACGATGCCCGCGCCGACGCCGACATCGCCGTACAGGTAGATGACGTTGTCGCAGCCGACCGCCGCGCCGCGCGCGTGTTCGGCGAGCGCGCAGACGTCCGCGTGGTTGCCGATGCTGAGCCGCCCGGGTGCGCCGAGCTCGGACCGCAGCGCGGCGCCGACCGGCTCCTCCACCCAGCCGATGGTCGGCGCCAGCCGGACCATGCCGTCCTCGCGGCGCACCATGCCGGCCACCGCGAGACCGCTGCCCACGCAGCGGGCGTCGTCGCTCACCTGGTCGTGCATCGCCCGGACGAACCGGGCCAGCGGCTCGACCGCCTCGTCCGCGCTCATCCCGGGCGGCCGGACGGTCTCGTACTGCTCCAGGATCTGCCCGCCCAGCCCGACCCGGGCGGCGCGCAGCCGATCCACCTCGATGCTGAGCGAGTACGCGAAGACCGTGTCCGACTCGGGCCGGACGACCAGTGACGGCCGTCCGGCCCGGCCGGTCTCCTTCGGCACCGCCTCGCTGACCAGACCAGCGCTGATCAGCTCGGCGGTGAGTGCCCCGATGGTGCTGCGGTTGAGGCCGAGCCGGGTGGTGAGTTCCGCCCGGGAGGTGGCGCCGTGCATGTGCACGTACCGCAACAGCGTCCCGAGATTGTGGCGGCGAACCTCTTCCTGGCTGGGGCCGGCGCGCATCAGCTCGCCGACCCCCGCCCCCGGCTCCGACTCACCGGTTGCCCGAGGCGGCCGCCCTGCGGCGGGCCAGCGCGTCGACGCTCGCGGCGAGCAGCAGGATCAGACCGGTGAAGATGTACTTGGTGCCCGGCTGGTACCCCATCAGGCCCATGCCGTTGTCGATCACCGCGATCACCGCGCCACCGATCACCGCGTTGATCACCCTGCCCTTGCCACCGAAGAGGCTGGTGCCGCCGATCACCGCGGCGCCCACCGCGTACAGCAGGATGTTGCTGCCGCCGGTGTTCGGGTCGACCGAGGTGGCCCGGCTGACCAGCATGATGCCGCCGATCGAGGCCATGAACGAGCAGATCACGAAGACCGAGATGCGGATCCCGTCGACCGGGATGCCGGCGCGGCGGGCCGCCTCGGTGTTGCCACCGACCGCGTAGACGTGCCGGCCGTAGGTGGTGCGGCCCAGCACGAACGTCCAGATGACGAGGAACGCCACGATGATCGGGACGACGATCGGCACGCCCTTGAGCGAGTTGAGCGCCGGGTTGATCGCCCGCTCCTGGGTGAGCACCGCGGTGGCGATCAGCACGATGGCCGCCAGGCCGCCGACGCGCAGCAGCACGATGCCGATCGGCTCGGTGATCAGGCCGCGCTTGGCCCGCGCCCGGACCCGGTTCAGCTGCACCGCGGCGAACACCACGACCGCCAGGACGGCGAAGCCCCAGCTCAGACCGATCGAGAGGTTGTCGTTGTTGAGGCTGTTGACGAACTCGTCACGGGTCGAGATGTTCTTGCCCTCGCCGAGCAGCTTCAGCAGCACGCCCTGGAAGGCCAGGAAGGCGGCCAGGGTGACGACGAACGACGGGATCTTGACCTTGGCGACCAGCGAGCCGAGGAGCAGGCCGATCACGACGCCGGTGAGCATCGCGGCCGGGATCGCCAGGTAGGCCGGCTGCCCGTGCTCGGTCAGCATGATCGCCATGATCGCGCCGCAGACGCCGCTGGTGTAACCGGCGGACAGGTCGATCTCGCCCAGCAGCAGGACGAAGACCAGGCCCATCGCGATGAAGATGACGCCGGCGCCCTGGTTGAACAGGTTGGCGAAGTTGCGGCCGCTCAGGAACGTGTCGCTGCGGGCCACGCCGAAGACCAGGGAGAGGACGATCAGGCCGAGCACGGCCGGCAGGGTGCCGAGGTCGCCACCGCGCACCCGGGCCCAGTAGTCGCGGATGTGGCTGCTGACCGTCGGCTTGACGGCCTGGATGCCACCCGCCGTGGTGGTGGTCGTGGTGGTCACTGCTCTTCTCCCGGCGTGATGTCGACGAAGTCGGAGGGCTTCTCGGGCGGCAGACCGAGGTTGCCGCTGCGCCCGGCGGTGATCAGCTCGACGACCTGGGAGTGCGTCACATCGGAGCTCTTCACCTGGGCGGCCATCCGGCCGAGGTAGAGGGCGGCGATCCGGTCCGACACGGCGAAGACGTCGTTCATGTTGTGCGAGATCAGCACGACGCCGAGACCGTTGTCGGCCAGCCGGCGGACCAGCTCGAGCACCTGCGCGGTCTGCGCCACGCCGAGGGCCGCGGTCGGCTCGTCGAGGATGACGACCTTGCTGTTCCAGAGCACGGCCTTGGCGATCGCCACGGTCTGCCGCTGACCGCCGGAGAGGCTGGCGACCAGCTGGCGCAGCGACTTGACGGTGCGTACCGAGAGGCTGCGCAGCGTCTCGCCGGCCATCTCCTCCATGGTCGCCTCGTCGAGGACGACGCCGCGCTTCTTCTCCCGGCCGAGGAACATGTTCTGGACGATGTCCAGGTTGTCGCAGAGCGCGAGGTCCTGGTAGACGACCTCGATGCCCAGAGCCGACGCGTCCCGGGGGCTGTGGATGGCGACCTCTTTGCCGTCGAAGACGGCCGTGCCCGAGTCGATGTTGTAGATACCGCTGATGCACTTGACCAGGGTGGACTTACCGGCGCCGTTGTCGCCGACCAGGGCGGTGACCTCGCCCGGGTAGACGTTGAGTCCGACGTCGTGCAGGACCTGGACGGGACCGAAGCTCTTGTTGATCCCGCGCAGTTCCAGTAGGGGTGTCGCGGCCACGGATGGTTCTCCTTCGCTCGGTGACCGGTTGGATCGCGCGCCTGACGCCCCTCGACACTGAGAGGCAGCGAAACCGACTCCGGCGCCGCCCACCTCAAGGTGGGCGGCGCCGTCCTCAGCCGTCAAACGGTGGGGGCTGGTTCAGCCGATGGTCAGCTGATGCCAGCGTCGGTGCAGGCCTTGGCGAAGTCCGCGGTGCAGAGCTCCTCCTTGGTCACGAAGCCGTCCGCCACGACGTCCTTGACGTTCGCCTTGGTGATCGACTGCGGGTCGAGCAGGACCGACTTGACGTCCTTCTTCGACTCCGGGTCGGTGACGCTGCCGGTCGCCGTGGTCGGCGCCTGGCCCTTGGCCAGCGAGATGGCCAGCGCGGAGGCCGCGTCGGCCTCCTTCTTGATCGCCTTGTAGACCGTCATGCACTGGTCGCCGGCGAGGATGTTCTGCAGACCCTGGACGGTGGCGTCCTGGCCGGTCACCGGGACCTGGCCGTTCAGCTTGTTCTTCTTCAGCACCGAGATCGCCGCGTTGCCGAGACCGTCGTTGGCGGCCAGCACACCCTTGATGTTCTTGTTGCTGGTCAGCATCTGCTCGAAGATGGTGCCGCCCTGGGCGTTGTCCCAGTCCGGAACGCTCTGGTCCGGGCCCTTGACGTAGTCGCCCGAGTCGTACTTCGGCTTGAGCACCGAGTCGTAGCCCTGCTTGAACAGCGTGGCGTTGTTGTCGGTCGGCGAGCCGTTGAGCTCGGCGATGACCGGCTTGGTGACCTTGGCCGCGGTCAGGCAGTCGACCAGGCCCTGGCCCTGCAGCTGGCCGACCTTGGTGTTGTCGAAGGACACGTAGAAGTCCGCGCCACCGTTGAGGGTCAGACGGTCGTAGTCGATCGTCGCGATACCCGCGTCCTTGGCCTTCTTCAGCACCGCGGCACCGGAACCCGAGTCCAGGTTGACGATGACCAGGACCTTGACGCCCTTCGAGATCATGCCGTCGGCGATGCTCGCGAACTGGGTCTTGTCGCCCTGCGCGTTCTGGATGTCGGCGTCGACGCCGGCCGCCTTGAACGCGTCGGTCAGGTACTTGAGGTCCGCGGTCGCCCAGCGAGCCGAGCTCTTGGTGTCGGGGAGGATGACGCCGACCTTGCCCGCCGAAGCGGCGTTGCTGCCGCCCGAGCTCGGGGTCGTGTCGTCCTTCTTGTCGCCACAGGCGGCCATGCTTCCGGTGGCCAGCAGGCCGACCGCGGCAAGGGCGAACAGTCCCTTACGCATTCCGTATGTCCTTTCGGGGGGTAAATCCGGGCCTTCGTTCGGATTTTTCAGGGGTGGTGCGTGCCTGGGAGTGTCGCTCCCCTGGGCGCCGATGGATCAGGAACCGGTTTGTTGTGCCCGGCAACGTATTCCGACGGTGGCCTGGAACACAAGCCACTGCGGAGATCTATCTCGTAACGCTGGATAACAATCCCGCAACACGGCCGGGCCGGAACCGGTACGACCTGCCCCGGAAAGTGGCGTTCCCCAACGCATGACGTAACGCTAAGTAAGAATCGGCCGCGAGGGAGCCGGATCCGGCAAGGTCGGCCGGACAAACCTGACGGTCATCGCACGGCGCCGGCGGGACGAGCCGTCACGCCCGGATGGCCGCGACGGTGGCGCTGGTCAACCGGACCAGGTCGGCCGGCGCCAGGCTCACCTGCAGACCGCGGCGGCCGGCCGAGACGTACATCGGCTCCGCACCGAACGCCGAGTCGTCGATCACTGTGGGCAGTCGCCTGCGCTGACCCAGTGGACTGATCCCGCCGCGGACGTAGCCGGTGCTGCGCTCGGCCGTCGCCCGGTCGGCCAGCGCCGCCCGTTTCCCGCCCGCCGCGTGCGCCAGCGCCTTCAGGTCGAGCTCGCCGGTGACCGGCACCACACCGACCACCAGGGCACCGTCCACCTCGGCCACCAGCGTCTTGAACACCCGCTCCGGCGCCACGCCCAGAGCCGCCGCGACCAGGGCGCCGTAGTTCGGCGCGTCCGGCGACACCTGGTACGGGTGCAGGGTGTGCGCCACCCGCTGCGCGGTCAGCAGCACAGTGGCCGGGGTGCCGGCCGCCCTCTTCGGCATGACCGCACGCTACCCCCGAGCCCTCAGGAGTGCTCGGTCAGCAACACCGTGGGGGCACCGTCCACCCGGGTCAGGACCAAGCCCGCGGCCTGCGGCCCGGACAGTTTCAGATCCTTGCGCAACTGATCCGGTACGAGCGCCGAACCCCGCTTGCGGATCTCCAGGGTGCCCACCCCGCGGTCGCGCAACAGCGCGCGCAGCCGCTTCAGCGAGAACGGCAGCACGTCGGTCACCGCCAGCCGCCGGGCGAACGGGGTGTCCACCGGGTCGTCGGTGTAGACGTAGGCGATCTCCGGGTCACCCAGCCGCCCGCCGATCCGCTCGGCGAACTCGGCCACCAGGTGCGACCGGACCACCGCCGGATCGGGGTCGTAGAACCACGCGCCGACCGGGCCGACCGGGGCCCGCCGGTCCCCCGTGCCGGTGAGCTCGCCGACCCCGGCCAGGGTCGCCCGGCGCGGCACGGCGGCCAGCGGACCGCACCAGAAGGCCGCCTCCACCAGGTCGCCGCCGACACTCACCCACTCGCCCTCGGCGCCCGGCGGCAGCAGCCCGTGGTCGATCCCCGGGGCCAGCTTGAGCACCGTGCGGGGGACCCGGCCGGCCAGTCCGGCGACGAAGTCCCAGGGCGGCGAATACGACTTCGGGTCGAACACCCGGCCGCGGCCGCTCTGCCGGCGGGCCGGATCGGCGAAGACCGCGTCGAACCTCTCCACCGTGACGGTGGTGGCGTCGGCGCAGGTCACGGTGATCCGGTCGGCCAGGCCGGCGGCGTGCGCATTCGCCGCGGCGAGGGCGGCGGTGGCCGGGTCGGCGTCCACCGCGTACACCGTGATCCCGTGCCGCGCGGCGGCGAGCGCGTCGGCGCCGAGGCCGCAACCGAGATCGGCGAGGCTGGTGACGCCGGCCGCCACCAGCCGGGCCGCCCGGCGATCCGCGACCACCGCCCGGGTGGCCTGCTCCAGGCCGTGCCGGGTGAAGAACATTCCGGCGGCGTCCGGGCCGAATTTCATCGCCGCCCGGCGGCGCAAACTAGCCTGGGTGAGTGCGGCTGCGGCCAGCTCCGCGCCGAAGCCCCGGGCCCGCAGGGCCGAGGCCGCGGCGAGCGGCTCGCCGTCGCCCATCCCGGTCGCCACGGCCAGGGCCTGCTCACCTTCCGGGGTCTGCAGCAGAGCAAGGAGTTCAGGGGTCACACCAGGCATTCTCCCCGGCGTGACAGGTTGGCACTCTGGTTGACGGAGTGCTAGTTCCGGCATAATCTCCGGTTAGCACTCTCAACATGAGGGTGCCAGCCGCCCCGGCCCTGCCGAGGTGGCTAGGCACCAGGCGGACCGGCACCCGCGACGACGGCCCCGCCCGGTGGCATGAGGCATTGACCGGCCTGGCTCATGGCCGGCGAAACCTGTACCCAGGAGGGTATGCCCGTGACTACCGCGACCAAGGTTGCGATCAAGCCGCTCGAGGACCGCATCGTGGTCCAGGCCAACGAGGCGGAGACCACCACGGCGTCGGGCATCGTGATCCCCGACACCGCGAAGGAGAAGCCGCAGGAGGGCACCGTCCTCGCCGTCGGCCCCGGCCGGATCGACGACAAGGGCAACCGCGTCCCGCTCGACGTCAAGGTCGGCGACGTGGTCCTGTACTCGAAGTACGGCGGCACCGAGGTCAAGTACGCCGGTGAGGAGTACCTGGTGCTCTCCGCCCGCGACGTCCTCGCGGTCATCGAGAAGTAAAGACCTGACTGACTGCGCAGACGCCCTGTTCCGGATCTTCGGGGCAGGGCGTCGGTGCGTGAAGGGACCACTACATGGCGAAGATCCTCAGCTTCTCTGACGACGCCCGGCACCTCCTGGAGCACGGCGTCAACACGCTCGCCGACACGGTCAAGGTCACTCTCGGCCCGCGCGGCCGCAACGTCGTCCTGGACAAGAAGTTCGGCGCTCCGACGATCACCAACGACGGCGTGACCATCGCCAAGGAGATCGAGCTCACCGACCCGTACGAGAACCTCGGCGCCCAGCTGGTCAAGGAGGTGGCGACCAAGACCAACGACGTCGCCGGCGACGGGACCACCACGGCGACCGTGCTCGCCCAGGCGCTGGTCCGCGAGGGCCTGCGCAACGTCACCGCGGGCGCCAACCCGATCGGCCTCAAGCGCGGCATGGACCTGGCCGCCGAGGTCGTCTCCAAGGCGCTGCTGGCCAAGGCCGTCGAGGTCGCCGACCACAAGGCGATCGCGAACGTGGCCACCATCTCGGCCCAGGACGCCACCATCGGTGAGCTGATCGCCGAGGCGATGGACCGGGTCGGCCGCGACGGCGTGATCACCGTGGAGGAGGGCTCGGCGCTGCACACCGAGCTCGACGTCACCGAGGGTCTGCAGTTCGACAAGGGCTTCATCTCCCCGAACTTCGTGACCGACGCCGAGTCGCAGGAGGCGGTGCTGGAGGACGCGCACATCCTCCTCACCACCCAGAAGATCTCCAGCATCGAGGAGCTGCTCCCGCTCCTGGAGAAGGTGCTGCAGACCGGCAAGCCGCTGCTCATCGTGGCCGAGGACGTCGAGGGCCAGGCCCTGTCCACCCTGGTGGTCAACTCGCTGCGCAAGACCATCAAGGTCGCCGCGGTGAAGGCGCCCGGTTTCGGTGACCGCCGCAAGGCGATCCTGCAGGACCTGGCGATCGCGACCGGTGGCGAGCTGATCGCCCCCGAGCTCGGCTACAAGCTCGACCAGGTCGGCGTCGAGCAGCTGGGCAGCGCCCGGCGGATCGTCGTCGACAAGGAGAACACCACGATCGTCGACGGCGGCGGCAACTCCGCCGACATCGCCGACCGGGTCGCGCAGATCCGCAAGGAGATCGAGGCCTCGGACTCCGACTGGGACCGCGAGAAGCTCTCGGAGCGGCTGGCCAAGCTCTCCGGCGGCATCGCGGTGATCAAGGTCGGCGCCGCGACCGAGGTCGAGATGAAGGAGCGCAAGCACCGCATCGAGGACGCCATCGCGGCGACCAAGGCGGCCGTCGAGGAGGGCACCGTCCCGGGCGGCGGCGCCGCCCTCGCGCAGGTCGCCACGGAGCTCGACGGTGGTCTGGGGCTGACCGGCGAGGAGGCGATCGGCGTCTCGATCGTCCGCAAGGCGCTGGTCGAGCCGCTGCGCTGGATCGCGCAGAACGCCGGCCACGACGGTTACGTCGTGGTGGCCAAGGTCGCCGAGCTGGGCTGGGGCCACGGCCTCAACGCGGCCACCGACCAGTACGTGGACCTGGCCGCGGCCGGCATCATCGACCCGGTGAAGGTGACCCGCAACGCGGTCTCCAACGCCGTCTCGATCGCCGCGCTGCTGCTGACCACCGAGAGCCTCGTCGTGGAGAAGCCGGCCGAGCCGGCCCCGGCGGCTGCCGGCGGGCACAGCCACGGTCACGGGCACGGCCACCAGCACGGTCCCGGCTTCTGATCGGTTGCACTAGAAGGGCGCGTCCTGGCGGGGGCGCGCCCTTGCCATGTCCGGAGGCTTCTCCGGGGCTTCGCCACCGCCCTGCCAGGAGCGCCACAGGGCGGCGTACGACCCGTTCGCCGCCACCAGGTCGGCATGCGAGCCCAACTCGGTGATCCGGCCGTCCTCCACCACCGCCACCCGGTCGGCGTCGTGGGCGGAGAACAGGCGGTGCGCGATCGCCACCACGGTCCGCCCGTGCACCACGGCCGCCAGCGACCGTTCCAGATCACGGGCCGCCCCCGGGTCCAGCAGCGCCGTGGCCTCGTCCAGCACCAGCGTGTGCGGGCCGGCCAGGACCAGCCGGGCCAGCGCCACCTGCTGCGCCTGGGCCGCGGTCAGCACCTGCCCGCCGTCTCCGACCTCGGTGTCCAGCCCGTGCGGCAGCGCGTCGACCCACTCCAGGGCATGCACGGCGGCAAGCGCGGTGCGCACGTCCGGTTCCGGCGCGTCCGGCCGGGCCATCGCCACATTGTCGCGCAGCGTCCCGATGAAGATGTGATGCTCCTGACTGACCAGCGCCACCTCGGTGCGCAGCCGGTCCGGGGCGAGCGCACCCAGCGGCACGCCACCGACCGTGACACTGCCGGCGGTCGGCTGGTGCAGCCCGGCCAGCAGCCGGCCGAGCGTGGATTTGCCGGCGCCGGACGGGCCCACCACGGCCAGCCGCTCCCCCGGCCGCAACGTCAGGTCGACACCGTGCAGCACCTCACGGCCCGCCACGTAGCCGAAGCGCAGGCCGCGCACCTCGATCCGGGGACCGTCCGGGACCGGGGCGGCCGGCCGGGGCGGCTCGGCGGTCGCGGTCACCCCGAGCAGCCGGGCCAGCGAGGCCGCGCCCACCTGCAGCTCGTCCAGCCAGGAGAGCAGCCGGTCGAGGGGGTGGATCAGCTGCTGGACGTAGACGACGGCCGCGGTCAGCTGGCCCAGGCCGACCGTTCCGCGCAGATAGAGCCAGCCCCCGGTGAGCAGGGTCAGCACCATCGGCAGCACGTAGCTGACCTCGATCACCGGCCACCACACGGTGCGCAGGAAAAGCGTGTACCGCTCGGCCCGCCAGGACCGGTGCAGATCCCGGTCGGTACGCGCGATCCGCTGCCCCTGCCGGCCGAGCGCCTCCACCGTGCGGGCGCCCTCGACCGTCTCGGCCAGCCCGTCGGTGACGTCCGAGTACGCCGCGTTCTGCCGCAGATAGCCGGCCGGGGCGCGCCGCACGTACCACCGCGTGCCGGCCACCGTGATCGGCACCCCGATCAGCAGCGGCAACGCCAGCACCGGCGACACCGCGACCAGCGCGACCACCACCAGCCCACCGGTGAGCAGCGCGATCGTGGTCTCCGGCACGGCCAGCCGGACACATTTGGAGAGCGCGTCCACGTCCCGGGTGGTACGGGTCAGCAGGTCCCCGGTGCCGGCCGACTCGACCGTGCCCAGCGGCAGGGACAGCGCCCGGGCGATGAACTCCTCCCGGAGCCGGGCCAGCACCTGCTCGCCGAGCCGGGCCGAAGCCAGGTAGGCATAGCGCACCAGCACCGCCTGCACCAGCACGAAACCGGCCAGGGTGGCGGCCAGCCGGTTCAGCTCGGCCTCGTGCACCCCGCGCTGCACCCCCTGCACCAGCTCGCCGAGCAGGCGCGGGCCGGCCAGCCCGGCGCACGCGGCGAGCAGGTGCAGCCCGACCGTGGCCCGGAACATGCCGGGGTGGCTGCGGAACAGGGATCGGGCGTACCGCCAGGCCTGCGCGCGGCCGGCCACCGGAAGCGGACGGCTCACGACAGCTCCTCGCGCAGCACCACACGGGCGTAGCCGGGCTCGGCGGCGAGCAGCTCCGGATGCGCCCCGGCAGCGGTCACCCGGCCGCACTCCACGAAGAACACCCGGTCGGTGTGCGCCAGCACCAGCGGGCTGGAGGTGCAGACGACCGTGGTGCGGCCGGCCCGTACGGCGCGCAGCCGCTCGGCGATCCGGGCCTCGGTGTGCGCGTCGACCGCGTTGGTCGGCTCGACCAGGATCAGGAATTCCGGGTCGGCGACCAGCGCCCGGGCCAGCCGCAGCCGTTGCTGCTGACCGCCGGAGAACGACCGGCCGCGCTCGGCGACCACACTGTCCAGACCGCCCGGCAGACCGTCCACGATGTCCTGTGCCGACGCCGCCGCGAGCGCCTCGGCCAGCCGCGGGGTCCGGTGCGGATCGAGGTCGGCGCGCAGCCGCCCGGAGAACAGCCGCGCCTCGTTCTCCACCACCAGGATCCGCTCCCGCACCACCTCCAGCGGGATCGCGGTCAGCGGTGTGCCGTCCCAGGTGGCCCCGGGCGCGTACCGGCCGAGCCGGTCGGCGATCCGGGCGGTGTCGGCCGGATCCTCGGCCACGATCGCGGTGAGCCGGCCGGGCATGACCAGCACCCCGGAGAGGGGGTCGGCCAGTTCGCCGCCGGGCGGCGGTACCGTCACCGGCGGCTTCGCCGGCGGATCGGGCAGGTCACGGCGCAGGCCGAGCATGTCGGCGACCCGGCGGGCCGAGACGTGCCCGCGGGTCAGTTTGTCGATCGAGTCGGTGAGCTGCCGCAGCGGCGAGACCAGGAAGGCGGCGTACGCGTAGAACGACACCAACTGGCCGATCGAGATCCGGTGCTCGGCCGCGAACCGGGCCCCCAGCCAGGTGATCAGCACCAGCAACGTCCCGGGCAGCAGCACCTGGGCGGCCTCCAGCAGCGACTCCACCTCGGCGGTGCGCACCCCGGCCACCCGCAGCGCCTGCGACCGCTGCCGGTACCGCGCCACCATGACCGCCTCGCCGCCCACCCCGCGCAGCACCCGCAACCCGGTCACCAGGTCGGCGGCCTGCCCGGTGAGCCGGCCCTGCCGCTCCCGGTAGGTCTGCTGACGCGCGTGCAGCGGGCCGATCAGTCCACCTACGACGATCATCAGGGCCGGCACCCCGATCAGCACCACCAGGCCGAGCGGGACCGAGGTGCGCAGCAGCAGCACGGTGACCGTGCCGACCGCGACCAGCGCCCCGGCGCCCCGGGCCGCGACGTCCACCGCGCCGCCGATGTGGTTGATGTCCGAGGTGCCGATCGCCACCACCTCGCCGGCCTCCAGCCGCCGCGGCAGCGACGAGCCGAGCCGGTTCGCCTGCCGGACGGTGACCTGCACCGTCCGGAAACCGGCACCGAGCCAGTTGACCACCGAGAACCGGTGCCGGCTGATACCGGCGACGGCCTGCGCCACCCCGGCCGCGAAGAGCACCAGCCCCCAGCCGAGCAACGCCCGGCCACGGCGTTCGGCGGCCGCGTCGATCGCCTCACCGACGATCGCCGGCACCAGCGACTGGCACCCCATCCAGGCGATCGCCAGCGCGATCGCAGTGAGCATCGTCATACGGGAGCGCCGGATCAGCCAGCTCAGGTAACGCGTGGCGGACCGGGCGTCGGGCAGGCCGGGATCGGCCACGGGCAGTCTGCGCATCAGGCCCCGACGGTACGGCCGGGAACGCCCGTGCTGCGACCGCTCAGCGATCGACGGGGGTGAAATCCCAGACGTGCGGAGCGCGTGCCACCAGCTTCTCCGGCGGGCTGGGCAGGCTCTCCGGGGTGTTTCGCCATTTGGAGATGACGACGATGCGATGATCCGTGGACGAATAGACGTCACTCGACACATGTTGTGGCAGCACCTCGAGGCTGGGCACCGCCGTGTCGCAGACCCAGCTCAGCAGCTCATCGAAGCCGCTGCGCGAGGCCCGCACCTCCCACATCCGCGCGATCATGTTCGCTTCCTACCCCGCGACGCTGACCGCGGTCAAACCCATCGCGGAATCCGCCGGAAGGTCGAGACGACTCGGCGCGACGCCGGCGGCCACCAGATGCGAGCCGAGCGCCGCGACCATCGCGCCGTTGTCCGTGCACAACTGCGGCCGTGGTACGCGTACCGCGATCCCGTGCCGGGCCGCCCGCTGCTCCGCCAGCACCCGCAACCGCGAGTTGGCCGCCACACCCCCGCCGATCACCAGGGTGCCCACCCCGTGCTCCCGGCAGGCATCGATCGCCTTGGCGGTCAGCACGTCGCAGACGGCCTCCTGGAAGCTGGCCGCGACGTCGGCCACCGGGACCGGCTCGCCGGCCCGCTCGCGCGCCTCCACCCAGCGGGCCACCGCCGTCTTCAGCCCGGAGAAGGAGAAGTCGAAGCGGTGCGCGGCCAGGTCCTTGGCGGCGGTCAGCCCGCGCGGGAAGGCGATCGCGCCGGCGTCACCGTCCCGTGCCGACCGGTCGATGATCGGGCCGCCCGGGAAGCCCAGCCCGAGCAGCCGGGCCACCTTGTCGAACGCCTCGCCGGCCGCGTCGTCGATGGTCGCCCCCAGCGGGGTCACCCCGGCCGTCAGGTCGTCGACCAGCAGCAGCGACGAGTGGCCGCCGGAGACCAGCATGGCGATCGCCGGCTCGGGCAGCGGGCCGTGCTCCAGAGTGTCCACCGCGACGTGCGCGGCCAGATGGTTCACGCCGTAGATCGGCTTCTCCGCGGCCAGTGCGTATCCCTTGGCGGCGGCCACCCCGACCAGCAGCGCGCCGGCCAGGCCGGGGCCGCTGGTGACCGCGATCGCGTCGACGTCGGCCAGCGTGACACCGGCCTCGTCCAGCGCCCGCCGCATGGTGGGGACCAGCGCCTCCAGGTGGGCGCGGCTGGCCACCTCGGGGACCACGCCGCCGAACCGGGCGTGCTGGTCCACACTGGACGCCAGTGCGTCGGCGAGCAGGGTGTGGCCGCGCACGATGCCGACACCGGTCTCGTCGCAGGAGGTCTCGATCCCGAGGACCAGGGGCTCGTCACGCATCTCGCATCATCACCAGGGCGTCGGTGTTGCTCGGTTGGTAGTAGCCGCGCCGGATGCCGACCGGCTCGAAATCGTAGGTGGCGTACAGCTTCTGTGCCGGATGGTTGTCGACGGCCACCTCGAGCAGGGTGCGGCCGACGCCCCGGCGGGCCGCCTCGGCGAGCAGATCCTCCAGCAGGGCGCGGCCGATGCCGCCGCGCTGGGCATCCCGGCGGACCGCGATGTTCTGCACCCAGGACTCCTCCCGGTCCACCACGGACAAACCGGCATAACCGGCTATGTCATCGTTTTCCAGGGCAACGATGTAGTAGTTCCGCTGCGCCAGCTCATTCCAGAACATGGCGGCGGACCACTTCTCCGGCCCGAAGAGATCCTCCTCCAGCGGGAGGATCGCCTCGATGTGCCACCAGCGGAGTCGCTCGATGCGCATCAGGTCAGCACCGGCTTGCGACCGGCCGGCTCGACGGCGTCCGGACGCCGCAGATAGAGCGGGGTGAGGATCTCGCTCGCGGCCCCGGCCCGGACCCGGTCGGCCGCGAGGGCCACCAGCGCGGCACCCGGCGGGTAGAGCAGGTGCTCCTCCACCGGCAGCCCGAAGACGTCCCCGTACTTCAACGCCCCCTCGCCCGCCGCCCTGTCCGCGTTCACCGTGACATCGGCGGGCTTGGAGACATCGGGACCACCATTGCGTACGCCGTCGACGTACGACGCGAAATACACCTCGCGCCGCCGCGCATCGGTGGCGATCAGCACCCGCCCCGGCCCGGCCGCCCGCCCCAGCGCGTCCAGCGAACACACCCCGTACGTCGGGATGCCCAGCGCCTGCCCCATCGCCGCGGCCGTGGCCAGCCCCACCCGCAGGCCGGTGAACGGCCCCGGGCCCAGGCCGGCCACGATCGCGGTCAGATCCGATGGTCGCACCCCGGCCGTGGCGAGCACCGCGGCGATCTCCGGCGCCAGTTTCTCGCCGTGCGCCCGGGGGTCGACCGTGCGACTTTCCGCCACCCCGAACAAACCGTCTGCGGTGACCTCGACGAGCGCCGCCGTCGAGGCGGGCGTTGCGGTGTCCAGAGCGAGTACGAGCACGGTGAAAACCCTAGACGGTGGCCCGCGGGTCCCAGTTCACCACCGGCCGGCCGCCGTCGGCGAGTGCCTTGTTGGCGGCGCTGAACGGGCGGCTGCCGAGAAACCCGGCGGGGTTCATCGGGCTCGGGTGGCCGGCCTCGATCACCGCGTGCACCGGGTTGGTGACCAGCGCCGCCTTCTTCTTCGCGTAGTTGCCCCAGAGCAGGAAGACGACCCGCTCGTTGCGCTCGTTCAACGCCCGGATGGTGGCGTCGGTGAACGTCTCCCAGCCCTTGTTGGCGTGCGAGGCGGCCTTGCCGGCCCGGACCGTGAGCACCGCGTTGAGCAGCAGCACCCCCTGCCGCGCCCAGCCGGTCAGGTCGCCGCTCTTCGGCGGGGCGATGTTGACGTCCTCGGCGAGCTCCTTGAAGACGTTGCGCAGCGACGGGGGCACCCGGACCCCCTCGCGGACGCTGAAGCTCAGCCCGTGCGCCTGGCCGGCGCCGTGATACGGGTCCTGGCCGAGGATCAGCACCCGGGTCTGCTCCGGCGAGCACAGCCGGTACGCCGCGAACAGGTCCTCCGCCGGGGGGTAGACGGTGTGCTCGGCGTACTCCGCGGCGACGAACTCGCCCAGCTCGGCCGTCGCCTGCGCATCCAGGAAGGGGGCCAGCTCGGCGCGCCACTCGGCGGGGAGGTGCTCGGTCAGGTTCACATCTGCTCCAGTCGGTGTGCCCAGTCGCCGCCGTGCGGCGTCAGCTCGATCACTCGGGTGTCGTCGTCCAGCCGCTCGAGGCGGACGAGGAGATGTTCGTCGTTCAGTTGCTCGACCAGACCGGCGCCCCATTCCACCACGGTGACCGCCTCGTCGGCGGAGGCGTCCAGGTCCAGGTCGTCGATCTCGGCGCGCGGGTCGGGGCGGTCGCCCAGCCGATACGCGTCGGCGTGCACCATCGGCACCGGGCCGCGGTGCACCCGGGCGATCACGAAGGTCGGCGAGGTGATCGGCCCCTGCACGCCCAGCCCGGTGCCGATGCCCTGGGCCAGCGCCGTCTTGCCGGCCCCCAGCGGCCCGGTGAGCAGCACCAGGTCCCCCGGGCGCAGCACGGCGGCGAGCCGGCGGCCGAAGGCCCGGGTCTGCTCGACGGTGGTCAGCTTCACGAGATCTTCTCCAGGAACGGGATCAGGGCCGCGTTCACCTCGTCGGCCTTCTCCAGCATGACCACGTGCCCGCTGTTCTCGATCTTCAGCAGCTCGGCCTGCGGAAGCTCGCGGATGATCTGCTCGGAGTGGGTGACCGGGGTGAGGTAGTCCCGGTCGCCGACGACGACCAGCACCGGGACGCCGCGCAGCGCGGACAGCGCCGGCAGCCGGCTGTGGCGATACAGCGTGTTCAGGTATTTGGTGAGGGTCTCCACCGAGGTCCGCGAATTCATGCTCTCCACGAAGGTGACCAGCGACGGGCTGGGCCGGGCCTCCCCGAACCCGTACCGCCGGGTGAGCAGCCAGGCCAGGTCGGAGGAGGCCACCCGGGCCCGGTCGATGGTGCCACCGCCCAGCTTGGCCGCCCGATCCCAGAGCGGGAAGAACGGCGCGCTGGCCCGGGCCACCACGTTGGTCAGGCCGAGGGTCGCCTTGTCGAACAGCCCGGCCGAGGTGGACATCAGCACCACGCCGGTCACCCGGTTGCCGAACCACTCCGGGAACTGCTCGGCGAACGCCATGATCGTCATGCCGCCCATCGAGTGCCCGACCAGGATGATGTGCCCGTCCGGGACGGTCGCGTCGAGCACGGCGGCCAGCGAACGGCCCAGGGCGGCGATGTCATACGCCCCGGACTGCAGCCTGCTGGAACGGCCGTGGCCGGGCTGGTCGTAGAAGACCAGGCGGTGGTCGCCGCGCTCGGCCAGCGCCTTGCGCTGGAAGTAGAAGGTGCCCATGTCCAGCGCGAAACCGTGCACGAAGACGATGGTGGGTTTCTCCTTCCGGCCGCGCCCGGGCCGGCCGGTCCAGCCGCGGGGCTCCTCGGCCCGCGGATCGACGATCTCCACGTGCAGCTCGGTGCCGTCCGCCGCGGTGACGGTGCGCTCCTCGTCATAGGGCTGATCGCCGAACGGCTCGTCGACATAGGGATCACCGGGCTTGTTGACCGAGCGCCGGACCAACACCCGCTCCACGGCGAACGCGGTCGCCAGACCGGCCGCCGCCACCCCGACGACCGCCCCGGCTATCCCGGCCGTCTTGGCCGCACGGGACCGGCTCACGCGACCTCCCCGGTGTAGACCCGCGGCACCCGCCCGCTGCCGAACCGGGTGACGATCTCGTAGTTGATCGTGCCGGCCGCCGCCGCCCAGTCGTCCGCGGTGGGGCCGCCGTCGTCACCCGCCCCGAAGAGCGTCGCCACGTCACCGGGCGCCACCGGGGCGTCACCCAGGTCGACCACGAACTGATCCATGCAGACCCGCCCGGCGATCCGCGCGGTGGTCGTGCCGATCCGCACCGGGCCGGCGCTGGATGCGTGCCGCGGCACCCCGTCGCCGTAGCCCAGCGGGACCACGGCCAGGGTGGTCTCCCGCTCGGTGTGATAGGTCAACCCGTAGGACACGCCCTGCCCGCCCGGCACCCGCTTGGTCATCGTCACCCGGGCGCGGGCCGTCATGGCCGGACGCAGGCCGTAGGTCTCGCCCGCGATCGGCGACAACCCGTACGCCGCGATGCCGACCCGGACCAGGTCGAAGTGCGTGTCGGGACGGGTCAGCGTGGCCGCCGAGTTGGCGATGTGCCGGTAGCGCGGGGTCAACCCGAACCGCTCCGCCACGGCCAGGCCGTCGGTGAACGCGGCCAGCTGGCGGTCGACCGACTCGTGGCCCGGCTCGTCGGCACAGGCGAAGTGGCTCCACACCCCGGTCACCTCGACGTCCCCGCCGGCCTGCGCCTTGGCCGCCGCCTCGAACAGGGCCGGCCACTCGGCCGGCACCGCGCCGCCCCGGGACAGCCCGGTGTCGAGTTTCAGGTGCACCCGGGCCGGCCGCCCGGCCCGGCGCGCGGCGGTGACCAACTCGTCGAGCAGTTCCGGGGTGGCCGCGCTCAGGTCGACGCCGGCCGTGATCCCCTCGTGCAGCGGCTGCCCGGGGGCGAACAGCCAGGCCAGCACCCGGGCCTCGATCCCGCCCCGGCGCAGCTCCAGAGCCTCGTCGAGGGTGGCCACGCCGAGCCAGGTGGCGCCGCCGGCGACCGCGGCCCGGGCGGCCGGAACCATGCCGTGCCCGTAGCCGTCCGCCTTGACCGCGACCAGCACCTCGGCGGAGGTGCCGGCGCGCAGCATCGCGACGTTGTCCCGGATGGCGTCCAGATTCACGCGGACTTCGGCCTGCCACATGTCATCCACCCTACTGAGGGGTACGACAGTTTCCGTTCACCCCAGTAGGTGGGCCAGCACCGGCCGGATCGCCGCCGCCACATCCGGCGAGGTGACCGGCCCGTCCGCCGCCGCATGCCGGCCGGCCAGCCCGTGCACGTACGCCGCCGCCACCGCCGCCCGCACCGGCGGCAGCCCGGCCGCCAGCAGCGACCCGAGCAGCCCGGCCAGCACGTCCCCGCTGCCCGCGGTGGCCAGTGCCGGGCTGCCGGTCGGATTGGCCCAGATCTCTCCGCCCGGCGTCGCCACGATCGTCCGGTCGCCCTTGAGCAGCACCACCGCGTTCGTCCAGGCGGCCAGCCGGGCGGCCGCGGCCATCCGGTCGGCGCCCGGCGCCTCCCCGGCCAGCCGCTTGAACTCGCCGTCGTGCGGGGTCAGCACCAGCGGCGCGTCCCGGCGCAGGTGCTCGGCGTGCTCCCCGCCGACCAGCAGGGTGATCGCGTCCGCGTCCAGCAGCACCGGCAACGAGGTGGCCAGCACGCTGCGCAGCTCGGTGCGGGCCTCGTCGCCGGTGCCCAGCCCGGAACCGCAGACCCAGGCCTGCACCCGGCCGGCGTCGGCCACCTTCGGCGCCGCCACCACCGACGGGTGGGCGTGGACCACCTCCCGGTGGGCGCTGCCGGCGTACCGCACCATGCCGGTCGGGCCGGCCAGCGCGCCGGCCGTGGAGAGCAGCGCGGCACCCGGATATCCGGCCGAACCGGTGGCCAGGCCGACCACGCCGCGGGTGTACTTGTCCGAAGCAGCACCGGGACGCGGCCACCAGGCGGCGATGTCGGCCGCCTCGGCCACCCGCACCGCCGGGTCGGCGACCAGCGCCGGGCCCAGACCGATGTCGACCAGCTCGACGTGCCCGCAGCGGGGCGCCGCGGGGCCCACCAGGTGGGCCGGCTTCAGACACCCGAAGGTGACCGTGACATCGGCGTCCACCGCGTCGCCGGGCACGTCGCCGGTGTCCACCCGCACCCCGCTCGGCACGTCGACAGCCACGATCAAAGGCCGATCACCGGTACGTCCCCGCAGCTCGCCGAGCGCCCCGACGAGCGCCGCGGCGGGCGGTCGCAGCCCACCGCTGGCCCCGATCCCGACGATCCCGTCCAGCACCAGATCGACCCGGGTGGGCAGGTCGGCGGTGGTGAAGCCGCCCGCCTGCCGCAGCGCGGCGAGCCCGGCCAGATGCACCCGGTCCGGGCTGAGCAGCAGCGCCCGCACCTGCGCCCCGCGCCGCGCCAGCAGGGCCCCGGCGTACAGCGTGTCACCGCCGTTGTCGCCGCTGCCGACCAGCAGCAACACCCGGGCGCCGTACACCCCGCCGGAGTCCTCGAGCAGCAGCGCACAGCGGCGGGCCAGACCGGCCGCGGCCCGCTGCATCAGCGCACCCTCCGGCAGCGTCGCCATCAGCGTCTTCTCCGCCGCGCGCACATCGGCGACCCGCCATGCCTGCCGCATCTCTCCCCCTACCGCTAGGCCGGCCTTCTCCACTGCCCGGCTGTCACTGCCCGGCTGTCACTACCCGGTCTCGCTGCTCCGCTCTCACTGCTCGGCGACCACCATCGCGGAGGCGATCCCGCCGTCGTGCGACAGCGACAGGTGCCATCGGTTGATGCCGCGCTCGGAGGCGGCGGCGGCGACCGTACCCGAGACGGTCAACCACGGCCGCCCGTCCGGGTCGGTGACGATCTCGCAGTCGTGCCAGCGCAGCCCCACCGGCGCGCCCAGCGCCTTGGCCACCGCCTCCTTGGCCGCGAACCGGGCGGCCAGCGACTCCGGCGAGCGCGGATTGCCCGAGCCGGTCAGCCGCTCAGCCTCGGTGAACAGGCGGTCCCCGAGCAGCGGGGTGCGGTCCAGAGCGCGGGCGAAGCGGTCGACCAGGACGACGTCGATGCCGACAGACACGATCACAACGGACACCCTAACGGTCGCCGGACCGCCTGTGGACAAGCCGCGAACCGTTGTCCACAGGCCGTCCCGGCGGGCCGGAAAACGGCCTACCTTCGGCGCATCCGTTCCGCCGGCCCGCCCCAGGAGGTTGCCCCATGAATCCGGATCTCGACGTGGATACCGAGACACTGCACCGGATCGCCGACGCGACGGAGGGAACGGCGTCCCGGGTGCGCGAGGCCGCCTCGTCGGCCCCGCACCCGGTCGCCGGCCCCCAGTGGGCCACCACCGGCGCCGCCACCATCACCTCGGACACGGCTGCCCGAACCCTGCGCCAACTCGGCGCCGACCTCTCCGACACCGCCTCCAGGATCAAAACCACCATCACGGCGTACGCGGCGGCCGACACCCGAGCCGCCACCCGCCTCCGGTCCACCCGATGAGCCTGCACCCGATGAGCGTCACCCTGCCGAGCATCAGCCCGATGATCGTCGCCGCAATGGACGTCGACGCGATGGGCAACGCCCCCATGAACCTCAACGCGAGGAGCAACGCCCGATGAGCGTTCACCCGGTGACCGTCGGGCCGACGCTCACCGTCACCTATGACCGTCTGCGCGTGACCGACCCGGCTCGCTGGGCCGCAGCCGCGCTGACCTGGCGCCGCTGGGCCGCCCTGGCAGGCGTGCTGTGCGCCGAGTTCGGGCCACTGATCGAGGGCTTGCGCACAGCCTGGTCCGGCGCAGCCGCCGAGGCCGCGGTCCTCCGGCTGGCCACGCTCCGCCGCCGTCTGGTGGTGTTCCGCCTGCTCTGCTGGCGAGCCGACCAGATCCTCAGCGAGTTCGCCGCCGCTCTCACCCGAGCCCGCGCACTTCTGGACCGGGCCCGGGCCGCCGCAGCCGCCGCGGCCAGCTCGGGCGGCCTCGGCCAGGGCGGTACCGGCCCGGGCGCCGGCGGCACAAGCGCAGGCTTGGCCGACGCGGGCTCGGGCAGCACAGGCGCGGGCACCGCAGGCGCAGGCTCGGGCAGCGCAGGCGCAGGCTCGGGCAGCGCAGGCGCAGGCAGCGCAACAGCGGGCTCGGGCCGTGCAGGCGCAGGCAGCGCAACCGCGGGCTCGGGCCGTGCAGGCGCGGGCGGAGGTCGGGGCGGAGCAGGAGGCGTGGATCTGGTGCCCGGCGTGCCCGGGCCGGGCGCCGCCGAGCTCGGCAACGCTCTGCGGCTCGCCGCGAGCGCCGACGCGAGCGCGGCAGCGCGTCTGGCCGAGCTGACGGCGATCCCGGTGGCGCCGGCTTCCGACGACCGGCCGAGTTGCACGGCCACCCCGGCGCAGGTCCGGTTGTGGTGGGCCGCCCTGTCCCCGGGTGAGCGGATGTGGCTGCTCGGCACCGAGCCGACTGCCTTCGGCGGGCTCAACGGGATCCCCGCCGCCGACCGTGACCTGGCCAACCGGTTGCTGCTCGCCGATCGCCGCGACGAGCTGTTGCGGCACGGCGGGACCGCGGGCACCGTGCAGGGTCTGGACCGCCTGGCGGACCGGCTGGCCGACGACCGGGGCCCCCGGGCGTACCTGATGGGCCTCGACGTCTCCGGCGACGGCCGGGCGGTGGTCGCCTTCGGCGACCCGGATCGGGCCGCCAATGTGCTGACCCACGTTCCGGGCATGACCTCGGACCTGGCCTCGCTGAACGGTGAGCTGACCCGCGCCGAGCGGGTCGCCGGCCGGGCCACCGACCTCGGCCCGGCCGAGGCGACCAGCGCCGTCCTGTGGCTCGACTACGACGCCCCGGATTTCCTGCCCGAGGCCTCGTCGGCCCGCCAGGCCCGGGACGGCGCCGGTGCGTTGCGGTTGTTCCAGGACGGCCTGCGGGCCACCCACGAGGGCGCGGCCGCCCGGCAGACGGTGCTCGGCCACAGTTACGGTTCGCTGGTCGTCGGCGAGGCGGCGACCGGCGGCCTGGACGCGGACCGGGTGGTGTTCGTCGGCTCACCCGGCGTCGGCGTCGAATCGGCGGCCCAGTTGCACCTGCCGGCCGACCGGGTGTTCGCCTCGACGTCGATCAGCGACCCGATCCAATATCTGGCGGTCTCCCCGGCCGGCGCGGCCCGGGAGTTGGTGCCGGGCCTGGGGCTGGCGCCCACCGAGCACCTCTGGTTCGGCCACGACCCGAGCGACCCGGCCTTCGGCGCCCAGGTGTTCCACACCCAGGCCGACGGCGGCCACCTCGGCTACTGGGATCCCGGCAAGCCGGCCCTCGACGCCCTCGCCACCATCACCCTGGGCGGACACCCGAAATGACCGGCAGAGCACACGACCCCGACCAGCAGCCCGACCAAGCACACGACCCCGACCAGCAGCCCGGGCGAGTGCACGACCCGGGCCGCAGGTGGAGCGGGTGGGGTTGGGGGGTTGGTTATTCGACGGTGACGGACTTGGCCAGGTTGCGGGGCTGGTCGACGTCGTGGCCGCGGGCGGCGGCGATTTCGCAGGCCAGGATCTGCAGCGGCACCGTGGTCATCAACGGGGCCAGCAGGGTGGGGGTGTGCGGGACCTCGATGAGGTGGTCGGCGTAGGCCTTGACGCTCTCGTCGCCCTCCTCGGCGATGACGATGGTGCGGGCGCCGCGGGCGCGGACCTCCTGGATGTTGGAGACGACCTTGTCGCGCATGACGCCGCGGCCGGCCGGGGACGGGACCACGCAGACGACCGGGGTGCCCTGGTCGATCAGCGCGATCGGGCCGTGCTTGAGTTCGCCGGCCGCGAAGCCCTCGGCGTGCATGTAGGCGAGCTCCTTCAGCTTCAGGGCGCCTTCCAGGGCGACCGGGAAGCCGACGTGCCGGCCGATGAACAGGATCGTCGAGGCGCTCTTCAGGTCGCGTGCCAGCGCGCGCACGTCCTCCATCTTGTCGAGCAGCTCACGCAGGTTGTCCGGGGTGCGGCGAAGCCGGGAGACGACCGCGGCGACCTCGTCGGCGTACATCACGCCGCGGATCTGGGCCAGGTGCAGGCCGATCAGGTAGCAGGCGACCAGCTGGGTGAGGAACGCCTTGGTCGAGGCGACCGCGATCTCCGGCCCGCCGTGGGTGTAGAGCACCGCGTCCGACTCGCGCGGGATGGTCGACCCGTTGGTGTTGCAGATGGCCAGCACCCGGGCCTTCTGCTCCTTGGCGTGCCGCAGCGCCATCAGGGTGTCCATGCTTTCGCCGGACTGGCTGATCGCGATCACCAGGGTGGACCGGTCCAGGATCGGGTCGCGGTACCGGAACTCGCTGGCCAGCTCCACCTCGCAGGGGATCCGGACCCAGTGCTCGATGGCGTACTTGGCGACCATGCCGGCGTGGTACGAGGTGCCGCAGGCGACGATGAACACCTTGTCCACGTCCCGCAGGTCCTGGTCGGTGAGCCGCACCTCGTCCAGGATGATCTCGCCGCGCTCGCTGAGCCGGCCGAGCAGGGTGTCCGCGATGGCCTGCGGCTGCTCGGCGATCTCCTTGAGCATGAAGTAGTCGTAACCGCCCTTCTCGGCGGCCGACGCGTCCCAGTCGACGTGGAATTCCTGCCCGGTCGCCGGGGCGCCGTCGAAGTCGGTGATCTCGATCCCGGCCGGAGTGATCAGGACGACCTGGTCCTGGCCCAGCTCGACCGCTTCCCGGGTGTGCTCGATGAACGCCGAGACGTCACTGGCCAGGAAGTATTCGCCGGCGCCGCGGCCGACGACCAGCGGCGAGTTGCGCCGGGCGGCGATCACCGCGTCGGGGACCTCGACGTCGACGGCGAGCAGGGTGAAGGCGCCCTCCAGGCGGCGCACCACGCGGCGCATGCCCTCGGCGAGCAGCGCCGGGCCGTCCTGGCCACCGGCCGCGCGCAGCGCCCGCATCTCGGCGGCGAGCAGGTGGGCGGCGCATTCGGTGTCGGTGTCGCTGCGGAACTCGACCCCGTCCGCTTCGAGTTCGGCGCGCAGCCGGGAGAAGTTCTCGATGATGCCGTTGTGGATGACGGCGACCCGGCCGTCGGCGGACAGGTGCGGGTGGGCGTTACGGTCGGTCGGCCCGCCGTGGGTGGCCCACCGGGTGTGCCCGATGCCGGTGTGCCCGGCGGCGATTCCACCGGCGGCCCGCTCCGCCAGGGCCTTCTCCAGGTTGGCCAGCTTGCCGGCCCGCTTCTCGGTGTGCACCTCGCCGGCGTCGATGACGGCGATACCCGCGGAGTCATATCCGCGGTACTCCAGACGCCGGAGGCCATCGAGGACGATGCTCAAGGCCGGGCGATTGCCTACGTAACCCACGATCCCACACATGCCGGGCAGCGTAGCCGACTTTCGCGCAAACGTCATGCGCAAGAAGCACTCTTACGCGCATCGTACGTGATCGGAAACATAGATCGGCGGGCGGCCGCCGGTGCGGGCGATTGAGCCGTCGGGCGCCGCTGGCGTACCGTCAGAACAGCCCCGGCCAGGCGGGAACGCCCCCGCCCGGGGCGTGGCGGAAGGACGAGATGAGCGATCAGCGCGATCCGGCGCGGGACTATCCGCCTACCGCACAGTTTGCGCCGGTCGGATACCCGCCACCGGATTATCGGCAACATCGGCGCAGCAACGCCCCGCTGATCGCGCTGATCCTGGCGATCACCCTGCTGCTCTGCGGCGGCGTGATCACCACTGTGGTGCTGGTCGCCCGGCGCACCTCGGACAAGGCCAAGGAGACGGTGCAGAAGATTCCGACCGCCCTGCCCACCCCGAGCAGGCTGCCCAAGCTCCCCGCCGGTGGTGACGACGACCACACCAAGCTCACGGTGCGATACGAGGTGAGCGGCGACGGCCCCGCCACGATCATCTACTCGGAGAAACTGGGACTGCCGAAAACGGTCAACGAGGCGAAGCTGCCGTGGAAGATCGCGGTCCGCATGGACGGGTTGTCGTTCGTCTCGGTGTCCGCGCTGCGGCTGTCCCTGCAGGACGGCAGCATCACCTGCAAGGCCATCATCGACGGCAAGACGGTCGACGAGCACACCGCGACCGGTGTCGGCGCCACCGCGACCTGCAACAAGCTCACGTTCAATTAGGGGAGCACGGTTGAGCACGGACCCGCTGGTCGAACGGATGCGTCCGTTCGGGACCACGATCTTCGCCGAGATGTCCGCGCTCGCGGCGCGCACCGGTGCGGTCAATCTCGGACAGGGCTTCCCGGACACCGACGGCCCGCCGGAGATGCTGGCGGCCGCCGCGCAGGCCCTGGCGAGCGGCGCCAACCAGTATCCGCCGCTACCCGGCATCCCGGCCCTGCGGCACGCGATCACCGGGCACGAGCGGCGGTTCTGGGGCCTGACCCGGGACCCGGACACCGAGGTCGCGGTCACCGCCGGGGCCACCGAGGCGATCGCCGCCGCGGTGCTGGCCCTCTGCGAGCCGGGCGACGAGGTGGTCTGCTTCGAGCCCTACTACGACTCGTACGCGGCCTCGATCACCCTGGCCGGGGCGGTCCGGCGCCCGGTCACGCTGCGCCCCGGCCCGGACGGGCGCTACGAGTTCGACGAGGCGCAGCTGCGCGCGGCGTTCGGCCCGCGCACCCGGCTGGCGCTGCTCAACTCGCCGCACAACCCGACCGGTAAGGTCTTCACCCCGGCCGAGCTGGCCCTGGTCGCCGAGCTGTGCCAGGCACACGACGCCGTCGCGGTCACCGACGAGGTCTACGAGCACCTGGTCTTCGACGGGGTGCACGTGCCACTGGCCACCCTGCCCGGGATGGGCGAGCGCACCCTGCGCGTCTCGTCGGCCGGCAAGACCTTCTCCTGCACCGGGTGGAAGGTCGGCTGGGTCACCGGCCCGGCCCGGCTGGTCTCCGCGGTGCTGCGGGTCAAGCAGTTCCTGACCTTCGTGAACGCCTCGCCCCTACAGCCGGCGGTGGCGGTCGCGCTGGGGCTGCCCGACGCGTACTTCCAGGATTTCACCGCCGGGCTGCGCGCCAACCGGGACCGGCTGACGGCCGGGCTGACCGCGGCCGGGTTCGAGGTGTTGCCGTCCCAGGGGACGTATTTCGTGACCGCCGACATCCGGCCGCTGGGCGGGACCGACGGCGTCGAATTCTGCCGTGGGCTGCCTGCCCGCTCCGGTGTGGTGGCCGTGCCCACCCAGGTCTTCTACGACCACCGGGAGGCCGGCCGCCACCTGATCCGGTTCGCCTTCTGCAAACGCCCCGAGGTGATCGAGGAGGCAGTGGCCCGCCTCAAGTGAGGCGGGCCGCACCTGTCACGCGACGGGGCTGGCGGCCCGCACCTCGTCCGCGATGCGGGCGGCGACCGCACCGGCCTGCTCCTCGGTCGCGGCTTCGACCATGACCCGGACCAGCGGCTCGGTGCCGGAGGGGCGCAGCAGCACCCGGCCGGTCTCGCCCAGTTCGGCCTCGGCCAGCGCCACGGCGGCCTGCACGGTCGGCGCGGCTGCGCCGGCTTCCCGGTCGCCCACCTTCACGTTGATCAGCTTCTGCGGCAGCTTGTGCACCACCGCGGCCAGGTCGGCCAGCGACTTGCCGCTCGATGCCAGCTGCGCCATCAGGTGCAGCCCGGTCAGCACGCCGTCGCCGGTGGTGGCGAACGCCGGCATCACGATGTGCCCGCTCTGCTCGCCGCCCAGGGCCAGACCGCCGCCCTGCAGTTCCTCCAGCACGTACCGGTCGCCGACCTTGGTCTCCAGCAGCTTGATCCCGGACTGCTTCATCGCGATCCGCAGACCCAGGTTGCTCATCACGGTCGCGACCAGGGTGTCCTCGGTCAGCGTGCCCGCGTCGCGCATGGCCACCGCCAGGATCGCCATGATCTGGTCGCCGTCGACCACGTCACCGGCCGCGGTGACGGCCAGGCAGCGGTCCGCGTCACCGTCATGGGCCAGACCCAGGTCGGCACCCTCGGCCAGCACCGCGTCGCGCACCTTGTCGAGGTGCGTGGAGCCGCACTCCTCGTTGATGTTCAACCCGTCCGGCTCGGCGTGGATCGCGATCACCTCGGCGCCGGCCTCCCGGTAGGCCACCGGACCGACATCGCTGGCCGCGCCGTTCGCGCAGTCCACCACGACCTTGATGCCTTCGAGGCGGTGCGGGATCGACTCGACCAGGTGCTTGATGTAGTGCTCGGCGCCGTCCAGCAGGTCGTGCACCCGGCCGATGCCGGCGCCGGTGGGCCGCCCGACCAGGCCGTGCCCGTCCGCGACCGCCTTCTCGATCCGCTCCTCCAGCTCGTCCGGCAGCTTCTGGCCGCCGGCGGCGAAGAGCTTGATCCCGTTGTCCGCCATCGGGTTGTGTGACGCGGAGAGCATCACGCCAAGGTCGGCGCCGGTCTGCCCCACCAGGTACGCGACCGCGGGCGTCGGCAGCACGCCGACCCGGACCACATTGGCACCCGCGCTGGTCAGGCCCGCGACGACCGCCGCTTCCAGCATCTCGCCGCTGGCCCGCGGGTCACGGCCCACGATCGCGAGCGGCTGGTGGCTGCTGTCGGCCTCGACCAGGACCCGGGCGGCCGCGACGGCGACCGAGAGGGCCAGTTCCGGGGTGAGCAGATCGCCGTTCGCGAGACCGCGAACGCCGTCGGTGCCGAAGAGTCGCCCCATGGCGGCTTCCTTTCGCCGGTGACACTTACCCCGCAAGCGTGCAACAACGTCGCGTCAGGGCAGGAGTACCGGAACGGCTAGTTGGGGGGAGGGGGGTCGTGCAGAGGCCGCAAAAACCACGGCGGCCGGGTGGTCCTCCCGTTTATCGGAAGGAACACCCGGCCGCCGTAGGAAAAATCAGCGCTTCGAGTACTGCGGGGCCTTGCGGGCCTTCTTGAGACCGTACTTCTTGCTCTCCTTGACCCGAGCGTCACGGGTCAGGAAGCCGGCCTTCTTCAGGGCGGGACGGTCGTCGGCCTCGTCCGCGATCAGGGCGCGGGCGATGCCGAGGCGCAGCGCACCGGCCTGGCCGGTGATGCCGCCGCCACGCAGGTTCGCGATCACGTCGAACTGCTCGGCGCGCTCGACGGTGACGAGCGGCTCGCGGATCAGCTGCTGGTGGACCTTGCTCGGGAAGTAGTTCTCGAGCTCACGGCCGTTGCAGGTGATCTTGCCGGTGCCGGGGACGAGGCGCACCCGGACGATGGCCTCCTTGCGGCGGCCCACGGTCTGGACCGGACGGTCACCGGGACGCGGGGCGCGAACCGGAGCCGGCGCGGGCGTCTCGACGACGACGACCGTCTCAGCGGGCTCCTCGACGGTCTCGACGGTCTCGACGACCTCGGGCTCGATGATGTCGGTCATGCTGCTGCCTTCTCCCGCGCTCACTGCGCGATCTGGGTGATTTCGAACGGCTTCGGCTGCTGCGCGGCGTGCGGGTGCTCGGCGCCCGGGTAGACCTTCAGCTTCTTGATGATCTGGCGCGCCAGCTTGTTGTGCGGGAGCATGCCCTTGACCGCCAGCTCGATCGCCTTCTCGGGGCGCTTGGACAGCAGCTCCTCGTAACCGACCTGCTTCAGACCACCCGGGTAACCGGAGTGCCGGTAGGCGACCTTGGTCTGCCGCTTGTTGCCGGTCAGCGCGACCTTGCCGGCGTTGATGATCACCACGAAGTCGCCCGTGTCGACGTGCGGGGCGAACGTGGGCTTGTGCTTGCCACGCAGGAGAGTCGCGGTGTGGGTAGCCAGGCGGCCCAGAACGACGTCAGAAGCGTCGATAATGTGCCACTGACGCTCGATCTCACCCGGCTTCGGGCTGTACGTACGCACAGAATTACCTTGTCTCGTCGTCGGTCTGGGGGCGCGCGCTGGTCGCGTCGAACTCGACGTCGACACGACGATCAAGCACACCCCAGAGGGAGCGCTCGCCAGCTATCGCACAACAGCAGGCAACAATACCCGGCCGCGCGGCGCGTGGTCAAAACAGGCTGCCCCTGGGTGAATGGCCCGAGGCGGGACCTCAAACGGTATCCAGCATACTCGGTGTCTGAGGTCGTCCTGTCTCGGGTTCACCAACTGGCTCGTGGACGGCTCTTAGCAGGCTCGAAACAAATGGGACGCCACGCCGAAATTCCCCACCGGCAGGCTTCCCGGCATGGCCATCGGTGCGGAACCCCGGACGGCGCGGCCCGGCTCTGGCCGAGGCGACGCGTCAGGGCGCACCATGGAGAGACCACCGTCAGGGTTGAGGACGGACCTGGCGGTGTTCGCCACACCGGTTCGCCGGAGTGGCGAGGAGAAGTCGCGGCGTGCCCCGGACGGAGGCATGGCGAGGACCGTAAGCGTGACATGGGAGCGGGTCTACGCTGAGGACGACGGGACTCGAGCGTGCCCTTCGGTGGACCGCCCGGCCACGCCGCGACTTCTCACTTTCCCATCCCCGGCCGCTGCGGCCCTTCCCCCGCTGTTCGGCGCCGGATGACGGAGCGGATCCCGGCGGCACGACGGTCGGCGCTGGACGAGCCCGCGGCCGTCCTGGCCGGATACACCGTCGGCGTCACCTCCGACCGGCGCCGGGATGAGCTGGCCGCCCTGCTGGAGGGCCGCGGCGCCCGGGTCGTGCTCGCCCCCGCGCTGCGGATCGTGCCGATCGCCGACGACGCCGAACTGCGCGCCGCCACCCGTGCCTGCCTGGACTCACCCCCGGACATCGTG
Source organism: Actinoplanes sp. SE50/110 (assembly GCF_900119315.1). Classification (NCBI taxonomy): domain Bacteria; kingdom Bacillati; phylum Actinomycetota; class Actinomycetes; order Micromonosporales; family Micromonosporaceae; genus Actinoplanes; species Actinoplanes sp. SE50/110. Next base: position 814,148 of record NZ_LT827010.1, on the reverse strand, counting down.
CTGGTCAGCACCGGGATCGGGATGCGCGGCTGGCTGGAGGCCGCGGAGAGCTGGGGGCTGGCCGAGCCACTGCGCGCGGTGCTCGACCGCTCCTATCTGGTCGCCCGCGGCCCCAAGGCGCGCGCCGCGGTCCGTACCGCCGGCCTGCGGGAATGCTGGACCCCGGAGGGCGAGAGCTCCGCGGAGGTGGTCGAGCACCTGACCACCCGCGGCCTCGGCGGGCTGACCGTCGCCCTGCAGTTGCACGGGGAGAGCCAGCCCGAATACACCGAGGTACTGCGCGCGGCCGGCGCCCGGGTGATCGAGTTGCCGGTCTACCGCTGGGCGCCACCGACCGACACCGCGCCGCTGCACCGCCTCGTCGACCTGATCGCCGGCCGGCTGGTCGACGCCGTGACGTTCACCTCGGCGGCCGCCGTGCACGCACTGCTGCGCGCCGCCGGTCCGGCCGTCGATCCGCTGCTGGACGCACTCCGCTCGGACGTGCTGGCCGCCTGCGTCGGGCCGGTCACCGCCGAGCCGCTGCGCCGGCTGGAGATCCCGGTCACGACGCCGGCCCGGGCCCGGCTCAGCGCGCTGGTTCGCACCCTGACCGACGAACTCCCCCAGCGCGCGGTCTCCCTGCAGGTCAACGGCCACGCGATCACGCTGCGCGGGCACGCCGCGGTGATCGACGGCCGGCTGCGCCAGCTGGCCCCGGCCCCGATGGCGGTCCTGCGCGCCCTGGCCACCTCACCGGGCCGGGTCCTGTCCCGCGCCGCTCTCCTGCAAACCCTCCCCCGCCACGCCGACGAACACGCGGTCGAGATGGCCGTCGCCCGCCTCCGGGCCGCCATCCCCGGCATCGTCCAGACGGTCGTCAAGCGCGGCTACCGCATCGCCGGCTAGCTGTGATGTCCGGCCAGGTTGTTCAACCTGGCCGGACATCACAGCTAGCCCCGCCGAGAATTCGTCAGTGACGGAACAGGCCTGACGGCGCGGGCGGTCCGGGGCGGGGGCCGCGTGGCGCCCGTGCCCACCCGCGGATGTCGCCCTTGCGGGCCGGGCGTTCTGGACGCGTCAGCGGCCAGCCCGGCCCGCAAGGGTCCCGGCGGGAGCTACGGTCAGTTATCGGCCGCAGCGCACGACATCTGCATCACAGTCTTGATCTTGATCGTCGAGCAGCGACTCACACGGTCACGCCCTGCTCGTGTTCGGCGACCAGCGTGGTCATGGCGTGCTCGACGACGCCGATCAGAACCGCCTTGACCGACTCGCGGTGCCGGGCGTCGCACATGATCAGCGGGACCCGGGCCGGGATCGCCAGCGCCTCCCGGACCTCCTCCGGCTCGTAGCGCGGCGCGCCGTCGAAGCAGTTGACCGCCACCAGGTAGGGCAGGTGCCGGTTCTCGAAGTAGTCCAGCGGGGCGAAGGCGTCGGTCAGCCGCCGCGTGTCGACCAGCACCGCGGCGCCGACCGCGCCCCTGATCAACTCGTCCCACATGAACCAGAACCGGGTCTGCCCGGGCGTCCCGAAGAGGTAGAGGATCAGATCGTCGGCCATGGTGATCCGGCCGAAGTCCATCGCCACCGTGGTGGTGCCCTTCTCCGGCACCTTGGAGGCGTCGTCGATGCCGGCCCCGGCCGCGGTCATCACGGCCTCCGTGGTCAGCGGCTCGATCTCGGAGACCGCGCCGACCAGGGTCGTCTTCCCGACGCCGAAACCACCAGCGATGACGATCTTCGCGGAGGTGATCTCCGAAGGGGACGCCCCCGCCCACTCAGAGCTTGCGAAGTCCACTCAAAACCCTTCCCAGCAGATCCATCCGCTCCGTGAAGCCACGCTTGGGAGCGGCACTGTGCAGCGCGAGCAAACCGTCGGCGACCATGTCGGCGACGAGGACCCGGGCCACCCCGAGAGGCAACCGGGTCAACGCCGCGAGCTCGGCGAGCGATAGTGCTTTCGGCTCACACAGCGCGGCGATGCGGTACTTGTCGTGCCCGGCGAAACGTGACTCCTGCACGGCCGCCGGGCTGGCGACCAGGACCGCTTCGATCGGGATGTCCCGGATCGGCTCGGTCCGGCCGCGGGTCACCGCGTACGGCCGCACCAGGTTGCCCCGGGGATCGTGCGGCTCACTCATGTCGCGGTCACCTCATCTCCGCCGGGGCCGGGGGCCCCGGCGCTCAGGCTCTATCTGGCGTGGCCGACGGCCTCGCGGGCCACCGGCGACAGGGCGGCGCCGACGCGCTCCACCAGCAGGGCCATCTCGTAACCGACCTGGCCGACGTCGCAGCTGCGCGCGGCCAGCACCGCCATCGAGGAACCGTCGCTGATGGACATCAGGAAAAGATAACCGCTGTCCATCTCGATGATCGTCTGCTGCACCTTCCCGGCGCTGAACATCCGGGACGCACCGTCGGTGAGACTGACCACCCCGGAGGTGATCGCGGCCAGTTGATCCGCCCGGTCCGGCGGCAGATCCCGGGAGCATGCCAGCAACAGGCCGTCCGCGGAGACCGCCACCACGTGCGCGATCCCGGCGATGCTGTCGGCGAAGTTGTTGAGCAGCCAGCCCATGTCCTGCATGGTGGGAGGCCTGGTCACTGTCGATTCTCCTTAGGAGCCGGTGGTGCCTCGGCGGTGCCATCGGTCCGCCCTCGCTGCACCCCACGGGTGTACGCGGACAGCAGTCCACGGACGTCGTCGGGGCTGCGACGATGCTGTGCGCGGGGCGGGTCGGTCACCCCGCCGGGAACGAGCTGCGCCTGCGGGATGCGCTTCGGCAGCCCGGATCGGGTGGTACCGGCGTCCCGCGGGGCCGCGGCGTCGCGGGCCCGCTGCCAGCCGTCGTCGGCCGCGGTCCGCCACCGGTCCTCGAGCGCCGGGCGGGGACGCGGCACCGCCCCACCGCCGGAGACCGGCGCCGCGCTCGCCGCGGGCACGGAGACGGACGCCGCACTCGCCGCGGGCACGGAGACGGACGCCGCACTCGCCGCGGGCACGGAGACCGGCGCCGCACTCACCGGCGCGGTGGCGGGCATCGCGGAGACCGGTGCCGGCGCGTAGCCCGCGGTCGGCATCCCGCGCGGACCGGCCGCCGCCTCCCCCTCGAACCAGCTGTGCTGCATCCTGACCTGGATCGGCGCCGACACCGGATGCACGGACACCGGATGTGCGGACACCGGATGCGCCGAGACGGGCGCGGCGGCCGGGGTGAACAGCGGCGTCGGGGCGGGTTCCGCGCCCACGTCCGGCTTCGGCACTCGGGTGGGCAGCGGCGGCCGGTCCGGTGTCGGCCGCAGGTCCAGGTCGGGCTGCGGGCCGGGCTCGATCGCCGCCCACCGCGGAGCGGCCGGCGCGGTGGGCGCCGGGACGGTACGTACCGGCGGGCGGACCTCCGGCGTAGCACGCTCCGCTCCGGCGATCGCCTGCGGCGGCGGGCCGGGACGTGTCCAGCTGGCCGCGCGTCCCGGGGTGCTCTGCATTCCGGGCAGGACGGTGACCTCGGCCGGCAGGCTGATCTCGGCGATCGTGCCGCCCTCGCGGTGCGGCAGCAGGCGGACCGTGATGCCGTGCCGGGCGGCGAGCCGGGCGATCACCGCGAAACCCATCAGGCGGAACGCGGCCACGTCGACCTCGGCCGGTTCGGCCAGCCGCCGGTTGATCACCTCGAGTTGTTCCGGGGTGATGCCCAGGCCCCGGTCCTCGACCTGGACCACGAGCTGCTCACCGGAGCGCCGTCCGTGGGCCATCACCACCGTGGTCGGCGGCGAGAAGCGGGTGGCGTTGTCGAGCAGCTCGGCGATCAGCCGGACCACGTCGTTGACCGCGGCCGCGGCGACCGCCACGTCGGTGTCGATCGCGCCGAACTCGATCCGGTGGTACTGCTCCACTTCGGACTGTGCGGCGCGCAGCACGTCGACCAGCAGGGCGTCCTCGCGGCGCGGGGCGCCCACGTCGGCGCCGGCCAGGACCAGCAGGTTCTCGTCGTTGCGGCGCATCCGGGTGGCGAGGTGGTCGAGGTCGAAGAGCTTGGCGAGCCGCTTCGGGTCCTCCTCGGTGCGTTCGATCTGGTCGAGTTCGCCGATCATCCGGTCGACCAGCGCCTGACTGCGCCGGGCCAGGCTGAGGAACATCGCGGAGACGCTGGTGCGCAGGGCGGCCTGTTCCGCGGCGACCCGGATCGCCTCCCGGTGCACCATGTTGAACGCCTCGGCGACCTGGCCGAACTCGTCGCGATCGGTGAGCCGGAACGGGTCGCGGGTCTCGGCGACGATCCGGTCGACGCCACCCTCGCCGAGGCTGTCCGCGTCCTGCAGCCGGGTGACCGCGTCGGGCAGGTCGCGGTGCGCGACGGCGAGCGCGCCCTCGCGCAGCATCCGCAGCGACAGGTGCAGCCGGCGGGCGAGGAAGGCGGCGATCGCGATCGCGGCGGTCAGCACCAGCAGCACGACGATGAACTCGACGGTGGCCCGCCGCGCGGCGGCGTCCCGGTCGTACCGGGCGTCCTCGGCGACCTGTCCGTCGAGTCTGCCGCCGGTGTCCTGAAGCAGATCGAGGACTTGGCCGTACGTCGTGGTCAGCTCGTCGGCGTCCACCGACCCGCCGCCGGCAAGCCGGGTGACCAGTCCGTCCGCCTGGGCCACCACGGGGTTCGACAGGGTGCTCTCGACCAGGCCGATCTGGTCGCGGTCGGCAATCTGCCGGAAGTCGTCGAGCGCCGCCTGCCGGGCGACCTGAGCGCCGATCAGCTCCTGTTGCTGGGCCGCGCCGAGCTGACGGGTGGCCTGCACGACGTACCCGGTGGCCTCCTGGTCGGCCACCGCCTCCTGGATGCGGCCGAACGCGGCGAGCCCGCGGAGACCGTCGGCGACCGTGCCCGGCTCGGCGATCTGGACGACCACGTCGTCGAAGTCGAAGATCTGGTCGAGCGCCTGGTCGTAGCGCTGGGCCATGGTGACGATCGGCAGGTCCTTGCGGGCCTCGACCGCGCCCCGGATGTCGGTGAGCGTGCCGAGCTGCTCCTGGATCAGCCGAAGCCGGTCGGCAACCCGGGCCGGGACGTCACCGAGGGCGGTGCGGTGCGCACGGAAGGTCCGGATCTGGGTGTCGACCGCCTCGGTCGCCGTCCGGAAACGGTCCGGCGCCGCGCCGGTGTCGGCGAGGAACGCGGCGGCGGCCATCCGCTCCTGGTGCAGCAGCCGGCTCAGGCCGGAGAGGTCGGTGCCGATCCGGGTGAGGTCGGCGACCCGGCCGGCGTCGGACGCGGTGCCGCGTACGTCGATCAGCCGCACCGAGGCCAGCGCCAGAGCGGCCACCAGCGGAATGACCATCAGGCCGGCGAGTTTGGTGCGGATCCCGGCGTCGCGCGACCAGGAGAGCGGACCACGTCGCACAGGCAGGCCCGAGGATCCCGTGCTCACGACATCTCCTTCGCGGTAGTCCCGCTTCGCTGGGCACCCTTTTGCCGGGCACCCGGGAATGTCGCGGCGGCGAGCGGGGCCCGCGGTCCGTCCCCGATCGGCACGCGTAGCAAGGGTCGTGCCGTTATCGGCACGGCGGCGATTTCATCAGACCCTCTACCGTTTTGGGAAGCCTGGATCCTCCCGCAAACATCCCGGCTGTCCGAGTGATAACCGCGCGCGACAACGAACGGCCCCCGCAACAAACGCTTTGACGTGCGCGAATGGTTCATGCGTGACCGCCGGCGCGGTTCCGGCCCCGGAACAGCTTCAAGATTCCAACCACTATGTGAGAGTCCCGTCCCGCGCCTGAGTGCTGAGCAGGAGTCTCACGTTCGCAAGCTTTGGCACGACGCAACGGACATGCTGTCCGCGTCCGCCCAGTGTCCACTCTGGAGGCAGCGGCCGGCAACCCATCCGTACGTCGCCCCGGGGTGACTGAGCGTCACGGAGCTTAATCGACGTACTTCGATAGGGAAGATCCAGACTTTAGGCCGCCTTAAGAAGGGCCGCTCCCACTGGCGTACCGGCCGCCGGATTACGTAACGTGCGCGGCATGGCATTTCGGAGCTGGGTGAAGCTGCTCGCCACCACCGCCACGGCAGCCGCGGTGGTCGGCGCCGGCCAACTCGGCATCGCCTACGGCCTCGGCATCGTGCGGCTCGACCGCGTCCTCGACGTCACTGCGCGTGATCAATGGACCGCCCATCTGGCCTGGGTCGCCTGGATCACGATGACCGCCGCCGCGCTCGGCGCGATCGTCGGCACCGGCATGCGGGCCCGCTGGCTGCCCCACCCGGCCGGCGCCGGCGGCGCGCTCGCCACCGGACTCGCCGGCGGCCTCGGCTCCCTGGCCGTCCTGCCGCTGACCATGCAGCCGGCCCGAGCCGCGCAGGTCGCCGGGGTGCAGCCGGTCTTCGTCATCGGCGTGGTCGCCGGGCTCGGCGCCGCGGCCGGCATCTTCGCCGGCTGGGCGGCCGCCGCCAAACCGGCCGCCCGCTGGAACGTGGCCACCCTGAGCGTGCTGATCTGGCTGATCGCGCTGGTCACCATCGGGCCGTCGCTGCGAGCCGGGCACACCCCGCCCGCGGTCCGGCTCGGCGTGCTCGGCGGCAGCCTCATCCCGGCCGCCGTCAGCGCGCACACCGCACTCCTCACCATGCCGACCCTCGCGCTGCTCGCCGGCCTGGTGATCGGCTCCACCGCCCGCGGGCGCAGGATGTCGACGCTGGCCGCGGGCCTCGCCGGGTTGGCCGGCCCGGCCCTGCTCACGGTCGCCTACCTGATCGCCGGGCCGGAACTGAAAGCGGCCGGATTCGCCGACGACCCGTACTGGGCGGCGATGACCGCGTGCGGGGCCGGGGTGCTCGGGTCGGTCCTGGCCGCCATCGTGCGGGGAAACCCCGCCCCCACGGAAAGCGCGGACTCCCCCGCGGAGACCGCGTCGCTGCCGAAGCGGGACGTCCCCGCCCGGTCCGCGATCGCCCAGGCCGCGGCGGCCGCCGCCGCGCGGCGCCCGGAGGAACAGGTGCGTCCTGCCGACACCGGGGTGATCCCGGCCGGGCAACCCGGGACGCCGGACAACCCGTTCTCCGGCGGCACCGGCAGCCCGTTCCGATCCGGGACGCCGTTCCCGCCGCAGCCCGTGCCGACCCAGGCGCCACCGCAGGCTCCGGCACCGGAGAAGGCGCCCCGCTTCTCCGGGCAGCAGCCGACCCCGATCGCCACCGGGCGCGGCGGCTGGCGCGGACGCCGCTCGACCCCGGCCCCCGCATCCACCCCGGCGCCGGCCGCCGACTCCTTCAACGGTTTCGCCGCGGCCCAGCCGCCCCCTTCTCCCGCGCAGCGCGGACCGGTCGTCGAGCCCACCTCGATCAGCAGTCCGCGCCGGTCCGGCCAGGAAACGGACTATGTCGACTGGGTGAGCGGCCTCGGCGGCCAGTAAATCATTCGTAAACTCCGATGAAATGGTGCTTCCGGGAGGTACCACGGGGCGTTCCGGGCAGGCACGATGATCGATGTCCGGGCTCCCTTCCCCCGAAGCATCGGAGTTGACGAACGTGACCACTTCCCTGCCCCGCCTCCGAAAGCTGCTGCTGAGCCTCGCCCTGATCCTGGGCCTGGCCGGCACCGCGCTCGCCGTCCCGTCCGCCGCCCAGGCCGCCGTCTACTCCTCGTGCACGATCAGCCGGTGCTCGGCCGCCCGCACCGCGTACACCGGCTGGCAGACTCTCGGCTGGCCGCTGAGCAGCGGCTGGTACGTCTGGCCGTACGGCAGCTACAACTACACCGGCGGCACCTTCCAGAACCGTGAGGGCTACCTGCCGTCGGCCACCTACAACGAGTACGACGTGTACTCCCGCGCCAAGGGCGCCTCGCGGGACGCCTACCGCATCGTGGTCAACCGCAGCACCAAGGTCGCCTACTTCACCCCGGACCACTACGTGACGTTCTACAAACTTTGATTGCTTTGCTGTACGTCACACCTCATCCCCCTCGTGGCGGCCGTCCCCGGACGGCCGCCACGAGCCGTTCCAGCGCCGTTCCGGACCACCCGCCCGAATCCCCGGCCCGATCCGCTACCGGCGCGCAACCGATAGCACCGAACCGGCTCTCATGCACCCCGAACAAATAGATCGGACCGAGAGAATTCCCAGCTATCTCTTAGGCGGAACCCGGCCACGACCGAACAACCCCATGCCAGGGGATAACGAAGTCCGCTCGGCGAGAAGGGCAAACCCGGCGCGAGCCGGGGACGCAAAGCCACAGGACCCAAGAGGTCGGCTGGGCTACCACCGAACGAACAGGGGAACAGATATGCGCAGCATGCTTCAGCTCGTGGGCGGCGTCGCGGCGGCCGGCGTGGTTGCCGCCGGAGCCACCGCTTTCACCGCGCCCGGCCTGACCAACAGCGTGGCAACCTCCACGAAGGTTATCTCGGCCGGTTCGCTGTCCTTCTCGACCGTCGAGGGCGCCGAGCTGACCAGCGTCGTCACCCTTTCCAGCCGCACCAACAAGGCGGAAATCACCGGAGTCCGGCTCTACCTGGCAGGCCTGAACAGCACGGCGCTCAACACGACCACCACCGTCGTCAACGCGTCCATCACCGGCACCAGCGCCCCCGCCGGCTCCGTGGTCGGCACGGTGCGCACCTTGACCTGCGCCTACAACTCGACGCCGGCGGCCTGGGACTGCAACGTCACCACCGCGGGCACCGACTACCTGACCGCGCTCACCGCCGTCACCGTCGACGTCCAGGCCGGCGTCTAGTCCGAAAGATCCGTCGGCGCCCCAGGCCCGGCATTAGCGTCAGACCCGCGGCACCGACGCCCGGAGGACGCCATTTCCCGAGTCCGACGCAAAGCGATGGCCGCCATCCTGTTGATGGCGGCCATCGCCGCGTGGGCCATCGGAACCCACCGCATCTCCTACGTCGTCACGCACGGCATCAGCATGAACCCGGTCTACTACGCCGGGGACCTGGTGGTCGTCGTCAAAAGCGATTCCTACGAAGTCGGGCAGATCGCCGCATACCATGGTGTCGGCGGCGTGGAAACCCTCCACCGCATCATCGGCGGCGATCCCGACACCGGTTACGTCTTCAAAGGAGACAACAACCAGTCGATCGACATCCCGCACCCCACAGCGGATCAACTCATCGGACGCGCGGTCCTGCACGTCTCGCAGGGCGGCGTCTGGGTCCGCCGGCTGCTGAGCCCGGCCACCCTGGGAATGGTCGGCTTTTTGATCATCGGCGCCGGCAGCCCGGCCGGCGCCCGGACCCGCAGAGACCTGCGTCGCCGTCGACGCGAGAGGAAAGCGAAGGGCATGGCTGGCCAAGGGGGCTCGTGGACAGCGGCCGCGGTCGTGGTCAAGGCCGTCAGCCGCCTTCATCCCCTGCTTCGCGTCCTCGCCGTCGGGACCGCCTGCTGCGCGCTGACCGGCCTGGTCCTCGGCGTCCTGAGCTGGATGAAGCCTGCCACGCAGGCGAGTCCGAGCAGCTCATCGAGCGGCGAGTCGGTGACCTTCTCATACTCGGCCCAGGTCCAGTCGTCGGCCGCCTACGACGGGACGGTCGCCTACTCCCCCGACCCGATCTATCGGAAGCTGGCGCACTTCGTCGACCTGCGGCTGCAGTATCACGGCAAGCCCGGCCGGATCGGCGTCGACGCCCGGCTGTCCGCCCAGGCCTGGCACTCGACGGTGCAGCTGGCCCAGTCCCGCCAGTTCACCGCCGACCGGTACACCGGCACTGTCCTGCTCGACCTCGACGGCATCGACGAGCGGGTGGCGGACGCCGCCGACGCGATCGGCACCGACCTCACCCCGGTCACCATCATGGTGACGGCGCACATCGAACACCCCGACGGGACGTCGTTCGAGCCGCAGCTCTCCCTCTCGCTCAGCTCCCTGCAGCTGAGCCTGAGCGGCGACGCGAACAGCCTGATCGTCAGCCAGTCCGGCAGGACGTCGGGCGGCGGGATCTATCCCCGGCAGATCGCCGTGCTCGGCCACGACCTGATCACGGCGGGCCGGGCCCGGACGTACGCGTTGCGCCTGCTCCTGATCGCGATCGTGGGGATCATCGGCATCGGCCTGGCCGCGGTGCGGCACGTGCCGCTCGCCACCCGGGCTCAGATCCAGCGGCGGTACGGGCATCTGCTGGTGCCGGTCGAACCGCTGAACGGCAAGCAGGGTGAAGCGGTCATCACGGTGGCCTCGGTGCCGGCGCTGGTGAAGCTGGCGGAGAAGTACGGGCAGATGATCCTCACCTGGACCCGGCCGGACGGGGCGGACGACTTCGTGGTCCGCGACGACGGGGTGATGTACCGGTTCCGGATCACGCCGCAGCGTCCGGTTACCGGGAAACCGCCGCTGTCCGGGGTTCCGCATCCGGCCCGCCGGTCCCAGAGGTCCGCCGCCCTCGGCATCGCGTCCCTGGTCACGGCCCCACCTCAGCACACCACCGAAGCCACCGCGGCCACCGAACCGGCCACCCCGTCGCCCGAGCCCGCGGCGGCCACCGCACCGGACCCGAGCCCGGAGCCCGCGCCCGCGGTGCCCGCGGAACCTGCCGCGGCCTCCGAGCCCACCCCGGAACCCGTCGCGGAAGCCCCGGCTTCCGCCACGGAATACCCGCAGCCCGCCCCAGAGCCCGTCGTAGAAGCCCCGACACCCGCCACGGAATACCCGCAGCCCGCCCCAGAGCCCGTCGTAGAACCCGCCCCGGAAAACCGGCAGCCCGGCCCGCAACCCGTCGCAGAAGCCCCGGAACCCGTCGCGAAGGCCCCGGCGTCCGACTCTCCCGAGCCGACGCCTTCCGCACCGGAATCGGCTGTACCCGCACCGGACGAAGAAGAACTGAAGAAGGAGCCGGAAGACTCTGAGCCGGCAAAGGCGGACGCCGCAGACGAGGGGCCGGAGGCGGCTGCCGAGACTCCCGTCCCCGAACAGCGCACCGAACCCCCGGCCGAAGCGGGGTTCGCACCACCCGCTGAGCCGGAGTCGACGTCAGAGGCGGACACCACCGAATCTTCCGCCGAAGCGGTGGCGGCCGAAGAGAAGGCCGAGGCATCGACCGAGAAGGAGCCGATGCCCGCCCCGGTTCTCGAACCCGGCCCCTCAGCCGAGGAAGAACCCGCCGCGGAGGCGAGGCCGGAAGTTCCCGCGGAAGCGAAGCCCGACGCTCCCGCGCAAGTGAAGCCGGAGACCGCTGCGGAGGCGAAGCCGGAAACCGCGGCGCAGGCCCCCGCGGAGGCGAAGCCGGAGACCGCTGCCGAATCCCCGGCCCCGGCTCAGGCCCAGCGCCCCCGCCGCACCCGCAAGCCGCGCCAAAAGCCCGAATCGAAGCCGGATCCGGATCCCACCATCGCCGCGCCGGAAACAAATGCCGCGCCGGAGGCGAAGGTCGCGCAGGAAACGACCGCCGCAACCGTGCCGGAGGCGGAGGCCACGCAGGAAAGGACCGCCGCAGCCGCGCCGCAGGCGGAGGCCGTCACCGCCGGGAAAACCCCGCAGAAGCGCGCCCCCCGCCGCAAACCGCGCCCCAGAAAAGCCACCCCATCACCCACCGAGACGAAGGCCACCACCCCGATGAGCACAGAGTTCGCCCCCGCCGAGGTCACCGCGAAGGCCGCCGTCGATGAACGACAGGCGGCCGAGGACCTCGCCGACCGCAACAAGGATCTCGACGAGGCCATCACCCGCAAGGCTGTCCGTGACCAGGCGGCCGCCGACCGGGCCCGCCAGCAGCGGCTGGCGAAGTCCGCCCCGCGGGACCCGGCCTACGATTTTCTGCCCCGCAATCAGCGCCCTGACCAGCCCGAAGACTAGTTGTCCACAGGCTGTCCACAACCCTTACGGCACGACCGGCAGGTAGACCCGCGCTCCGCCGTCGACGAATTCCTCGGACTTGGCTTTCATGCCGGCGGCCCGCAGCTCGTGGCTGATCTTCATGGAGCAGAATTTGGGCCCGCACATCGAGCAGAAGTGCGCGGTCTTGGCGGGCGCGGCCGGCAGTGTCTCGTCGTGGTACGACCGGGCGGTTTCCGGGTCGAGGGCGAGTTCGAACTGGTCTTCCCAGCGGAAGTCGAACCGGGCGTGGGACAGCGCGTCGTCCCACGCCTGCGCCCCCGGGTGGCCTTTGGCGAGGTCCGCCGAGTGGGCCGCGATCTTGTAGGCGATCATGCCGGCTTTGACGTCGTCCTTGTTCGGCAGACCGAGGTGTTCCTTCGGGGTGACATAGCAGAGCATCGCGGTGCCGAACATGCCGATCATCGCGGCGCCGATCGCCGAGGTGATGTGGTCGTAGGCGGGCGCGATGTCGGTGGCCAGCGGCCCGAGGGTGTAGAACGGGGCGCCGTCGCAGAGTTCCCGCTGCAGGTCCACGTTCTCCTTGATCTTGTGCATCGGCACGTGGCCGGGGCCTTCGACCATCACCTGCACGTCGTACTCCCAGGCGATGTGGGTCAGTTCGCCGAGCGTCCGCAGTTCGGCGAACTGCGCCTCGTCGTTGGCGTCGGCGATCGATCCGGGGCGCAGCCCGTCGCCGAGCGAGAAGGTGATGTCGTACTCCCGGAAGATCTCGCAGAGTTCCCGGAAGTGGGTGTAGAGGAAGTTCTCCCGGTGTTCGGCCAGGCACCAGGCCGCCATGATCGACCCGCCGCGGGAGACGATGCCGGTGACCCGTTCAGCGGCCAGCGGCACATAGGCGAGCAGCACCCCGGCGTGGATGGTCATGTAGTCCACGCCCTGCTCGGCCTGCTCGATCACGGTCTCCCGGAACAGCTCCCAGGTGAGTTTCAGCGGGTCTCCGTTGACCTTCTCGAGAGCCTGGTAGATCGGCACGGTCCCGATCGGCACCGGCGAGTTGCGCACGATCGCCTCCCGGGTCTCGTGGATCCGCGGCCCGGTGGACAGGTCCATCACGGTGTCCGCGCCCCACCGCGTCGCCCAGGTCAGCTTCTCCACCTCCTCGGCGACCGACGAGGTCACGGCCGAGGTGCCGATGTTGGCGTTGACCTTCACGAGGAACTTCGATCCGATGATCATCGGCTCGGACTCGGGGTGGTTGCGGTTGGCCGGTAGCACCGCCCGCCCGGCCGCGATCTCGTCGCGCACGAGCGAGGGGTCGACTCCTTCGCGGACCGCCACGAACTCCATCTCCGGCGTGATGTCGCCGGCCCGCGCCGCGGCGAGCTGGGTTCGCCCGTCCCACCAGGGTTTCCGCAGTGCGGGCAGGCCCTGCTCGGGGTCGCTGCCCGGGCCCGAGGTGTCGTAGAGCCGGACCGACGGGTTGTCGCCGGTCAGCACCACCTCGGTGAACGGGACGCGGATCTCCGGACGGGAGCCCTCCACGTAGACCTTGCGCCTCATGTTTCCTCCCAGATAGGTATAAAACCGGCGACCGATGGCAGCACTGATCGCCGGATGTCTTGTCATCCGTCAGCCGGAGAAGTGGTTCAGCGGCCCGGGCCCGGCACCCAGCCGCCACGCGGCGCCACCGCGCAGCGCCCCCGACACGTACTCCTTGGCCGCCGCGACCGCCGCCGGCACCGGGTCGCCCATCGCCAGGCGCACCGCGATCGCCGACGAGAAGGTGCACCCGGAGCCGTGGTTGTTCGGCGTCGAAACCGGCTCGCCGTGCAGTTCGGTGATCCGGCCGGCGTCCCAGAGGACGTCGACCGCGAGATCGCTTCCGGTCACCACCACGGCGCGCGGCCCGGTCGCGGCGATCTCGGCCGCCGCGGCGGCCATCTCCGGCACCGTCTCGGCCCGGCATCCGGCCAGGGCTGCGGCCTCTTCCCGGTTCGGCGTCACGACCCGGGCGTACGCCGTGAGCACCCGGACCGTCGCCGCCTCCCCCAGCCGGCTCCCGGAGGTCGACACCAGCACCGGATCGACCACCAGATTCGGCAGTTCGGCGGCCCGCTCGGCGATCACTTTCGCCACCGCCGAGTCGGCGATCATCCCGACCTTGACCGCGGCCACGGTGAAGTCGGTCAGTACCGCGTCGAGTTGTGCCGCCACGATCCCGGCCGGCACCGGGTGGATCGCGGTCACTCCGAGCGTGTTCTGCGCCGTGATCGCGGTGAGCACCGACACCCCGTACGCCCCCAGGGCCGCGAACGTCTTGAGGTCGGCCTGGATCCCGGCTCCCCCACCGGAGTCCGACCCGGCGATGGTCAGCACCACGGGCGGCGTCATCGGACACCCCCGAGGTCGGCGGCCGCGGGCGACCCGGCGGCGGCCGCGGCGAAGGCGCCGGCCAGGACGCGGGCGACCCGTTCCGGGTTGGCGGCCCGCATGATCGCGCCGAGTACGGCGACCCCATCGGCCCCGGCGGTCGCGCAGGACGCCGCCCGGGCCGCCGAGTCGACCCCGCCGAGCGCCAGCCACGGCATCCCCGCGGCGAGCCGCGCGGCCCGATCCACGCCCAGATCCGGCCCGTACCCCGGCTTGGTCGCGGTCGGGAAGATCGGCGACAGCGTCACATAGTCCACCTCGGACACCGGCTCGGTGCCGTGCCACGATCTGCCGACCAGCGGCACGCCGCCCGGCCGTGGGTCGGCGGCGGCCAGGTGCACGGCGGCACCGCCGAGCGGATCGGGCCCGGCCACGATCAGCCGCCCGGGCGGGACCACGGCGCGCAGTTGCGCGGCCAGGGCGGCACGGTCGCCGTACGGCAGATCGCGTTCCCGGAGGATCACCCAGCCCGCGCCGCCGCGTACCGCCGCGGCCACCGTCTCCACCAGCGGCCCGGCGGCGGACCGCCGGTCGGTGAGCACGACGAGCCCGGTCGGCGTCACCACACCGGGATCCCCTCGTCCGGTGTGGACGCCACGGCGTGGAAGCGACGGGGGATGCGACCGGCCTGCCGGGCCAGTCGTCCGGCGGCGACCGCGTGCCGCATCGCGGTGGCCATCACGGCCGGCTCGTCGGCCCGGGTGATCGCGCTGGCGATCAGTACCGCGTCGCAGCCCAGCTCCATCGCCAGCACCGCGTCCGAGGCGGTGCCGATGCCGGCGTCGAGGACCACCGGCACGTCCACGCTCTGCCGGATCAGCTCGATGTGGTGCGGGTTGGCGATGCCCAGTCCGGAGCCGATCGGCGAGCCGGCCGGCATCACCGCGGCGCAGCCGGCGTCGGCGAGCCGGCGGGCCAGGACCGGGTCGTCGGTGGTGTAGGGCAGCACCGTGAATCCGTCCGCGACCAGCGTCTCGGCCGCCCGGAGCAGCTCGACGCCGTCCGGCAGCAGGGTCCGCTCGTCGCCGATCACCTCCAGTTTGATCAGGTCGGTCTCGAACGCCTCCCGGGCCATCCGGGCGGTCTTGACCGCGTCCCCGGCGGTGTAGCAGCCGGCCGTGTTGGGCAGGATCCGCACCCGGAGCCGGTCGAGCATCGGCAGCAGTCCCGGACCGGCCGCCTCGATCCGGCGCAGCGCCACGGTGACCAGGTCGGTCTGCGAGGCGACGATCGCCTCTTCGAGCGCGGCCAGGCTGTTCGCGCCGCCGGTGCCGACGATCAGCCCGTTCTCCGGCAGGAGATCGCCCATGTCAGCCGCCCTGCGCCGCGGTGAGCACCTCGACCGCATCCCCGTCGGCCAGGTCCACCCGGTCCCACGTGGACCGGGGGACGACGGTCCCGTTCACCGCGACCGCGACTCCGCGGTGCGCGTCGGTGATCTCGGCGACCAGCGCGGCCACCGAGCAGCCGGCCACTCTCGTCTGGTGCCGGCCGTTGACGGTCAGGCGCATCCGAACCTCCCGGGGGTGAAATCGTCGATGATCGGGTCGGTGGTGCCGGTGAGGACCAGGTCGGCGATCAGCCGCGCGGTGATCGGGGCGAGCAGCACGCCGTTGCGGTGGTGCCCGGCCGCGACCAGCACGCCGGGTCGCAGCACGCCGAGGATCGGGGCGTTGTCCGGGGTGCCCGGCCGGTGCCCGACGGTGACCTCGGCGAGTGCGTGCTCGGCCAGCCCGGGCACCAGGTCGAGGGCGGCGCGCAGCAGGTCGTGGACGCCGCCGGCGGTCGCCTGCCGGTCGGTCCGCTCCTCCTGGGTCGCCCCGACCACGACTTCGCCGTCGGCGCGCGGCACCAGGTAGACGTGCCGGCCGTCGGCCGCACCGTCGATCACGTGCCGCAGCAGCCCCGGCTCGCCGCGCAGCCGCAGCATCTGGCCTTTGACCGGCCGGATCGGCAGCCCGGTGAGCGGTGCGGTGCCGCAGCCGGCCGCGACGACCGTGACGTCGGCGTCCACTTCGCAGAGATCGCGCACGTCGGCCCGGACGATCCGCCCGCCGAGGATGCCGCGCAGCGCGGCGACCACCCGGCGTGGATCCACCTGTTTCTCGGTCGGCGCGAAGACCCCGGCACGCACCCGCGGGGACAGCGCCGGCGCCAGTTCCCGCACCCGCGATCCGGTGAGCGGGGTCAGTTTCTGGTGCTTCCACTCGCGTGCCATTTCGGCGACATCGTCGGCCGTCATGGCGACGCCGATCGTTCCCGCGGTGTCATAGCCGACGTCACCGAGCGACGCCGCGAATGCCGGCCACAATGCGTTCGACGCTGCGAGCAGCCGCTCCAGTCCGGGAAACTCGAACACCGATTCGCCGCCCGGCGCGAGCATTCCGGCAGCCACGTGCCAGGCCCCCGCGGAGCCGTCCGGCTCCGGGTCGTAGACCGTGACATCGGCGCCACGACGCAGCAGTTCGACCGCGGTGGCGAGCCCGATCATCCCGCCGCCGACGATTCCCACCCTCATTGCAGGGCCGCCAGAAAGGCCGCGGCAGCGCCCGCGGGGTCACCGTCGAAAGCCTTCACCGCGGCTACGCCGTACGTCGTGAGCAGCCCCACCCGCTCCAGAGTGATCCCGCCGATCGCCACCACCGGGATGCCCGGCACGGCCGCGGCGACCGCGTTCACCCCGTCCGGTCCGAGCGGCGGCGGCAGACCGTCCTTCGTGGAGGTGGGAAAGGCCGGGCCCACCCCGAGATAGGTCGCCCCGTCGGCCACCGCGGCGCGCGCCGCCTCCGGTGTCCGGCAGGTGGCCCCGATCACCGCCTCCGGACCGAGCACCCGGCGCGCGGCGGCCACCGGCAGGTCGTCGGCGCCCAGGTGCACGCCGTCCGCGCCGGTCGCGAGAGCCACCCCGATGCGATCGTTGACCAGGCACAACGCCCCCGCGGTGCGGCACCGGGGCACGGCTTCGCGGGCTACGGCGTACGCCGCGAAGTCGTTGGTCTTGACCCTGATCTGCACCGCGACGCCGGGCTGCGCCACCGCCCGGACGACATCGAGATCGTCGGTGATGACGTGGAGACGGGGGAACGAAACAGCGCCCATGACGCACTCCTCCCTGCGCCGGCATGACCCGGATCAGGTTCGACGGTCGGGGGCCGCATCAGCCCCCCTCTCAGCCCGGTGCCCGGACTCCCGTGGGTTCTTGTAACCGGACCATAACCGGTCCGTGACGAGAAAACTAGCGGACGTCCCAGACCGGTTCAGGGACCTCGACAACTTCGTTATCGCTCCTGAACAGCACGAAGCGATCGAAGGACCGGGTGAACCAGCGGTCGTGGGTGACGGCTATCACGGTGCCGTCGAAGGCCTTGAGGCCCTCCTCCAGCGCCTCCGCGGAGGCCAGGTCCAGGTTGTCGGTGGGCTCGTCGAGCAGCAGCAGGGTGGCCCCGGACAGCTCCAGCAGCAGCACCAGGAACCGCGCCTGCTGGCCGCCGGACAGGGTGCCGAACCGCTGGTCGCCCTGAGCGCCGAGCTCATAGCGGCTCAGCGCCTTCATCGCGCCGGCGCGGTCTACTCCCGACCGGTGCTCGTCGCCGCGCCAGAGGATCTCGACCAGGGTGCGCTCGGTCAGCTCGGGCCGGTCATGGGTCTGCGAGAAGTGGCCGGGCCGGACCCGGGCACCGAGCCGCGCCACCCCGGAGTGCGCGACGTGCGCGAGCGGTGCGCCGTCGACCGGCTTGTGCTCCAGGTCGGGTTCGCTGCCGCCGGCCGCGAGCAGGCGCAGGAAGTGCGACTTGCCGGTGCCGTTGGCACCCAGCACCGCGACCCGGTCGCCGTACCAGATCTCCAGGTCGAACGGGAAGGTCAGATCCTCCAGTTCCAGGCTCTCGCAGATGACCGAGCGTTTGCCGGTACGGCCGCCGCGCAGGTTCATCCGGACCGACTGCTCCTTGGGCGGCAGCGGGGGCGGCCCGGCCTCCTCGAACTTGCGCAGCCGGGTCTGCGCGGCCTGGTAGCGCGAGGCCAGGCCGTCGTTGAAGGCCGCCTTGTTCTTGAGCGTGAAGACCAGCTCGCGAAGTTTCTCGTGCTCCTCCTCCCAGCGGCGGCGCAGCTCCTCCATCCGCTCGTGCCGGTTCGACCGGGCCTCGTGCCAGGAGGCGAAGCCGCCCGGATGGGTCCAGGCGCCGCCACCCTCGACCGCGACCACCCGGTCGGCGGTCTGGGCCAGCAGCTCCCGGTCGTGCGAGACGTAGAGGATCGACTTGGCCGACTCGCGGATCCGCTGCTCCAGCCAGCGTTTCGCGGGCACGTCGAGGAAGTTGTCCGGCTCGTCGAGCAGCAGCACCTCGTCAGGGCCGCGCAGCAGCAGGTCGAGGGCGAACCGCTTCTGCTCGCCGCCGGACAGGGTGCGCACGATCCGGGACCGGGCCTCGTCCCACGACCTGCCGAGGATCGCGACGGTCACCGTGTCGAACAGCACCTCGGCGTCATAGCCGCCCACCTCACCCCAGTGGGCCAGCGCGTTCGCATAGGCCAGCTGGGTGCGCTCGGTCTCGTCGAGCGCCGCGGTCGCCGTCGCAAGCCGCTCACCGGCCGCCCGCAGCGGCGGCGCGACCAGCGACAGCGCCAGATCCTCCAACGTCCGGTCGTCGCCGATCATGCCGATGAACTGGCGCATCACGCCCAGCCCACCGACCCGCGCCACGGTGCCGGTCTGCGCCGGGATGTCGCCGGCCACCATCCGCATCAGGGTGGTCTTGCCGGCCCCGTTCGGACCCACCAGCGCCACCTTGGCACCCTCGCCGACCCGGAACGACACGTCGGCGAACAGCTCGCGCCCGTCCGGCAGGACGAACCCGGCGCCGGCCACATCCACGTACCCCATGCCCGGCATCCTGCCCGGTCCAGGTCTCAGATGGCAGCCGGTTTTCCGGTCACCCGCAGCACCCGGAACCCCTTCTGGCTGGCGATCCGCTCGACCACCCAGCCCCGGTCGGTCAGCCAGGTGTGCAGCGAGTCACCCCCGAGGTTCCGGTTGATCACCAGCCAGCCCACCCCGCCCGGCGCGAGCCGGGGCAGCCAGCGGTCCATCAGCGCGTGCAGCTCCGCCTTGCCCACGTGGGTCGGCGGGTTGCTCCAGATCTGCGTGAACGACACCCCGGCCGGCACGTCGTCGGGCGCCGACACCCGCACCCGGCCGGCCAGTCCGAGGGCCGCCGCGTTCTCCACGGTCAGCTCCCGCGCCCGGGAGTTCACGTCGATCGCGTGCACCGTCACCCGCGGCGCCTCGCTGGCCAGCACACAGGTGATCGGCCCGTAGCCGCACCCGATGTCGAGCAGCGCACCCTCGGTCGCCGGCCCGGGCAGCTCCGCCTTGCGCAGCAGGACCGCCGTCCCCGGATCCAGCCGCCCCGCCGAGAACACCCCGTTCGCCACGGCCAGCCGGTAGTCGCGCCCGGCCACACTGAACTCGATCGCACTCCGGCGCAGTGGCGCGTCCGGGTCGGTGCTGAAGTAATGCTCGGCGCTCACCCGGTCAGTCTCCCGTGTCACAACGCCCCGGCGGCGACCGGGTGTCGGACACCGTGTGCGTTCATCGACCGACGTACGCTCCTAGGTTGTCACCCATGCGGTACGCCACCCCGAGCCGCTCCGCCCACCGCGCCGCCCCGGCACCCGATCTGATGCTCCTGCTCCGCAGCTTCGCCTGGCCCCCTCCGCGGGCAGCCGGACCCTTCCGGGCCGCCGGGTCCGGCAGGCCCGCCGCCGGCCAGCACCGGACACCAGCCCGGACCCGGCGGCACGCCTGGCGTGAGCCGCACCCCGCCCACCTGATGCTCGCCCGCGGCTTGGCCGCCCTCATCGTGCTCGGCATCATCGCCACCCTCAGCTTCCTGATCGTCAGCGACGATCAGCAGCCGGGCACCGACCCCGACCAGGCGCTCACCTCGCGCGCCGCCGACCCGGAACCGCTGACCGTCGCCGAGGCCTTCCCGCCCGGCGCCGCCGGTTACCGGGTGGAGAACACCCGGGCCCAGTCCGACTGCACTCTCGCGGTCACCGGCGCCCTGCGGTCCGCGCTGACCGCGTACGGCTGCTCCCAGGCCGTCCGCGCCACCCTCACCGTCCCCGACGGCGACTACCGGGTGACCACCGGCATCCTGAACCTGGTCGACGCCCCGGGCGCGGCCGCGGTCGCCGACCAGGTCCGGCACCTGGTGGAGACCGGCGACGGCAGCTTCACCGCGCTGACCGGCACCCCGGTCGAACCCGGCACCCCGGTCGGCTGGCGGGCCCGCGGCCACTACCTGGTGTACTGCGCCATCACCGGCCCGGGCGGGGTCGCGGCGACCGGCCAGGACCGGCGGCTGTCCGAGATAACCGCCCAACTGCTCGACACGTACCTCAGCAACCAGGTCCTGGCCCGCCGCGCTTGACCGGTGGGCGACCGCGGCGCGGCCGGCTCAGGGCAGGGTGCGCAGCCGGCGGGTGGCGTCGGCGCGGACCGCGTAGTCGGCCTCGGTGGGATAACCCACCGCGACCAGGGTCAGCCCGTGCGCCGGCGCGACCGTCACCTCGCTGGAGCGTTCCCGCAGGGTGAGCAGCTTCGCCGGCCAGTCCGGCGGACGACGTCCCTCACCGACCGCGAGCATCGCGCCGACCAGGCTGCGGACCATCGCCTGGCAGAACGCGTCCGCCTGCACGGTGGCGACCAGCGTCCGGTCCGGCTCGCGCCGCCAGTCGAGGCGGGCGATGGCGCGGATCGTGGTGGCGTGCTCCTTGCGTTTACAGAAGGCGGCGAAGTCGTGCTCGCCGAGCAGGCCGGCCGCGGCCGCGTTGAGCAGGTCCAGGTCGAGCGGACGGACCCAGCCCAGGGTGTCGTGCCGGCGCAGCGGTTCGGGGCCCCAGCCGTCGTCGCAGACCCGGTACTCGTAGCGGCGGAAGGTGGCCGAGAAGCGGGCGTCGAAGGTGGCCGGGACCGGCAGCACCCCCTTGACCCGGGCGTCCGGCGGCAGTAGCCCGTTCAGCCGGCGCAGCAGCGTGCCGGCCAGGTCCGCGTACCGCTCGGCGGGCAGGTCGATGTGGCACACCTGACCGGTGGCGTGGACCCCGGCGTCGGTGCGGCCGGCCACGGTGAGGCCGAGCGGCAGGTCGGCGCCGGCGGCTCCGAGGATGCGGTGCAGAGCTTCGGTCAAGACCCCGGCGACGGTACGTCGTTCCGGTTGGGCCGCCCAGCCCGAGAAGCCGGCGCCGTCGTACGTGACGTCGAGTCGTAGCCGGATGGTGTCCGTCATGCCGCAGTGCGCTCCTCGGCCTCGCCCCGAGCGGCCTCGCGTCGCCGCGGCCACGGGACGGTGCTCGGGTCGTACGAAACAATCGTGGTTGTCAAGGGCGAAGGGCCCGGCACCCTGAGCGGATGCCGAGCCCTTCGTGATGACGCGAAGATCAGGCCTTGATGTCGTCGCCCTCGGCCTGGTTGCCCGGGCCCTCGGCGCCCTTGTCACCGGAGGCGTTGACCGGAGCCTCGGCGTCCTGGTCGTCGGCGACGGTGTCGTCGGCGACCGCCGGAACCGTCTCCTCCGGAGCCAGCGCCTCGACCTTGTCCTGCTGCGCGGCGGCCTTGCGAGCGGCAGCCTTGGCGGCGGGAGCGGTGGTGGCCGCGACCGGGGCCTCCTCGACCAGCTCGATGATCGCCATCGGAGCGGCGTCGCCCTTGCGGGGACCGGTCTTGGTGATCCGGGTGTAGCCACCGGGACGACCGGTGTACCGCGGAGCGATCTGCTCGAACAGGGCGTACACGACGTCCTTGTCCTTCACGACGGTCAGCACCCGGCGACGGGCGTGCAGGTCGCCGCGCTTGGCCTTCGTGATGAGCTGCTCAGCCAGCGGGCGCAGCCGCTTGGCCTTCGTCTCGGTGGTCTTGATCTTCCCGTGCCGGAAGAGCTCGGTGGCCAGGTTGGCCATGATGAGCTTCTCGTGTGCCGGGCTGCCGCCGAGGCGGGCACCCTTGGTGGGCGTGGGCATTTCAGATGCTCCTTGAAGAAGTGGCGCAACCGAGCTTAGAGCTGCTCGGTCTCGCGGTAGTCGTCGGTGTCGTAGTCCACGTCGCCGAACGAATCCACGACGTGCGCCGGGTCAAAGGAAGGCGCGCTGTCCTTCAGGCCCAGGCCCATTCCGGCGAGCTTCATCTTGACCTCGTCGATGGACTTCTGGCCGAAGTTCCGGATGTCCAGAAGATCGGCCTCCGTACGCCCTATCAACTCGCCCACGCTGTTGATGCCCTCGCGCTTGAGGCAGTTGTACGAACGAACGGTGAGGTCCAGCTCCTCGATCGGCAGCGCCAGGTCGGCAGCGAGCTGCGCGTCCTGCGGCGACGGGCCGATGTCGATGCCCTCGGCGGTCTCGTCCAGCTCCCGGCACAGGCCGAAGAGCTCCACCAGGGTCGAGCCGGCCGAGGCCAGCGCGGTCCGCGGCGAGATGGACGCCTTCGACTCGACGTCGATGATCAGACGGTCGAAGTCGGTGCGCTGCTCGACACGGGTCGCCTCGACGCGGTAGGTGACCTTGAGCACCGGCGAGTAGATCGAGTCGACCGGGATCCGGCCGATCTCGGCGCCCGCGCTCTTGTTCTGCGCCGCGGTGACGTAGCCACGGCCACGCTCCACGGTCAGCTCCATGTCGAGCCGGCCCTTGCTGTTCAGGGTGGCCAGCTTCAGGTCGGGGTTGTGCACGGAGACACCGGCCGGCGGCTGGATGTCCCCGGCGGTCACGTCGCCCGGGCCCTGCTTGCGCAGGTACATGCTGACCGGCTCGTCGTGCTCCGAGCTGACGGTCAGTTCCTTGACGTTCATGACCAGCTCGACCACGTCCTCCTTGACACCGGGGATCGTGGTGAACTCGTGAAGCACGCCGTCGACCTTGATGCTGGTGACCGCCGCGCCCGGGATGGACGACAGCAGGGTCCGCCGCAGCGAGTTACCGAGGGTGTAGCCGAAGCCCGGCTCGAGCGGCTCGATGGTGAACCGGGAGCGGGTTTCGCTGAGCGACTCTTCCGAGAGGCTCGGTCGCTGGCTGATGAGCACGCTGTTCTTCTTTCTGTCAGGCCAACCGCTATTTGATGGCCGTCGGGCTTGTCCGGCGCCCTCGCAGGCGCCGGACAACTTATTACTTGGAGTAGAGCTCCACGATCAGCTGCTCCTGGACCTGCGTGTCGATGACCGCGCGAGCCGGAAGCGTGTGGATCAGGATCTTCATCTCGCTCGGGATGGGCTCCAGCCACGCCGGCACCGGCCGGGACCCGGCCTGGGCCTGCGCGACGACGAAGGGAGTCATCTCCTTCGACTTCTCGCGGAGCGTGACGATGTCGTGCTCCTTCACCCGGTACGACGGGATGTCGACCTTGACGCCGTTCACCAGGAAGTGGCCGTGCTTGACCAGCTGGCGGGCGGCGTCGCGGGACGCGGCGTAGCCGGCCCGGTAGACGACGTTGTCGAGACGGGACTCGAGGATCTGCAGCAGCACCTCACCGGTCTTGCCGGGCTTGGTGACAGCCTCCTCGTAGTAACCGCGGAACTGCTTCTCGAGCACGCCGTACACGCGGCGGGCCTTCTGCTTCTCGCGGTGCTGGAGCAGGTACTCGGTCTCCTTGGTCCGGCCACGGCCGTGCTGGCCGGGCGGGAAGGGACGCGACTCGAACGGGCACTTCGGCCCGTCGCACTTGCTGCCCTTGAGGAACAGCTTCATCTTTTCGCGGCGGCAGCGCTTGCAGTCCGCACCAACGTAACGAGCCATTGCTTCTAGATCTCCCTCAGACCCGACGACGCTTAGGCGGACGGCACCCGTTGTGCGGCTGCGGGGTCACGTCGGAGATCTGACCGACCTCCAGACCAGCGGCCTGCAGCGAACGGATGGCGGTCTCCCGGCCGGAACCGGGGCCCTTGACGAACACGTCGACCTTGCGCATGCCGTGCTCCATGGCGCGACGCGCAGCGGCCTCGGCGGCCAGCTGGGCGGCGAACGGAGTGGACTTGCGGGAGCCCTTGAAGCCCACCTGGCCGGACGAGGCCCAGGAGATGACCGCACCGGTCGGGTCGGTGATCGACACGATGGTGTTGTTGAAGGTGCTCTTGATGTGCGCCTGCCCGTGGGCGACGTTCTTGCGTTCCTTGCGCCGGACCTTCTTGACTGCGGCCCCTGCGCGTGCCTTCGGTGGCATAAGTCAGTGCGCTCCTATTACTTCCGACCGGGCTTCTTCTTACCGGCGACCGTGCGCTTCGGGCCCTTGCGGGTACGAGCGTTGGTCCGGGTCCGCTGTCCTCGCACGGGCAGGCCCTTGCGGTGGCGGATGCCGGCGTAGCAGCCGATCTCAACCTTGCGGCGGATGTCCGCGGCGACCTCGCGGCGCAGGTCGCCCTCAACCTTGAAGTTGGCCTCAATGTATTCGCGGAGCTTGAGCAGCTCCTCTTCCGTGAGGTCCTTGGCGCGCTTGTTCAGGTCGATCGCCGTAGCGGTCAATGCTTCGACGGACCGGGTGCGCCCGATCCCGAAGATGTAGGTGAGCGCGATCTCCATCCGCTTTTCGCGGGGAAGATCGACGCCGACGAGACGAGCCATTGCTGGGCGTACTCCTCGTTGTTGTCGCGGAGGTCTGTACCCGTCCCATCCCGCCTGCCCGGGCGGGCCCCGGCCTCCGACCGGGGGTGCAGCTTTGAGAAACAGCTGGGACGAGCTTATTCAGTGGTGCGGATCCTGCGCGGGTTGATCAGCCCTGGCGCTGCTTGTGGCGCGGGTCGGTGCTGCAAATCACCATGACCCGGCCGTGCCGCCGGATGATCCGGCAGTTGTTGCAGATCCGCTTGACGCTCGGCTTGACCTTCACGGTTTGCCTTAACTCTCAGTCAGACGGGACAAAATCCCCGCGACCCGTTATTTGTAGCGGTAGACGATGCGCCCACGGGTCAGGTCGTACGGCGAGAGTTCGACGACGACCCTGTCCTCGGGAAGGATGCGAATGTAGTGCTGACGCATCTTCCCGGAGATGTGTGCCAGGACCTTGTGACCATTGGCGAGCTCAACGCGGAACATAGCGTTCGGGAGAGGCTCGATCACTCGGCCTTCGATCTCGATGGCTCCGTCTTTCTTAGGCATGTCCTCCGCTACCTGTACATCGGGTTCTGGGGCAGGCTGTGCAACGCCGTACCCGAGCCTCTTGGTGGGCTCGGACCAGCCGCGGCTCCCTCGTTCCTCGAAGCGCTGAGGACATGAAAGAGTGGACGCTGCGCGCCAGCAAGCCAGTCTACGCGCACGTCCCGGGGACGCCAAACTGAGGTCACCGTTACCCGGGGTCGGGCGTGTCACGCGCGTCGCTAGCGCCCCCGGCGGTTGCGCTCAGTGAGCGCCCCGACCGCCGTGATGACCACCGGGATCAAGACCCAGGCCGGCCAGAAGTAGTACGCGTGACCGGCGGCGACCGACGTGATCGTCCAGATCAGCGTGCACACCAGGAAGGCGGACAGGGCCGAGCCGAAGGTGTGCCGACCGGTCTGCGGGTCCTTTTTCCACGGCTGCTGCGGAATCGGCGGGGCCAGCGGGTGCGGCTGCGGCGGCGGGGGCGCCGGCTGCACCTGGGCGTGCTGCACCGGAACCGTGCCGGGCAGGTCGTCGAGCAGGCCGTCGAGATCGCCGTAGGTCCGGGCGGAATAGGCCCGCTGGACCCGCTCGTCGTACTCGTTCAGGTCCAGGCGGCCCTCGTCGAGCGCGGACTTCAACTGATCCGCGACCCGCTGACGATCACTGTCCGCGGCCCGCATCCCCTCGCGTCCCATGGGTCACAGCATGCCAGGCGCCGGCCAACGGTTACAGAGGCTGTCGCGCGGTCACCAGATCGCCGAGACGGGCCCGGCCGCCGTCCAGGGCGGTGGTCACCCACACCCCGTCCTCCAACAGCGCCATGGTGTGCTCCACGTGCGCCGCGCGGGATCCGTCCCGGGTCACCACGGTCCAGCCGTCGGAGAGCTCCACGGTCCGCGGCGAGCCCATCGTGATCATCGGCTCGATCGCCAATGCCATGCCCACGACCAGCCGCGGGCCACGCCCCGGCTTGCCGTGGTTGAGCACGTGCGGTTCCTGGTGCATCTCGGTGCCGATGCCGTGGCCACCGTAGCCGTCGACGATCCCGTACCGGCCGGCCTTGCGGATCACCTTCTCGACGTTGAACGAGATGTCGGTGAGCCGACCCCGGCCGTTCGCGGCGCCCCGGGCGGCCGCGGCGATCCCGGCCCACATCGCATCCTCGGCCACCTCGGCCATCCGCAGCAGTGCCGGGTCGGTCTCGCCGACGCCGACGGTGATCGCCGAGTCGCCGTGCCAGCCGTCCAGGATCGCCCCGCAGTCCAGCGAGATCAGGTCGCCCTCGGCGAGGATCTGCTGGGCTCCCGGGATGCCGTGCACGACCTGCTCGTTGACCGAGGCGCAGATCGAGGCGGGGAAGCCGTGGTAGCCCTTGAACGACGGGATGGCGCCGGCCTCGCGGATCGTCTTCTCCGCGATGGCGTCCAGGTCGGCCGTCGAGACGCCGGGTGCGACCGCGGCGCGCATCGCTTCCAGCGCGGCGTGCACGACCAGGCCGGCCGCCCGCATCTTCTCGATCTGCTCCGGCGTCTTCAGCTGGATGTCCAGCTCCTGACGTCGCATCTCAGCCCCCGTACGACCGCAGGGCGTCGATCGCGCGCACGGTGACGTCCTCGACCGGACCGGTGGCGTCGATGCCCACCAGCTTGCCCTGGGCGCCGTAGTAGTCGACCAGCGGAGCCGTCTTGTCGGCGTACTCCACCAGGCGGTTGGCGATCGTCTCGGCCTTGTCGTCGTCCCGCTGGAACAGCTCCGACCCGCACCGGTCGCAGATGTTCTCCTTGCTGGTCGGGTCGAACTCGACGTGCCAGATCTTGCCGCAGCCGCGGCAGGTCCGGCGGCCGGAGAGCCGCCGGATCACCTCGTCGTCGTCGACCACGAGCTCCATCACCAGATCCAGCGCGGTGCCGAGGTCGGCCAGCAGCTTGTCCAGCGCGGCCGCCTGCGGCACCGTGCGCGGGAACCCGTCGAGCAGGAAGCCGTCGCCGGCGTCCGGCTCGGCCAGGCGGTCCCGGACCATGTTGATGGTCACCTCGTCCGGCACCAGCTGGCCGGCGTCCATGTAGCGCTTGGCCTCGACGCCCAGCGGCGTCCCCTGCGACACGTTGGCCCGGAAGATGTCCCCGGTCGAGATCTTCGGTACGGCGAGGTGGGCGGCGATGAACTCAGCCTGGGTCCCCTTGCCGGCCCCCGGAGGGCCCACCAACACCAGCCGCACCTACATCGCCTCGCTTCGCTCGCAAGAAGCCACGCCTACCGCCGCCAGAGCCCCCCGGCTCCGCGTACCCACTACCGGAGGAACCCTTCGTAGTTCCGCTGCATGAGCTGGCTCTCGATCTGCTTCACCGTCTCCAGACCCACACCCACCATGATCAGCACAGCGGTGCCACCGAACGGGAAGTTCTGGTACTGCTTCTGGTCCAGCCAGATGAAGAAGAAGTTCGGTAGGACCGAGATCAGACCCAGGTACAGCGCGCCCGGCAGGGTGATCCGGCTGAGGATGAAGTCCAGGTAGTCGGCGGTCGGCTTGCCCGGGCGGATACCCGGCACGAAACCACCGTACTTCTTCATGTTCTCCGCGACCTCAGTCGGGTTGAACGTGATCGACACGTAGAAGTACGTGAAGAAGATGATGAGCAGGAAGTACACGGTGATGTAGAGCCAGCTGGTCGGCGTCGCCAGCCAGTTCTGGATCCAGATCTGGTAGTCCTTCAGCGTGTTCTTGTTGAAGAACTGCAGGTACAGCTGCGGCAGGTAGAGCAGCGACGACGCGAAGATGACCGGGACGACACCCGCCTGGTTCACCTTGAGCGGGATGTAGGTGGAGGTACCGCCGTACATCCGCCGGCCGATCATGCGCTTGGCGTACTGCACCGGGATGCGCCGCTGGGCCTGCTCGATGAAGACGACCAGCGCGATGATCACCAGGACCAGCGCGATCACCAGGAGGAACTTCGCGGTGCCGGCGGACTGCTTGATGGTCCAGCCCTCACCGGGGAGGCGGGCGGCGATCGAGGTGAAGATCAGGACGGACATGCCGTTGCCGACGCCGCGGTCGGTGACCAGCTCGCCGAGCCACATGACCACACCGGTGCCGGCGGTCATCGTCATCACCAGGACGCTCAGCGTCAGCCAGATCGGGATGCCGGTGTTCTCCGGGATGATCTGGAACTGCGGGTTGTCCTGGTCGCAGAGGCCGCCGAACAGCTGCCCGGTGCG
Source organism: Actinoplanes sp. SE50/110 (assembly GCF_900119315.1). Classification (NCBI taxonomy): domain Bacteria; kingdom Bacillati; phylum Actinomycetota; class Actinomycetes; order Micromonosporales; family Micromonosporaceae; genus Actinoplanes; species Actinoplanes sp. SE50/110. Next base: position 785,612 of record NZ_LT827010.1, on the reverse strand, counting down.
GGCCAGCGCGACGAACGCCGAGGACTGCAGGATCGCCAGGCCGAGCGTCAGGTACCGGGTGTACTGGGTGATCTTCGCCTGACCGGACTGACCCTCCTTGCGGAGCTGCTCGAGCCGCGGAATCACCACGGTCAGCAGCTGCAGGATGATCGACGCGGTGATGTACGGCATGATGCCGAGCGCGAAGACCGAGAGCTGGAGGAGCGCGCCACCGGAGAACAGGTTCAACAGGTTCAGCACCTGGTTGCCGGACTGCTCTTCGATCTTCAGACAAGCCTGCACGTTGTGGTACGACACACCGGGGCTGGGCAGCGTGGCGCCGAGCCGGTAGAGCGCGATGATCGCCACCGTGAACAACAACTTCTTGCGCAGGTCAGGCGTCCGCAACGCACTCGAAAAGGCGGAGAGCAACTTCTTCCTCCTGCGCGAGGTAACCGCACGTTTGGCGGTATGGGGGGAAGGCATCGGTCCGGATGACCGATATCCCTAGCTGGGAACGGACTCTAACAGTCTTGGCCCGCCGTGGTCAGCCACGGTAGCGGGGCAAGCGGCACAACGTCACGAGCCGACACAAAAGTGCAGGTCAGACGCGGGAAGGGGATGCTCGTCCGAACAGCGTGTCCGGACGAGCATCCCCGCAAGCCTCACAGCTCGGTGGTGGAACCACCAGCGGCTGCGATCTTCTCCTTGGCGGACTCACTGAACGCGTGCGCCGAGATCGTCAGCGACACGCCGCCCAGCTCACCCGAGCCCAGCACCTTCACCGGCTGGTTCTTGCGAACCGCACCGGCCTCGACGAGCTCGGACGGGCCGACCTCGCCACCGTTCGGGAACAGCTCGGCCAGCTTGTCCAGGTTGACCACCTGGAAGATGACCTTGTTCCGCGGGCGGTTCTTCAGGCCCTTGATCTTCGGCAGGCGCATGTGGATAGGCATCTGCCCACCCTCGAACGACGCCGGAGTGTTCTTCCGGGCGCCGGTGCCCTTGGTACCGCGACCGGCCGTCTTGCCCTTCGAGCCCTCACCACGACCCACGCGGGTCTTCTTGGTCTTGGCGCCGGGGGCCGGCTTCAGGTCATGAATCTTGATCGCCATTACTCGACCTCCTCGACAGTGACGAGGTGGTTCACGGCGAAGATCATGCCCCGAATTTCGGGACGGTCCTCCTTGACCACCACATCGTTGATCCGCTTCAGGCCGAGCGACCGCAGGGAGTCCCGCTGGTTCTGCTTACGGCCGATCTCGGACCGGATCTGGGTGACCTTCAAGCGCGCCATCAGTGCACCGCCGCTTCCGCACGCGCCGCCAGCATCGCGGCCGGGGCCACGTCCTCGACCGGCAGGCTGCGGCGAGCCGCGACCTGCTCCGGGGACTCGAGGCCCTTCAGCGCCGCCACGGTGGCGTGCACGATGTTGATCGGGTTCGAGGAGCCGAGGCTCTTCGAGAGGATGTCGTGGATGCCCGCGCACTCCAGCACGGCGCGCACCGGGCCACCGGCGATGACACCGGTACCAGCGGACGCCGGCTTGAGCAGGACGACGCCCGCGGCAGCCTCACCGGTGATCGGGTGCGGGATGGTCGCACCGATCCGCGGCACCTTGAAGAAGTGCTTCTTGGCCTCCTCGACGCCCTTGGCGATCGCCGCGGGCACCTCCTTGGCCTTTCCGTAACCGACACCGACGGTGCCGTCACCGTCGCCGACGATCACCAGGGCGGTGAAGCTGAAGCGACGACCACCCTTGACGACCTTGGCGACGCGGTTGATCGCGACGACCCGCTCGAGGTGCGGGGTCTTCTCGACGGGCGCGTTACCGCGGCCGCCCTCGCGACGGTTGTCCCGGCGGCCGCCACCTTCGGTGTTACCGCCGGACCCGCCGCCACGGCGCTGCTGACCAGGCATTGGTCAATCCCTCCTAGAACTCGAGTCCGGCTTCGCGAGCGGCATCGGCAAGCGCGGCGATACGCCCCGCGTACTTGTTGCCACCGCGGTCGAAGACGACCTTGGAAATACCCGCGGCCTTGGCGCGCTCGGCGAGGAGCGCACCGACCTTGCCGGCCTGCGAGCTCTTGTCGCCCTCGGTGCCCCGGATCGAGGTGTCGAGGGTCGAGGCCGAAGCCAGCGTGTGGCCCTTGAGGTCGTCGATGATCTGCGCGGTGATGTTCCGCGTGGACCGGGTGACGACCAGGCGGGGACGCTCGGCCGTGCCGCGCACGTTCTTGCGGACCCGGAAGTGCCGACGCGCCTTGCCAACGGCCCGCCGGGAGGCGATGCCGCCGCCATTGCGGCGCTTGAGCAGCGTGGCGGTCACTTCTTACCTGCCTTTCCAGCCTTGCGGCGGATGACCTCACCCTGGTACTTGACGCCCTTGCCCTTGTAGGGCTCCGGCGGGCGGATCTTCCGGATGTTGGCGGCGACCTCGCCGACCAGCTGCTTGTCGATGCCCGCCACAGTGAACTGGGTGGGCTTCTCGACCGAGAAGGTGATCCCGGCCGGCGGCACGATGTTCACCGGGTGCGAGAAGCCCAGAGCGAACTCCAGGTCCTTGCCCTTCGCGGTGACACGGTAACCGGTGCCATTGATCTCGAGGGTCTTCTTGTAGCCCTCGGTCACCCCGACGATCATGTTGGCGACCAGGGTGCGCGAGAGACCGTGCAGCTCCTTGGCCTTGCGCTCGTCGTTCGGGCGGTTGACGACCAGCTCGGCGCCCTCCTGGGACACCGTGATCGGCTCGGCCACGATGTGCGAGAGCTCGCCCTTGGGGCCCTTGACCTTGACGGTCTGCCCCGTGATGGTGACATCGACGCCGGCCGGGACCGGGATCGACTTACGTCCGATTCGCGACATGTCAAAGTCTCCAGTTACCAGACGAAGGCGAGGACTTCCCCGCCAACGCTCCGCTTGCGGGCCTGCTTGTCGGTCAGCAGTCCCTGGGACGTCGAAATGATCGCGACACCGAGGCCGCCGAGCACGCGGGGCAGCTCGTCGGACTTGGCGTAAACCCGCAGGCCGGGCTTCGAGACGCGCTTGATGCCGGCGAGGCTGCGCTCGCGGTTCTGGCCGTACTTGAGCTCAACGACCAGACGCTTGCCGACCGCGCCCTCCTCGGGCTCCTCAGACGTCCAGGACGCGATGTAGCCCTCCGCCTTGAGGACCTCGGCGATGTTCGCCTTGATCTTCGAGTACGGCATGGTCACCTTGTCGTGGTACGCCTGGTTGGCGTTGCGCAGACGCGTCAGCATGTCTGCGATCGGGTCCGTCATCGTCATGGGTATTCGTCAACCTTTCTCGCCGGGGTTCCCACGTGACACGCGGGCCTACGGCGAAGCGGTATTACTAAGTCGGTTACCAGGAGGCCTTGGACACGCCGGGCAGCTCACCACGGTGAGCCATGTCCCGCACGCAAACCCGGCACAGGCCGAACTTGCGGTAGACCGAGTGCGGGCGACCGCACTTCTGGCAGCGGGTGTAGGCGCGCACGGCGAACTTCGGCTTCGCGGCAGCCTTGATGATCAGCGCCTTCTTCGCCATGCTCAGTTCTCCTTGAACGGGAAGCCCAGGAGCTTCAGCAGCGCCCGGCCCTCGTCGTCGGTCGAGGCGGTGGTGACCACCGTGATGTCCATGCCCCGCGGGCGATCGATCTTGTCCTGGTCGATCTCGTGGAACACCGACTGCTCGGTCAGACCGAAGGTGTAGTTGCCGTGCCCGTCCAGCTTGCGGCCGTCGAGGCCCCGGAAGTCACGGATACGCGGCAGGGAGATGGACAGCAGCCGGTCCAGGAACTCCCACATCCGGTCGCCCCGCAGGGTGACCTTGGCGCCGATCGGCATGCCCTCGCGGAGCTTGAACTGCGCGATCGACTTGGTCGCCCGGCGGATCAGCGGCTTCTGACCGGTGATCGTGGTCAGGTCGCGGACCGCGCCGTCGATGAGCTTGGCGTCGCGGGCAGCCTCGCCGACACCCATGTTCACGACGACCTTGACCAGGCCGGGGATCTGCATGGGGTTGGCGTACTTGTGCTGCTCCTGCAGCGCCGGGATGACCTCGGCCCGGTACTTGCTCTTCAGGCGCGGCAGCGCCTTCGTCTCAGTGGCGGCAGTCATCACAGTTCCTTACCGGTCGTACGCGCGATCCGGACCTTGTTGCCGTTCTCGTCGATCCGGTAACCGATCCGGGTCGGCTTCCCCTGGTCGTCCACGATCTGAACGTTGGAGATGTGGATCGCGGCCTCCTGGGTCACGATGCCACCGGTCTTCGAACCACGCTGGGTGGTGCGGATGCGTTCGTGCTTCTTGACTCGGTTGACGCCCTCGACCAGGACCTTGTCCCGCGCCGGGAAGGCCGCGATGACCTTGCCCTTGGCGCCCTTGTCCTTACCGGCGATGACGACGACCGTGTCGCCCTTCTTGATCTTCACGGTCAGAGCACCTCCGGCGCCAGGCTGATGATCTTCATGAACCGCTTGTCGCGCAGCTCGCGCCCGACCGGGCCGAAGATGCGGGTACCGCGGGGGTCCCCGCCGTCCTTGATGATGACGGCGGCGTTCTCGTCGAAGCGGATGTACGAGCCGTCCGGACGACGCCGCTCCTTGCTGGTGCGGACGATGACCGCCTTGACGACGTCACCCTTCTTCACACCGGCGCCGGGGATGGCGTCCTTGACCGTGGCCACGATGACGTCGCCGATGCTCGCGTAACGGCGACCGGAGCCACCGAGTACGCGGATGCACAGGATCTCCCGGGCACCCGTGTTGTCGGCGACGCGCAGTCGCGACTCCTGCTGGATCACGTCTGTCTCCTATGTCTGCCAGTTCTCCGGTGACCACCGAAGCTTGGCGGAACGATGGTCCGCTGGGCCGGCCATAGCCGGCCCAGCGTACTCACTTGGCCTTTTCGAGGATCTCCACGATGCGCCACCGCTTGGTAGCGGACAGCGGGCGGGTCTCCATGATCGAAACCCGGTCGCCGGTGCCGGCGGAGTTCTGCTCGTCGTGCACCTTCAGCTTGCGGGTACGACGGATGACCTTGCCGTACAGCGCGTGCTTGACGCGGTCCTCGACCTCGACGACGACGGTCTTGTCCATCTTGTCGCTGACCACGAGACCCTCACGCACCTTGCGCTGGGCGCGCGGCGCAACAGTGTTCTCACTCATGCGCTCACCTCATCCGGCGCAACCGAGAGCCCCAGCTCGCGCTCACGCATGATCGTGTAGATCTTCGCAATGTCCTTGCGGACGACCTGCAGTCGACGGTGATTGTCGAGCTGGCCGGTCGCGCGCTGCACGCGAAGGTTGAACAGCTCAGCCTTGGCCTCCCGCAGCTTCGCGATCAGCTCCTCGTCGGAGCTCTCGCGCAGCTCGGCTGCCTTAACGCCCGCTGCCATCAGCTTTCACCCACTTCGCGCGTCACGATGCGGCACTTCATCGGGAGCTTGTGGATCGCGCGGCGCATCGCCTCACGCGCGACCGTCTCGTTCGGGAAGGACATCTCGAAGAGAATCCGGCCCGGCTTGACGTTCGCCACCCACCACTCGGGAGAACCCTTACCGGAACCCATGCGGGTTTCGGCCGGCTTCTTGGTCAGCGCCTGGTCCGGGAAGATCGAGATCCAGACCTTGCCGCCACGCTTGATGTGACGGGTCATCGCGATACGCGCCGACTCGATCTGCCGGTTGGTCACGTACGCCGGCTCGAGAGCCTGGATACCGAACTCGCCGAAGACGACCCGGTTGCCGCCCTTGGACGCGCCGTGGCGGTCCGGGTGGTGCGGCTTACGGAAGCCCTTCGGGGGCTTACGCGGCATCAGCATGTGTCAGCCCTCCTGCTGCGTTTCGGCCGGAGCCGGAGCCGCGGCAACCGCGGCGTCGTTCGCGTTGTCGCCGTCCGCGGTGGACCGGGACTGGGCCGCGGCACGGCCCGCCTCGGTGCCACCCGCGGTCGTGCCGGACGAACCGGAACGGCCACGGCGCGGACGCTCGGGACGCTCGGCGCGGTCACGGCGCGGACGCGCCGGCGCCTCGGCCACGGCCTCGCGGCCGGGAACGGCGTCGCCCTTGTAGATCCAGACCTTCACGCCGATCCGGCCGAACGTGGTACGGGCCTCGAAGAAGCCGTACTCGATGTTGGCCCGGAGCGTGTGCAGCGGAACGCGACCCTCACGGTAGAACTCCGTGCGGCTCATCTCCGCGCCGCCGAGGCGGCCGGAGACCTGCACCCGGATGCCCTTGCAGATCGGGTTCTTCATGGCCGACTGCATGGCCTTGCGCATCGCCCGGCGGAAGCTGACCCGGGAGGACAGCTGCTCGGCGACGCCCTGGGCCACCAGCTGCGCGTCCGACTCGGGGCTCTTGACCTCGAGGATGTTCAGCTGGACCTGCTTGCCGGTGAGCTTCTCGAGCTCGCCGCGGATCCGGTCGGCCTCCGCACCCTTACGGCCGATGACGATGCCCGGCCGGGCGGTGTGGATGTCGACCCGGACCCGGTCGCGGGTCCGCTCGATGTCCACCTTGGAGATGCCGGCACGCTCAAGACCCTTGGACATCATCCGGCGGATCTTGACGTCCTCGCCGATGTAGTCCTTGTAGAGCTTGTCCGCGAACCAGCGGCTCTTCCAGTCGGTGGAGATGCCGAGGCGGAACCCGGTGGGGTGAACCTTCTGACCCATTACTCGGCACCCTCCGTGCTCTGGGACTCGGCAGCCTGCGGCTCAGCCGGCTTGGCAGCCTTCTTCGCCGTGGCCTTCTTCGCCGGGCGGGCCACCTGGACCGCCTCGACCGCGATGGTGATGTGACTCGTACGCTTGCGGATCCGGTACGCCCGGCCCTGCGCCCGCGGACGGAAACGCTTGAGCGTGGGACCCTCGTCGACGAACGCCTCGCTCACGAGGAGTGCGTCGGGGTCGAGCCGCTCGTTGTTCTCCGCGTTCGCCACGGCGCTGGCAAGCACCTTGTAGACCTGCTCGCTGGCGGCCTGCGGCGCGAACTGCAGGACGGTCAGCGCCTCCTTCGCGGGCAGACCGCGGACGAGGTTGACCACCCGGCGCGCCTTGTTCGGCGAGATGCGCACGTGTCGCGCAACCGCCCGCGCGCCCGGAAGCACCGGAGCGTCGCCCTTTGCTGGCATCGCTGTAGCTCCTTGATCCTCTAATCCGTGTATCTGCTTAGCGACGACGGCTCTTGCGGTCGTCCTTCTCGTGACCCTTGAACGTGCGGGTCAGAGCGAACTCGCCGAGCTTGTGCCCGACCATCGCCTCGGTGACGAACACCGGGACGTGCTTGCGCCCGTCATGCACGGCGATCGTGTGCCCGAGCATGTCCGGGATGATGGTCGAACGCCGCGACCAGGTCTTGATGACGTTCTTCGAGTTCTTCTCGTTCTGGACTTCCACCTTCTTGAGCAGGTGGTCGTCGACGAACGGGCCCTTCTTCAGGCTGCGAGGCATCTTCTTCTACTCCCGTTACCCGCGCTTGCGGGTGGCGTAGCGGCGGCGAACGATCAGCTTGTCGCTCGGCTGGCCCTTGCGACGGGTACGGCCCTCGGGCTTACCCGCCGGGTTCACCGGGTGGCGACCACCCGAGGTCTTACCCTCACCACCACCGTGCGGGTGGTCGACAGGGTTCATGGCGACACCACGGACGGTCGGGCGCTTGCCCTTCCACCGCATGCGACCAGCCTTGCCCCAGTTGATGTTCGACTGCTCGGCGTTGCCGATCTCACCGACGGTGGCGCGGCAGCGCACGTCGACGCGACGAATCTCGCCGGAGGGCATACGCAGCGTGGCGTACACACCCTCACGGCCCAGGAGCTGGATGCCGACGCCGGCCGAACGGGCCAGCTTGGCGCCACCGCCGGGACGAAGCTCCACGTTGTGGATCGTCGTACCGACCGGGATGTTGCGCAGGGGCAGGTTGTTGCCCGGCTTGATGTCGGCGCCGACGCCGGACTCGACGCGGTCACCCTGCTTCAGGTCCTTCGGCGCCACGATGTAGCGCTTCTCACCGTCGGCGTAGTGCAGCAGCGCGATGCGGGCGGTGCGGTTGGGGTCGTACTCGATGTGAGCGACCTTGGCCGGCACGCCGTCCTTGTCGTTCCGCTTGAAGTCGATCAGCCGGTACTGCCGCTTGTGGCCACCGCCCTGGTGCCGCGTGGTGATGCGGCCGTGGACGTTGCGACCACCCTTCTTGGGCAGCGGGACCAGCAGAGACTTCTCCGGGGTGGACCGGGTGATCTCGGCGAAGTCGGCGACGCTCGAGCCGCGACGGCCCGGCGTGGTCGGCTTGTACTTACGGATAGCCATGATTCACAAACCCCTTAGCTGACCGGGCCGCCGAAGGCCTCGATACGGTCACCGTCAGCCAGCTTCACCATCGCGCGCTTGGTCGCCTTGCGCTGACCGAAACCGGTCTTGGTGCGCTTGCGCTTGCCCTCGCGGTTCGCGGTGTTGACGGTCAGCACGCGGACGTTGAAGATCTGCTGGATCGCGATCTTGATCTGCGTCTTGTTGGCGTCCGGGTTGACCAGGAAGGTGTACCAGTTCTGGTCGAGAACGCTGTAGCTCTTCTCGGAGACCACCGGGGCGACGATGATGTCGCGCGGGTCGGCGATCGTGCTCACTTGTCGCCCTCCTCGGACGTCTCGGACCCGCCCAGGAACTCGTCGAGCGCGACCTTGGTGAAGACCACCTCGTCGGCGACCAGCACGTCGTACGTGTTCAGCTGGCCGGCCTCGATGAGGTGCACGGTCGGCTCGTTGCGCAGCGAGATCCAGTTCAGCTCGTCCTGGCTGTCCAGCACGACGAGAACCTTGGTGGTCTGCGCCACCTTCCGCAGCGTGGCGACGGCGGCCTTGGTCGACGGCGTCTCGCCGCTGACGAAGGACTCGACGACGAACACGCGGCCGTCGCGGGCCCGGTCGGAGAGGGCGCCACGCAGGGCGGCGGCCTTCATCTTCTTCGGGGTCCGCTGGCTGTAGTCACGCGGCACGGGACCGTGCACGACGCCACCACCGGTGAACTGCGGCGCGCGGATCGAGCCCTGACGGGCGCGACCGGTGCCCTTCTGCTTGTACGGCTTCTTGCCGCCGCCGGCGACCTCGCCGCGGGTCTTCGCCTTGTGCGTGCCCTGGCGGGCCGCGGCCAGCTGGGCCACGACGACCTGGTGCATCAGCGGGATGTTCGCCTGCGCGTCGAAGACGCTGGCGGGCAGGTCGACCGAGCCGGCCTTCGCGCCCTCGGCGTTGATGATGTCCACCGAGCTCACTTGACACCACCCTTCTTGGCCGCGGTACGGACCAGGATCAGCGCGCCCTTCGGGCCGGGCACAGCGCCGCGGACCAGGATCAGGTTGCGCTCGGTGTCGACCGCCTGCACCGTCAGGTTCTGCACGGTGTAGCGCTTGCCGCCCATGCGGCCGGCCATCTTCACGCCCTTGAAGACGCGACCCGGGGTCGCGCAGGCGCCGATCGAGCCGGGCGAGCGGTGCTTGCGCTCGACACCGTGGCTGGCCCGCAGACCGTGGAAGCCGTGCCGCTTCATGACACCGGCGTAGCCCTTGCCCTTGGTCTTACCGGTGACGTCGATCGCGGTACCCGCGGCGAACGCCTCGACGGTGACCTCCTGGCCGAGCTCGTACTCGGAGGCGTCGACGGTACGAAGCTCGACGATGTGGCGCCGCGGCGACACACCGGCCTTCGCGTAGTGGCCGCTCTCGGGCTTGTTGACCTTGCGGGGGTCAATCGCGCCGTAGGCCAGCTGGACAGCCGAGTAGCCGTCCTTCTCGTCAGTACGGACCTGGGTCACGACGCACGGGCCGGCCTGAACCACGGTCACCGGGACGACCTTGTTGTTGTCCCAGACCTGGGTCATGCCGAGCTTGGCGCCCAGGATCCCCTTTACTTGCCTGTCCATTTGTCCGGATCCCTACAGCTTGATCTCGATGTCGACGCCAGCCGGCAGGTCGAGGCGCATGAGCGAGTCGACCGTCTTCGGAGTCGGGTCGATGATGTCGATCAGACGCTTGTGCGTGCGCATCTCGAAGTGCTCGCGCGAGTCCTTGTACTTGTGCGGCGAACGGATCACGCAGAAACGGTTGATCTCCGTGGGCAGCGGCACCGGGCCCGCGACCTGCGCCCCGGTACGCGTCACCGTCTCGACGATCTTCCGCGCCGAGGAGTCGACGACCTCGTGGTCATAGGCCTTGAGCCGGATGCGGATCTTCTGTCCCGCCATGGTGGCTTCTGTTTCCTTCTCTCGATGCCGCTACGTGCGGAGGCGGTGGCCCCCACATGCCCGCAGGACCGTTGATCCTGCGTTGTCCGACCCCCGCGGTCGGGCGTGTCGCGCCTCGTCACAGAGTGCTGGGCACTCAGCTTTCGGCCTCCATCCCCGATCTTGCCGGGGACGAACGCGATCGCGGGGATCTGAGGGCGCCGGGCGGCTGGAAACACACCCGGACACCCGGCGAGGGTGGGCGGCTGACGAACGCCAGCCACCCACCCCGCGCGGACGCAACCTGACTAGTATGCCCGATTGAACGCAGCATTGCTAATCGGGGTCACCGGTGGGGGTTGTCACCGGCTCTCACCGGCGACAACCCGCAATCACTTGGTGATCTTCGTGACCGTGCCGGCGCCGACGGTGCGGCCACCCTCACGGATCGCGAACTTCAGGCCCTGCTCCATGGCGATCGGCTGGATCAGCTTCACGGCCATCGAGGTGGAGTCGCCGGGCATGACCATCTCGGTGCCCTCGGGCAGCGTGACGACGCCGGTGACGTCCGTGGTGCGGAAGTAGAACTGCGGCCGGTAGTTCTGGAAGAACGGGGTGTGCCGGCCACCCTCCTCCTTCGAGAGGATGTAGACCTGGCCCTCGAACTCCGTGTGCGGAGTGGAGGTGCCCGGCTTCACGACGACCATGCCGCGCTCGACGTCCTCGCGCTTGATGCCACGCAGCAGCAGACCGACGTTCTCACCCGCGCGGGCCTCGTCGAGCAGCTTGCGGAACATCTCGATGCCGGTGCAGACGGTCTTGGTCGACTTCTCGCGGATACCGACGATCTCGACCTCCTCGTTCGGCTTGAGGATGCCGCGCTCGGCGCGACCGGTCACCACGGTGCCACGACCGGTGATCGTGAAGACGTCCTCGATCGGCATGAGGAACGGCTTCTCGGTCTCCCGCTCGGGCTGCGGGATCGCGGTGTCGACCGCGTTCATCAGCTCGAGCAGCTTGCCGGTCCACTCCGGGTCGCCCTCGAGCGCCTTGAGCGCCGACACGCGCACGACCGGCAGGTCGTCGCCCGGGAACTCGTAGGTGCTCAGCAGCTCGCGGACCTCGAGCTCGACGAGCTCCAGGAGCTCCTCGTCCTCGACCATGTCGCTCTTGTTCAGGGCGACGACGATGTACGGAACGCCGACCTGGCGGGCCAGGAGGACGTGCTCCTTGGTCTGCGGCATCGGGCCGTCGGTGGCGGCCACGACCAGGATCGCGCCGTCCATCTGGGCGGCACCGGTGATCATGTTCTTGATGTAGTCGGCGTGGCCGGGGCAGTCCACGTGCGCGTAGTGACGCGCCGCGGTCTGGTACTCGACGTGCGCGATCGAGATCGTGATGCCGCGGGCCTTCTCCTCCGGCGCCTTGTCGATCTCGTCGAACGGGGTGTACGGGTTGAGCTCAGGGAACTCGTCGTGCAGGACCTTCGTGATGGCCGCAGTCAGCGTCGTCTTACCGTGGTCGATGTGACCAATGGTGCCGATGTTGACGTGCGGCTTAGTCCGCTCGAACTTCGCCTTCGCCACTGGTGTCCTCCTGTGGACTGATCATTACTTTTCGCCCGGCACGCCGATAAGGCGCTCAGGACTCTGTCGACTGCTCGTGCACGTGCGGCCCTCGACGGGCCGCACGTGCCTCAACGCGTCAGGCGCCGGTGGCCTTAGCGATGATCTCCTTCGCCACGTTCTGCGGAACCTCGGCGTAGGAGTCGAACTGCATGCTGTAGCTGGCCCGGCCCGCAGTCTTCGACCGCAGGTCGCCGACGTAGCCGAACATCTCCGAGAGCGGCACCAGAGCCTTCACGACGCGGGCGCCGTGACGCTCCTCCATCGACTGGATCATGCCACGACGGGAGTTGAGGTCGCCGATCACGTCACCCATGTTGTCCTCAGGGGTGGTGACCTCGACGGACATCATCGGCTCCAGCAGCGCGGGATCGGCCTTGCGGGCCACCTCCTTCATCGCCATGGAGCCGGCAATCTTGAACGCCATCTCGGACGAGTCGACCTCGTGGTACTGACCGTCGACCAGCGTGAACTTCACGCCGACCAGCGGGTAGCCGGCGAGGACGCCGTACTGGAGGGAGTCCTGGGCGCCCGCGTCCACCGAGGGGATGAACTCCTTGGGGATGCGACCACCGGTCACCGCGTTCACGAACTCGTACGTGGGGCCGTCCGCCTCGAGCGACAGCGGCTCGACGTTGACGACGACCTTCGCGTACTGGCCCGAGCCACCGGTCTGCTTCTTGTGGACGTACGTGTGCTTCTCCACGGTGCCGCGGATCGTCTCGCGGTACGCCACCTGCGGCTTGCCGATGTTGGCCTCGACGTTGAACTCGCGGCGCATGCGGTCCACCAGGATGTCCAGGTGGAGCTCGCCCATGCCGGCGATGATCGTCTGGCCGGTCTCCTCGTCGTTGAAGACGCGGAAGGTCGGGTCCTCCTCGGCCAGGCGCTGGATCGCGGTGCCCAGCTTCTCCTGGTCCGACTTGGTCTTCGGCTCGATGGCGACCTGGATGACCGGCTCCGGGAAGGTCATCGACTCCAGGATGACCGGGTTCGCCGGGTCGCTGAGCGTGTCACCGGTGGTGGTCTGCTTCAGACCCTGGACGGCGATGATGTCGCCGGCCTGCGCGGTGGCGCGCTCCTCACGCTTGTTCGCGTGCATCTGGTAGATCTTGCCGATCCGCTCCTTGCGGTCCTTGGTGGAGTTGACCACCTGGGAACCGGAGTCGAGCGTGCCGGAGTAGACCCGGACGTAGGTCAGCTTGCCGAGGTGCTTGTCCGTCTGGATCTTGAACGCCAGGCCGGAGAACGGCTCGTCGTTCGACGGCTTGCGCAGCATCGGGGTCTCGCCGTCGGTCGCGGTGCCCTCGATCGCCGGGATGTCCAGCGGCGACGGCAGGTAGTCGACGACGGCGTCGAGCATGGGCTGAACGCCCTTGTTCTTGAACGCCGAGCCGCACAGGACCGGGTTGGCCTTGCTGGCGATCGTGGCGCGCCGGATGGCGGCCCGGATCTCGTCGATGGAGACCTCTTCGCCTTCGAGGTACTTCTCCATCACCGCGTCGTCGACGTCGGCCAGCGTCTCGACCAGCTTCTCGCGCCACTCGTTCGCGGAGTCGACCAGGTCGGCCGGGATCTCCTCGATCGCGTAGTCCTCACCCTTCTGGGTCTCCCCGCGCCAGGTGAGCGCCTTCATGTTGATCAGGTCGACGACGCCGATGTGGTCGGCCTCGAGCCCGATCGGGATCTGCAGAACGAGCGGCGTGGCGTTGAGCCGGTCGATCATCATCTGCACGCAGCGGAAGAAGTCCGCGCCGGTCCGGTCGAGCTTGTTGACGAAGCACATCCGGGGGACGTGGTACTTGTCGGCCTGGCGCCAGACGTTCTCCGTCTGCGGCTCCACGCCGGCCACACCGTCGTACACCGCGACCGCGCCGTCGAGCACGCGCAGCGACCGCTCGACCTCGACCGTGAAGTCGACGTGGCCGGGCGTGTCGATGATCTGGATCGTGTAGCCCTTCCACTCGCACTTCGTGGCGGCGGAGGTGATGGTGATACCGCGTTCCTGCTCCTGCTCCATCCAGTCCATGACGGCAGCGCCCTCGTGGACCTCACCGATCTTGTACGTGATGCCGGTGTAGAACAGGATCCGCTCGGTCGTCGTGGTCTTACCAGCGTCGATGTGCGCCATGATGCCGATGTTGCGAACCTTGGCGAGCGCGTCTGCGGCGGCCACTTCCATCCCTACTTTTCTTCGTCGTCGTCTCGTGGACCGGTACGACTGCCACGGCCCGGCGTGCAGCCGGGCCTCAGCAGGGTCTTACCAGCGGTAGTGCGCGAAGGCCTTGTTGGACTCCGCCATCTTGTGGGTGTCCTCACGACGCTTCACCGCGGCACCGAGGCCGTTGCTGGCGTCCAGCAGCTCGTTCTGCAGCCGCTCGATCATGGTCTTCTCCCGGCGGGCCTTGGAGTACTGCACCAGCCAGCGGAGACCGAGGGTGGTCTGGCGCGGCGTGCGCACCTCGACCGGGACCTGGTAGGTCGCGCCACCGACGCGGCGGCTGCGGACCTCGAGGGTCGGCTTGACGTTGTCCATCGCGCGCTTGAGGATGACCACCGGGTCGGTGCCACTCTTCTCGCGGGCACCCTCGAGGGCGCCGTACACGATGCGCTCGGCGAGCTGACGCTTGCCGCCGACCAGGATCTTGTTCACCAGCTGGGTGACCAGCGGCGAGTTGTACACCGGGTCAGCGACCACCGGGTGACGCTGAGCGGGGCCCTTACGCGGCATGTCAGCTCTTCTCCTTCTTCGCGCCGTAACGGCTGCGGGCCTGCTTGCGGTTGCGGACACCCTGGGTGTCCAGCGAACCGCGGACGATCTTGTAGCGGACGCCGGGCAGGTCCTTCACACGGCCGCCACGCACGAGCACGATCGAGTGCTCCTGCAGGTTGTGGCCGACGCCCGGGATGTACGCCGTGACCTCGATCTGGCTGCTCAGCTTCACGCGAGCGACCTTGCGCAGCGCAGAGTTCGGCTTCTTGGGGGTGGTGGTGTACACGCGGGTACACACGCCGCGCCGCTGAGGGCTTCCCTTCAGTGCCGGCGTCTTCGTCTTGGTCGTCTTCGCCTGGCGGCCCTTGCGGACCAGCTGCTGGATCGTGGGCACCGGGTTTCTCCGCTCCCTTCGGCCGCTTCCTGTTTACGGCCGCACCGAGTGTTCTGCCTGTGTGCGAGGCGCTCCAGGGAGGAGCGTCCCGCACCCGCGGTCGGGCGTGTCGTCCGGCTCACGGTCCCGCTACGCGTGATGAGCCCACGCGTACCGGATCTTGTCTTTGTCAGGGCAAGGGTTCTCGCCGAACCCTGCCCGTCGTGCGGCAATACCCGTCGTACGTTCCGATTCGGGTGCACGCACGAGTTGCCCGGGCGAGCCCGGGCACGAGGGGAAAGAGTACCCACCAAGGGCACCCAGGTCAAAATGACCGTGTCAAATCGACTGTGTCACCAGACCGGGCTCCCACGATGGACATCTCCGTATACCAGTGTACCGGGTGCCCCTCCGCGACAACGCCGCGGTGCCGGATCCACCGTTACCGGCCCTCAAGAAGTCTGCAACACCACTCCCAGCACCAGAGCAAGCAACGATATTCCCGAGCCGGCGGCGCCACAGGCGATCCCGGAGATCGCCAGCCCGCGGCCGGTGAACCGGACCCGGCCCGGGCCACCGGAGCGCTTGATCTGCCGCATCGCGATCACCGCGGCGGTCACCGCTCCCCCGCCGGCCAGCACACTGAGCAGGCTGAAGGCGCCGGCCACCCACGCGCTCGCGCCACCGAACCCGAAGCAGGCGGTGATCAACGCGACCAGGATCGAGCCGATCCCGACGATCAGGGAACCGATCGCCAGGCCCGACGTGATCGGCACGACACGCAGCTGGACCAGGCCGAAGTCGGTGCCACTCACCACGTCGACCCGCTCCGGCTCCCAGCCTGCGCCGGCCGGCGGCGGCGGGACCGGCGCGCCGTAGGACGGCGGACCGTACGGCAGGGGCGGCGGCGGCTGCATCATGGTCTGAAGCATGTCACCCGGACGAGCGGGCGCGCAGCCCGGCCCTCGGCCGGCGGCTCAGTCGGTGCCCGGGGAGAACTGCTGACCGGCCGGGGTGGCGGCCAGGTGCAGCAGACCGGCGATCAACGCCACCACCAGGGCGGTCAGGGCCAGCACCAGGCCGCCCCAGGCGAGCCTGCGGCCGCGGCGGATCCACGCGCCCCCGGTGAGGTAGCCACCGGCCGCGTAGGCCTCACGGGCCGTCTGACGGGCCAGCAGCAACGCCACCGTGGCCGGGATCACGCCGCCGACGAGCGGGCCGGCCAGCAGACCCACCAGGCCCAGCACGAAGACGGCGCGCGCCTTCGTGG
Source organism: Actinoplanes sp. SE50/110 (assembly GCF_900119315.1). NCBI lineage: Bacteria > Bacillati > Actinomycetota > Actinomycetes > Micromonosporales > Micromonosporaceae > Actinoplanes > Actinoplanes sp. SE50/110. The sequence continues at coordinate 769,432 of NZ_LT827010.1, read as the reverse complement.
ACGGGGCCGGTTCCGGATCCAGCGGATGGCGGGTCGGCACTGCTTCAACGGTCACCCGACCATCTTAGAAACCCCGAAGGGCGGCCGCGCGTGTGCGCGACCGCCCTCCGGCATGCAGAACCCTTAGCGGTACGACCCGAAGTCGAAGTCGTCCAGCGGCACAGCCTGCCCGCTGGCCGGCCCGAAGCCGTAGTCGGTCTCCGGGTACCCGGTCATCGAGTACACCTTGGCCTTGGCCTCCTCGGTGGGCTCGACCCGGATGTTGCGGTACTTGGAGATACCGGTACCGGCCGGGATGAGCTTGCCGATGATGACGTTCTCCTTGAGGCCGACCAGCGAGTCGCTGCGCGAGTTGATCGCCGCGTCGGTCAGCACCCGGGTGGTCTCCTGGAAGGAGGCCGCCGAGAGCCAGGAGTCGGTGGCCAGCGAGGCCTTGGTGATACCCATCAGCACCGGACGACCGGCGGCGGGCTCGCCACCCTCGCCCACGAGTCGGCGGTTCTCCGACTCGAAGAGCGCCCGGTCGACCAGCACGCCCGGGAGGAACTCGGTCGCGCCGGAGTCGATGACCGTCACCCGCTTGAGCATCTGGCGGATGATGATCTCGATGTGCTTGTCGTGGATGAGCACACCCTGCGAGCGGTAGACCTCCTGGACCTCACTGGTCAGGTGGACCTGGACCGCGCGCGGGCCCATGATGCGCAGCAGCTCGTGCGGGTCGATGGTGCCCTCGGTGAGCTTCTCGCCGACCTGCACGTGGTCGCCATCGTGCGCCCGCAGCTTGACGCGCTTGGAGATCTTGTCGTAGACGATCTCCTCGCTGCCGTCGTCCGGGATCACGATGATCTTCCGCGACCGCTCGCCGTCCTCGATCCGGATGCGTCCGGGGGTGTCGGCGATCGGCGCCTTGCCCTTCGGCACCCGGGCCTCGAAGATCTCCTGGACACGCGGCAGACCCTGGGTGATGTCCTCACCCGCGACACCACCGGTGTGGAAGGTACGCATCGTCAGCTGGGTACCCGGCTCACCGATGGACTGGGCCGCGATGATGCCGACCGCCTCGCCGATGTCGACCGACTTGCCGGTCGGCAACGAACGGCCGTAGCAGGCCGCGCAGACGCCCAGCTTCGACTCACAGGTCAGCACGCTGCGCACCCGGACGTTCTCGACACCGGCGGCGACCAGCTGGTCGACGATGATCGAGTTCAGGTCCGTACCGCGGGCGACGACCAGGTTGCCGTTCGGGTCGCTGATGTCGTCGGCGATGGTCCGGGCGTGCACGCCGGTCTCGGCGTGGGTGTGCACGACCAGGGTGCCGTCCGGCTCGCGCTCGCCGACCGCCATCGGGATGGCGCGGTCGGTGCCGCAGTCCTCCTCGCGGATGATGACGTCCTGCGAGACGTCCACCAGACGCCGGGTCAGGTAACCCGAGTCGGCGGTCCGCAGCGCGGTGTCGGCCAGACCCTTACGGGCACCGTGGGTGGAGATGAAGTACTCCAGCACGGTCAGACCCTCGCGGTACGACGAGGTGATCGGCCGCGGGATGATCTCACCCTTGGGGTTGGCCACCAGACCACGGATCGCGGCGATCTGCCGGAGCTGGAGCAGGTTACCGCGGGCGCCGGAGTTGATCATCACCCAGAGCGGGTTCTCCTGCGGCAGCGCGGTCTCCATCTCCTTGGAGATCTCGTTGGTCGCCTTGGTCCAGATCTCGATGAGCTCGCCGCGACGCTCCTCGGCGGTCATCAGACCACGCTGGTACTGCTTGTCGATCCGGTCTGCCTCGACCTGGTAGCGGGCCAGGATCTCCGGCTTGCGCGGGGGACCGATGACGTCGCCCATGCCGATCGTCACACCGGACCAGGTGGCCCAGTGGAAGCCGGCCTCCTTGAGCGCGTCCAGGGTCGCGGCCAGGGCGACCTTGGGGAAGCGCTCGGCGAGGTCGTTGACGATCGCCGACAGCTGACCCTTGCGGATCTCGTAGTTCACGAAGCGGTAGCCCGGGGGCAGCGTCTCGTTGAAGATGACCCGGCCGAGCGTGGTCTCGACGAGCAGCGGCTCGCCCTCGACCCACTCCTCCGGCGCCTCCCACGCGGCCTGCTTGGCCCCGTTGTCGACACCGATGACGTCCCGCAGCCGGATCTTCACCGGGGCCTGCAGGTGCAGCTCGCCGTTGTCGAACGCCATCCGCGCCTCGGCGTCCGAGCTGAACACCCGGCCCTCACCCTTGGCACCCGCGGTGAGGTGCGTCAGGTGGTACAGGCCGATGACCATGTCCTGGGTCGGCATGGTGACCGGCTTGCCGTCGGCCGGCTTGAGGATGTTGTTCGACGAGAGCATCAGGATCCGGGCCTCGGCCTGCGCCTCGGCCGACAGCGGCACGTGCACCGCCATCTGGTCACCGTCGAAGTCCGCGTTGAACGCGGTGCAGACGAGCGGGTGGATCTGGATCGCCTTGCCCTCGACCAGCTGCGGCTCGAAGGCCTGGATGCCCAGGCGGTGCAGGGTCGGAGCACGGTTCAGCAGCACCGGGTGCTCGCTGATGACCTCCTCCAGCACGTCCCACACGACCGGACGCTGACGCTCGACCATCCGCTTGGCGGACTTGATGTTCTGCGCGTGGTTCAGGTCGACCAGGCGCTTCATCACGAACGGCTTGAACAGCTCCAGCGCCATCTGCTTGGGCAGACCGCACTGGTGCAGCTTGAGCCGCGGGCCGACGACGATGACCGAACGGCCGGAGTAGTCGACGCGCTTGCCGAGCAGGTTCTGACGGAACCGGCCCTGCTTGCCCTTGAGCATGTCGGACAGCGACTTCAGCGGGCGGTTGCCCGGGCCGGTGACCGGCCGGCCGCGGCGGCCGTTGTCGAACAGCGCGTCGACGGCCTCCTGCAGCATCCGCTTCTCGTTGTTGACGATGATCTCGGGCGCGCCGAGGTCGATCAGCCGCTTGAGGCGGTTGTTCCGGTTGATCACCCGGCGGTACAGGTCGTTCAGGTCGGACGTGGCGAAGCGGCCACCGTCGAGCTGCACCATCGGGCGCAGGTCCGGCGGGATGACCGGGACGCAGTCCAGGACCATGCCGAGCGGCGAGTTGCGGGTGTTCAGGAACGCCGCGACGACCTTGAGCCGCTTGAGCGCCCGGATCTTCCGCTGGCCCTTGCCGGACCGGATGATCTCCCGGAGGTTGTCCGCCTCGGCGTCCAGGTCCATGTTCTGCAGCAGGGCCTTGATCGCCTCGGCGCCCATGCCACCGGTGAAGTACTCACCGAAGCGGTCGCGCAGCTCGCGGTAGAGCAGTTCGTCGGTGACCAGCTGCTTGGAGTCGAGCTTGCGGAACGTGTCGAGCACCTCGTCGAGGCGGTCGATCTCGCGCTGGGCCTTGTCCCGGATCTGGCGCATCTCGCGCTCGCCGGCTTCCTTGACCTTGCGGCGCACGTCCGCCTTGGCGCCCTCGGCCTCCAGCTCGGCGAGGTCCTGCTCGAGCTTGGCGGCCCGCTTCTCGATCTCCGAGTCGCGGCTGTTCTCGGACTGCCGCTTCTCCGCGAAGATCTCGTTCTCGATGGTCGACATGTCGCGGTGACGCGCCTCGGCGTCCACGCTGGTGACCACGTACGAGGCGAAGTAGATGATCTTCTCGAGGTCCTTGGGAGCCAGGTCGAGCAGATAGCCCAAGCGGCTCGGAACACCCTTGAAGTACCAGATGTGGGTGACGGACGCGGCCAGCTCGATGTGGCCCATGCGCTCACGCCGGACCTTGGAACGGGTCACCTCGACGCCGCAGCGCTCACAGATGATGCCCTTGAACCGGACGCGCTTGTACTTACCGCAGTAGCACTCCCAGTCCCGCTGCGGACCGAAGATCTTCTCGCAGAAGAGTCCGTCCTTCTCCGGCTTGAGGGTGCGGTAGTTGATCGTCTCGGGCTTCTTGACCTCGCCGTGCGACCACTGCCGGATGTCGTCAGCAGTCGCCAGGCCGATGCGCAACTCGTCGAAGAAGTTGACGTCGAGCACTTGGACTATCCCTCGTGTTTCGTTGCTCGGGTGAATTCAAGGCCGGCGGGGGCGGCCCCGGTCCGTCAGAACCGGGGCCGCCAACCGTCAGATCTCTTCGACGCTGCTGACGCCCTCGTTCGGGCGCCGGGACAGGTCGATGCCGAGTTCCTCCGCGGCCCGGAAGACCTCGTCGTCGGTCTCGCGCATCTCCAGGGCAACACCGTCGCTGGAGAGCACCTCAACGTTCAGGCACAGCGACTGGAGCTCCTTGAGAAGCACCTTGAACGACTCCGGGATTCCCGGCTCCGGGATGTTCTCGCCCTTGACGATGGCCTCGTACACCTTCACGCGGCCGAGAACGTCGTCGGACTTGATGGTCAGCAGCTCCTGCAGCGCGTAAGCGGCGCCGTAGGCCTGCATCGCCCAGCACTCCATCTCGCCGAACCGCTGGCCACCGAACTGGGCCTTACCACCGAGCGGCTGCTGCGTGATCATCGAGTACGGGCCGGTCGAACGAGCGTGGATCTTGTCGTCGACCAGGTGGTTCAGCTTCAGGATGTAGACGTAGCCGACCGAGATCGGGTCCGGCAGCGGCTCACCCGAGCGGCCGTCGAACAGCTGCGCCTTGCCGTCGCCGTTGACCAGGCGCTTGCCGTCCCGGTTGACCAGGGTCGACTCGAGCAGACCCTTGATCTCCTCCTCCTGGGCACCGTCGAAGACCGGGGTCGCGACGTTGCTGTCGGCGGGGGACTCGTGCGCCTCGATCGAGCGGAGCTGGCGCTTCCACTCCTCGTCGTCGCCCTCGATCGACCAGCCGGTCTTGGCGATCCACCCGAGGTGGGTCTCCAGGACCTGGCCGATGTTCATGCGCGAGGGCACACCCAGCGGGTTGAGCACGATGTCGACCGGGGTGCCGTCCTCCAGGAACGGCATGTCCTCGACCGGCAGGATCTTGGAGATGACGCCCTTGTTGCCGTGCCGGCCGGCGAGCTTGTCACCGTCCTGGATCTTCCGCTTCTGCGCGACGTAGACCCGGACCAGCTCGTTCACGCCGGGGGGCAGCTCGTCGCCGTCCTCGCGGGAGAACGTGCGGACACCGATGACCGTGCCGGTCTCGCCGTGCGGAACCTTCAGCGAGGTGTCCCGGACCTCCCGGGCCTTCTCGCCGAAGATGGCGCGCAGCAGGCGCTCCTCCGGGGTCAGCTCGGTCTCGCCCTTGGGGGTGACCTTGCCGACCAGGATGTCGCCCGGGACGACCTCGGCACCGATCCGGATGATCCCGCGCTCGTCCAGGTCCGCCAGCATCTCCTCGCTGACGTTCGGGATGTCGCGGGTGATCTCCTCCGGGCCCAGCTTGGTGTCGCGGGCGTCGACCTCGTGCTCCTCGATGTGGATCGAGGTGAGGACGTCCTGCTGCACGAGGCGCTGCGACAGGATGATCGCGTCCTCGTAGTTGTGGCCCTCCCAGCACATGAACGCGACCAGGAGGTTGCGGCCCAGGGCCATCTCCCCCTCGTCGGTGCACGGGCCGTCGGCGATGACCTGGCCGGCCTCGACCCGGTCCCCCTCGAAGACGACCGGCTTCTGGTTGACGCAGGAGCCGGCGTTCGAGCGACGGAACTTGTGCAGCAGGTACGTGCGGCGGTGGCCGTCGTCCTGGTGCACCGTCACGTAGTCGGCGCACAGGTCCTCGACCACGCCGGCGACCTCGGCGACGACCACGTCACCGGCGTCGACCGCGGCACGGTACTCCATGCCGGTGCCGACCAGTGGCGACTCGGCCTTGACCAGCGGCACGGCCTGACGCTGCATGTTCGCGCCCATGAGGGCACGGTTCGCGTCGTCGTGCTCGAGGAACGGGATCATCGCGGTGGCGACCGAGGTCATCTGCCGCGGCGACACGTCCATGTAGTCGACCTCCGTGCCGGGCACGTAGTCGACCTCACCGCCCTTACGGCGGACCAGGACGCGGTCCTCGGCGAACGTGTTGTCGCTGGACAGCACGGCGTTCGCCTGGGCCTTGATGTACCGGTCCTCTTCGTCAGCCGTGAGGTAGTGCACCTCGTCGGTGACGACACCGTTCTCGACCTTGCGGTACGGCGTCTCGATGAAACCGAACGGGTTGACCCGCGCGAACGTCGAGAGCGCGCCGATCAGACCGATGTTCGGGCCCTCGGGCGTCTCGATCGGGCACATCCGGCCGTAGTGCGACGGGTGCACGTCCCGGACCTCGAAGCCGGCCCGCTCACGGCTCAGGCCACCGGGGCCGAGCGCGCTCAGACGACGCCGGTGGGTCAGGCCTGCCAGCGGGTTCGTCTGGTCCATGAACTGGGACAGCTGCGACGTACCGAAGAACTCCTTGATCGCCGCCACCACGGGACGGATGTTGATCAGGGTCTGCGGCGTGATCGCCTCGACGTCCTGGGTCGTCATCCGCTCGCGGACGACGCGCTCCATCCGGGACAGGCCGACGCGGACCTGGTTCTGGATGAGCTCGCCGACCGTGCGCAGGCGACGGTTGCCGAAGTGGTCGATGTCGTCGGCCTCGTAGCCCTCCTCACCGGCGTGCAGCCGGCAGAGGTACTCCACGGTCTTGACGATGTCTTCCTCGGAGAGCGTGCCCCGGACGATCGGGACGTCGATCTCGAGCTTCTTGTTGAACTTGTACCGGCCGACCTTGGCGACGTCATACCGCTTCGGGTTGAAGAAGAGGTTGTCGAGCAGGGTCTGCGCGTTCTCCCGGGTCGGCGGCTCGCCGGGACGCAGCTTGCGGTAGATGTCTAGCAGGGCCTCGTCCTGCCCCGCGATGTGGTCCTTCTCCAGCGTCGTCATGAGCAGCTCGGACCAGCCGAAGCGCTCACGGATCTGGTCGGCGGACCAACCGATCGCCTTCAGCAGGACGGTGACGGCCTGGCGACGCTTACGGTCGATGCGGACACCGACGGTGTCGCGCTTGTCGATGTCGAACTCCAGCCAGGCACCCCGGCTCGGGATGACCTTGACGCTGGTCAGGTCGCGGTCGGAGGTCTTGTCCGGCTCCTTGGTGAAGTACACGCCCGGCGAACGGACGAGCTGACTCACCACGACCCGCTCGGTGCCGTTGATGACGAACGTCCCCTTGGGGGTCATCATCGGGAAGTCACCCATGAACACGGTCTGGCTCTTGATCTCGCCAGTGGTGTTGTTGGTGAACTCCGCGGTCACGAACAGCGGGGCACAGTAGGTCAGGTCCTTCTCCTTGCACTCCTCGATCGAGGCCTTGACCTCGTCGAATCGCGGAGCCGAGAAGGACAGCGACATGGTGCCGGAGAAGTCCTCAATGGGACTGATCTCTTCGAGGATCTCTGCGAGGCCCGAGTGGGCGTGCGGGTCGTCCGTCGTCCGGGCCTGCCACGCCTCGTTGCCGACCAACCAGTCGAACGAATCCGTCTGGAGGGCGAGGAGGTTGGGGACCTCTAGCTGCTCGGTGATCCGGCCGAAAGAGACCCGGCGGGGTGCGTAAGCGCTCGACGTACGGCTGGTCTTCGCAGGGCGGGAAGCTGCCAAGATGCGTCCTTCCGAGGACCGGTGCTGCTATGCGGCTGAGTTGCTGGTGCAACTGGTCTGCGTGCACTCCAAAAGACGCCCGTCGAATCCAAAGACATGGATAAAACGATAGGCGTCAAGATAGAAGGCAGCGCACACTAGCAGTGTAGCCGCTTGGCTAACCGCTGTCCAGCCCACACCCGAAGTGGCTCGCGGAACATGCTCTGACCTCGCCAGAGCCGCTCAAGAAACGCGGCGCAACTTCTCCAGGTGCCGGTCCGTGGTCGTCGAGTCACTCGATACCCACGGGGCGGCTGTCGCAAGCGCGGAAACTTGCTGCCATCAGCGTGCCTGTCAGCGGACACTCAGTCAAGGGCTGTGCCGCGGGTCGGATGCACCCGGTCGTCCGGCCAGCGCCCGAAAGGGACCTTACTGCATGGTTATCGAGCTTTGACATGCTTTGTCAGCCGGGCTCCGACTCGCCCACGCTGAGCAGCGGCGACATCACCACGAAACATCGCCAGGGGTCGAGAGACGCCGATGGCGGAGATCCGGGTCGGATCTCCGCCATCGAGAGAAAACGCTGAGAAGCGTCAGATCACTTGAGGGTGACCTTGGCGCCCTCGGCCTCGAGCTTGGCCTTGGCGGCCTCGGCCTTCTCCTTGTTGACGCCCTCGATGATGGCCTTCGGCGCGGCCTCGACCGCGTCCTTGGCCTCCTTGAGGCCCAGGCCGGTCAGCTCACGCACGACCTTGATGACCTGGATCTTCTTGCCGCCGTCGCTCTCCAGAACGACGTCGAAGGAGTCCTGCTCGACAGCAGCCTCGGCCGGAGCCGCAGCGGCCGGGCCGGCGGCGGCGACGGCCACCGCAGCCTTGACGTCGAAGACCTCCTCGAACTGCTTCACGAACTCGGAGAGCTCGATCAGCGTCATCTCCTTGAAGGCGTCGAGCAGGTCATCGGTGCTGAGCTTCGCCATGATGGCAACCTTTCCTAGCTTCTGATGTAAACGTTGCTCGGTTCGCGAGGCCGTCAGGCGGCCTCGGCGGAACCGTCCTTCTCGCGCTTGTCACGCAGGGCGTCCACCAGGCGAACGGCCTGGGAGAGCGGAGCCTGGAACGTGGCCGCGGCCTTGCTCAGGTTGCCCTTCATGGCGCCGGCCAGCTTGGCCAGCAGCACCTCACGGGACTCGAGGTCGGCAAGCTTGCTGACGTCCTCGGCCGAGATCGCCTTGCCCTCGAAGACACCGCCCTTGATGACCAGCGCCGGGTTGGCCTTGGCGAAGGCCCGAAGACCCTTGGCCGCCTCGACCACGTCGCCGCTCACGAAGGCGAGCGCGGTAGGACCGGTGAACAGCGCGTCGAGGCCCTCGATGCCCGCGTCGCCAGCCGCACGCTTCGCCAGCGTGTTCTTGGCGACGGAGTACTTGGCCTGCTGGCCGAGCGACCGGCGCAGCTCGGTGAGCTGCTTCACGGTGAGGCCCCGGTATTCGGTCAACACGGTGGCCGCGGAGTCACGGAAGTTCTCCGTCAGCTCGGCGACGGCCGTGGCCTTGTCGGCCCGGACCGGCTTGTCCGCCATGTCCCTCCTCTCCTCAGTGCTATTGCCACTGGTCGAGGGGCCCGGAAAAAGCAAAACGCCCCGGCGCAGGGCACGGGGCGGAAATCCGGCGCGCTCGCGCGCACCGTCAGATCACGAACCGGTCTCCCTGCGCAGGTCGCCCGCTCTTGCGGGACCTTCGGCCGCGACATCCGTCTCGCGACGGGTGCTGCGGCGACCAGCGGTCTATGGGTGGAACTTCGAGAATTTAATGTACGCGGGCGGCACCCGAAACACCAAATCGGTGCCCGCCCGACCCTCAGGAGCGGGCCCGGCGCAGCCACCCGTAGGTGGCGAGCGCGACCGTGCACCAGGCCAGCGACCAGATCGTCAGCCGGGCCAGCTCGGCCGCCGGTGGCACGGCACCGTCGGTCAGGACCCGGGCCACGGCCATCACCGGCGGCGCCAGCCAGGGCGCGAACGAGCCGTTCAGGCCCAGGACGACGACCAGGAGCGAGCCGGTCACCAGGACCGCCACGCCGGGCAGGATGCGCCGGGTGACCGCCCGGCCGGACAGGGCGCCCAGGGCGACCGCGGCCGGCAGCGCGAGCAGGTGGGCCAGTACGCCGAGCAGGATGCCGGCCGGCAGAGACGCCTCGGCGGACCCCGGCTCTGGACCGCGGATCGCGTGGAACGCCCAGGGGGTGAGCATGGCGGCGGCGCACACCGCGGCGCCGGCGAGCGTGGCGGCCAGCAGACCGGCCAGGCCCTCCCGGACCGGGCCGACGGCGAGCCGGGCCAGGCGGCGCTGCACGTCCGGCTCGGTGTCCAGGACCACCTTGGCGAGCCAGGCGAGGATCGGGAACAGCGCGGCGGCGGAATAGCCGTAGGCGGTGGCGGCCGGGGAGGCGCCCCCGCCGTAGAGGACGCCGAGGACGACCAGGACGGCGATCAGCGGGGCCAGCACCCGGCCGCCGTGAAAGAAGCCGGCCAGACGCATCCGGATCAGGGCGGTCACCGGGCCTCCCCGTCCGGCGTGCGGTCTGCTCGGGGCGGGGAGAGTTCATCGCGTACGCCGTAATCGGCTCTGTCCCGGACCCGCAGCACGTGGTGACCGGCCGAGCGGAGCTGGACCAGCGTCCGCGCCGCCGCCGTGCGCGGCACGGCGATCTCGACCACGACCTCGTCCCGCTCCGCCACCACCGCGTCCGGCTCCCCCGTGACCGCGCCCGGCTCCCCCGTGACCGCCTCCGGCTCCCCCGCGACCGCGTCCCGGTCCGTCCCGACCGGCTGTGCGACGGTGACCGCACCGGCGGCGACCGACCAGTGGATCGTGTCCGGCAGCGTGGTGATCTCGCCGCGGTGATCGCTGACCAGGACGATGCCGCCGGCCGTGGTGACCTCGGCGACGATCTGCGGGATCAGCGTCCGGGCCTGCGCGTCGAGACCCTCCCAGGGCTCGTCGAGGACCAGCAGGCCGGGCCGGGCGAGCAGCGCCTGGGCCAGGCCGACCTTCTGCGCGGTGCCCTTGGAGAGCGCGGTGAGCGGGGTGTCGGCGTGCTCGCTCAGCAGCAGCCGCTCCAGCCAGTGATCGGCCGCGGTGGCCGGCACCCGTCGGACCGCGGCGGTCGCCCGCAGGTAACCGAGCGCGGTGAACGGCTGGTCGGCCGGGAAACGCTCGGGCACCCAGCCGACGACCGGCGGCCGGTCCCGGAGCACGCCGCGGACCGGGCGCAGGACGCCGGCGGCCAGTTGCAGCAGGGTGGACTTGCCCGCGCCGTTCGGGCCGAGGACGACCACGCTGCGGCCGGGATCGATCGTCACGGACACGTCACGCAGCGCCCACGGGGCACGCCGGGCGTACCGGAAGCCGACCCCGTCGAAACGCATGGCCGCAAGGATCGCACGAAAAAGCCCCCGGGATGACCCCGGGGGCTTCGACGATCAGCGTGCTCAGGCGTCGGCGGACTCGCCGCGCAGGTTCTTCTGCGCGTTCGGGTCGACCGGGACACCGGGGCCCGTGGTGGTGCTGACGGTTACCTTCTTCAGGTACTTGCCCTTGGCGGCCGACGGCTTGGCCCGCAGGACCTCGTCGAGCACCGCGGCGTAGTTGTCGATCAGCTGCTCGGTGCTGAACGACGCCTTGCCGATGATCAGGTGCAGGTTCGAGTGCTTGTCCACCCGGAAGGTGATCTTGCCACCCTTGATCTCGTTGACCGCCTTGGTCACGTCCACCGTGACGGTGCCGGTCTTCGGGTTCGGCATCAGGCCACGCGGGCCGAGGATGCGGGCGATCCGGCCGATCTTGGCCATCTGGTCCGGCGTCGCGATCGCGGCGTCGAACTCCAGCCAGCCACCCTGGATCCGGGCGACGAGCTCGTCGGTGCCGACCTCGTCGGCGCCGGCCGCGAGGGCCTCCTCAGCCTTCGCACCCTGGGCGAACACGATGACCCGGGCGGTCTTGCCGGTGCCGTGCGGCAGGTTGACCGTGCCACGGACCATCTGGTCGGCCTTACGCGGGTCGACACCCAGCCGCATCGCGACCTCGACGGTGGCGTCGAACTTCGCGGAGCTGGTCTCCTTCGCGAGGGCGACCGCGTCCTTCGGCTCGTAGAGCTTGCCGTCGTCGATCTTCGCCGCCGCGGCGCGGTAGATCTTGCTGCGCTGTGCCATTACTGATTACTCCTGTGGTTGATGGCGGGGCCTGGAACACGACCCCTCCCACTGAAACCGCCGGGAACCCGGCGATCAGATCTTGGTGACCTGGTTGAAGTTCAGCTCGACCGGGGTCTCCCGGCCGAAGATCGACACCAGGACCTTGAGCTTCTGCTGGTCGGCGTTGATCTCGCTGATCGACGCCGGCAGCGAGGCGAACGCGCCGTCGGTGACCGTGACCGAGTCGCCGACCTCGAAGTCGAGCACCTTGATCTCGGGCTTCGCCTTCTTCTCCTCGGCCTGCACGGCCGGGGCCAGCCACTTCAGCACCTCGTCGAGCGAGAGCGGAGCCGGGCGGTCGACCCGGTCGGTGGCGCCGACGAACCCGGTGACCCCCGGCGTGTTGCGCACGCAGGAATACGACTCCGGGGTCAGGTCCATCCGGACCAGGATGTAGCCGGGGAAGACCTTGGCCTGCACCTGGTTGCGCTTGCCGTTCTTGACCTCGACCTCTTCACGGGTCGGGACCTCGACCTGGAAGATGAAATCCTCCATGTCGAGGCTGGTGATCCGGGTCTCGAGGTTGGTCTTGACCTTGTTCTCGTAACCGGCGTACGAGTGCACCACGTACCAGTCGCCGGGCGCGTACCGCAGCTTCTGCCGCAGCTCCTTGACCGGGTCGTAGTCCTCGTCGGCCTCGGGCTCCTGAACCGCCACCGGAGTCTCGTCGGCCTCCTCGACCGACTCGTCGGTGATCGGCGACGACTGCTCGTCAGCAAACTGCGCGGTCTCGTCGTCGTACTCAGGCACGCTCGCTCACTTCCAGATAAGTCACTCGGTCGAGATCGGCGGGCTGGCTCACTTACCGCCCAGGGCGTGGATCATGCCCTGCGCGAAGCCATAGTCCAGCACACCGACGATCGCCGTCATGATCGTGACGAAGGCGATCACGACGGTGGTGTAGGTCAGCAGCTCCTTGCGCGTGGGCCAGATGACCTTACGGAGCTCGCTGATCACCTCGCGGAAGAATCCGCCGATCCGCCCGAAGAATCCGGTGCGCTTGCGCTCCTTCTTCGTCTTCGGGGAGTCGTCGTCCTTCGTGCGCTCGGCGACGGCGGTGCCACCGCCGCGGCTCACCGGGGCGTCGGCCTCATCGGCATCGTCACCGTCGACAACGTCGGCGAGCAGCTCGTCGTCGCCCGGGACGTCGTCACCGGGCCGGTTTTTGTCGGCCACTTCGCCCTACTTCCGTCGTCGGTGGTGATGATTCCCGTCAGCACTCGACCGGACGCGGACTGTGCAAACCGCGCACCGGGCGGGCACGTCGAGGAGGATTGCGCAGGGGTGACAGGACTTGAACCTGCAGCCTGCGGTTTTGGAGACCGCTGCTCTGCCAATTGAGCTACACCCCTTTGCGGGACCGCTGCCTCGCGGCTCACAGCCCCACGGCGCACCAGTGTACGGGTACGCCCTTGGTTATCCCAACCCGGGCTACCGCTTACCGATAAGCGCCTGTGCCAGAGACAGTACCTTGTCCCCGTTGCACGTGGCAGTCAGGGCGAGCCTGGTGTCCCCGTCCTCAGTGATCTCCTTCACCGTCGCGGTGACCACCACCTCGGTGCCCTCGTCGGTGTCCGGCACCGGCACGGGCCGGGAGAAGCGAACGCTGAACTCCTTGACCGAATCGGGTGCACCGGCCCAGGCGGTCACCGCGCGGCCCACCAGGGCCATGGTGAACATCCCGTGCGCGATCACCCCGGGCAGGCCGACGCCGGTGGCGATCCGGTCGCTCCAGTGGATCGGATTGAAGTCACCCGACGCCCCCGCGTAACGCACCAGGTCGGCACGGGTGATCCGGAAGGTCTGCGGCTCCAGCACGTCACCCATCAGGCACTCTCCTCGCCGCGCTGAACCAGTTTCGACCAGGCCGTGACGATCGGCTCGCCGGCCTCGGTACGCACCTCGGTGCGGATGGTGACGAACCAGTGGCCGCCACGGGTGGTGATCTCGTCGACCGTGTTCACACAGACCACCGCGTCGCCGGCCACCAGCGGGCGGGTATAGGCGAACCGCTGGTCGCCGTGCACCACCCGGCTGTAGTCGATGCCGAGCGCCGGGTCGTTGATCACCTGGCGGCTGGCCGCCATGGTGATGGTGACCGGGAAGGTCGGCGGGGCCACCACGTCCGGGTGGCCGAGAGCGCGGGCGGCCTCGGGGTCGTGATACTCCGCCTCGGTGGCGCCGATCGCGCGGGCGAACTCACGGATCTTCTCCCGGCCGACGAGATAGGTGTCCGTGGGCGGCCAGGTGCGGCCGGCAAACGTCTGATCCAGGGGCATACCCCACAAACTACAATGCGCCGCCCGGAGTGACTCCGGGCGGCGCATCGGAAAACTTCTGGGGCTGCGGCCCCGCTGGATCAGCGGGTCTCGCGGTGCAGGGTGTGCTTCCCGTCGCGCGGGCAGAACTTCTTCAGCTCGACGCGGTCGGGGTCGTTACGCCGGTTCTTCTTCGTGATGTAGTTCCGGTCCTTGCACTCCGTGCACGCCAGGGTGATCTTCGGACGGACGTCGGTCGCCTTGGCCACGGCGGGGTGCCTTCCTGCTAACGGAATCTAACTTGTCGACAAACCAGCGTAGACGCTCGGCGGGTCGCTCTGCAAAGCGGGCCCCGAAACCACCGGAATCGAGGCATGGTGAACCCCTGACCGGGGATCACCAGAAAGTAGCGGTGGCCGGACTTGAACCGGCGACACAGCGATTATGAGCCGCTTGCTCTGCCAACTGAGCTACACCGCTGCAACAGGCTCACGTCCATCGCCGGGCGGCGGGAACGAACCCGGTAGAGCCCCCTTACGGAATCGAACCGTAGACCTTCTCCTTACCATGGAGACGCTCTGCCGACTGAGCTAAGGGGGCTTGCTGCTTGCGATCTCTCGCTCGCTGCAGGAGTAAGACTACACGGCCCCGACCCGGGGGTGAAATCGACCCCCCAACCCGGCAGAACCGCAGGTCAGATGACTGCCCGGAGCCGACGGACCTCACCGGTGGGAGTGGACTCGGGCTCGGTCTGCGCGCTCAGCCACGCCTCCAACCGCTCGAACGGCAGCGGCCGGCTGAACAGGTAGCCCTGACCGATCTCGCAGCCCATCTCCTCCAGCAGCTCCAGGGTGAGCTCGCTCTCCACCCCCTCGGCCACCACGGTGAGACCGAACTCCCGGGCCAGGCTGACGATCGCCCGAACGATCGCCAGATCACCCGAGTCGGTCGCCATGCCCTGCACGAACGTGTCGTCGATCTTGACCTCGTGCACCGGCCACTGCCGCAGATAGCCCAGCGACGAGGCGCCGGTGCCGAAGTCGTCGACACTCAGCCGGACACCCAGGTCCCGCAGGCGGTAGAGGGTGGGCAGGACCCGCTCGATGTCACTGAGCATGCCCGGCTCGGAGATCTCGAAGGTAACCTGGCCCGGGTCGACCTGGTGCACGCCCAGCAGATCCTGGACCAGGTCCGGGAATCGGGAATCGAGCAGCGTGCGGGCCGACAGGTTGACCGCGACGGACAGCGGCCGGTCGGCGTCCGCCCAGGCCCGGCAGTGCCGCAGGCCGGCGGTGAGCACCACCTCGGTGAGCCGGGCCAGCTGGCCGGTGTGCTCGGCGACCGCGACGAAGTCCTCCGGGGCCACCTCGCCGTGCGCCGGATGCACCCAGCGGGCCAGGCACTCGACGCCCAGCACGTGTCGGTCGGTGAGCGTCACCTTGGGCTGGAAGTAGACCTCCAGCTGATCGCTGTCGATCGCGCGGCGCAGATCGGCGGCGATGCCCAGCCGGCGCACCGCCCGGGACTCCAGCGCCGGATGGAACGGCTGGACGCCGTACGGCAGCACCTTCGCCGCGTTGGCGGCCAGCTCCGCGCGCTGCAGCAGTGTCTCCGGATCGGCGCCGTGGTCGGGGTGCACCGAGACACCGACCGCGGTGTCCACATCCAGGGTCAGCGAGCCGACCGCCATCGGGCCGCGCAGCCGCTCGCGCATCTGGGTGGCCAGCTCGATCGTCGCGTCGATGCCCTGGGCCCGCAGCGTGACCATGAACTCGTCGCCGCCGACCCGCCCGACCAGGGCGCCCGGGCCGGCGATCCCGCGCAGCCGCTCGGCCACCTCGGCGAGCAGCTTGTCACCGGCCGCGTGACCCATCGACTCGTTGACGTTGCGCTGGCCGTCGACGTCGAACAGCAGGACCGCGACGACCTCGCCCTCGACCGCCACCCGCACCGACTCGGCGAGGGCGTCGAGCATCCGCCGGCGGTTCGGCATCGCGGTCAGCCGGTCGTGGTACGCGTCGTAGCGCAGCCGGTCGACCAGCCGCGAATTCTCCACCGCGACCGCGGCGTGCGCGGCGATCGTCTCCAGCACCTGCACGTCGCTGTCGCGGAAGGTCCGGCCCTCACCGATCCGGTTGACCACCTCGACCGTGCCGATCACCGCCTGGCCGGACCGGAGCGGGACGACGACCGCGTCCTTGACCCGCACTCCGCGCAGCGCCCCGCGAACCCGCGCGTCCTCCGCGAACTGCCGGCCGAAGGCGATCGGGCTCCGCCGCTCCACCACGAGGTCACGAACGGCGGACGGGAGGGGCGACATGTCCAGGAGCCCGGCGTTGTCGACCTGGGCGGAGAGCAGCATCTCGGGATAGCGCTCCCGGGGAGCCAGCCAGAGCGTGGCGAACTCGGCATTCATCAGCGTGCGGACCCGGCCGAGCAGGACGTCCGGCAGACCGTGATCGGAGACCTCGTTGCGGACCGCCTGGGTGATCTCGTAGACGTCGGCGAGCGTCTGGTGCTGCCGGAAGAACCCGGCGAACGAGCGGAGCACGAAGACCAGAGCGCCGATCAGCACCGCCATCAGGAGCACCGACCAGCCGGTCGCGTCGAGCGCGTTCAGGAAGAGCAGGCCGACGGTCGCGCTGATGCAGGGCACGATGAAGCTGGACAGCATCGGGCGGACCACGTTGCGCCCGGCCTGTATCCCCTGCACCACGCTCAGCACACCGAACAGGCTGGCCAACTGCACCAACAGCATGAGCACGGTGGCGAAGAACAGGATCGCCCAGGTTTTCGGACTCGTCGCCACCAGCGGCCGGAACGGCTCGATCACCAGCAGCGCGGCGCAGATGCTCGCCGCCGCCCGGGCCAGGTTGTAGAACGTCTTGACCGGGCTGTAAGGGCCCTTGAGCAGCGTCAGGAGATTGCCGCAGACGATTGTCAGAATCACCATCATCGGCGGCAGGTAGAACAGGCCCAGAACGAGGGGGACTTCGTTCAGGTGCAGGACGAAGGAACTGCGCCGCACGACCACGTTGAACGCGGCGAACGAGGCAACCGTCCAGAGAACACAAATCAGGAGGCCGAGGGGCCACGCCCGCCACCAGTCGGTGTCGGTGACCCAGAATCCGGTGGTGCACACGACGGCGAACAACGCCATGGGGCCGGTGATCGCCCAGGAATACTGCTCAGAACGCTGCTGCGGACCCGAAGGCCTTGGCATGAGCGCTCCCTATCGAATGGGTCGGCGTCCTGAGCAGCCGCGGATCTGCCGCCTTATCAGTTCCAGCTGTAGTCGAGCGTGGAGAACTGCACCGCAGAGGAATCGGAGGCCACGTGCCCGACCGCACTGGTAGCCACGCCCCCGACCAGCGCGACAAGCACGAGAGCCATGCTCGCGTAGCGGATCATCTTCTTGGCAGACATCCCTATGCTCCTTGTCTGGGAGTGCACTTACCGGGGTCCCATGATGGTGCCACACCGGCTGTGCGACAGGGAGTGTTCATCGGCGGGTCGCCACGACGCTCCGGCGAATCCTGGCCGAAAGGCTGAGGTGGGGACGAGTGTCCACGCTGAAGTATTGGCGTCTTTATAGACCATTTAAGCGGAGAAGTGAGAACAATTCGCCCTGCAGCGTCAGGTAGGCTTGACGTCAAGCAGTCTTGACGAAGGAGTGCCCACCGTGATGACTCCCGACGATCTTGAGCGACACCATACGCTCACCACGGCTACCCGGCGTTACGACGACCTACGGATGCGGGACGCCCTCGCTGCGATGGGCCGCGACGACGACAACCCCGGCCTCACCCCCGCCGAAACCCTCGAAATGCTGGCCCTCAGCGAGATCATCAGCCGCAAGGCCGGATACGGCCGGCAGGCCATGGTCCGCTCCGCCCGCGCGGCCGGCGTCTCCTGGACCCGGATCGGCGCCGCCCTCGGCACCAGCAAACAGGCCGCCTGGGAGGCCCACCAGCGCTGGATCGACGACCAGGCCCGGCAGCACGAACAAACCGGATACCAGGGCCTGGACCCGGAATCGGCGCACGACGCTCGCGGCCTCGCCGGCCGGCCCGACTAGTCGCCGATGGCAGCCGGGCGGTCCGTCGCGCTGTACTGCGACCACGAACCCGGGTAGAGCCGGCCCCGCCCCAGGCCCGCATGCTCCATCGCCAGCAGGTTGTGGCAGGCGGTCACCCCGGAACCGCAATACGAGATGACCTCGGAGGCATCCGACACCCCCACCGCGGCGAACCGCTCCCGCAACTCGGGGACCGGTAGGAACCGGCCGTCCGCGGACACGTTGTCGCGGCACGGCAGACTGCGGGCGCCCGGGATGTGACCGGCCCGGGGGTCGACCGGCTCGCTGTCGCCGCGGAACCGGGCGGCATCCCGGGCATCCAGCACGAGGTGGCCACCGTCGGCGGTGTCGGCGAGCGTGGCCAGGCGATCCTCGGGCCACGGACGCGCGGAGAAGACCGCGGCGCGGCGGGGGGCGGGCTCGGCGGTCAGCTCCGCGGCGTACGCCGGCAATCCGCCATCGAGAAGAGCGGCCTCACACCCGAGCGCGCGCAGCAACCAGACGAGACGAGCGGCGATGACGCCGCCGGCGTCGTCGTAGGCGACGACGGTGTCCGCGTCACCGATCCCGGCGGCGGACATGGCGGCCGCGAAGACCGCCGGATCCGGCAGCGGATGCCGGCCCTCGGCCGGCGACGCCGGAGCGGCCAGCGCGGTGTCCAGATCGATGAAGACGGCGCCGGGAAGATGACCCCGCTCGTACGCCGCGCGGCCGGAGCGGCCGTCCAGATACCACCGGACGTCGGCGACGATCACCTCGGCGGCGTGGGCACGCAGCCAGTCCTGATCCACAACCGCGTCGATCATGTGCCTCTTTCCAGTCTCCCGGCAGGCCCGGATTCAGTTTCCCGGCAGGCCCGGATTCAGTCTCCCGACAGGCCCAGACGAAGCCCGAAGCCGATCAGAACCGCGCCGGTCCCGGCATCGACGGTACGCCGTACCGTGCGGCGCGCCAGGAAGCCGCGCGCCGCCCGCGCGCCGAAGATGAGCAAGGTGAACCAGAGCAGCCCCTCCAGGTCATGGACCAGGGCCAGCAGCAGGCCGGCACCGAGCGGCGGCGACCCGGCCGGGATGAACTGCGGAAGAACCGCGACGTAGAACGCGCCGAACTTCGGATTCAACAGGTTCGTGAGCAGACCCCGCCCGAACGTGTTCCACCAGGTCGCGGCCGAGGCCACGGCGACCTCCCCGGTCACCGCCGGCTTCCGCAGAGCCGAGACGATCATGCGTACGCCGAGGTAGAGCATGTAGCCCGCGCCGACCACCCGGAGCACGGTGTACGCCACCGCCGACGCCGTGAGCAGCGCGGAGACTCCGACCGCGGCAGCCGCACCCCAGACCAGCGCGCCGGCGTTGATACCGAGCGCGGTGGCGAACGCCGGACCCCGGCCCATGGTGACCGCGGACCGCACCACCAGCGCGGTGTCCAGACCGGGAGTGATCGTGAGCAGCGCGCCGAGAAGGGCGAAGCTGAGAACGGCGTGAGTCATGATCCCTTCCTAAGCCTTACGGGTCGGCCCCCGCCCCCGAGGTCGGAAGCGGACGACCGCGACCCCCACCAGAACCACCGCGAGCAGCCCCGCCGCCTGCGCCGCCACCGTTCCGGGCAGATGCAGACCGCCCACGTAGATCAGGAGAGCCAGGCCGAACAGCAGGTGGTAGTAACCGGCGTCCCGGACCGACCGGAACGACCGGACGATCATGCCCGGTGCCTGACCCCACACCAGCATGCGCATCCCGAAGATGAACAGCGCGAGGCCCGCCAGGCCGCCCAGCACCTCGGTACTCATCGCCCCAGTGTGCGACCGGGCCGGGCGGCGAACCGACGGTTAGCGGTAATTCGTGAACTGCAGCGCGACGCCGAAATCCTCCGCCTTCAACAGGGCGATCACGGCCTGCAGATCGTCCCGCTTCTTTCCGGTGACCCGCAGCGAGTCACCCTGGATCTGCGCCTGCACACCCTTCGGCCCCTCATCGCGGATCTTCTTGCTGATCGCCTTCGCCTTGTCCGACTCGATCCCCTCCAGCACCTTGAGGTCGATCTTGAAGGTCTTGCCGGACTGCCGGGGCTCCCCCGCATCCAGCGACTTCAGCGAAATGTTCCGCTTCACCAGCTTCTCCTTGAACACGTCGAGCGCGGCCGTCGCCCGCTCCTCGGTCTCCGACGTGATGGTGAAGGCCTCGCCCGACTTGGCGAGCTCGGTGCCGGTCCCCCGGAAGTCGAACCGGGTGCTCAGCTCCTTCTCCGCCTGGTGGTAAGCGTTGTCGACCTCCTGCCGGTCGACCTTGCTGACGATGTCGAACGACGGGTTGGCTGCCATGATCAGACTCCTGCGGCTGGATGCTTGTCGATGATGCTTGCGGGCCCGCTCCGGCCCCGCGACATGCCGACCGTACCCGGTTGCGGACCGGCCCCGCGGTACGGCTATGCTCTTGTTCGCTGCCGCGCGAAGGTGTGGTGGTTGCCCAGGCGGGTTGCCCGAGCGGCCAATGGGAGCGGACTGTAAATCCGTCGCGAAAGCTACAGAGGTTCGAATCCTCTACCCGCCACCACAGGGTAAAAGAAGCCCCTCACCTGCTGAAACAGCGGTGAGGGGCTTCTCTCGTTGGTCCCACTGGGTCTCACTCGGGATGGCTCGATCTCACTGGTCGTGTCGTATACGTGTCGGCGATCAAGCGGGGGGCGCGCGTCGTGGGTCGCGCCGTCGCCTTCCCTGCCGAGGGGCTTGCTCCGGGCCAGCCATGCGCACGCTCGTAGAGGGACTGAAACAGTGGGGTACGGGAGGAGACTGGGCAGGCTTGGGCCGCGAGCGCGGCGGCCCGGCGATGAGCACCAACCACGCTGCGCACCGGGAAGGGTGTCCGGCGTCAGCCGGGCCTATTTGGTCGTTCAGGGTTGACCGTCACGCCGCTGGCGTCGATCCCCGCGTTTTCCCTGCTGACAGTTCGGATGATGGCGCTTCAATGACACCATCGTCCAGCGTCATTTTTCGTTCCGGGCAGCCTCAGCACGGAACTCCGCTGCGATGCTTTCAACACTCGGTACGGGAACGTCCACTACACGCGCCAGGTCAACCAGCTTGGACCGATACTTGATCGCCATGGTTTCGGCATCCACAGTACCTTGAAGCACGTTCTGCATCGACCGTAGAAGGTCAACGTATGCCGACTTACTTCTCTCAATAGCCAGGTATGCGCCAAAGTCACGGTCTGACCATCCTGTCGGCATGACACGCTCTTTCCAGGCCGAGATGAACGCCTCTTTCTGCCACTCCGGATAACTCATCTTGTGAATGTGGACAGCCAGGTCATACAGCGGATCTCCAACCAGCGCCAGTTCCCAGTCAAGCACATATAGGCCGCCGCCGGGAGCGCCCGTACGCAGGTTCTTCCTGTGCAGGTCGCAATGCATGAGCACGTCTGGCCTTGCAACCTCGCGCTGCGGTATAGCACTCACAATTCCGTCTACAGACGGGAGACTTAGTGCAGCGGCCAGTATCGGCCGCCGCTCAATAGCCTCATTTGCGAGTAGACCGAGGTGACTGACCAGCATGTCGAGGGTCGAGGTTACTGGCAGGCCAAGTGCGCTGATCGAATCCCTCTGCATCGCCACGAACGCGGAGACCGGAACGGTAGTAAGTGCCGCCATCGTGCCGATAATCGAATCCATCTGCTGCATCATGACCGCAGTACCGCGCGGGCTTATTTCGTTCAGCGTCGCCTCTCCCACGAATGAGCAGACGAAGAACCTGCGCGCAGGATCGGTACGCCATACTTGCGGGGCGTATACACGTCCCGCAATTGCTTCAAGGATAGCCACCTCATCCAACGGTCGCAGATCCATTTGATCCGTCGCGGGAATGCGGCTGCGGACGATTGCAACGCCTGCATCCGTCTGAGCTACGGCATTGACGTTGTAAAAGCCCCGAAATTCGGGACCAGTCACAGTCCATCTCTCGATCACGGCAGCCATAACCTCAGAATACACCTCACAGTCTACGCAAACCATACCTAAACCCGCATATAGTGCATTGACTCGTCACTCTGCGCAACTAAATCTGGATCGTTGCGCGGTAGCGGTCGCGGGCCTCTCCTCCGCATACGGGAGCGGTGATGCCGAAAGCTTGAGCCATAGGGAAATGACGCAACCCGCGACCAGGCAACGACGTCGCTGGCCTAGACGGTCGCGCCACAAGTCGCGTCGCCGCGACCGGTCGCGCGTGTTCCGCGACCGGAAGGCGGTCGTTGGGCCGGTCGTGCCAGTGACGCTTCGTGTTCGCCGGGGACGGGCGGTCGCTGGCCGGGGGACACCCTGCCCCCGTCGTTCTCGCTGATCGGCGGGTTTGGGGGAACCCGGGGCACGCGGGGGACAGCGGGGACACGGGGACAGCGGCCCGCGTGCCGGCCGACCGGTGGCGGGGTGGAGCTGGCGCATGCGGTGACAACCGGGGTTGCGGGCGGGTCCGGCCGGGTAGCGGCACGGCCTGTCGGTGCCCGAGAGCCGCTGTCCGGGCGTTTGCAAGTGGTCGGCGAGGGTGCCGCTACCCGCTACCTCCCACCGTTCGTACTGGCCGGACAGCGATCGTGAGGTAGCGGGCGAGGTAGCGCAACCGCTACCTACCCGTGCGCCGCTACCTCCACCGCTACCCGGTGCGCCGGGGGACAGCGGGGGACAGCGTGTCCCAGACGTTTCCGCTGGTCAGCTCGGTCCGGGGACACCGGGGACAGGAGGGACACGGGGACACCTGTCCCCGCCGACACACATCCCCGTCCCCCGTGTCCCCCTGCTGTCCCCCGTGTCCCCCAACCACTCCTGAGCTGGGAAAAGGAGGGGGACAGTACGGGGACAGCAGGGGGACAGCGCTGGAGGCGGTACGCGAGCACGCCCTGCGCGCATGGCCGTCAAGCTGGTACGCGCCGCGACAACTTCGGTTGCCGCCCACCGCTACCCGGTGCGCCGGGGACAGCAGGGGACAGCGTGTCCCCGACGTTTCCGCTGGTCAGCTCGGTCCGGGGACACCGGGGACAGGAGGGACACGGGGACACCTGTCCCCGCCAACACACATCCCCGTCCCCCGTGTCCCCGCTGTCCCCCGTGTCCCCCAACCACTCCTGAGCTGGGAAAAGCACGGGGACAGTACGGGGACAGCGCTGGAGAGGTACGCGAGCACCAGTCAAAGGCGGACTGAAACAGAGGGGCAACGCTCAGGGCCATAGGCAAGCCTCGCTTGGTTCACCCCTCCCCGCTAGGCCCTAGCGGGGTCGGCCGCTAGGCCTAGCGGGTCCGCTAGCTCAACCCTCGTGCGCCTGGCCAGCGATCTAGCGCCTAGCGGCAATCGGACAGCGCACCCCCGAACCGCCCGCAGGCACATCCATATGACCCCACCCAGCCAGCCGCTAGGAGCCCCGCTAAGCCAAGATCTCGCCCTGCTTGGGAGACCAACCCACCCAACGCCAGATAGACGGCGAGTGCCCTTCCCCCGCCTCCCTGTTTCAGCGGTCCTTGATCGTTGGACCCGCTTGCAGGGGCCCTCGTTGTCGCATCCGTGTCGGCCTGGCGCCGATCGGGGTTGTTTCGCCTGGTCAGCGACGGATGATCAGCAGACTGTAAATCCGTCGCGAAAGCTACAGAGGTTCGAATCCTCTACCCGCCACAAGCACAGATAACGGCCCTGAGACCAGCGGAAACGCGGTCCGGGGCCGTTCTCGTTGTGCTCTAGCGAGTCCCGCAAAATCCGGCCGTCTACGACCCTCCACGGCAACATAGCGGGAACACTTCCCCCATTCGTCCCCGGTAGGGTGAGCCTTCACCTAGCCCGCCGGAACCTCGTCAACCTCATCCTGCGTGCCGGTAGAAGCAACACGACTGAGGAAGTCAGTAAGCAGGTGAGCGCGCAGGCATGCATCGGATTCTGCGGGCGCCTTGGTTCATCCGGGCGGCATGGCCAACGCCCCGGATCTCCTTCTACCTACTCACGCCAGCGTGCCGCTTTCCAGGGACGCCGCGCCGACTGACGTGCCGTACCGTGGACGGAAGCACCCTTCTTATGAGCCGCTGCTGGAGGTGACGTCGTCGATGAGCGTGGGAGTGGTTGACCACGTCGGTCCATGGACTGAGGACGAGTATTTTGCGCTCGGCGAGACGACGGACCGGATCGAGCTCATCGATGGGAGCCTGGTGGTGAGCCCCGCGCCGAGCATGAGCCATCAGCGTCTCTCTCGCCGACTGGCGAACGCGCTGGACGAGGGCGCCGAACCAGCCGGGCTCTTTGTCTATGAGGCGATCAACGTCCGGCTGAACACCGGCCGAATCGTCATTCCCGACCTGGCTGTGGTGGACCAGGACGAGGAGGCCGTCACGGCAGACGCTTCCCGGGTGCTCCTGATCGGTGAGATCGTTTCGCCGAGCAATGCCGCCATGGACCGTGTACTCAAGATGCAGCTCTACGCCGCTGCGGGCATCGGGTGGTACCTCCTCGTCGAGCACGAGGCGCCGGACTCGCTGACGCTACGGCTCAACCGTCTCGATGGCCAGCACTACGTCGAGGAAACCGTCGTGAAGACTGGCGCGAGCTTAACCTCCGAGTACCCGTTCCGGTTCGACCTCGACACGCGTTCGCTCGTTCGTCGCTGACAGCCGCAGCCGCCGACAGCGCCGGCCACCACAGGATAAAAGAAGCCCCTCAATCAACTGCTGAGACAGCGGCGAGGGGCTTCTCCCGTCGGTCCCACCGGGTCCCACTCAGGACCAAAGGCGACCAGTTCGGGCGTGCGGTGATGGACTGCGGCGAGCAGCGCGCCAACTTGTGCCGGGTTGACCACTGCCCTGCGGTCGACCTCATCGTCATGCTCGGGGCACTCCAGCTCACCCCGAGCCCTGTTCACACCAGGATCTTGTCGGCTGACCGACAAGGTCGTTCCGAACCGGCGGGAGATAGATAGACGTTCATACGGTGGTGGCACTTTGCGCGGGAAATCTGACTCGCTACGGCCTTACGCCGCCGACCTGACCGACGAGTCCGAGGCCGCCCGGGAGACCCGGAGCTACGCCGACAAGTGGGGGACGTTGCGGCGGGCGGGGACGTGCCGGGGCTATTTGATGCGGCGGGTGTTGCGGGCGACCAGCGGTTCGAACTCCTTGTGCTGGTCGAGCCATGCGGCGATGAAGGGGCACATCGGGACGACGGTGCGCGACCTGGCGCGGGCGTCTTCCAGGGCGGTCCGGGCCAGGGCGGAGCCGACGCCCTGGTGTTCGAAGGCCGGGTCCACCTCGGTGTGGGTGAAGACCACGATGGGGCCGGTCATCTGGTAGGTGAGGACCCCGGCCAGGGCGCCCGTGTCGGTGCGGGCTTCGAAGCGGCCCTTGTCCGGGACCTCGGCGACGGTGAACTCCATGCCGCCATCAAACCATGATGATCAGGTGAGGCGGTCGGTCACCTCGGCCAGCATGGCGGGCGGGAGTTCCGGGGCCTCCAGGAGGCGGGGCAGGCGGGTGGGGTCGTGCATGTAGATCTCGTAGGCCTCGGTGAGGGTCAGGCCGTGCGACGGGCGGTCGGTGACCGTGATGCGGTCGCCGGGGACCAGTGTGCCGGGGGTGAGCACGCGCAGGTAGGCGCCGGTGCGGTTGGCCTGGGAGAAGCGTTTCACCCAGCGGGGCTCGGCCATCCTGTTCTGGAAGGTGAGGCACGGGATCCGGCCGAACGTGACCTGCAGGAGCAGGCCGGAACCGAACTGCCATTGTTCGCCGATGACGCCGTCGCGCAGGTCGAGGCCGGAGGTGGTCAGGTTCTCCCCGAAGGTGGCCGGAGCCAGGTCGCGGCCCAGGTTGGCGGCCCACCAGGCGTAATCCTCCGTGGCGTACGCGTACACCGCCTGGTCGTCGCCGCCGTGGTGCCGGGTGTCGCCGATGTGGTCGCCGACGATGCCGCTGTGCAGGCCGGTGCGGCGCGGGCCGGGGGCACGGACCTGGACCGGGGCGGACACCGGCTTCTTGTTGATGCCGGTGGTCGGGACGTCCTTGCCCATGCTCGGCTCCGAAGCACCCACGTTGACCGACAACGCGATCCCGTTCACGCGAAAGTCACCACCGCTCGATCCTCCACCGGACGGTAGCCGAGCCGGTGGTAAAGGGCATTGCTGGTCGGGTTGTCCAGATCGGTGTAGAGCACGACCTCGGCCGCACCCTCGTCGAGGGCGGCACGGGTGGCCGCCGCGGTGGCGCCGGCCGCATAACCGTGGCGGCGCAGGGCGGGTGGGGTCCACACGTACAAGATCCGGATCATGCCGGCCGCGGGCCGGGAGCGGACCGCCATCGAGACCGGGGTGGCGTCGTCGACCCGGAGGGTGACCCGGGGCAGCAGTTCGTCGACGACCGCGGCGACGTCGGCGCGGGGCTCGCCGGTGACCGCGAAGAAGTCGGTGAGCCAGGCGGTCACCAGATCCCGGTCGGCCGGGCCGGCGGGCCGCGCGGCACCCGGCGGCGACGGCGGGGTCAGCGTGCCCAGGGGGTGCAGGCGGGTCCGCATCCCGGGCTGGTGCGCCCGGGAGCCGACGAACGCGGGGAGATCGTCGACGAGCATGTTGACCCCGGGAAGCGGGCGGCTCCGCAAGGCCGCGGCGGCGGCCGGCACGGCGGGCGCGGGCAGCGCGGTGAACATCACCGGATGCGGGGGCGTCTGCAGCAGGACACCGCTCACCGAGTCGTCGCCGGGGGTGATCCACCAGCCGAAAACCGGGTCTCCCGCGCCGTAGGCGTGCAGGCCGCGGGAACGCAGGTTGTCGATCAGGGTCAGGAAAACCGTGTGCCGCACCGGTGAGGCCCGCAGGAAATCCCCGGCGACCGCGGCGAATCGGTCCAGATCGGACCTGATCTCCCAGGTCATCCGGTCATCCTAGATCCGGTCATCGGCCCCACGCCTTCGCTATTCGGGCGAGGGTGTCCCGCCGGGTCTCCGGGTCGTAGACGGTGCCGGCCAGCATCAGCTCGTCCGCGCCGGTGCGGGCGACCAGGGCATCCAGGCCGGCGACCACCTCGTCCGCGGTGCCGGCGTACTGCGTGCCGGGCAACGCGTGCAGCATCTGACGATCCAGATCGGACAACTCGCGGGTCGCGGCCTGCTCGGGCGAGATGATCGGGCCGAGCCGCCCGGTGCGCAGGCTCAACGCCATGATCCGGCTCGGGCCGGCGAGGAACTCCGCCTCCTCGGTGGTCTCGGCGGCGATCACCGACGCGCTGACCATCACGTGCGGCTCGGGCAGGCCCGGCGACGGCTGGAAGCCCGACCGGTACAGCTGCAGCGCGGCGTCCACATCGGCGGCGATCGCGAAGTGGTACGCGTAGCAGAACGGCAGGCCCAGAGCGGCCGCGACCTGCGCGCCATAGGTCGACGAGCCGAGGATCCAGACCTGGGGGTACGTCTCGGGGGCCGGCGTCGCGTGCAGACGCCCCGCCGCGCCCGCCACCCGAGCGTCACCGAGCAGTCCCAGCACCGTCCGCAGATGCTCGGGGAACCGCTCCACGGTCAGATGCGGCGACACCCCGCGCAGCGCGGCCGCGGTCGCCTGATCGGTGCCCGGCGCCCGCCCGATGCCCAGGTCGACCCGGCCCGGGTAGAGCGCCTCCAGCAGCGCGAACTGCTCGGCGACCACGAACGGCATGTGGTTGGGCAGCATCACCCCGCCGGAACCGACCCGGATCCGGCCGGTCTGCGCGGCGACCGCCCCGATCAGCACCGGCGGTGAGGTCGACGCCACCGCCGGCATGTTGTGGTGCTCGGCGACCCAGAACCGGGCATATCCCAGCTCGTCGGCCGCCCTCGCGGTCGCGATGGTGCCGCGCAACGCGTCGGCGCTGCCGTGCCCCTCGCGGACGGTGGCCAGATCCAGCACGGAGAGCGGAACACGGGTCATGACCTCATCCAATCCGGAAAACCGGGTGGGTGCCACGGTGATGCCGGTCTCCCGCCCTAGGGGCGGCGCTGCTGGTGCCGGAGCACCTGGACGCCGGCGGTGACCGCGGCCAGGGCGGCCCCGGGCACCAGCATCCAGACCGGCCACGGGTAGATCTCGTGGTCGACCGTGGTCCGGACCAGTGCGTACACCACCAGGTTGACGGCGGCGAGCGCCGCCCAGACGGTCCAGAGCACGATCAGCGCGACCGGCAGCCGCCGCGACTCCCGCCGGCTCTCGGCAGCCTGGCGGGCCCGCACCTCGGCGGCGCTCGTCCCGGGCTGCGGAAGATCACGAACCAGGACCAGGAGTTCCGCGTACGTCTGTGCCGCATACGCCGCGGCCACCCGGTCGTCGTACTCGTGCAGCGACAGCCGGCCCTCGTCGAGCGCGCCCTTCAACTGGTCGGCGATCAGCTGCCGGTCGGAGTCGGCGGCCCGCAGCGACTCGATCTGCTCGCCACGCCGCCCCGGGCCGGTTACCTCTTTTGCCATGGCCGGGCTCCTTCGCGTACGCGCCGGTTGTCGGCGTCAGGCTATCGAAAACCGGCGACGCTGTGGTGACCGTGACACGGCGCGCTCCGCGGAAGCCACCCGGGTCAGTGTGATCGGAAACGGGCGCCGGCTGACCGCGTACGCCGGCAATCGGATCGGTCCGGGGAGAAGCGGACGGCCGCGCCCCCGCGCGGCCGTGGCCTCAGCGAAGGTAGGGGCGGGACGCCCCGCCGGTGAGCGACGCCTGCTCATGCAGCCGACGGATCCGCTCGACCATCGGCGGGTGCGTGGCGAAGAGCGCCGCGATCCCCTCGGCGCGGAACGGGTTGGCGATCATCAGGTGCGCCGCGCTGGTCAGTTGCCCCTCGGCCGGCAGCGGCATCCGCTGCGTGCCGTAGTGGATCTTTTCCAGAGCACTGGCCAGGGCCAGCGGATCACCGGTCAGGGTGGCCCCGGACGCATCCGCCTGGAACTCCCGGTTCCGGCTGATCGCCAGCTGGATGATCGACGCGGCCAGCGGGCCGAGAATGAGCATCAGCAACAGCGACGCCGGGTTCGGCGCATCGTCGTCGTCCGAACCGCCGAACGGCAGGAAGATCGCCAGCTGGGCGAGCATGGTGACGATCCCGGCGAGTGCGCCGGCGACGCTGGAGATCAGGATGTCGCGGTTGTAGACGTGCGACAACTCGTGCCCGATCACCCCGCGCAGCTCACGGGCATCCAGGATCCGGGTGATGCCGGCGGTCACCGCGACCGCCGCGTGCTGCGGATCCCGGCCGGTGGCGAAGGCGTTCGGCTGCATCGACGGCGACACGTACAGCCGCGGCATCGGCTGGCCGGCCTGCGCCGCCAGCTCCCGCACGATCTGGTGCAGCGCCGGGAACTCGGCCTCGCTGACCGGCTGCGCGCCCATCGCCCGCAGCGCGATCCGGTCCGAGAAGAAGTAGCTGACCGCGTTGGTGACCAGCGAGAAGATCACCGCGATGACGAGGCCGGTGCTGCCGCCGAGCCAATACCCCACGGCCAGGATCAGGCCGGTGAGCAGGCCGAGCAGGGCGGCCGTCTTGAGTCCGTTGTGATGGCTGTGCACGTTCGACTCCTTCGGCATGCGGGCTCGTGACCCACACTCCAGAGAACGCGGAAAGCCTGCACGTTCATCCGGGCGGACGCTGTGAGTACGCTGGAACGCCGCGAGCGTCAACCCGGGAGTCGCCGCCGCCGGGGCACGCTGGCGGGCGGCGCGATGGGAAGCCGCGCGGCGGGGCGCGGCGCGATGGGAAGCCGCGCGGCGGGGCGCGGCGCGATGGGAAGCCCCGCGGCGCGGCGCGGCGCGATGGGAAGCCCCGCGGCGCGGCGCGGCGCGATGGGAAGCCCCGCGGCGCGGCGCGGCGCGATGGGAAGCTCCGCGGCGCGATGCAGAACCGCGCGATGCCGTGCCGGGCAGCCCGGTGCGGAGCCGCCGCCAAGCGGCGGATGCCGTGCGGAGCGGTGATCCCGAGACGTGCGGCCGCGGCGAGGGCTCAGCTCAGCGCGGCGAAGAGGAGCTGCGGGGCGAAGCCCAGCACGATGGCCACCGCCACCGAGACCGCGAGGGTGGCGGCGACCGGCCGGGAAACCGGAAGCCGGGGGTGCAGGGCGGCGTCCATCAGGGCCGGGTCGGCGACGGTCATGCCGATCCGTGGCGGCAGGGAGTAGAGGGTCGCGGTGACCCGGATGTAGTAGGCCAGGGCGATGACCGCGTTCAGGACCACGACCGCGGCGAGCCAGGACCAGTGGTGCCGGATCAGGACGTCGACCACGGACAGCTTGGCGAACAGACCGGCCAGGCCCGGGGGCAGCCCGGCCAGACCGGCCAGGGACAGGGTCAGGGCGGCGCCCGGCCACGGGTTGCGGCGGGCGGCTCCGCGGTGGTCGAGGATGGTGCCGCCGTCGGCGCCGGGCAGGCGCAGGGCGGTCACCACGGTGAAGGCGATGAACTCCAGGACCATGAACAGGACCGCGTAGGCCAGGGCGGCGGGAACGCCCGGAGCGCCGAGGGCCAGGGCGGCCAGGATGTAACCGGCCTGCGCGATCGACGACCAGGCCAGCAGGCGGACCATCCGGGTCTGCCGAAGGGCGACCAGGTTGCCGATGGTCATGGTGAGGACGGCCAGTACCGCCATGACCGCGCGGGCGTCGAGACGGGCGACGATCGCGGCCAGCGCCAGGACGCCGCCCAGCTTCGAGGCGGTGGACAGGTAGGCCGCGACGGGGAGCGGGGCGCCGTCGTAGGTGGCCGGAGCCCAGGCGTGCAGCGGGACGGCGGCGACCTTGAAGGCCAGGCCGATCACCAGCAGGGCCACGCCGACGCCGGCGAGCGGGCGGAACGGGCCGGTGGCCGGGTGCAGCAGGGCCAGGTGCACCGAGCCGGTGGCGGCGTAGTTCAGGGCGGCGCCGAGCAGGGTGACGGCCGTGGAGACGACGCTGATCAGGAAGAACGTCAGCGAGGCCGAGACGCCGGCGGTGGTGGGGCGCTCACCGGGGGCGAAGCGGCGCAGGCCGACCAGGACGTACAGCGGGAGGGTCAGCGTCTCCAGGCCGACGATCAGGGTGATCAGGTCGCCGGCGTAGGCGATCACCACGCCGCCGGTCATCGAGCAGGCCAGCAGGAAGCAGAACTCGCCGGCCGGGGCGATGCCGAGGCGCAGGGCCGGGGTGGACAGGGCCAGGACGCCGACGGTGAGGGCGGCGAACAGGGCGGCGGTGACCGCGGCCGGCCAGGTGGGCAGCCAGGAGCAGGCGCCGGTGGTGCAGAAGGTACCCGGTTCGGGGCCGACGACCAGGGCCAGAACCGCGGTGGCCAGGCCACCGAGCGCGGTGGCGGACAGGACGGCGGTGCGGTTCGCCAGGAACAGGTCGGCCAGGAAGGCGAGGATCGCGGTGCCGGCCGCCGCATAGAGGGGCAGCAGCGCGAAGTGGTCGACGGACTGGCTCACGAGCGCCCTCCCATCGAGGTCGGCGACGGACCGGCCACGGGGTGGCCACCCGGCCGGGTCGGAGCAGGACCGGCCACGGGGTGGACACCCGGCCGGGTCGGAGCAGAAGCGGCCACGGGGTGGCCTCCCAGCGGGGTCGGAGCAGGACCGGTCACGGGTGTCCTCCCAGCAGGGTGGTCAGCGGGACGGCGGTTTTGGCGATGACCAGGGCCGGGATGACGCCGACCGCCAGGGTGAGCAGGATCAGCGGGGTCCAGGCGAACCATTCGACGCCGGCGATCGAGGGACGCAGGGCGTGGACGGTCGGGGTGGTCGGGCCGTGCGTGACCCGGCGCAGCAGGCGCAGGAAGTACGCCGCGGTGAGGGCGCCGCCGAGCGCCGCGACGGCGGCCAGGGTGAGCCAGAGTGGGCCGCCCCGGCGGACCGCGGCGAGCACCGCGAACGCCTCGCCCCAGAAGCCGGCCAGGCCGGGCAGCCCGAGGGAGGCGATGGCGGCGAAGCCGAGCAGGCCGGCCAGCCGCGGCGCGGTCTCCCGCAGGCCGCTCAGCTGGTCGAGTGAGCCGGTGCCGGCGCGGTCCTTGATCGTGCCGGCCAGGAAGAACAGCAGGCCGGTGATCAGGCCGTGTGCCACGTTGCCGAGCAGCGCGGCCTGCAGGCCGGTGACCGTCAGGGTGGCGATGCCGAGCAGCACGAAACCCATGTGGCCGACGCTGGAGTAGGCGATCAGGCGTTTCAGGTCGCGTTGCCGCAGGCAGATCAGCGAGCCGGCGAGGATCGCGATCACGGCGAGCACGCCGAGGACCGGGGCCGCCCAGGAGGCGCCCTGCGGGGCGACGCCGACGCCGACCCGGATCAGGCCGTAGGTGCCCATTTTCAGCAGCACGCCGGCCAGGACGACCGAGCCGACCGTGGGCGCCTCGGTGTGCGCGTCGGGCAGCCAGGTGTGCAGCGGCCAGAGCGGGGCCTTGATCGCGAATGCGACCGCGAGCAGGGCGAACACCACGCACTGGGTGGTGCGGGAGAGCATCGGGGCGCCGGTCAGGCTGATCAGGTCGCCGGTGCCCACCCTGGTGGTCACCAGCAGCACGCCGAGCAGCAGCAGGACCGAGCCGGCCAGGGTGTAGAGGACGAACTTGCGGGCCGCGGCACGGCGTTCCGGGCCGCCCCAGCCGGCGATCACCGCGTACATCGGAAGGAGGACGACCTCGAAGAAGACGAAGAACAACAGCAGGTCCAGGGCGAGGAAGGTGCCCAGGACACCGACTTCCAGGATCAACAACAGGGCACTGAGCGTACGACCGGAGCCGCCGCCCCTGGGCACCTTGCGCACCGTGTACGCGCAGCAGAGCAGGGTGAGCAGCCCGGTCAGCACGATCAGTGGATAGGAGACGCCGTCCACCCCGAGGTGGAAACGCAGGCCGAGGGCCGGCACCCAGGGCAGGTCGAGATTGACCCAGGGCATCAGGGGCACGGTGTCCCGGCCGGTGAAGCCGACCCAGACCTGGCCCCGCTGCCCGGCGAAGACCGGGACGATCGAGAGCCCGAAGGTGATCCCGGCGAAGACGGTGGCCACGATCCGGGCCCGCCGGTCGTGCCGGGCCGGGAGCACAGCCACCACGGCCGCGCCCACGGCCGGGACCACGAGCAGGGCCAGCAGCAGGACGGACCCCGCTGTCCAGGTGGCGGTGTCATAGGCATAGTCGTGGAACATCAGCCCAGGGCCCCCAACCACGCGACGACGCTCAGGATCAGGGCGCCGAACAGAACCAGGACCGCGGCGCCGGGCAGGCTGGCCCGGTGCGCGTCGGCGAACATCCCGCCGAGCCCGCGGGTGGCCGTGCCGGCGCCCTCGACGGCGGCGTCCACCACCCGCTCGTCCGCAGCGGTGGCGAACCGGGCCAGGGCTTTGGCCGGTCGTACGACCAGGAGGCTCTGGACGTGATCCAGATGGAATCCGGCGGCGAACAGCGGCCGGGCCCGGCCCAGCGCCTCGGCCGGGTCGGCCCCGGGTACCGCCCACCACAACCACCAGGCCGTGCCGGCACCGGTCGCGAGCAACAGCATCGGCAGCAGGATGGCGACGCTCAGGTGCGGGTCGTCGAGCTCCAGCGCGTGCCGGAAGCCGGGGGCGAAGGCGGCCAGGCCGAGCAGCGCGGCCGGGATCGCGAGCAGCAGGATCGGCCAGCGCATCGGGCCGGGCGGATCGTGCGGGACGGCCGGGGACTGATAGCGCGCGTCGTCGAAGCCGACCTCCCAGTGCGGGCCCGCCGGACCGTGCGCCCGGGACGGGCCGAAGAATGCGCGCAGCAGCAGGCGCGTCGCATACCAGGCGGTGAGCCCCACACCGAGCAGCGCGGCGACCCAGACCAGCCAGGCGGCCCAGACCGGTGCCGTCCCGCCGCCGTCGGTGGCGTGCGCGGCCGCGGTCAGCACGTTCTCCTTCGACCAGAAGCCGGCAAGCGGGGGCAGGCCGGCCAGCGCGCTGAGGCCGATCACGAACGACCAGAAGGTGACCGGCATGTGCGTGCGCAGGCCGCCCATCCGGGACAGGTGGTTGCCGCCCACGGTGTGGATCACCGCGCCCGCCGCGAGGAACAGCAGGGCTTTGAAGGCGGCGTGGGTGAGCAGGTGGAACAGGGCGGCCGCGGGTGAACCGACGGCCAGCGCGCCGGTCATGTAGCCGATCTGCGAGACCGTGGACCAGGCCAGCACGCGTTTCATATCGTCCTGGGCCATCGCGGACAGGGCGCCGAGCAGGATGGTGATCGACGACATCACCGCGAGGGTGGCCAGCGCGGCCGGCGACTGCTGGAACAGCGGGAACGTCCGGAACACCACGTAGACCCCGGCGGCGACCATGGTGGCCGCGTGGATCAGCGCGGAGATCGGGGTGGGGCCGGCCATCGCGTCGGGCAGCCAGGTGTGCAGCGGGAACTGGGCGCTCTTGCCGGCCACCCCGGCGAGCAGCAGAAGCAGCGCGGCGATCAGCGTGCCGTGGCCGTAGGAGTGGGTGAGCACCACCGACAGCCGGGATGTGCCGGCGCCGGCGACCAGCAGCGCGATGCCGAGCAGGAAGCCGACGTCACCCACCCGGGTGACCAGGAACGCCTTCACCGCGGCGGCCGGGGCCTCGGGTAGCCGGCGGTCGTGGCCGATCAGCAGGTAGGAGCAGGCGCCCATCACCTCCCAGCCGATCAGCAGGCCGATCAGGTCGCCGGAGCTGACCACCAGCAGCATCGCGCCGGTGAACAGGGCGACCTGGGCGGCATAGGGCGCATAGCGCGGGTCGTCGTGCAGATAGGTGGTCGAGTAGACCTGGACGCACAGGGCGACCACGCAGACCGCGAGCGCGACGTAGAGCGCGGCCGGGCCGACCGCGAAGCCGAGCGTCACTTCGATGTCGCCGAAGCGCGCCCAGGTGGTGCCGGCCGCCAGCGGCGCAGCGCGGCTGGTGGTGATCGCCAACAGGGCGATCGCGTCGAGCAGGGCCAGGGCGGCGCCGGCGATGCCGAGCGTGGCGGCGAGCCGGCGGGGCCCACCGTCGCCCGGGCGCAGGGTCAGGCCGAGCAGGCCCAGCAGCAGGGGGATGCCGGGGAGCAGCGCGCCGAGAACGTCGGTGGTCACTGATCCACCTCGTCGAGGGCGACCTCGTCGATCGCGACGGCCCGGCGCATCCGGTAATACTGCAGGACGATGGCGAGGCCGACGCCCACCTCGGCGGCGGCCAGCACGATCACGAACAGGGCGAAGACGCCGCCCGAGCCGGGCTGCGCATTCGGCGTGGCCCAGGACTCGCTCGGGACGCCGCGCAAGGTGGGGCGCAGCGACACGTCGGCGGTGACCAGGATCAGGTTCACCGCGTTCAGCATCAGCTCGACGGCCATCAGGACCAGGATCGCGTTGCGCCGGCGGACCACGCCGTAGGCGCCCAGGCCGAACAGCCACGCACCGATCACGTAGGGAACGGTCACGTGCATCAGGCCGGCACCTCCTCGTCCTCGTCCGTCTGCCTGTCCGTCGTCTCCCCCGGTGCGGAAGGGTGCCCCGTGCGCCTGCCGATATCCGGGCGGGACAGCACGATCGCTCCGACCAGGGCGGACAGCAGCAGAATCGAGAGCACCTCGAACGGGAGCACCCACGTGCCGAAGACCTGGGCGCCGATCCGCTCAGCGGTGCCGGGGGCGGCCCGCGGATATTCGATCCAGCGGAAGGCGTCGGCGAACAGGGCGGCCAGGCCGAGACCGACACCGGCGCCGATCAGGGCGGAGGGGCCGGCGGGCCGGTCCAGGTCGGGGCTCGGGCCGATCGGGGCGCGGGTCAGCATCACCGCGAACAGCAGCAGCACGACCACCGCGCCGACATAGACCAGCACCTGGGTCCAGGCGACCAGTTCGGCGCCGAGGACCAGGTAGAGGCCGGCGATCGCGCCCAGCGAGACGACCAGGTAGAGGCCGGAGCGGACCAGGTGGGCGCTGGTCACCACCAGGGCGCCCGAGCCGACCGCCACGGCGCCCAGCGCGAGCATCAACACATCGGCGACGGTCACTGCTGGCTCTCCGGGCGCTGCTGCGGGCGTACCGTAGCCGGTCTTGCGGTCTTGGCGGCGGTGGCCGCGCCCGGACCGGCGGCCTTGCGTGCCGCGGTCGCCTCCTCCTTGGAAGGCTCGCCCAGCACGTCGTGCGCAGGCGGCGGCGGCACGGTCCGCATCCACTCGCCCAGCCGGCCCTTGTCGTGCAGCAGCGAGAGGACGTCGGTCTCCGCGTACTCGAACTCGGGGGTCCAGTGCAGGGCGTCGAACGGGCAGACCTCGATGCAGATCCCGCAGTACATGCAGAGAGAGAAGTCGATGTCGAAACGGTCCAGCACGTTGCGCTGCCGGGCGCGGGCGGCGCCCGGAACGACGACCTCCTCCTTGTGCGAGTCGATGTAGATGCACCAGTCGGGGCACTCGCGGGCGCACAGCATGCAGACCGTGCAGTTCTCCTCCAGGAGGGCGATCACGCCGCGCGAGCGCGGGGGCAGCTCCGGCTCGACGTCCGGATACTGCTGGGTGATGGTCTTCCTGGTCAGTGTCTTGAGGGTGACGGCAAGGCCATTGATCAAACCCTTGCCGGGTACGAGGTGGTCGCCGTCATCAGTCACAAGGGCATATCCTGCCCGCTTCGTCCGAGCGACGCGACCTCGACCCGGCTTCGAACGCCCTCCCGTGCCCGACCATCGCCGCGACCGATCGCACACCGGCGCTCAGAGCAGGGACTTCACCGCGACGGTGAGGACCAGCTGGGCCAGCGAGACCGGGACCAGGATCAGCCAGCAGAGTCGCTGCAGCTGGTCCTCGCGCAGCCGGGGGTAGGTGACCCGGAACCAGATGATCACGAAGGACAGCGCGGCCATCTTGAGCAGCGTCCACAGCCAGCCCAGGTGATCCGCGAACGGGCCGTGCCAGCCGCCCAGGAACAGGACCGTGGTGAGCGCGGCGATCACGATGATCCCCACGTACTCGGCGAGCAGGAAGAACGCGAACCGCAGGCCGGTGTACTCGGTCATGTAGCCGAAGACCAGCTCGGAATCGGCGATCGGCATGTCGAACGGCGGGCGGCGGATCTCCGCCAGCCCGGCGATGAAGAAGACCAGCGCGGCCGGCGCCTGCCAGATCAGCCACCACGGGCGCCACGCCTCGACGATGCCGGGCAGGCTCAGCGTGCCGGCCGCCATCGCGACGCTGGCCGCGGCGAGCACCAGCGGCAGCTCATAGCCGAGCAGCTGGGCGGCGCCGCGCAGGCCACCGAGCAGGCTGTACTTGTTGGCCGAGGCCCACGCCGACATCAGCACGGCGACCACGCCGATCCCGAGGATCGCCAGGACCAGGAACAGGCCGATGTCCAGCCGTTGCGCGACCAGGCCGTGCGGGCCGAGCGGGAGGGTCAGGATGACCACCAGGTACGGGAAGAGGGCGACGATCGGCGCCAGCCGGAAAACGGGGCGATCGGCTCCGTCCGGATGCACATCTTCCTTCTGGACGAATTTGACCCCGTCCGCCACGAGCTGCGCCCAGCCGTGGAAGGCGCCCGCGTACATCGGGCCGACCCGGCCCTGCATGTGCGCCATCACCTTGTGCTCGGCCTGCCCGACCAGCAGCGGGAGCACCAGGAAGCCCACCATCACGGCGGCGACCCGGATCAGCAGATCCAGCCAGAGCGGCATCAGCCGGCCTCCCCGCCCCTGGTCCTGCGGGGGCCCCACTCGCTCGGATCGGGGACGCCCGGCGGGCGCATCGGGGCCCGCTTCGCCGTGCCGTGCTCCGACTCGCCCGGCTCCTTGGCCCCCGGCCACGGCTTGGCCACCCGGGCGGCCAGCACGAACTCCTTGCGCAGCGGATGCCCCTCGAACTCCGGCGGCAGCAGCAGCGGCCGCAGCCCCGGATGGCGGGCGAAGACGATGCCGAACATCTCGAACGTCTCCCGCTCGTGCCAGTCGGCGCCCGGATAGAGGTCCACCAGGGACTCCACCTCCGGGTCGGCCCGCGGCACCCGGGTGCGCAGCAGCAGGCCGTGCCGCCGCCGGGTCGACCACAGGTGCGCGACCACGTCGAAGCCGTCGTCCAGCTCGTCGACCGCGGACAGCCAGTCGAAGAAGTCGCAGCCCAGCGCACCCGGATCGCGGGCGATCGTGGCGGCGTGCCACCAGCGGGCGACCGGGACGTCGACCACCGCCCGGGAATGGCCGGGACCGCCGCCGGACACCCCGGCGGTGACGACGCCCAGGCCCGGGTCGTCCGTCTCCATCAGGTGGACGAGGCGTTCTCCGACCTCTTCGGGCGTCATGGCAGCCATCCTATGATCCGGGGCCGGCCTGCAACCTCCCGCCGGGCCCGGACGTGTAGTCGCCGTGACAGCAGTTGACGAGCATCGAACGGAGTGGCTGAGCGCCGTGCCGCCCGACCCGCCGTCGTTCGATGAGGTGTACGCCGCGCACTATGCCGACCTGACCGTCCAGTTGTACGCCTACTTCGGCGATCGCCAGGAGGCACAGGACGTCGTGCAGGAGGCGTTCTGCCGGGCGTTCACCCGGTGGCGCAAGGTCTCCGGCTACGGGGATCCGGTCGGGTGGATCCGCCGCGTCGCCTGGAACCTGGCGGTGAGCCGCTGGCGCCGGGTGCGGACCTCCATCGGCTTCCTGCGCCGGCAGACCGTCGCCGAGCTGCACACCGAAGGTCCCGGACCGGACCGGGTGGCGCTGATCTCGGCACTGGCCACGCTGCCCGGCGCTCATCGGCGGGCGCTGGTCCTGCACTACCTGGCCGACATGCCGATCACCGAGGTGGCCCGCCGCGAAGGGGTCGCCGAGGGAACCGTCAAGTCATGGCTGCATCGAGGTCGCGCGGCGATGGCCGCCCGGCTGAATCTGACCATCGGAGGCGAGTGATGGCCGACCAGATCGAACGGCTCTTCGCCGACCTGCGTACCGACACGCTGCCGCGGATCAGGCCGCCCGGCGCTGACGCGGCCCGCCGGACGGTCCGGCGCCGACGGCGGCGGGCGGCCGCGGTGACCGGGATCGGCCTGGCCGTTCTGGCGGTGGCCGCCTTCACCACCCCCCTGCGGCTGTCCTCGCCGGCCGAGCCGGCCGCCCCACTGAGCCAGGCGGAACGTGACAGCCTCGCCCTCGACGCGGCCCGGGTGATCCGCCTGCACGATTACCCGCAGACCAACGGCGGGACGATCACCGGCGACGGCCCGCTGGTCACTCTCGACGTCCTGCCCGGCGAGTACGACTTCGTCGCCGCCTGTGCGGGCCAGGCCGGCACCGTCGACCTGAGGGCAGGCGAGACGCACCTGGAACTACCCTGCGGACCGGCCCCGGACAAGAAGGCGATCACCGTGGCGGTCACCGGGCGACGGCAGCAGATCTCCGTCGCCGCCCGGTCCGACCCGGCCGCGCTGGGCCGGGTCGGGATCGGCTGGGC
Source organism: Actinoplanes sp. SE50/110 (assembly GCF_900119315.1). Classification (NCBI taxonomy): domain Bacteria; kingdom Bacillati; phylum Actinomycetota; class Actinomycetes; order Micromonosporales; family Micromonosporaceae; genus Actinoplanes; species Actinoplanes sp. SE50/110. Next base: position 729,939 of record NZ_LT827010.1, on the reverse strand, counting down.
GCTGAACCTCTCCGAGAAGAGCCGGGCGCAGCTGATGGCCGCGGCCAGGCAGGCGATCGGGGACAACGCGTCGAGCACCTTCCTCGACGACAACGGCGCCAGCGGCGTGCAGGACAACAGCGTGCGAGCCGGCTCGTACCGGGTCACCGCGGCGTGCATCGGCACCGGACCGGTCCACGGGCAGGCCGGGAACCAACAGGCCACCGGACCGTTCCACCCGCTCAAGGCCTTCGTGGTGGAGTGTGACGGGAAAGCGCACGACTTCGATGTGACCATGCCGGCCGGCAGCAAGATGGGTTTCTTCGAATTCAGCACGGTCGCGTCGGCCCAGGGCGCCCTGGGTTACCGGGTGACACGCCGCTGATCTCTCACAGGCCCGGGATGCGACCGTTGCGGAACACGTCGACGAAGTCCTGGTGGTCCTCCCGGGCCTGGTCACCGTACTTGTGGGCGAAGTCGACCAGGTGCGCGACGAACCCCTTCTCGTCCTTGTCGACCACCGCGACGATCGCCTCCTCGGTCGAGAAGTCGACCAGGTCGTGGCTCGACTCGTCGTCGGCGACCGAATGCATCCGGGCCACCGCCCGGCCCAGGTCGGCGATCACCCCGGAGAGCTCCTCCGGCTCGTTGACATCCGACCAGTCCAGATCCGCGGCGTACGGCGACACCTCGGCGACCAGCTGGCCGACGCCGCCCAATTCGGTGTAGCCCAGCCACGGGTCGGCGTGCGCCTGCAGCGCCCGCTGGGACTCGGCGGTCCGGTGACCCTGATGCTTGAAGTAGGACCGGACCCGCTCGTCGTCGATCCACCGCGCCACCGCCGGCACCTGGGCCTGCTTCATGTAGATGATGACGTCGTTCTCCAGGGCCTCGGTGTGCCCCTCCAGCAGCAGGTTGTACGACGGCAACCCGGCCGAGCCGATCCCGACGCCCTTGCGCAGCTTGATGTCCTTGATGTTGGTGGAGATCGGCCGGCCGGTGTCCGGCAGCGTCGCCAGATACCGGTCGAAGGCGGCCGTCACCCGGGCCACCGTGGCCTCGTCCACCTCGAAGACGCCGTCGCCCAGGGAGAACCGGCGCTCGTAGTCGTCGACCGTGGTCTGCCCGTCGAGCAGGGCCACCCGGGTGTTCAGCCGCGCCTCCTGCAACACCCGGCGCAGCACCCCGTCCGCGTTCTCCAGGGTGATCGACCCGATCGCGTCGTCGCCGCCCTGCGCGATCGCCCGCAGCTCGGTCAGGTACGACTCGGCGAACGTGGTGACCAGCGCCGAGATGCTGTCGTCGGAGAGTGCCTTCGAATAGCCGATCAGCGCGACGCTCGCCGAGAAGCGCTTCAGATCCCAGGAGAACGGACCGACGTACGCCTCGTCGAAGTCGTTGACGTTGAAGACGAGCCGCCCGGACGAGTTCATGTAGGTGCCGAAATTCTCCGCGTGCAGATCGCCGTGGATCCACACCCGGCTGGTCCGCTCGTCGAGATAACTGTCGTCACGGAAGTCACCGACCTGGTCGGCGTAGAACAGCGAGGCACTCCCCCGGTAGAACGCGAACGGCGAAGCCGCCATCTTCCGGAACTTGCGGCGGAACGCCGTCGGATCGATGGCCATCAGCTCGCCGAACTCGCGAGCCAGCACGTCGACGATGAAGTCGGCACGAGACGCAGAACTCATGCCGCCCACGCTAGACCGGCGGGGCCACCACGGGAGCGGTTAGGGCGGCGGCGGTCCTGGTGAGGGGGTCGGGGCGAGAGACGCCGCCGGGGCCGGACTGCTCGGCGGCGATCTTCTCCTGCAGGCGCAGGATGCCGTGCAACAGGGCTTCCGGGCGGGGTGGGCAGCCGGGGACGTAGACGTCGACCGGGATGATCTGGTCGACACCTTTGGTGACCGCGTACGAGTCCCAGTACGGGCCGCCGCAGTTGGAGCACGAACCGAACGAGATGACGTATTTCGGCTCGGGCATCTGGTCGTACAGCCGCTTGATGGCGGGGGCCATCTTGTCGGTGACCGTGCCGGAGACGACCATCAGGTCGGCCTGACGGGGACCGTGCGCGAACGGGATGACGCCGAGGCGCATGAAGTCGTGGCGGCTCATGCTGGAGGCGATGAACTCGATCGCGCAACAGGCGAGACCGAAGTTGAACACCCAGAGGGAGTACCGACGGCCCCAGTTCAGCACGAACCGGATGGGTTCACCGAGCACTCCAGGAAGGGCCATTTCGTCAACCTACTGCATTCTCGTACGGGTCGATGAGGCTCATCGGGCGGCGCGCGTCCTCCAGCACCTGCTGCGGGAAGTTGGAGCCCTCGATGTAGTAGCGAGCACGGGTGCGACCGACCGGTTCCAGCATTCCCGCCGCAGCCAGGTCACGGAGGTCACGCTGGGCCTGCTGCAGGGTCAGTCCTTCCGCCTGCTCGTAGCGGTGCCGCCGGATTCGACCGAATACCGCTACGTCGTGCAAGGCGGAGACGACTCGCTCGTCCAGACCTTTCTGCCCGGCGAAGGAGAAGAGTCGTTCCCACACCGTCGCCGACAGATCGGCTTGGCCCTGCACCATTTGCGCCTGCTGGTGATAAGCCGTCAGGTTGCACCTGATCCACGGCGAGACGTCCTGGTTCGGCCGGTAGGTAGATCCGCGGGCCTGGAGTACCCGGTAGTACTCGAACGTGTTCAGAGACTGGCCGAGCCATGCCTCGATCGAGGAGAACTCCGGAGCAAGCACTCCCTCACGCGCGATCATCAGCGTTTGCAGTGAGCGGGACATCCGGCCGTTGCCGTCCGCCCACGGATGGATGGAAACCAGAATGAGATGCGCCATTGCCGCCCGGATCAGCGGATGCGCGCCGTCGTCAGTGTCGAGCCAGTCGACGAGTTCCGACATCAGACCGGGAACCTCGGATGCATCCGGTGCCGTGTAGGCGAGGGTGCGAGTGCGGTGTCCTGGAGCAGTGACATACACGGGACCGTGACGCCACTGGCCCGCGGGCTTGTTCGGCGTATGGCGATGCCCCTGCAACATCCAGTGCAGCGCGTTGAGAAGTCCCTTGCTGTAGGAGAAGTCGGCGAAGTCGTGCAGCGTCTGCACGTAGGTCATCATCCGCTGATAAGCAAGCGTCTCCTCGCGATTCTCGTCGGACACCTCAACGTCCCGCTCGCCGTCCATGAGGTCTTGGACGTCAGCCGTTGACACGCGAAACCCCTCGATGGAGTTGGAGGCTGCGACCGCGTCCGCGGTGAGAAATTTGCGGAGTCCCTGTTCCCACTTGGAAGGCCGCGACTGAATCTGATGGCGAAGTCTTTCGCGCATCACGTCGACCTCGGCGAGGACCGCCTGGTCAGCGGGTTCAAGAGCGGGAGTCGGGTAGAGCACGATTCAATCAAACAATGACGCAGACATTGCGTCAAGAAGACCCGTCAGGACGCTGGAGGATGCTGGGAAACCTAGTCAGGAGGGCCAGCGGGTTGACAGCGCGTCCCACGCCTTCGGCGATAGCACAAGCAGGCCGGCTACGCCCGCGGCGACACCCAGCGTGTCGGTCAGATACGGCGGAAGCAACAAACCGGGCACCGTGCCGAAAGCGCCGGTGACCAGGGATCCGAACGCGTACCCAGCCAAAACTCTCCTGGGCGGAACACTCGCCCGGGTTACCACGGGAGAGGGATCGCGGGCGTCATCGACGCGCATCGTAACCATGATCGGGCGTTGCCGCCTACGCTCGCCAGCATGGGAAGCGTTGCGGCCGGCGTCGCCGCGAGCCATCCGGCGACCGCCCGCACCGGAGTGCGGATTCTCGAGGCGGGCGGGAGCGCCGCCGACGCCGCGGTCGGCGCGGTTCTGGCCTGCTGCGTCGCCGAGACGATCTACACCGGGCTGGGTGGTGGCGGCTTCGCCACCTACTTCGACGCGCATACCGGTCAGGTCACCTGCCTGGACTTCTTCGTCGCGGTGCCGGGCCTGGACGGCGACCGGAAGCCGGAGCCGATGGTCGCGGTCGACGTGTTCTTCGGCGGGCTGCCGCAGATCTATTCGATCGGTGGGGCCAGCGTCGCGGTACCGGGGGTGCCGGCCGGGCTGGGCGAGGTGCACCGCCGCTGGGGCCGGCTGCCGTGGCGGGACGTGGTCGCGCCGGCGGCCGGGCTGGCCCGCACCGGGGTGCTGCTGCCCGCCGCGCACGCCCGCACGCTGCAGTCGTGTGCGCCGGCGCTGGCCTTCGGCGAGGGCGCGGCCCCGTACCAGCCGGGCGGCCGGCTGCTGCAGAGCGACGAGCTGCTCTTCCACGACGGGCTGGCGACCGCGATGGACGCGCTGGCCAGTGACGGGCCGGGCGTCTTCTACGGCGGGGAGTACGCCGATCTGCTGGTCGCCACGGTCCGTGCGGCCGGCGGCACGCTGGGCCCGGGCGACCTGGGCAGTTACCGGGTGGCCGAGGTGGCGGTCGACCATGCCACGTTGGCCGGCTACCGGGTCTGCGCCCGGCACGACCTGAACCGCACGGTGGACACGATCGGCGCGCTGCCGGCCGACCTGTCCCGTCCGGGCCGGGCCGCCGCGGTCGCCACGGCGCTGCGCAATCTGGGGGCGCAGCGGCTGGGTGACACCACCAACGTCTCGGTGGTCGACCCGGACGGCAACGCCTGCGTGGTCACCACGACGCTCGGGCTGGGCGCCGGGGTGTGGCTGCCCGGGCTGGGCATCAACCTGAACTCCATGCTGGGCGAGGGTGAGCTGCTCACCGAGCCACTGGTGCCGGGGCAGCGGATGTCGTCCTACATGTGCCCGCTGGTGGTGATCGGCCCGGACGACTCGCTGACCGTCGCGGCCGGTTCGGCCGGCGCCTCGCGAATCCGCACCGCCCTGGTCGACACGCTGCTCGGGGTCCTGGTGGACGGCCTGGACGTGGCCGACGCGATCGCCCGGCCGCGGTTCCACGCGGTGGGCGACACGATCCACGCGGAGAACGGCTGCCCGCCGGCCGAGCTGGCGACGCTGCGGGAGGCCGGGTGGCACGTGGTCGAGTGGCCCGAGCTCAACCACTACTTCGGCGGGGTGACCGCGGTGGGCCAGGCCGGGGTCGCCGGTGACCCGCGCCGGGGCGGGGTCGGGCTGCTGCTCTGACTCACATCCGGCGGGCGGCGGTCGCCTCGGCCGCGGCCGCGGTCTCGCGCAGCGCCACGTCCAGGTCGGTCGGGGTGAGGCCGAAGGTGCGCTGGGTGCGCGAGCTGTCCATGTGGAACGGCGCGTAGAACTGGTAGTCCATCTCGGCCAGCTCTCGGGCGATCGGCACCACCAGGCCGGCCGTGCGCATCACGAACCGCGGCAGGCCCTTGACCTTGACCCGGGGCACCCCGGCCGCGTCGCAGTACCGGTCGGCCAGCTCGCGCATGCTGATCGCCGGGCCGGACGGGACGTGCCACGGCTTGCCCCAGGCGCGCTCGTCGCGGGCCAGGGTGACCAGCGTGCGGGCCATGTCACCGGTGTAGGTGAAGGTGTGCGGCGCCTCCGGGTCGCCCGGCGCCATCGCCGCCCGGCCCTTGTTGATCGCCGGCAGCAGCACCGCGGAGATGGTGCTGACGGCGCCGGCCCCGACGTAGTCCGAGGCGCGCGCCTCGACCGTGCGGACGCCGCTGGCCAGCGCGTCCTGCCACATCCTGGCCCTGATCCGGCCCTTGCGCCCGGTGGCGGCCAGCGGAGTGTCCTCGGTCATCACGCCGCCGGGCTGCGGGCCGTAGCCGTACAGATTCCCGGTGATCGCGTAGACCGCGTCGGCGGCCCGGGCGGCCTCGATCATGGCGTGGTTCATCGGCGGCCACTTGTCCGCCCACTCGGTGTATTTCGGGTTGGCGCAGTTGTAGACGACCTCGGCGCCGCGGGCCAGCTCGGTCAACCGCTGCGCGTCGGCGGCGTCACCGGCGACCCGCTCGATCAGCGCATGCTCCGGCCCGCTGCCGCTGCGCGTCACGATCCGCACCCGCTCGCCCCGGTCGGCCAGGAGGCGGGCGACGTTCGCGCCGATCGGACCGGAACCGATGATGACGTGCATGTCGTTCTCCTTTGTGAGCACCGCTCTCTGTCGAGAACAACGATGACACATCTCCCGCAACCATGCAAGAGCACTGCTCTCGTTGTGGCACACTGGCTCCCATGAAGGCCGCCAACCTGCGGGCCCGCGTCCGGGCCGAGATGACCGAAGAGATCAAACAGGTGGCTCAGCGTCACCTGGCAACCGATGGCGCCAACCTGTCGTTACGGGCCGTCGCCCGGGACCTGGGCATGGCGTCGTCCGCGGTCTACCGCTACTTCGCCAGCCGCGACGAACTGCTCACCGCGATGATCATCGACGCCTACGACGCGGTGGGGGCGGCGGCGGAACAGGCCGCCGAAACGACCGACGACCCGATGCGCAGGTGGGTGGCGATCGGGCACGCGGTGCGGGACTGGGCGGTGGCGAATCCGCACCAGTGGGCGCTGATCTACGGCAGCCCGGTGCCGGGGTATCAGGCGCCGCAGGACACCGTCGTGCCGGCCACCCGGGTGATCTTCGCGCTCGCCGCGACGACACAGATGGCACTGGCGCAGGGGCGGCTCGGGGAGGTTCCGGCGCAGCCGGAAGGGCGCTTCGGGGAGGAGATGGCGGCGGTCGCGGCGCAGATCAACCCGGATGCGCCGGCGCATCTGGTGGGGGCGGTGATGTATGGCTTCGTGCATTTGTGCGGGGCGGTCAGCGCGGAACTCTTCGGGCAGCTCAACAACACCATCGAAGACGACCGGAGGGGCTTCTTCGAATGGCAGATGCGAGCGGCGGGAAGGTTTGCGGGACTTCTTTAGACCACATTCTTTTTTGCGTGCGCTGCGGCCGATAACTGACCGCAGCTCCCGCCGGGACCCTTCCGGGCCGGGCTGGCCGCTGCGCGTCCAGAACGCCCGACCCGCAAGGGCGACATCCGCGGGTGGGCGCGGTCAAACCCCGCGCCGGGCGTGCAGGATGTGGCCACCGGCAGTGTCGGCGGGGACGTCGGTGCGGCCGAAGAAGCGGGCGGCCAGGCCGGACGGCCCCAGGTCCTCGATGTCGCCGAAGCCGTGCGCCCCCAGCGTGGCGGCGATCTCCTCCGGCTCGAAGAAGGTCAGCCACGGCTCGCCGATCTTGGCGACCCGGGCGGCGCGGGCTTCCAGGGCGGCGCGGCGCTCGGCCGGCATCCGCTCGGGGGACTGCGCATAGTCGAAGACGACCTCGTTGCCCTCGCGTCCGCCGACGAACCGCAGCGTCTCGGTGAAACCGTCGACGGTCAGGTAGGGCACCACGCCCATCCACAGGAAGAACGCGGGCTGCTCCAGCGTCAGCCGGGCTTCCAGGTCGTCCCGCTCGAAGTCGATCCCGACATATCGGAGGTTGCCGGGAATGCCGATCCCGGTCGAGGCGAGCCGCTCCCGCTTCCACGCCTGCGTGTCCGGATGGTCGATCTCGATCACCTCGAGCCCGGGATGCGGATTCCGGTAGGCGAACGTGTCCAGCCCCGCCCCCAGCACCACCGCCGTCCGGATCCCGCGGCCCACCGCGGCCGCCAGATGATCCTCGGCGAACCGGTGCCGCGCCGCGATGAACAGCCGCATCCCCCGCCGGGGCGCGTCACCCAGCAGCTCGTCCGGCTGATGCCCGAGGATCCGCAGGGCCAGCGGGTCGGCGAAGATCGCCCCGTCCTCCAGCACCTGGTGGGCCGCGCGGTATCGGGCCGCGGCGTACGCCGTCCTACTCGCCTGTCCGGTCTCCATCAGGACTCCACCCGGCTTTCTCGATCAGCACCCGGTCGCCGCGCAACGGTACGCCCTCGGCGAGCAGCCGCGCCCGCGCTTCACGTTCGTGCCCGGGCGGCAGCCGGCCGGCGCTGGTCACCACCCGGTGCCACGGCACCCCGCCGCCGTGCCGGGACATGATCCCGCCGATCTGCCGGGGCGAGTTCCGCCCGGAGACCTCGGCCAGCGCGTCGGCGACCGCCCCATAGGACATCACCCGGCCCTCCGGAATGCTCTCGACGAGCGTGAGAACCGCTTCGACGTACTCCTGGGGTGTCATCACCGGCCACGATATGGGATCCGGACCGGATCGACACCGGGCGGCCGAGCAGAATGGGCCGGGTGCGGGAAGTGGTGACCGGTGCGCGCCGGATCGTGGTCAAGGTGGGGTCGTCCTCGCTGACCACCGCGGCGGGCGGCATCGATGAGCAGCGGCTGGATTCCCTGGTCGACGCGCTGGGCCGGTTGGCCGGCGCGGGCCGTGAGGTGGTGCTGGTCTCCAGCGGCGCGATCGCCGCCGGCCTGGCCCCGCTGCAGCTGCCGCGCCGGCCGCGTGACCTGGCCACCCAGCAGGCCGCCGCCGCGGTCGGCCAAGGCCTGTTGATCGGGCGCTACACCGCCGGTTTCGCCCGGCACGGCCGGACCGTCGCGCAGGTGCTGCTCACCGTCGACGACGTGACCCGCCGCTCGCACTACCGCAACGCCTACCAGACGCTGCGCAAACTGCTGGATCTCGGCGCCCTGCCGATCGTCAACGAGAACGACACGGTGGCCACCGAGGAGATCCGCTTCGGGGACAACGACCGGCTGGCCGCGCTGGTCGCCGCCCTGGTCGACGCCGACCTGCTGGTGCTGCTCTCCGACGTGGACGCGCTCTACACCGGCAGCCCGTCCGACCCGGCCTCGCGCCGGATCCCGCTGGTCCGCGACGACGCCGACCTGGCGGGGGTGGCGATCGGCTCGGCCGGCCGGTCCGGGGTCGGCACCGGCGGCATGGTGACCAAGGTGGAGGCGGCCCGGATCGCCACCGGGTTCGGCATCCCGGTGGTGCTGACCGCCGCCCCGCTGGCCGCCGACGCGCTGACCGGCGCCGAGGTCGGCACCCTGTTCCAGGCCGCCGAGTCGCGGCCGACCGCCCGGCTGTTCTGGCTGGCGCACGCCACCGCGCCGCGCGGCCGCCTGCACCTGGACGCGGGCGCGGTCACCGCGGTGGTGGCCCGACGCAAGTCGCTGCTGCCGGCCGGGATCACCGCGGTGGACGGTTCCTTCGCCGCCGGCGACCCGGTGGACCTGGTCGACGCCGGCTCGGGCGCCCCGGTCGCGCGCGGCCTGGTCAACTATGACGCGGTCGAGCTGCCGGCGCTGCTCGGCCGGTCCACTCCGGAGTTGGCGGCCGCGCTCGGCCCGGGCTATGAACGAGAGGTCGTTCACCGCGACGACCTCGTACTGCTGTGAAAGGTGTGTCATGAGCGTGCTGGAGCAGGCGGCCGCGGCCCGGATCGCCGCCATCGACCTGGCCGGGGCCACCCGCGCGGACAAGGACGCGGCGCTGCTGCTGATGGCCGATCGCCTGGTCGAGCGGACCGACGACATCGTCGCGGCGAACGCGGTGGACGTGGCGGCCGCACGGGAGGCGGGCACCGGTGAGGCGATCGTCGACCGGCTGGCGCTGAGCCCGGCCCGGGTCGCCGCGATGGCCGACGGGCTGCGCCAGCTGGCCGCCCTGCCCGACCCGATCGGTGACGTGGTGCGCGGCTCGACCCTGGCCAACGGATTGGAGCTGCGACAGGTCCGGGTGCCGTTCGGCGTCGTCGGGATGATCTACGAGGGCCGGCCGAACGTGACCGCGGACGCCGCCGGCATCTGCCTGAAATCGGGGAACGCGGCGCTGCTGCGCGGTTCCCGCTCGGCCTTCTCGTCGAACGCGGCGATCGTCGCGGTGCTGCGCAAGGCGGTCGCCGACGCCGGCCTGCCGATCAACACGATCCAGCTGCTCGACGCCACCACCCGTGACTCGGTGAAGGATTTGATGCGCGCCCGCGGCCTGGTCGACGTGCTGATCCCGCGGGGCGGCGCCGACCTGATCCGCACCGTGGTCGAGGAGTCCACGGTGCCGGTGATCGAGACCGGGGTGGGCAACTGCCACGTCTACGTGGACGCCGCCGCCGACCTGGAGAAGGCGCTGTCGATCACGATGAACTCCAAGACGCAGCGCAACTCGGTCTGCAACGCGGCCGAGTCGCTGCTGGTGCACACCGAGATCGCCGACTCGTTCCTGCCGCTGATCCTGTCCGCGTTCGCCGAGGCCGGGGTGACCGTGCACGGCGACTCCCGGGTGGCCGGCTACAGCGACGCCGTGGTCCCGGCCACCGAGCAGGACTGGGGCACCGAATATCTGTCGGCCGACATCTCGGTCGCGGTGGTCGACTCGCTGGAGGACGCGCTCGACCACATTCGGCAGTTCGGCTCCGGGCACACCGAGGCGATCGTCAGCGAGTCGCTGGGCGCGACCCGGCGCTTCACCGCCGGCGTCGACGCCGCCGCCGTCGTGGTGAACGCGTCGACCCGGTTCACCGACGGCGGCGAGTTCGGCTTCGGCGCCGAGATCGGCATCTCCACCCAGAAACTGCACGCCCGCGGACCGATGGGCCTGCCCGAGCTCACCTCGACGAAGTACATCGTCACCGGCGACGGTCACATCCGCTGATCCGCGGCACTCCACGCCGACCGGCGAGAGCCACCGGCGTGGAGGTCCCCGTCCGGTGCTGGACCGCTGGAACGAAGACCCGAAATGGTCAGCGGCAGGCGCGCAGGGCGGTCAGGGTGACGTTCACGTCGAAGACCGGGCCCTCGTTGCTGTCCCAACCGCCGTCCGAGCGCTGCGTCTCGCCCAGCCGCTTCCACGTGTTGCGCAGCAGCCAGTCGTCGCCCAGGTTGACCCGGCGCAACGCGGCCGCCATCGCCGCGACGTCGGCCGGGGCCATGTCACCCAGCCGCTCGCCCAGCACGATCTGCACCCGCGACGACTCGTAGAAATACTGCTGCTGGTGCAGGAGGCCGGCGAGGTGCCAGCCGGCCGCCAGGAAGGACGGCCAGGACCCGTCCGGCCGCAGCTGCGAGGCGACGAAGGCAGCCGCCCGGCCGAGCACCTCGCCGTTGCGCCCGCGGGTCTGGTACGGGTCGCTCTCGACGGCTGCCGCGGTCAGCCAGAAGCCGGCGACCGACGTCAGGTAGAGGGTGGCCTCCGGCTCGCCGGGCATCGCCCAGGCCGGAGCCTCGCCGGCCAGGGACTCGTGCTCCTGCCAGGTGCCGTCGGACCGCTGGGCGCTCGCGAGCCAGGTCAGCGCCCGCTCGGCGACCGGACCGGCCTGCAGGCCGCCGAGGTCGTCGAGCTCGCTGAGCCGGAAGCAGGTGGCGTCGACCGAGGGGACCTGACCGTCGGCGGAGGCGGGCCAGCCGCCCTCGGACATCTGACCGCCGGACAGCCGGTCGATGATCTCCGGGGAGGCCGGCTGGCCCGTCCGCAGATAGTGCAGACGAGCACGTTCGACCGGGTCGCCATGGGCAACGACGTACCCGATGGCGGCATCGATATCGACCACGATAGAGAAGCTACCCGTCGATTCTGTGTTTCGGCGACCGGACCGTCACACTTTAGGAGGCCGATGACGTGACATCGGCCTCCCCAGTGCGTCAGTACGACGGCAGCGACGGGTCCACGGTGTTGACCCAGGAGACGATGCCGCCCTGGACGTGCACGGCGTCCTTGAAGCCGGCCGCCTTCAGCGCGGCCAGCGCCTCCGCCGAGCGCACGCCCGACTTGCAGTGCAGGACGATCTGCCGGTCCTGCGGGAATTTCGCCAACGCCTCGCCGGAGAGGATCTCCCCCTTCGGGATCAGCACGGCGCCGGGGATCCGGTTGATCTCCCACTCGGCCGGCTCGCGGACGTCGACCAGGAACACGTCCTTGCCGGTGTCCTGCCAGTCCTTGAGCTCACGCGCGGTGATCGTGGAACCGGTCACCGCCTCCTGAGCCTCTTCGGAGACCGCGCCGCAGAAGTCCTCGTAGTCGTCCATGAGGTCGGTCAGCGTCGGGTTCTCCCCGCAGAGCACGCAGTTCGGGTCCTTCCGGACCTTGATCTTGCGATACTCCATCTCCAGAGCGTCGTAGACCATCAGGCGCCCGACCAGCGGCTCACCGATGCCGGTGATCAGCTTGATCGCCTCGTTGACCTGGATCGAGCCGATCGACGCGCAGAGCACGCCGAGGACGCCGCCCTCGGCGCAGCTCGGCACCATGCCGGGCGGCGGCGGCTCCGGGTAGAGGCAGCGGTAGCAGGGACCGTGCTCCTCCCAGAAGACCGAGGCCTGGCCGTCGAAGCGGTAGATCGAGCCCCACACGTACGGCTTGCCGAGCAGCACGGCGGCGTCGTTCACCATGTACCGCGTGGCGAAGTTGTCGGTGCCGTCGACGATCAGGTCGTACTGACTGAAGATCTCTTTGACGTTGTCGCGGTCCAGCGCGGTGTTGTGGATGACCACGTTCACCAGCGGGTTGACCTCGGCGATGCTGCGCGCCGCCGACTCCGCCTTGGGCGTGCCGACATCCGAGACGCCGTGGATGATCTGGCGCTGCAGGTTGGACTCGTCGACCGTGTCGAAGTCGATGATGCCGAGCGTGCCCACCCCGGCCGCGGCCAGGTAGAGCAGGGTCGGCGAGCCGAGGCCACCCGCGCCGACCGCGAGGACCTTGGCGTTCTTCAGCCGCTTCTGCCCGTCCATCCCGACGTCGGGGATGATCAGGTGACGCGAATAGCGGCGGATCTCGTCGACGCTCAGCTCGGCGGCCGGCTCGACGAGCGGGGGCAGAGCCACAGTTCACTCCCCGGGTTCGGTGGTAAGGATCGTCGCCCATTGTCGCTCGTTGAGCGCCGCCACGCCCATGACGTCGGACACGGGCCCGACATGCGGGATGCGGAATATTTCCGGGCCGGTCGTTACGGGCGCGCGTCGCCTGCGTACCGCTCGCCGTCCAGGAACGGCCAGGCGTTCCGGGTGCAACCCTCCAGACCGTACGTCTGCTGCAGCATCACCGGAGCCGGTTCGCCCTTGCCCGGGCACCCTTCGTGGCCGTGCCCGAGCTGATGCCCCACCTCATGGTTGATCGTGTATTCCCGGTACTCGCCCAGGTGGCCGTCGTACTCCGGGATGGCGGTCGCCCAACGCTCAGCATTGATGATCACCTGGCCCGGCACCCGGCACGAGGTGAACCCCTCGGTGTGCAGGCCACCGGCCGCGCACATCTTCTCCGAGGTGGTCGGCGAGGCCAGGAAGACGGTGAACTCCGCGTTGTCGGCCGACTTCGGCACCCGGCGCAGGCGCACCTTGCCGCCGCCGATCCAGCTCCGCCTGTCGCCGAGCGTGCGGTCGACGGTCCGGGCGAAGTCGTCGGGTGCGACGTCCCCGACCGTCTCCTCGACGGCGACCTTGAACCGGTGCAGGTCACCGCCGGTGCCGAGGACTGAGCCGCGCGAGGTCACGTACCGGAAGTGCCCGGCTTTCCCGTTCGTCTCGCTCAGCGCCGAACCGCGCTGCTCCGCCAGGTGATCACGCTGCCCGCGGTCCGCCTCGGGGGCGCCGATCGGCGCCGGGCGCGCCGCTTCCGGCTCCGCCACGGGTCGCTGCCGGTCCCGCAACTCATGGCCGACGACCAGGACGAGAGCGACGACCATGACGTACGCCAGGAAGGTGACCCGTCGGCGCCGGCGCAGCAGCTTCCGGCCGTCCGGGGTCAGCGTGCCGGATTCCTCGGGCTGCCCGTCGACATCCGGCGGCGCGTCACGGTCGATCTCGACGACCGGCGTCGCACCGCCCCGCGCGGTGGGGAGATCATCAGCGTGCACCTCGGCCGCGGCGGCGGTGTTCACCTCGACGGCGTGTGCCTCTGCCAGGCCGGCGGCGTGCGCCCCGGTCAGGCCGGCGGCGTCCGCCCCGGCCGGAGCGGCGGCGGGCGCCGGAATATGGCCGGACTGCTGCGGATCGACGTAGGCCGGTTGCTCATGGGTCGCCTGTTCGCCGAACGCGGTCTGATCGGCCGGATTCGCATACCCGGTGTGTCCCATCGAGGCCGCAAATCCGACATCTCCCGCCAGTTCCGCATATTCGGGATACCCCGCGCTCCCGGCATCCTCCGCCGGCCAGGCTGGGTCCATCCCGGCCACGTCAGAGGCGGCCAGACCGGTTCCGGCCAGATCACTCCCGGCCGCGGCACGCTCATCCTCGGCCGGATGCCAGAGGCCCTCCGGGATGCCGGCCGGAAGTCGCAGACTCTCCGGCAGGCCGGCCGGCGGGTGGTCGGTCGTTGACCAGAACCAGGCGTCGTGCGGGTCCTCGGGCTCCGGCTCCGGCCAGGCCACCGACCGGTCATGCAGATCGGGATAGACGCGGGGAATCTCCGCGGTATCGGACACGAACTGCGGCGGAAGGGCGGGCCGCAGGCTGTCCAGGTCCGCTTCCGACCATCGGATCGCGGCGTCCTGCTGTCCCATCGCTTGCGGGTACGCCGTCGGCCCCGCCGCTTGCGGGTATGCCGTCGGCCCCGCCCCTTGCGGGTACGCCGTCGGCTCCGTCCCTGGCGAGTACGCCGTCTGTCCCGCCTCGGGGTGCACCGCTTGTCCCGCGTCCTGCGGCTGCGCCGGGGTGTCCGCGGTCGTCCGCAGGATCGGCCGGCGGCGGCTGGGGCGGTCCGGTTCCACGATCGGCTCGGCTTCGGCGGGCGGCTCCTGCTGCTGCAGCCCCGCCCCTTGCCCGTCGACGGCGGCCGGGTCCGGCCGCGGTTCGGCACGCTGCTCGGACAGTGCCGCCGCCCGGGCCGCCCGCATCCGCCGCATGCTCTGCCAGTCGACGGGCTGCGGCTCGACCTCCGCCGGAGCATGCAGCTCAGCCTCGGTGATGACCACCGGCTGGTGATAGACGTCCACATCGGGCGCCGCCGAAGCCGCCCCCGCCGCCGACGCACGCGGCGCCGTCTCGACCGGCTGCCCGTAGACGTCCACGCCCCGCGCTGCCTGCGGACCCGCATCGGGGAGGAACGACGGCCGGTGTCCGTGTCCCACCGAAGCCTCTGGCGAATGCCGGCGAAGATCCGCCGCAGCCCAGCCGGCATCCGGGACTCCCGGTGCGCCAGGCTCGGCAGCATCCTGCCTGGTCGGGACGGCGGAATCGGTATCGGTAGGGGTGGCCTGCGCGGCCCGGGCAGCAGCCTGGGCAGCCCGGGAGGCGGCCAGGCGTTCGGCGGCCAGTTCCAGGATGCCGCGGGTCATGCCGGGTGGCAGGCCGGTCTCCGGATCCACCGGGGGTGGGGCCGGGCGCGGTTGCGCATGGCGCGCGGCCGAGGACCGATCCGGCACCCCCGCCGGCTGATCCGCCGACCCGACCGACGACCCGGGTGGCGCCCCGGGCGCCGATCCGTGCAGCGCTCCGGCCGCCGACCCCTGCAGCGCTCCGGCCGCCGACCCCTGCGGCCCTCCGGCCGCCGACCCCTGCAGCGCTCCGGCGGACGGGTTGAGCCGCGGCGGGGCCCCTTCGGCGCGGTGCCGAGCCAGGGGTTCCTCGCCGGACATCCGGTGCCGGCCGCCCGAAGTTTCCACCGGCTCACCGCTGCGTCGGTGCCGGCCGCCGGATTCGTCGCGGTCCGAGCCGGGGTGCAGCGCCGGCCGAGCGGGCTCACCGCCCCTGCTGATCGTCTTGCGCGGCGTCGCTCCGCCCGCGGGCTTGCGCGGCGTCCCGGCTGCCGGCTTCCGCGGCGTCGTCCCGGCCGGCGACGCGTCGCTGGACAGCGTCTTCCGCGGCCGCGCCGCGGTGCTCGTCTCGGCGGCCACCGCCCGGCTCCGCGCCGGTACATCGGCCGCGGTCTTGCGGGGCCGACCGGTGCCGGATCCGCTGGACGACGCCGCGCCCGGTGCACCGGAGCGCCCCGCTTCGCCTGCCGCACTCCGACCACGCGTCGCCTTCACAGTGTCGGCCCGCGCGGTCTTCACGGTGTCGGCTCGCGCGGTCTTCACAATCTCGGCTCGCGCGGTCTTCACAGTCTCGGCCCGCGCGGTCTTCACAGTCTCGGCCCGGGATGCCCTGGCGGCGGCCGTCCGGGTTGTCTTCGTGCCGTCCGTCCGGGTTGTCTTCGCGGCGCCGGACCGGGATGTCGTCGTGGCGTCGGACCGTGTGGCCTTCTTGGCGGTGTCGGTCTTCGCCGTGATGACGCCCTTGGCCGATGTCGCGGCCGCCGCGGACGTCTTCTTCGCGGGGTTCGGCGTGGTGCGGGCACGCCGGCCGCCGGCGGGCGGCTGGTCGCCGAAGGCCGGGTCCGGGGAGGCATTTGTCGCGTTTGCCATAACATCCGCCAGCGTGCCATGACTCGACGCGCGTCACAGGAGAATCGAATTCCCCACCGGAGAAACCCCGCACCACCCCGCCCCTCGACCGGCTGGCGGCTGCCGGCCGGCACCCCCGCCTCGCAGCGGACGGCGCCGCCGGGATCCGCACCGCCGCGATCCGCACCGCCGCGATCCGCACCGCCGCGAACCGCACCGCCGCGGACCACGCCCCGGGAACCGGGTCAGTAGGAGCGGGTCAGTGGGAGACGGACGGTCCGGTGAACGGGTGGTTGTCGAGGCGCGGCCAGGAGTAGGGCACGCAACCGCGCAGCATCAACGTCTGCTGGACCATGACCGGCGCCGGGCCGCCCGGCTCGGGGCAGCCCTCGTGGTGGTGGCCCAGCTCGTGCCCGACCTCGTGGTTGATCACATACATCCGGTAGGTGGCCAGCGGGATCTTGGCGGCGAGATACGGCTTGGCCGACTTCCGGTAGCGGTCCAGGTTGATGATCGCGGCGCCGGGGACGCGGCAGGACGTGTACGGGACGCCGCCGATGTGGATGTTCGTGCCACCCCGCTGACACATCTCTCCGGCCGTCTCCCGGGTCGCCAGGTAGACCGTGAAGTCGGCGTGATCGTCCGCGTCGACCATCTGCAGGCGCAGGTTTCCGTCACCGACCCAGCTGCGCGCGTCGCCGAGAGTCGACACCACCAGAGTGGCGAACGCGTTCGCGTCCTCCCCGGAGCCCTTCTCCACGGCGACGTGGAACCGACGGATCGGGCCTTTGCCGCCGAGCACGGCGCCGCGTTTCACGGCGTACACAAAATCGCCGGAACCGTGCGTCGGGACCGCCCCGGGCACCTGCAGGATCTCGGGGTCCAACGAGGTGGGGCCGGCCGATGGCGGAGCCGAGGTGTGTTCCAGGGTGGGCGCCGCCGAGGTCGGCGCAGCCGACGGGGAGGCCGCCGGGGACGGCGTCGCGGCGGCGGACGGCGTCGGCCTCCCGGAGTGCCGGACCGCCACCGTGATGACCACCAGCAGGACCAGCGTGATCGCGAACAGCGCCGGCCACCACTGCCGCCATCGATCGGTGGCACGTGCCGGCGGTTCGAGGGTGGGCGTACCGGAAGGGACCATGGTGCGCACCAGCCTCGCACACGAGCGCCATTCACATGGCCCCGTGCCGGATCAGCGGTGCGGTGCGCGGATGTCCTCCAGCATGCCGACGATCGCGCGGGCGACCAGCCGGGGCACCTCCATCTGCGCGACGTGCCCGACGCCGGGCAGGATCAGCAGCCGGCTGTCCGGGATGGTCCTGGCCACCTGGACGGGCACCCGCGGGTCGACCAGTTTGTCGGTCAGCCCGCCGATCACCAGGGTGGGGGCCTGGATCTGGGCGGCCAGCCGCCACTGCGAGTTGACGCCCGGCAGGTACGCCCGCAGGAAACTGCCGACGAGGCCGCGCAGGGTGCCCAGGTAGGCCCGCGGATAGTGGGCGACGGTGTAGCGGAGCTGGATCTCCGCCATCGCCTCGGCCCGCCGCTGCGGATGCACCTTGCTGGTGTCGCCGAAGCAGGCGGCCAGCACCTGCTCGGCCATCTGTTCCGCGGTGACCCGGGTGAGCGCCCACGCCATCAGGCGTTCGGCACCCGGCAGCGCGAGCAGCGGCAGCACCGGGCCCTGTGCGGTGCGACGTGGGTCGAGGAACGGCATCGCCGGGGAGATCAGGGTGAGGGTGCGCACCAGGTCGGGGCGCAGCGCGGCGACCCGTACCGAAATGGACCCGCCCAGCGAGTTGCCGACCAGGTGCACCGGGCCGCGGCCGGACGCGTCCAGATAGTCGATCAGGGTGGCCGCGAAGGCCGGAATCGAATATCGCGGGCTGGGGTCGCTGTAGCCGAATCCGGGCAGGTCGACCGCCTGCCCGTCGAACCGGTCGGCGAGCAGGCCGGCCAGGTCGGTGAAATTCTGGGAGGAACCGCCGAGGCCGTGCACGTAGACCGCGGGCTCGGCGTCCGGGCCCAGTGCCGGGGTGTCCCGCACGTGCAGCATGGCGCCGCCCACCTCGACCCGTCGTGCGGGCCACGGTGGCGGCACCTCACCCTCCGGCAGGAGCGTGTCCTCGCCGGCCAGCATCGCGCCTTTCACTACGCCAACAGTGCCTCGGCGCGGCGATTGACCGCGGCCAGTGTGGCGCGGACCATCGCGTGCCGATCGTCACCGGTGACCACGGCCGAGCCGGAGAGCTGCTCGACCCAGCCGCCACCGGCGCAGGACAGCAGCAGCACCACGACGGCGACCTGGGTGGAACCGAACGAGACGGCGGCCGCGTGCTCGACGAAGCAGCGGGCCGGGCCGTCGGTGTGGGTGGAGACGGCGAGCAGCTCGTCGACCGCGCCCGCGGTGGCGGTGGCACACAGGCGCAGCAGGTAGCCGTCGACGGCCGGGCCGGTGGCGACGCCGGAGGCGGTCCGGTCGCCGGCACGCAGTCGCACCTCGACGGAGGCGTCCGCGCCGAACGTGTTGACGTGCACGTTCTCGATCAGGACGCGGGGGCCGGGGCGGTCGCCGGGGTCGAGCGGGCGGGGACCGTTGAGGTCTCGCGGGGTGACAGCGGCACGCTCGGTGGCGGGGGCCGGCGGGGTCGACACCGGGGCGGCCGAGACCGGGGCCGGCGTGGGCACGGGTGCCGGCGACACCGGCTTGACCGAGGCACGGGCCGGCCGGGGTGCCGGGGTAGGCGGCGGCGTCGGGCTGGACTGCAGCGGACCGGGGGACAGCGGGTCGGCGGGCAGCGGACCGGCCGGCATTCCGCCGGGCATCGCCGCGTCCAGGCCCATCCGCTCGGCCAGCAGCCGGGCGACGTGTCGGCTCACCTCGGCCGCGTCGGCGCCGTCGGCCAGGTCCAGGCGCAGGCTGTGCGCGCCGGCCGGGGTGGCTTTCAGCGAGGCGTCCCGGACTCCGTCGACCTCGCGCACCGCGGCGAGGATGGCCTGCACGTCGAAGCCCTCCTGCCGCTCCTGGGCGGGCACGACGTCCCCGCGGCGCAGGTGCGTCGCGATGCGCGCCAGGGCGGGCGCCTCGGCCGATGGCTCCACGGAGGGCGGCTCCGGAACTCGGGGCACGTCCGGCTGGGCCGGCACGCGCTGGGGCAGGGCGTCGCTGGGCTCGCCCAGCGCGGCCGCCACCTCCTCCGGTGTACCGGAATATCCGGGGAAGACCGGGGCGGGGAAGGCGGGCGGCGCCGACGGCTCGTAAGCCCGGCGGGAGAAGCTGGAGGCATCGTACGTCGGCAGGCCGGTGCGGGCCTCGTTGTCCACCGATCGCTGGTCCCCCTGCGGGGCCGCCGGCTCCACCCGGGGCAGGCCCTGCGCGAGGGTGTCGTTGACCAGCGCGTGGCGGGAACGGATCGGCTCGGACGGCGCGTCGGTACGGCTCAGGGGATCTCCCAGGGTCGGGCCCGGCTCGGCGGGCTGCCAGTCGCCCCGGGCGGACGGGACCGGCCGGGGCATCGGCACGGCCGCGCGCTGCGCGGTGGCGGAGTGATACGAGTCGTCGAGGTCGCCCTCGTACGGGTAGGGGGGTGCACTGCTCGGGGCGGGCCCGGTGGACGCCGTATCGACCGGACGCGGCCGGTGACCGAGAATGTCAGCCAGACGGCTGCGTTCAGCGGGCCACGGTGTGGGCTCGGCGGCCCCGGAAGGGGGAATCTCGGTGGACGGTGGCGGGTCCACGAACCCCGGCGGCGGGGGCACCTGCGCCGGCACGGCGGAGCTGGGAGCCGGTCCGAAAGGGCGTGTCGGGCTCGGCTGCCGGCCGATGGCGCCGCGCCGCCACGGGGGCACGTCGGCCTCCTGTTCCCGTGCGGAACCCGCGTTCGACCACGGGTTTTCGCCGTTCACCCACCCGTTCACCCGATTGCGGTCACGCGCGTCGGCGCCGTTGCCGCCATGCGCGGCTCCGGCGTCTCCGGAATGCCCTGTTTCATCCACCGCGTGCTCCTCGCTCGCCCCCGCTGAGGCTACCGTGTGGTTGCAGTGGCGATAAGTTGCAGCGTCGCGACAATTGCCCGCACGACCGCGACATGCGCCGATCCGGGCAATCCGCGTCGACAAACCGCGGGGACCGACCCCCTGGAGGTTCACCAGATATGACCGCCGCGTCCGGCGGGGCTCAGACCACCCGCCCCACCCGGCTGCCCAGATCGGCACGCCGAAAGCAACTGCTGGCCGCCGCTCAGCAGATCTTCGTCGCGCACGGCTACCACGCCGCCGCGATGGACGACATCGCCGAGCGCGCGGGTGTCTCCAAGCCCGTGCTCTATCAGCACTTCCCCGGCAAGCTCGAGCTCTACCTGGCGCTGCTCGACACCCACTGCGACGCGATCATCGCCAAGGTCCGGGGCGCGTTGGAGGCGACCCCGGACAACAAGGAGCGGGTGAAGGGTGCCGTCCGGGCCTACTTCGACTTCATGGACCACGAGAGCGAGGCGTTCCGGCTCGTCTTCGAGTCCGACCTGCGCAACGACCCGCAGGTGCGCCAGCGGGTGGAGCGGGTCGAGCAGGGCTGCATCGTGGCGCTGACCGAGACGATCATCTCGGACACCGGGCTGCGCCCCGATCAGGCCCAACTGCTCGCCTCGGGCCTCGCCGGGGCCTCCGGGGCGGCCGCTCAGTACTGGTTGGCGAACGGCCGTCGTACGCCCAAAGCTGAAGCCGAGAGCCTCGTCGCCGCTCTGATCTGGCGCGGGATCGCCAGCTTCCCCCTCCAGGGCGGTTCAACGGCCGGAACGGCACCGGAAATCGGATAGCCTTTCCAAGCGGTACACGGGTTGACAGAGGAGGACTCCGTGGAGGTCAAGATCGGCGTGCAACAGTCGCCGCGTGAGCTCGTGCTCGAAAGCGCGCAGACCCCGGCGGAGGTCGAGCAGGCCGTGTCCGAGGCTCTGGCCAAGGACGGCGTCCTTTCGCTCACGGATGAGAAGGGCCGCAAGGTGATCGTCCCGGTCACCAAGCTGGCCTACGTGGAGATCGCCGAGGCCTCACACCGGCCGTTCGGCTTCACCACCCGCTGAGGTGACGGGAGGGGGCCCTGGTGATCAGGGTTCCCTCCCGCAACTGCTCTCGCGTACGTCTGCTATGGGTCGGGTAGAGTGGAGTCTGTCGCCGCCGGTGCCCAGTCGCTGGCGGCCCCGCGTGTGGCCCGCTTTCGAGCGTGCGGCCCGCGCCACAACAGACCGCGCCCCAGGACAGTCGACGGGCGCACCACGAGAGGGCACCCGTAAAACTTCATGACCGACATTGAGCAAGCTCTCATCCCCGTGACGAACCGCGCCCCGGTCCGCCCGGACAGCCCCACCTTCGCTGACCTGGGCGTCCGGCCGGAGACCGTCGAGGCGCTGGCGAAGGCCGGCATCACGCACGCCTTCGCGATCCAGGAGTACGCGCTGCCGATCGCGCTGCGCGGCACCGACCTGATCGGCCAGGCGCCGACCGGTACCGGCAAGACCCTCGGCTTCGGCCTTCCGCTGCTGGAGCGGGTCCTCGCCCCGTCCGAGGGCGCCGACGGCCGCCCTCAGGCGCTGATCGTCGTCCCCACCCGCGAGCTGGGCCTGCAGGTGGCCCGCGACCTGGCCGCCGCGGGCAGCACGCGCGGTGTCCGGGTGCTGCCGATCTACGGCGGCGTCGCCTACGAGCCGCAGGTGGAGCAGCTGAAGAAGGGTGTCGAGATTCTCGTCGGCACCCCCGGCCGGCTGCTCGACCTGGCCAAGCAGAAGCAGCTGAAGCTGAACGCGGTGGCCGCGCTGGTCCTCGACGAGGCCGACCGGATGCTCGACCTGGGCTTCCTCGACGACGTCGAGAAGATCCTGGCGATGCTCCCGGAGCAGCGGCAGACCATGCTGTTCTCGGCCACCATGCCGGACCCGATCGTGGCGCTGTCCCGCCGGTTCCTGCGCAACCCGATGACCATCCACGCCGGGCACACCACCGACAGCGGGCCGAACCCGCTGACCAAGCAGGTGGTCTACCGCACGCACCCGCTCAACAAGATCGAGATGGTGTCCCGGATCCTGCAGGCCAGGGACCGCGGGCTCACGATGATCTTCACGCGGACCAAGCGGGCCGCCGACAAGGTCTCCGAG
Organism: Actinoplanes sp. SE50/110; assembly: GCF_900119315.1. Classification (NCBI taxonomy): domain Bacteria; kingdom Bacillati; phylum Actinomycetota; class Actinomycetes; order Micromonosporales; family Micromonosporaceae; genus Actinoplanes; species Actinoplanes sp. SE50/110. The sequence goes on along the minus strand of NZ_LT827010.1, from coordinate 707,635 downwards.
GAACTGGACTTCCGCGGCTTCGCGGTCGCCGCGGTGCACGGCGACCTGGGTCAGGGCGCCCGTGAGCGCGCGCTGCGGGCCTTCCGCAGCGGCAAGATCGACGTGCTGGTCGCCACCGACGTCGCCGCCCGCGGCCTGGACGTCTCCGGCGTCACCCACGTGCTCAACTACGACTGTCCGGAGGACCCGGAGACGTACACGCACCGCATCGGCCGCACCGGTCGCGCCGGCGCCACCGGTGTCGCGGTGACGTTCGTCGACTGGGAGGACATGCCGCGCTGGGTCCTGATCGACAAGTCGCTGGTGCTCGGCATGCCGGAGCCCCCGGAGACGTATCACACCAGCCCCGCGCTCTACGCCGACCTGGACATCCCGTCGGACGTCTCGGGCACGCTGCCGACCGCGGAACGCAACCGGGCCGGCCTGTCGGCCGAGATCGAGGAGGATCTCGGCGGCGGTGGCCGCGGCCGGCGGTCGTCCCGTCCGGCACGCGGCGGGCGGTCCCGCGGCGGCTCCGGCTCTGCCCCGGCAGCGCCGTCCGACCCGGCTTCGCCGGCCGGCGACGGCGGCGACCGTCCCCAGCGGCAGCGGCGCCGGCGCAAGGTGGTCGAGGGTCCGGCTTCCGAGCTTGGCGGTACGCCGTCAGCCCCCGCCCTGGAAAGCCCCGCCGAGCCGTCGGCCGTGGCCCCTTCGGGTGACGAGCCGGCGCCGCGCTCGCGCAACCGCCGCCGCCGGGCGCCGGCCACGACCGTGGAATTCTCCGACACCGCGTCGGCGGCCACGGACGCCCCGGCGACAGCTTCGGTCGCCACCACCGCTGCCCCGGCCACCTCTGACCCGGCTACCACTGCCCCGGCTGCCGCAGCTCCGGCCGCCGCAGGCCCGGCCGCCGCAGGCCCGGCCGCCGCAGGCCCGGCCGCTCCGGTCGCGGAAGCCGCTCCGGCCGCCGCCGTCGCTGCCGAGCCGGCCGCGGAGTCCGCGTCCACCGGTGACGCCGCCCCGCGTCGCCGTCGGCGGCGGACGACTCGCGCCGACGAGCCGGCGGACAGCATGAGCGCCGGCTCCGAGGCAGGGGTCGGCACCGCCGAAGCCTGATCTGACACACCGGCGCCCGGGATCGCATCCACGATCCCGGGCGCCGCACTTTTGCCCGCCGCCGCCCGGGCGCCGCACTTTTGCCCGCCGCCGCCCGGGCGCCGCACTTTTGCCCGCCGGCGCGCGCAGCCGCCGCGTCTGCCAGGACCCGCAGCCCGCACACCGCCGCGAGCCTGAGGACCCGCCATCCACGACCCCCGCGCCTCACACCGCCGCGCGGCCCTTGCACCGCGCCCAGCCAGCCCCGCGCCTCACACCGCCGCGCGCCCTTGCACCGCGCCCAGCCGGCCCCGCGCCTCACACCGCAGGGCACGCCGACACCGCCACGCCGATCACCACGCGCCTGGTGCTGGCCCATTTCCCGGGACCCCACTTCTCGCGGGGTACATCCGCCGCTGACGTGGCACGGTTAGCGGCGCCGGCTGAGCGCGGCGGAGGGGCTGGATGGGGCGGTCACGCGGCTTACGACGTACTCTAATCGGATTTTTGGGTGTTTAGAGCCATCGATCGGCTAAGTCGGTCAGCAGGTTGACCGAGAGTTGGCCGGCCGCCGTCACCTCGGCCAGGAAGGCGTGCTGCTCGGCCCGACACCACGGCGTCGCATCCAGCTGCCGGTAGTAGCAGGCCGGGAAGAGCTCCGGGTCGACGCCCTCGAAGACGAAGAAGCGGTAGCCCTCGCGGCGGAATCGATACACTTCGAGGACGGCGGCGCCCAGCCATTGACCACCGTCGAGGTCGCCGAGGTAGCGGGCGCCGTGGTGCGCGACGAAACCGGTGGCCCGGTCGAAGGCCGCGGATCGCAACCGCGTGCATTAGGTGGTCGTGGCCGGCAGTGCGGCGATCCGCCCGGTCCAGCACGGACCGTGCAGAAAGCGCAGGTCAGCCTCGATCGCCGGCACCCGGAAGAGCTCCGGGAAGTGGAATCGGCCGGCCACCGGATCGCAGGCCATCGCGGCCGTGGCCAACTCCAGCGACTCGTAGACGAACCAGTGCTGGGCGACGAGCTCGGCGTAGGCGGCGATCGGCAGCCGCCCGCCGGCCAGGGCGACGACGAAACGATGGTGGCGGACCGCGGCGTACGCCTCGCCCAGAATTCTCCGCAGTTGGCCGGAGAGCATGCCGGTGTTTGGCGGATCCGCCAGTGACCACATCGGATGCTCCCCCTTCCGCGTCGACGATCAAACTAGCCCCCGCGGGGCGCCCATGGCGACCGGGCAGAATGGTGGGATGCCACAACCGCTCGACCAAGCCCTCGCCGAGGTGCGCGAACTGCTGCTCGCCCCCGGTCTGACCCGTGCCGTCGCGGCCGGGCGGCGCCGCGGACAGCTACCGTCGGTGACCCGAGCCCAGCTACGGCCGGTGACTCTGAAGAGCGGTCCGAAATTGCAGATCGTCACCGACGACGGTGCCCGACCCGCCACCCGCAACGTCACACCCGGCGCGGAAGCGGCCGCCGCGATCGACGAGCTGCTCGCCGAGCCGTTCGGCAACTGGCACATCGAGACCGATTCCGCCACCGTCCAGGTGCGGATCACCAAGAAGGGCGAGGCCCAGGTGCACCGCGCGGCGACCGTCGCGGCGCCCGTCGCGCAGGACCACGACCGGGCGAAACAGTGGCTGCTCGACCCGGGTGACCCGCTGTTCGAGGTGATCGGCGGCAACGCCGCGAAACGGCGGCAGATCGACGCGTTCCTGCGCGCGCTCGCCGCGACACTGCCCGACGAGCTGCCGCCGACGCTCCGCGTCGTCGACCTGGGCTGCGGAAACGCTTATCTGACCTTCGCCGCCTACCGCTATCTGGCCGGGCGCGGCGTGACACTCCAGATCGCCGGGGTCGATGTCCGCGAGGATCAGCGGGTACGCAACAACGCGGTCGCCGCCCAGCTCGGATGTGCGGCCGAGGTCAGCTTCGTGGCCGGCACCATCGAGGAGGCCGAGCTGCCGTTCACCCCCGACCTGGTGCTCGCGCTGCACGCCTGCGACACCGCGACCGACCAGGCGCTGGCCCGCGCGGTGCGCTGGGAGGCGCGCTGGGTGCTGGCCGCGCCGTGCTGCCACCACGACATCGCGGCCCAGCTCAAGGGCGGTGCGGCGCCGTCGCCGTACGCGGAGTTCACCCGGCACGCCATCGTCCGGGAACGGTTCGCGGACGTGCTGACCGACTCGCTGCGGGCCGCACTGCTGCGGTTGCACGGCTACCGGGTCGACGTGGTGGAGTTCATCGACTCGGCGCACACGCCGCGCAATCTGATGCTGCGGGCGCGGCGCAGCGGTGCGGCGGCGACGCCGGAGCAGCACGCCGAGTATGACGCGCTGATCCGGCAGTGGGGCGTCACGCCGGCGCTGTCCCGGCTGCTAGCCGACGGTTAGGGTCCACTCCGCGGTGTGCACCTGCCCGGCGACCTGGAAGTCGAAGAACATCCGGTAGTCGCCCGGGCCGGGCGCGGTGACCCAGAACTTGACCTTGCCGTCGACCGGCTGCAGCTCCGGGTGGATGTGCAGATAGGCGACGTCGCCGCGGCGCAGCACGACCAGATGACCGAAAGCGCCCAGATACGGCTCGACGGTCGCCGGGCGGCCGTCGGCCCCGGTCACACTGATCAGGACGGGTTGGACGGCCTGGGTGTTCGGCGCGCCCTCGTAACTGACCGTGAATCCACCGGTGGTGGTCCGACGGTCGGCCGGCGGGAGCGGCTGCGGCGCGTAATCGCCGGCGACGGTGAGATCGGTGCCGAGTGTGGTGGCGATCTGTCGGCCGCCGGCCAGCGCGGTGAAATCGGTGATCATGCGGTAGGCGCCGGGCCGGTCCAGGGTCAGATCGATCGACCAGGTGCCGTCGGTGGCCATCGTCGGATGCAGGTGCTGGAACCCGGTCAGGTCGCGGCGGACGATGATCAGGTGCAGCGGTTTGTCGTGGACGATCGCGTACGACGTGACCGGGGCGCCGCCCGGACCGTCGATCACGAAGCTGAGGCGCGCGCGGTGACCGGCGTCGAAACTGGTGGCGGCCGGGTGCAGGGTGAGTCCGTCGGAGCTGAGGGAGAGGCCGCCGAGCGCCGCGGCCATGGTGACGCCGGTGCCGGTGGTGCCGTGGGTGTGCGGCATGTTCTCGTTCATGACCATGCCGGTGGTGGGGCTGGGGCCGGCGGCGGCCGGGGTGGCGGTGCCGTTGTTGAGGCGGCCCAGGCCGTAGCCGGCGAACAGGACGACGATGAGCAGGGCGCCGAAGGCGGCGAGCCGGAAGGTGTTTCCGCTGGGGGGATGCTCCGGCTCGTCGTCCTGGTGCAGGGCATCGTCGGTCGTGTCCGGGAGTGACCATCTGCCGGACTTGACGGACTTCTGCTTCTTTATCGCACTCTGCGGTTCGGGGACAGCGGGCGTCGGGTCGGCTGCCCTGCCTTCGCCGGCTAATTCGCCCCTGTGGGTCGTGGCGTCGGCGCCGGGCTGGTCAGGCATCCGCGAGCTGGTAGCCGGCCTCGTCGACCGCCGCGCGGACCGCGTCGTCGGTGAGCGGCGCCTCGCTGGTCACCGTGACACCGCCGGAAGCCAGGTCCACGCTCACCTCGGCCACCCCCGGAAGCGCCGAGATCTCCTCGGTCACCGCGTTGACGCAGTGCGAGCAGGTCATGCCCTGGACGGTGTAGGTGCTGGTGACAGCCATCTTGAACGCCTTTCACTACCGTTGCACATGGTTAGTCGCTCGACGACCCGCTCGGGTTCCGTCAGGATTTGATCAGTCGGGCGATCGCGTTCGACGCTTCTTTGACCTTGTCGGACGGGTCCCCGGCGCGTGCCGCATCCACCACGCAGTGGGCCAGATGATCCTCCAGCAGCCCGACCGCGACCGCCTGCAGCGCACTCTTCGCCGCGGAGATCTGGGTCAGGACATCGATGCAGTACGTGTCCTCGTCCACCATCCGCTGCAGCCCGCGGATCTGGCCCTCGATCCGCCGCAGCCGCCCGAGCAGGGCAGCCTTGTCCCCCGAGTAGCCGTGCGGACCGTGCCCCGTGTTCGCCTCCTCCGACATGCCCCTAGCATACCCCCCGCCGGTATCCGCGGGACTTGCGTACCGTTCGCCGGACATTGTCGTACCCGACCGTTAGATTGCCGCCGTGACGGAATGGCAGGTGGCACACCGATCCGCTCTCGATCATGTCGTGACGCTGATCGCCGGCTCCGAGTGGGCCGAGACGGTGGTCCTGCGCGGCAGCATGGCGATGCCGGCCTGGGTCGGCGACGCCGCCCGCCCACCCGGCGACCTCGACCTGATTCTGCTCCCCAGCCCGATCGTCGGCGTCGACACCCGCGAGCCGTGGCCGTTCGTCCCCCACCTCGGCCCGTCCCAGCATTGGCCGGAGGCCGTCCACGGCGGCGCCCGCAACGAGATCTGGACCTTCGAGGAGTTCGAGACCGGCGGCCTGCGCCCCGTCCTCCCACCGGAGGGCCTGCACTGGATGACCAGCCTCGACGTGTCCGAGCCGTTCGACTTCGCCCACCAGTTCCTGATCGACCTGCTCACCGGGCATCCCCGCACCCCCGACGGCGTCCTGCTCGACCTCGACGCCGCCACCGAGAACCTCAGCTGGGACTACAGCGAACCGGACGAATACACCACCACCAGCGAGAACGGCCGAGCCCGGCTCCGCATCCCGTGGACCACCCCCGCCGGCCTTCCCGGTCACATGCAGATCGATTTGTCGTACGACGAACCACTCCCCACCCCACCCGTCCTGACCGCCGTGCCGCGGGTCGCCGCCCCGCCGATCGCCGTCCTCACCGCCGGCCGGGAGCTCTCCCTGGCCTGGAAACTCCACTGGCTGGCCGCCGACCAGCAGTCGGAGGGCCGGTCCGCCGCCAAAGACCTGTACGACGCCGTCCTGCTGGCCGAACTCCCCCAGATCCGCCTGCGGCCCCGCCTGCAGCGGCTGGCGCTGCCCCAGCCCTTATCACCGACCGCCCTGGCCGGCTGGACCATCGACGGCCCGCTACCCGGCGGCCCGGCGCCCTGGCTGACCCGGCTCGCCACCGCCCTCCCCCACCTGACCGCCGCCCCTGCCCCATGACCACGCCAGCCACCCGCGCTGCCCCACTGCCGACACCACCGCGCGACGCGTCCCGCCATCGCGCCGCCCCTCCCCCACGACCACGCCAGCCACCCACGCTGCCCCCTTGCCCACACCGCCGCCCGACGCGTCCCACCAACGCGCTGCCCCCGCGCGACGCGTCCCACCAACGCGCTGCCCCCGCGCGACGCGTCCCACCAACGCGCCGCCCCGCGCGACGCGTCTCACCACCGCGCCGCCGCCCCCGCGCGACGCGTCCTACCACCGCGCCGCCGCCCCGCGCGACGCGTCCCACCACCGCGCCGCGCGGAGGAACCGTGCTCGGTCTTGTCCCAGGCATCAACCGGAGCTGGGTGGCGGTGCTGTGACCTGCGCTTCGCCAGGCGGTGGGAAAGCGTTGGCGCAGCCGCCCGAACCGCATGGCACCATGCAGCAAGTTCGGAATCGCTGAAGGAGCAACCGTGGAAGACCGCGAGAAGGACGGCTACGTCCTCACCGACGATGCAGGCCGGGTCGACATCGATCGCGTACACCGCTGGCTGGCCGAGGAGTCCTATTGGGCTACCGGCCGCCCGCTCGACCTGGTCACCCGCTCGATCGACGGCTCCGTGCCCTATTCCATCCTCCACAATGGCGAGCAGGTCGGTTTCGCCCGTGTGGTCACCGACGGCGCCACCTTCGCCTGGGTCTGCGACGTCTTCATCGCCGAGTCGCACCGCGGCCACGGTCTGGGCGTCTGGCTGGTCGACACCATCGTCGAGGACATGACCGCCCGCGGCATCCTCCGCCTGCTGCTCGCCACCCGCGACGCCCACGAGGTCTACCGCCGCTCCGGCTTCACCCCGTTGGAAGGCCCCGGCCGCTTCATGGAAATCGACCGCCGCCCGACCCGCAACGCCATCCTGGGCCGCTCCTGATCCGCAGCCACCCACCCCGCTGCCATAGGCCCAGCCACCCACCACCGGACAGAGCGCCTCATCCACCACCGGACAGCGCGCCCCATCCACCGCCGGACAGCGCGCCCCATCCACCGACAGACGACGCGCCATCCAACGCCGGACGACGCGCCCATCCACCGCCGGACAGCGGACTCCATCCACCGCCGAACAGCGCGCCCATCATCGCCGAGCAGCGAACCTCGCTCACCGCCGGATAACGCACCATCCCACCGTCGGAGAGCGAGCCTCCCCGCGCCAGTCGAAGCGGGTCAGGCCGCAGAAGTGACCGAGTCCGCCCGCCCGCCGAAGCGGACCCGGCGGCAGAAGCGACCAGGTCGCACCCGCCAGACAAGGCAGGCCCGCAGCAGAAGCAACAAGGCCCACCCGACCGACGAGGTAGGCCGGGCGGTGGTCAGCTGGCGACGGCCAGGGCCAGCGGAAGGACGGAGTGGGCGCCGGACTGGCGTAGGGTGCGGCCGGCCAGGGCCATCGTCCAGCCCGAGTCGACCAGGTCGTCGACCAGCAGCAGCGGGCCCTGGTGAACGGTGAGGCCGGCGGCGACCTCGGGTGGAACGGTGAAGGCGTTGTGCAGGGCGCGGACGCGCTGGGCGCTGTTGCCGCGGAACGTCTCCTCTCCGGAACCGGCTGAGGTGAGGACGCCGAGCAACGGTAGGCGGCCGACCGTTGCGATGTGCTCGGCGAGGCTGTGGACAAGTTGTGGATGACGTCGTGAGCCGACCGCCACGACGCCGACCGGGCGCTGGGCCCAGGCGTCATCGCCGCGCGCCCACGCTTTGAGGACCTCGACGACCGCGGCGGCGAGCTCGGCCGGGATCGGTGCGTCCGGGGACTCGGGGCCGACCACGCCGCGTAGGCGGGCGCCCCAGCCGAGATCGGAGAGGCGGCCGACGGCCCGGCCCGGCTCGACCTGCTCGGCCGGCCCGATCTTGCCCTTCAGCGAGATGCCGACCGCGGTCATGCCGGTGGGCCACATCTTCTTCGGCGCGACCTCCACCCCGGGACGGCCGAGGAACGCCTCGGCGGCGGCCAGCGAGCCGGCCGACACGTCCGGGCCGAAGAGCGGCTCGGCACAGTTGTCACACCGGCCGCACGGTGTGGCCTCCGGGTCGTCGAGGCATCTGCGGAGGAATTCCATCCGGCAGGTGGGGGTCACGGCGTACTCGAGCATGGTTTGTTGCTCGGCGGAGCGCGCCTCGGCGACGCGCCGCAACCGGGCGGTGTCGTAGGTCCACGGCTCGCCGGTGGCGAGCCAGCCGCCACGTGTGCGGCGGACCGCCCCGTCGACGTCCAGCACCTTGAGCATCAGCTCCAGGCGGTTGCGCCGCAGATCGACCAGGGGCTCCAGGGCCTGCGTGGACATCGGCCGGTCGGCGGAGAGCTGGGCCAGCACCGAACGCACCTGATCCTCCGGCGGGAAGGCCAGCGAGGCGAAATATCGCCAGATCGCCGCATCCTCCGGGCCGGGCAGCAGCACCACCTCGGCGTGCTCGACGGCCCGGCCGGCGCGACCGACCTGCTGGTAATACGCGATCGGGGAATTCGGCGCGCCGAGGTGAACGACGAAGCCGAGGTCGGGCTTGTCGAAACCCATGCCGAGCGCGGACGTCGCCACCAACGCCTTGATCTTGTTGTCCAGCAGGTCCTGCTCGGCGGCGCGGCGCTCGGCGTCGTCGACCTGGCCCGTGTACGAAGCGACCGGAAAATTTCGGGACCGCAGGAAGTCGGCGGTCTCGGTGGCGGCCGCGACGGTGAGCGTGTAGACGATGCCGGAGCCGGGCAGGCGCTCCAAATGGTCGGCGAGCCAGGCCAACCGGTGTGCCGGCTCGGGCAGCCGCAGCACCGCGAGGCGCAGCGAATCCCGGTCGAGCGGCCCGCGGAGCACCAGCGCGTCGCCGAGCTGGTCGGCGACGTCGGCGGTGACCCGGGCATTCGCGGTGGCCGTGGTGGCCAGCACCGGGGTGCGGCCGGGCAGGCCGGCCAGGAAGGTGCGCAGACGGCGATAGTCGGGCCGGAAGTCGTGACCCCAGTCGGAGACGCAGTGCGCCTCGTCGACCACGAGCAGCCCGGTGCTGTGGGCGAGGCCGGGCAGCACGTTGTCGCGGAAGTCGGGATTGTTCAGCCGCTCGGGGCTGATCAGCAGCACGTCGACCGTGCCGGCCCGGATCTCCTGCTCGATCTCGGACCACTCGTCGAGGTTGGCCGAGTTGATGGTGCGAGCCCGGATGCCGGCCCGGGCAGCCGCGTCGACCTGGTTGCGCATGAGCGCGAGCAGCGGGGACACGATCACCGTGGGGCCGGCCGAACCGCCGGCCCGCAGCAGGGCGGTGGCCACGAAATAGACCGCCGACTTGCCCCACCCGGTGCGCTGCACGCACAGCACCCGGCGCCGGTCGACGGTGAGCGCCTCGATGGCACGCCACTGATCCTCTCGCAGTCTCGCGTGCTCTCCGGCGAGCCGGCGCAGCACCTGCTCGGCGCGCTCCCGCACACTCGCCCGCTCGGCCGCATCGGCTGTCATCCGCGTCGTCTCGGTCACCCGGCATGTCTATCAGCCGCCACCGACAGAACCGGAGTTATCCACAGTCCGGGGTTATCCACAGAACGAGGAGAAAGTCGTGCGGCGGTCGCCGCGCCGGGCCAAGCTGCTGGGCATCCGAACTTCTCGCGACGGGGAGGAAGCGATGCGAGCCATGACGGCAGCGAGTCGACGGTTCCGCCCGGGCGGAACGCCGCACCCGGCCCGGTCACCGCCGCGCCGGCGGCCGGGTGACCGGCTGGCATCGACCGCAAATCCGACCCGGACCCACTGCTGAATGGAAGTCTCAGGGCATGAGCAAAACGATCGCCGAGAAGCTGTTGATCAAGCCGAATTCCACCGTCTGGCTCAGCCAGCCGGCACGCCTGCCGCTGCTCACACCGATGCCGGAGGGTGTGCGCGAGACCGGATCGCTGGCCGCCGCCGGCACCGCTGTGCTGTTCGCCGAGGATGCCGCCTCGGTGCGCGCCCAGCTCACCGAGCACCGGGCCGACCTGGACAAGCCGAGTGCCTTCTGGATCGCCTATCCGAAGGGCAACAAGGCGGACATCAATCGCGACACGCTGTGGCCGATCGTGGCCGATTTCGACATGCGGCCGTGCGGCCAGGTGGCGATCGACGACCGCTGGTCCGGTCTGCGCTTCCGGCCGAACCGTCCCGATGAGGGCCGATTCACCGGAGGCAGCCAATGACCAGCCGGGCGCCGCTTCGGTGGCCGGCCGTCCCGGCCACCGGGGCACCCGCTCAGCGGCCGACCGGTGCACGCCGACCCGGCCCGACAGCGGCCGGATCAGCGGCCGAGGACCGTCCCGCCGTTGACGTTGACGATCTGACCGGTCACGAAACCGCCGCCCGGCCCGACCAGCCACCGCACCGCCTCGGCGATCTCCTGCGGCTCACCGGCGCGCTTGACCAGTGCGGAGTCGACCCGCTTGGCGTGCCCCTCCGGCGTCATCCGGCCGTCGAAGAACTCGCTGTCGGTGATGTATCCGGGCGAGATCACGTTGGCTGTGATGCCCTCCCCGCCCAGGTTCACCGCCAGGTCCAGTGCGTAGCCGTGCAGGGCGGATTTCGCCGCGGAATACGGCCCCCCGCCCCCGCGCTGGGCCGCGATCGAGCTGGTCAGGATGATCTTGCCGCCCGGCCGGCGGAGCAGTGGCAGCAGCGCGGTGGTCGTCAGCACCGCGGTGAGCACGTTGGAGTCGAGGTTGGCCCGCCAGCGTGCGGCCACGCCGTCCAGCGTGCTGTCGTCGCCGCCGATGAACGCGCCGGCATTGTTGACCAGGACGTCCACCGCCCGACCGGCGACCGCCTCGACGATCCGGGGGACCTGCGCCGGGTCGGCGGCGTCGGCGGTGACCGCGGAGGCCTGCGGGCCGATCCACTTCACCGCGTCGGCGAGCACCTCGGGTCGCCGGCCCACGATGATCACGTCGTAGCCCTCGCCGGCCAGCATGCCGGCGGTCGCCTTGCCGATTCCGGTGCCACCACCGGTGACCACAGCCAGTCTTGTCATGATCCCGACCCTATCCGGCCCGCTTGGGCGGTTCGGTCAAAGGGCGAGAGAGAACCCGCTGTTCGGTTTGGCCGGGGCGGCCGGCGACGGGTCGGCCGGCGACGGCGCGGCCTTCCTCCGGGCGCCGCCATGCCGGGACGGTGGCCGCTTGCGCTGGTGGATGGTTTCCTCCGGCCCCGGGCGATCATCCTTGGCCGAGGCGGCGCTCACCGCATCGTCCTTGGTGGCCGGGTCACTGACCACGCCGAGCACCTCGGCCCGGCACGGATGGCCGTTCATGGCGAAGGCGAGCGGCAGCGGGTTGCGGTCCCGGTAACCCCCGCGCAGCGTGATCACCCGGCTCCGGCCGGCACCGCGCACCACGACACGTCGACCGTGCTGGGCGACCGATCGGGGCGGTCCGGCCAGCCGCTGCGTACCGGGGAAGCTGAACTCCAACCGCCAGCCGGCCGAGCCGCCGGTGGTCAGCACGGTCATCCGCGCTTCAAAGGCACCGCCCGAGTCGCGCCGCACCTGGTACTGGACCGAGCAACGGACCCGCTGCGTGGTGTCCGCGCCCGGGCCGGCGGCGGAGGCGCTGGACTGGTCGGCGTCCGCGGCCTCCCGCCGGGCCGACCAGGTCAACGCGCTACCGGCCAGCAGCACCACGGTGGCCAAAGCCGCGGCCGCCGACAACCGGTTCCGGGCGCGGGCCGGGCGGCCGTGCCGCACCCACGCGGCGACCGCGCCAGCCTGGCGCAGGCGCGAGCCGAGAAACAACCCATTACCGAGGGGATGCACCGCACCCGTCCGCAGCACGGTCCCGAATCGGAGAGCGGCCCGCAGCCGCAGTTCACGGAGCCGCAAGCGGCACGACGGGCCGGACGACCAGGGCCGGCGATCGGGCAACCCGGGCCCGGACTCCGCGACACTGCCGTACGAAGAGCCGGACCGCCCGGAGGCACCATGCGGCGCGGCGGGCCGCCGGAGTCTCCGGTGCGGCGAGCCGGACAGCCAGGACAACCGGGCGCGGCGCGGCGCCTCGGAGCCGGCCGGGGCGGGTACCACCGCGCGGGCGACCGGGACGGCCGGACGTTCCCCGGGGCGCAGCGGCGGGATGATCGGCCGCACCCCGACGGTGGCCGCCAAGGCCCGGGCCACCTCCGCGGAGACCGGCCGGTCGGCCGGGGCTTTGGCCAGGCACCGCAGGCACAGATCAGCCACCGCGGCCGGCATGCCCGGGACGTCGGGGACCGGATCGGGGTCGGCGTAGAGATGGGCGCGGAGCGCCTCGGTGGTGCTCGCGGCGGGCCACGGCATCCGGCCGGTGAGCGCGCGGTAGAGCAGCAGCCCAAGGGCGTAGACGTCGGTGGCCGGAGAGACCGGCGCCCCGCCGAGGCGTTCCGGGGCGAGGTAGGCGGGCGTCCCCAGCAGGCTGCCGTCCGGGCCGGCGTCGCGCTGCCCGACCACCGCCGAGATGCCGAAGTCGACCACCTTCGCACCGGCCCCGGTGAGCATCACGTTGGCCGGGGTCACATCCCGGTGCACGACGCCGCGGGCGTGCGCGGTGGCCAGGGCCGAAGCGACCTCGGCGCAGACCATCACGGCTTCGCGCCAGTCGAGGGTGCCCTGCCGGCCTATGCGCGCGCCTACCGACTCCCCGTCGTTGAGTTCCATCACCACATACGGAACGGTCAGATGATCAGAAAGCAGAGCCTCCCCGAAGTCGTAGACGCCGGTGATGTGCGGGTGGCACAGCCGGGCGGCGGCCAGCGCCTCCTGCCGAAGCCGGTCACGGAAGGCACGGTCGGTGGCCAGTTGCGGGGTGAGCACCTTCACCGCGACGTCACGGCTGAGGGTCTCGTCGTACGCGCGCCAGACGACCGACATGCCGCCGGTGCCGAGCTTCTCGACGAGGCGGTAACGGCCGGCGATCCGAAGCGATCCCTCGTGACCGTTTCGCTCCGTACGCCCCATGCGCCGATTCTCGCCCGAGGGACTGAGTCTCCGGTGCCGCACTCCGAAACCCGCCCGGATTCTCCGAGCGGAACGCCCAAAACACCTCAAACCTCGCCCCGTGCCGATCCGGTGACCGGTGACCGACCGGCCCGCAGCCGGGACGCGAAGCCGTGGCGCCGGCGATGTCGCTGGTTGCGGTCCGGCCGCTGACCGAGTGGCCGGAAACGACGACGCCCGCCCCGAGAGCCGGGGCGGGCGCGCGAGACACCGGAGCAGGTCTAGAGCATGGAAAGGTGCACGTGGTTGGTATGAACCACCGACGGACCACCACTGGCGCTGTAGGCACGCCAGCCCGTGCTGGGCATCCAGATCTGGCGATACCAGATCACGTACATGATGCCGAGGGCGTCCGCGTTCTTGACGAAGTACGCGGCGAGGCGATCGCCGTACGCCTTGTCGCTGCCGGTCGCCGCGGCGTCCTTGAAGGTGCTGGGGTTGGCGGAGAAATCGCAGGCCCGGCCCTTCGGATGTTCACCGGAGTCGCGCTGGCTCCAGCAGACCGTGTAATGCGTGAAGCCGTCCGACCGCGCCTCCTGATAGGCGTGCAGGGTCCGCGGCGTGATGCAGCCGGTCGAGGTCGGGTCGTCGACCGTGCATGACTCCTTGGGCCAGGAGCCGTCCGAGTTGCGCGGCGCCGGGGCGGCCGCCGCCGAGTCGGCGCTGACGAAGCCGCCCACCGAACCGCCACCGACCGCCCCGAGAGCGATCTCGGCCTGCTTCTTCTTCTGCGCCATGACGTTGACCTGGCGGTTCTGCTCGATGATCTCGGCAGACAGCGCGGTCTGCGCCTTCTTGGTGGTGTCGATGTCCGTCTTGTACGCGGCGAGGGTGCTGCCGTCGAGCTGCGCGAGCATGTCGAGGCCCTGCACCCGCTCCACGAAACTGTCCGGCGAGCCACTGTTGAGCAGCAGCATCATCGTGTTCATCCGGCCCATCTGGTACGAGCGGTTCGCCACGGCGGCGACCCGCCTGGTGAGGCCGTCCACCCGGGTCTGCGCCGCCTTCAGCGTGGCGGTCAGCTGCGTCTGCCGTTTCTTCGACTCGGCCAGTTTCGTCTTCGCCAGGTCGTACCCCTTGGCGGCCGCTTCCAGGTTGGCCCGCAGCGCCTTGGTCCCGCCTTCCGGGTCGGCGGCACGGGCCGGCGTCCCGGACACGACGAGCACGGCCGCGAGGGTCGCGGCCACCAGGGCGGCGAACCGGGCCGGTCGCCCCGACCGGCTGAGGAACAGTCCACCGCGCCGCCGAATAACGGCAAATGGGGCGCGCGTGGAGTCGGCGAGCAGGTCGGTGCGCCGGCGCGGGGGGAAGGCCGCCACGGAAAACCTCCAAGTCGGGAGCGCGGGTACTTTACCGTGCCGGGCCTGGAGAAAGGGAGATCGATCAGGTCGCCGAATATCCACCGTCGACGAAGAGTGTCTGACCGGTTACCGCTTGGCTCGCCCCGCTGGCCAGAAAAACGGCACATCCGGCGAAATCCTCGGGCAACCCATTGCGACCGATCATTGTCCGAGCGGCGTGCGCCGCCACTTTCGAGGGATCCCCGAAGACGGGTTCGGTGAGTGGGGTGTGCACCACTCCGGGGGCGATCGCGTTGGCGCACACGCCGTGTCGCGACCACGCCTCGGCCTGCGAGCGGGTCAGTCCGACCAGGCCGGCCTTGGCCGCACCGTACGCCCCGCTGTTGCCGTAGGCGCGAAAGGCCTGCTGGGAGGCGATGTTGATGATCCGCCCCCAGCCTCGGGCGGCCATCCCCGGGCCGAACGCCTGACCGAGCAGAAAGGGGGACGTCAGGTTGGCCTCCACGGTCAGGTCCCAGACGTCCTCGGCCAGCTCGTCCAACGGCGGTCGCAGGTTCACGGCCGCCGAATTGACCAGGATGTCCGGCTCGCCGTACCGCGAGTTCATCTCCCCGACCGCGGACCGGACCGCCGACCGGTCCGCCAGGTCGGCCGTGATCGCCCCACCCTCGGCACCATGTTTTTCCAGCTCAGCGACCACTTCGGCGAGTGGCCCCGCACGCCGGGCGAGCAGCACGACCCGGGCGCCGGCGCGACCCAGCGCGAGGGCGATCTCCCGGCCGATCCCGGAGCTCCCACCGGTGACCAGCGCAGTTCGCCCATTCAGCCCGAAAAGCTCATCCAGGTACGAAGTCATACTCCGCACGGTAGATCGCTGAGTGACCGTGCGAGATCCCACTGTGAGATCCGACACTCACCCCGAAATCAGTCCTCGATGACGGGCGGTCCATCCGGGAAAAGAGTGTTCTGCACGGTATGCCAGATCTCCTCGTTGCCGGCGACCAGCAGTCCCTTGCGACGGTTGATCGGCATGTACTCCACGCCGTCGAGGTGTCGGGCGACGCCGCCGGCCTCGCGGACGATCAACGTGCCGGGCGCGTGGTCCCAGGGCAGGATCCGCCAGAACATGCCGAACTGCTGCGCGTCGGTGGCGATCGCCGGGTATTCGTATCCGGCGCAGTGCCGGCCCGGGGTGTACCCGCCGAGCGCGCCCGCGTGCGCGTCGATGTGCGCCTGCATGTCGGGCGGAAAGTACTTGTTCGCGATCACCCCGTGCAGGTCGCCGGCCGGCGGGTCGTCGGCCCGGGCTTTGACCCGCACGCCGTCGCGGAACGTGCCGGACCCGGCCTCGGCCACGGTCAGGCTGTCCTCGACCACGTCGAGGATCCAGGCGGCCACCGTCTCGCGCTCCCGCACCAGGGCGACCATCACGCAGAACGGCGTCCGCCCGGCGGCGAAGTTGTTGGTGCCGTCGACCGGGTCGACGATCCACACCGCGCCACCCTCGTCGATCCGGTCGCGGACAGCGGGATCGGCGGCGACCGCCTCCTCACCGACCACCGTGGACCCGGGCAGCAGGGCGGTCAGTCCGCGGGTCAGCGCCCGCTCGGACTCCTGGTCGGCGATGGTGACCAGGTCACCGGGCGCTTTCTGGTGCACGTCGGCGCTGTCCAGCCGCTGGAATCGGGGCAGCACCACCGTCTGCGCGACCTCACGGACGAGGTCCGAAACCTGGTCAAGCACGGGGCGGCAGCTTCACGACGCTGACGAAGAACTCGTCGATCTGGCGGATCACCGCGATGAACCGTTCGAAGTCGACGGGCTTGGTCACATACGCGTTCGCGTGCAGCTGGTAACTGCGCAGGATGTCCTCGTCGGCGGAGGAGGTGGTCAGCACTACGACCGGGATCCGGCCCAGATCGTCGTCGTTCTTGATCTCCTCGAGCACCTCGCGGCCGTCGCGCCTCGGCAGGTTCAGGTCGAGCAGGATCAGGTCGGGGCGGACCGCCTCCGCGAACTGTCCCTCGCGACGCAGGTAGGCCAGCGCCTCCGCGCCGTCGGAGACGACGGTCAGCCGGTTGCGGACCTTGTGCTCCTCGAACGCCTCCTGGGTCATCAGGACGTCACCGGGATCGTCCTCGACCAGCAGGACCTCGATCGGTGTGCCGCTGTCCCGGAATTCGGTGCTCACACCCCCACCGCCTCTCGCTCCTCGTGCTCCTCGCCGGGCTCATCCAGGCCGATCAGCGCCGGGAGCGTGAACCAGATCGACGCGCCCGGAGACACGTCCACATCCAGCCAGATCCGTCCGCCATGGTATTCGACGATCTTCTTGACGATCGCCAGTCCGATACCGGTGCCCTCGTAAGCGTCCCGGGCGTGCAGCCGCTGGAAGATCACGAACACCTTGTCGGCGAACTCGGCCTCGATGCCGATGCCGTTGTCCCGCACGTTGAACTTCCACTCGCTGCCGTCGCGTTCGGCGGTGACCCGCACCCGCGGTGCCACATCCGGCCGCCGGAACTTCAGCGAGTTGCCGATCAGGTTGACGAACAGCGTGGTGAGCAGCGGCTCCTCACCCTCCACAGTGGGCATCCGACCCCAGGTGATCTCACCGTCCTCGCCGGCCCGGGCGTCCAGCTGCGATTTCACGTCGCCGAGCACCCGGTCCAGGTCGACGTCGGTGAAGCCGCTGGTGAGCCGGCCGATCCGGGAGAACGCCAGCAGGTCGTTGATCAGCCGCTGCATGCGTTGCGCGCCGTCCACCGCGAAACCGATGTACTGGTCGGCGCGGTCGTCGAGCTTGCCGGCGTACCGCCGCTGCAGCAGCTGGCAGAAGCTGGCCACCTTGCGCAGCGGCTCCTGCAGGTCGTGCGAGGCGACGTAGGCGAACTGCTCCAGGTCCCGGTTCGACCGGGTCAGCTCCTCGGCCTGGCTCTGCAACTGCTGGTTGACCCACTCGACCTGCTGGCGGGCGTCGCGCACCTCGGTCAGTTCGGTGGCGATCTGCTGGCGCATCCGGTCGATGTCCGCGGCCAGGCCGACCAGCTCGGGCGCGCCGACCGAGCTCTCGATGTGCCGTTCATAATCGCCGGCCGCCACG
Organism: Actinoplanes sp. SE50/110; assembly: GCF_900119315.1. NCBI lineage: Bacteria > Bacillati > Actinomycetota > Actinomycetes > Micromonosporales > Micromonosporaceae > Actinoplanes > Actinoplanes sp. SE50/110. Next base: position 690,066 of record NZ_LT827010.1, on the reverse strand, counting down.
TCGCGCACCTGGCCGGCCAGCTCCAGGATCGGCCGGCTGATCAGCCGGTCGAGCAGGAGCAGCAGGAAGATCCCGGCGAGCACGACGATCGCCGCGGCGGCGATCTCGATGGCCACCATGGTGTGACTGGACTCCTTGGCGGCGGCCGCGCTGTGCGCCCGCAGCGTCTGGATGTGCGTCTGCATCACGCTCAGCGCGTCACGCACCGCGTCGAACTGCCGGGTGTCCCCGGCCTCCACCTTGGCCTGCCCGGCGGCGGCCCCCTGGTCGCGCACGGTCGCGATCACCGGCTCGGCGACGTCGCGGTGCCAGTCGTCGATCCGCGCGCGCACCGCGGCCAGGTCCGCGCGGATCTGGCCGTCATCGGGACGCAGGAAGCCATCGATCCGGCTGACCTGGGTGTTCTGCTCCACCAGACCCTGACGGTAGGGCTCGAGACTGGCGTCCCGCCCGGTGATCGCGAAGCCGCGGATCCCGGTCTCCTGGTCGACCAGCGCGGTGCCCAGCGTCTCGCTGGCCGCCCGCATCGGGCTCACCCGGTTCAGCACGTCGTCGAGCTGACGGTTGTGGGTGGCCGCGGTGGTCGCGGCGAAGATCCCCAGAGCGGTCAGGATCAGGCCGACGACCGCACACAGCGCGACGATCCGGCCGCGCAGGGACCAGGTGCGTACGTTCATCGCCCACCGCCTCGCGAGATCAGCAGCATCGCCACGTCGTCGGTCAGCGGGCCGCCGTTGTCCTGGTCGGCACGCCCGACCAGCCAGGCCGGCAGGTCGCTCAGCGGCACCTCGCGCGCGGCCGGCTCGTCCAGCAGCTTGCACAGCCCGTCGACGTCGAGGCGCTCGTTGCCGGGCCCGGTGTGCCCCTCGATCAGGCCGTCGGTGTACATCAACAGGGACCAGTCATCGCCGGTGAACTCCAGCTCGGTTGCGGGTGTCGGGGTGGGACGTACCCCGAGCACGATCCCGGTACGCGCGTGCACCGGCCCGGCCCGGCCGTCGGTGAGCACCACCGGCGGCGGATGGCCGGCGAGCCGCACGGTCGCCCGGTTGGCGGCCAGGTCGATGGTGGCGGAGGCGACCGTGGCGAACACCTCCCGCGCCCGCCGTTCGCTCATCAGCACCTGCTCCAGCGAGGCCAGCACCTGCTCCTCGGGCACCCCGGCCAGCACCAGCGCCCGCCAGGCGACCCGGAGCTCGACGCCGAGCGCCGCCTCGTCCACCCCGTGGCCGCAGACGTCGCCGACGATCACGTGCAGCTTGCCGCCGGTCTGCACCACGTCGAAGAAGTCGCCACCGAGCAGCCCGGCCGCCCGCCCGGAGCGGTAGAAGGTCTCGACCGTCACCTCGGTGGTCTGCATCAGCGGCTGGGGCAGCAGACCGCGTTCCAGCCGGGCCGACTCCTCCTGCCGCAGCTCGACCTCGCGCAGCCGGCGGGCGTTCTCGTCGGCGCGCTTGCGCTCCACCGCGTACCGCAGGGCGCGGACCAGCCAGACCCCGTCGACCTGGCCCTTGACCAGGTAGTCCTGGGCTCCCTCGGCCACCGCCTGGACACCCAGGTGCTCGTCGGAGCGGCCGGTGAGCACGCAGACCGCGGCGTTGCCGGCGACGGCCAGCAGTTTGCGCAGCCCGTCGATGCCCTCCGCGTCGGGCAGGCCGAGGTCGAGCAGCACACAGTCGGCGTCGGCGACCAGGCCGCGCGCCTGCCGGAGGCTGCTGGCCACGGTCAGCTCGAACGGGGCCTCGGCCTCGCTGAGCAGCTCACGGACGAGGAAGGCGTCGCCCTCGTCGTCCTCGACGAGCAGGATCCGCAGCCGCTCCATCTGCGCGAGCGCGTGCGCGCGGGGTGCGAACGACCGTTCCATCATTCCCAATCCCGACTCGACGCAGAGCTGACCCGGAAATCGTGTACCACCCGGCGCGGCGGCACAACATCGGTCACCACCTCGTGACCTGTCCTCACGCCGGCCCGCTGGGAGCGTTGCCATCGCCGGCCGCGGCCACCCGGCGCACATGCTCGGCGATCACCTGTCCGAGGATGCCGTGCAGCCGTCCGCAGTCCCGGCAGTGCAGGTTCTCGTCGAGGTGGCGACCGCCACACTCGACGCATTCACCGCGGTCCTCGGGGTCGCGATAGGACTCCAGAGCACGGCACATCGCCCGGATGACGTGGTCACTCAGGGCGAAAGTCTGGTCACCGAGCGCGGTGCGCAGGCCGAGCAGCGCCACCGGCGGGACCTCCGGTTGTGGGTCGTAGGGGGCCACCGCGTCGATGAACTCCGCGATGACGGCGGCCGGGTCGAACGAGGCAGTCACCCCGACAACGCTATTGCACGTTGCATTTGATCTACCGGGTACCCGGATGTCGTACCCCCGCGCTTAGATGTCACCCATGCGTGACGCCGCTCTCCTCCGGCCGGCTCGGCGCGGCTTCGCCGCCCTGGCCGTCCTCGCCGTGCTGGCCCTCGGGGGCTTCGCCGCGGTTCGCTCCATCCTGCCACCGGCGGCGGCTCCGGCCTCGGCGCCGGGCGGCGAGTTCAGCGCGGAAAGAGCATTTCAGAGCGTGCGTACGATCGCAGCCGCCCCGCATCCGGCCGGTTCCGCGGCGAACGACACGGTCCGCGACCACCTCCTGCGGACCCTGCGCGGCCTCGGCCTCAGTCCGCAGGTGCAGGACACCGTCACCGCGCAGGGCGGTGAGCTGTCGGCCAGCGCGGGCGGCACCGGCCTGGCCCGGGTCCGCAACGTGGTCACGCTGATCCCGGGCAGCGCCTCGACCGGACGGGTGTTCCTGGTGGCGCACTACGACTCGGCGCAGACCGGCCCGGGCGGCAACGACGACGCGGCCGGCACCGCCAGCCTCCTGGAGATCGCCCGCGCCCTGACCACGGGTCCGAAGCTGCGCAACGACGTGGTGCTGGTGATGACCGACGCCGAGGAGGCCTGCCTGTGCGGGGCCGAGGCGTTCGTCCGGCAGAACCCGTTGGCCGCCGGCGGGGGCGTGGTGATCAACCTGGAGGCGCGCGGCAGCTCCGGCCCGGCCATCATGTTCGAGACCTCCGCGCGGAACGCCCGGCTGGTCGACGCGTACGCGCACACGCCGGACCCGGTGGGCACCTCGTTCGCCGTCGAGATCTACCGCCTGCTGCCCAACGACACCGACTTCACCGCGTTCCGCGAGGCCGGTTTCACCGGGCTGAACTCGGCGTACATCGACGGCGCCGCCGTGTACCACGCGCCCACCGACCTGCCCGCCGCGATGGACCGGGACAGCCTGCAGCACCACGGGGCGAACGCGCTGGCGCTGACCCGCACGCTGGGCGACACCGACCGGCTGGCCGCCGCCACCCGGGCCGGCGGCGACGCCACCTACTTCCCGGCCCTCGGCCTGCTGGTGCGCTACCCGGGCGGTCTGGTCTGGCCGCTGGCCGGCCTCGCCGTGCTGGCGGTCGCCGCGCTGGCCTGGCGGGCCCGCCGGACGGGCCGGCTGACCGGCCGGCGGCTGGCCCTGGCCGGGCTGCTCACCCTGGCGCCGATCGTGGTCGCGCCGGTTCTGGCACAGCTCTTCTGGACCGTGCTGACCCTGATCCGCCCGGAGTACGGCGCGCTGCCGATCGACCCGTACCGACCCGGTCTGTACCGGATCGCGGTGATCGCGATCGCCGCGGCGGTGGTGTTCTGCTGGTTCGCCCTGCTCCGCCGCCGGCTGGGCGCGGCCGCGCTGGCCGTCGCCGGGCTGGGCTGGCTGGCCGGACTGGGCGTGGTGCTGGCCGCGGTCACCCCGGGCGGCGCCTATCTGGCCACCCTGCCGGCGCTGGCCGGTGCGCTCACCGGACTGCTCACCCCGCACGTCCGACCGTGGGCCGGCGCCGCGGTGAGCACTCTGAGCGGGCTGGTCGCCGTCGTCATCCTGCTGCCCACCGTGGTCATGCTGTTCCCGGCGCTCGGCATGGCGATGGGCGCGGCCGGCGCGTTCCTGACCGTGCTGATGCTGCTCGCCCTGCTGCCGGTGATCGACCTGATCCACCCGTCGGCGGAGCCGGTCCAGGGCCTGCCGGCCGGCCGGGCTCGCCGCCGCGGCGCGCTGGCCACCCTGGTCGCCTCGCTCACCGCGCTCGCCTGCACGGCGGCCGGCCTGGCGGTCGACCGGTTCGACGCCGCCCACCCGTCACTCACCCAGCTGATGTACGCGCTGGACACCGACACCGGCCGGGCGCAGTGGCTCAGCGCCGAGGCGAAGACCCAGGACTGGACCGCGCAGTACGTGTCGGGTGCCCCGAAAGCGGTGGCCACCACGCTGCCCGCGTTCGGCGCCGAGGAACTGCGGACCGGCCCGGCCCCGGCGGCCAGCCTGCCGGCGCCGGCCCTCACCGTGGAGTCGGACACCCCGTCCCCGGACGGTGGCCGGGTCCTCAAGCTGCTCCTGAAACCGCAGCGCACGGTCCGTTTCACCACCCTGCACGTGGCCGCGGCCCATCAGGTGACGGCGGCGACCGTCGCCGGTCAGCAGGTCCCGGTCGGCAGGGCGGCGGGCGGCGGCTGGGGCTTCGGCTTCATCTTCCACGCGCCACCGGCCGAGGGCGTCGAGGTGGTCCTGACCGTGCGCGGCACCGGCCCGGTCAAGCTGCGCGCCATGGACGCCAGCGACAACGTCACCGAGATGCCCGGCTTCCACGCCCGCCCGTCCGGCGTCGGCGTCCTCGGCTCGCACAGCAGCGAGATGGTGGCGGTCGCCAAGACCTACCAGTTCTGAGACGCCTCGGCTACCTGCCCCGGCCGCGGCGGCCGGTCGGGGCGTCGTGCCGGAAGTGGATGAACAGGCGGCCCCAGTTGTCGCCGTCCTTCTCGACCCGGTGGTAGAGCTGCTTGATCTCCTTCTGGTCGAGGAAGCGCAGGACCTTCTTCTTCAGCGCTCCGGAGCCCTTGCCCGGAATGATCTCGACGAGGGCCGCCTTCTTCTGGATCGCCTCGTCGACGATCCCGCGCAGAGCCCGGTCGATCTCGTGCCCCTTGTTGAAGATGTCGTGCAGGTCGAGCTTCAGCTTCATGGCGACGACCTTATGCCGGTTCGTTCTTGCCGAGCCAGGTCTCCACCCGGCGCAGCGCGTCCTGATAATCCGGCTGCTGCTTCATCGCGGCCGCCAGCCGCAGGTGCGGTAGCGCCTCACGGAAACGGCCGGCCCGTTCCAGGGTCCGGCCGAGCACGTGGTGCGCATAATGATCCGACGGATCATGCTCGATCAGTGCCCTGAGCTGGGTTTCCGCGCCGTTCAACTGGGCCGAGTTGAAGTATGCCCGGGCCAGCAGCTGACGGACCGCGGTGTTCTGCGGCTCCGCCTCGACGATCGGTTCGAGCAGGCGGGACGCACCCAGCGGGTCACCGGACTCGAAGAAGAAATTGGCTCTGCGGTACTCCTCGAGAAGATCCACGTGCAGCTCCCCACGCTCGCGCCGCCCACAACGACCAACGCTTGCACAACATCGAGCGGTCAGCGAGTGTTCCGGCCCGGCAAGCTTCCCGGCAAAAACGCCCAAAGCCCATCAAGGTCGACGGAAACTGACCCTAACGCGGGAAGCGTCGATGCCGAAGACCAAGACGACACCATCATTTCCGTACGCGGTTCCACAGCCGCTACACAGGAAACGGAAAGCCGGCGCCGAGCGTCGCCGACCACAGTGGGGGCATGACGATGGCGAACGCAGACTCCAGCACCGAACTCCGGCGGCCCGACGGAACCCCGGTGCGGGTCCTCGTGGTGGACGACGAGCCGACGCTGGCCGAGCTCCTGTCGATGGCCCTGCGCTACGAGGGCTGGGAGGTCAAGAGCGCCGCTGACGGGCTCAGCGCGGTGCGGACCGCCCGTGACTTCCGGCCGGACGCCGTCATCCTGGACATGATGCTGCCCGACATCGACGGCCTGGAGGTGCTGCGCCGGCTCCGGGGCGAGACCCCCGAGGTGCCGGTGCTGTTCCTGACCGCCAAGGACTCGGTCGAGGACCGGATCACCGGGTTGACCGCGGGCGGCGACGACTACGTCACCAAGCCGTTCAGCCTCGAAGAGGTGGTGGCCCGGCTGCGCGGGCTGATGCGCCGGATGGGGCACGCCCCGATGCGCACCGAGTCGCAGCTGATCGTCGGCGACCTGACGCTGGACGAGGACTCGCACGAGGTGCGTCGCGGCGGTGCCCTGATCACCCTGACCGCCACCGAGTTCGAGCTGCTGCGCTATCTGATGCGCAACCCGCGCCGGGTGCTGAGCAAGCCGCAGATCCTGGACCGGGTCTGGAACTACGACTTCGGCGGGCAGGCGAACGTCGTCGAGCTCTACATCTCGTACCTGCGGAAGAAGATCGACGCCGGCCGCACGCCGATGATCCACACCATGCGCGGCGCCGGGTACGTCCTCAAGCCGGCCGACTGACATGGCCGCCGCCGTCACGGCCCGCCCCCGCCCAGCCCGCTGGCGCAGCCCGGCGGGCTGGCCGCTGCGTACCCGCCTGGTCGCCACCATGATCGCCCTGCTCGCGGTCCTCGGCCTGGTCGTCGGCGGCACCGCCGAGCTCTACGTCTACAAGACGCTGCACGACCAGGCCGTCAAGGATCTCCAGGAGGCGAGCAAACGGCTCGGCGTCGGCTTTGACTGCCCCGATCCGGCCGATCCCGGCCATGCTGGCCAGAGATCGTGCCCTCCGCTGCCCTCCGGCCCCGACGGCCCGAGCCAGGCCGGCTCCAACCCCCTCGCCGACCGCCGAATGTTCAACGGCATACAGCGCGACCCCATCGTGCTCTGGATGTTGGCCGACGGAACGCTGTCCGGCGGGATCGTCCACTTCGCCGACAACTTCGGGCTGAAAACCGACCCGCTCTCCGCCACGGCGCTGGCCACCGTGCATAACAAGGTCACCGGCAGCCGCAGCGTCGAGGTGAACGTGGGCAGCGACCTGCCGCGTTATCTGATGACAAAACAAACCACGCGAAGCGGTGATCGGACGTACTACGTCGGAGTATCGCTGAAGAACATGGATGCCACGCTGCTCGCGGTAGCCGGGTTCACCGGGTGTGTGGTGCTCGGGGCGCTGCTCATCGCGGGCTGGGCCGGGGCGCTGATCGTACGTCGTACCCTCCAGCCCCTCGACCGAGTGGCCGCGACCGCGAGCCGCGTCGCGGAATTGCGCCTCGATCGCGGCGCGGTGCAACTCGCGCAGCGAGTGCCCGAGTCCGACACCGATCCGCGGACCGAGGTCGGCCAGGTCGGCGCCGCCCTGAACCGGATGCTCGACCACGTCGGCAGCGCCCTGGAGGCCCGGCACGCGAGCGAGATGCAGGTGCGCCAGTTCGTCGCGGATGCGAGTCACGAGCTGCGCACCCCGCTCGCCGCGATCCGCGGTTACGCCGAGCTGACCCGGCGCAGCCGCCAGCCGATTCCCGACGAGGTGGCGCACGTGCTGGGCCGGGTCGAGTCGGAGGCGAAGCGGATGACCACCCTGGTCGAGGATCTGCTGCTGCTGGCCCGGCTGGACGCCGGCCGCCCGCTGGCGCAGGATCCGGTCGATCTGACCATGCTGGCCGTGGACGCGACCAGTGACGCGCACGCCGCCGGCCCGCGGCACTACTGGCAGCTGGACCTGCCGGACGAGCCGGTCACGGTGATCGGCGACGGCGCACGGCTGCACCAGGTGCTGGCGAATCTGCTGGCCAACGCCCGTACGCACACCCCGGAGGGTTCGACCGTCACGGTGAAGGTCGACACGGTGCCGGACGCCGCCGTGCTGCAGGTGATCGACAACGGGCCGGGGATCCAGGCCGAGCTGGTGCCGCACATCTTCGAGCGGTTCGCCCGCGGGGACAGCTCCCGTTCGCGGGCGGCCGGCAGCACCGGTCTCGGGTTGTCGATCGTGCACGCCGTGGTGACCTCGCACGGCGGCAAGGTCGGTGTGCAGAGCCGCCCCGGCCAGACGATCTTCACGGTGATGCTGCCGTCCGCCCCGGCCTCGCCGGTCGTCCCATCAGCTGAACATCACACGCCATATCTGCCGAGGGTCGGCTGATCCGGCTATGCTGTCGGGGTGACTCAGACGTCTGCGTTCTATTGGTTTACGGGGCCGGCCCGCGCCGGTGCCTCGGCCATGACCGCATGACCTGAGTCACCCCGCCAGAGCCGGCTGAGGCAGCGACGATGTCGCTGCCTTTTTGTTTGCCCCGAGCAAACCGGCTCTCGTCCAGGGCCGGTTAAAAGGAGAGAGATCACCATGACCGCCCCTGAGGTGCAGCGTGTCCGCGACCAGCGCATCGAGAAGATCGTCCCGCTGATGAGCCCGGCGCTGCTGCACCACGAGCTGCCGCTGACGACCGAGTTGCACGACACCGTGCTGGCCGGCCGCAAGCAGGTCGAGGATGTGCTGAACGGCCGAGATCAGCGCCTGCTGGTCGTGGTCGGGCCGTGTTCGGTGCACGACCCGGCCGCCGCCGGCGAGTACGCCGACCGGCTGCAGGCCGAGGCCGAGCGCCTGAAGGACGACCTGCTGATCGTGATGCGGGTGTACTTCGAGAAGCCGCGCTCCACGGTCGGCTGGAAGGGTCTGATCATGGATCCGGCGCTGGACGGTTCCGGCGACGTCGGCGCCGGCCTGCGGATCGCCCGCAAGCTGCTCCTGGAGGTGGTCAGCCGGGGTCTTCCGGTGGCCGTCGAGTTCCTCGACCCGATCACCCCGCAGTACATCGCCGACACCGTGGCTTGGGGCGCGATCGGGGCCCGGACCGTCGAGTCGCAGGTGCACCGGCAGCTGTCGTCCGGCCTGTCGATGCCGATCGGGATGAAGAACCGCCCGGACGGCAGCGTGTCCACCGCGGTGGACGCGATCCACGCCGCCGCGGCCCAGCACGTGTTCCCGGGGATCGACTACTCGGGCACCCCGGCGATCCTGCACACCACCGGCAACCCGGACTGTCACCTGGTGCTGCGCGGTGGCGGCGGCAAGCCGAACTACAGCGCGCAGGACGTGGAGGCGTCGCTGGCGCTGCTGCGCAAGGCCGGACTGCCGGAGCGCCTGGTGATCGACTGTTCGCACGGCAACAGCAACAAGGACCACAACCGGCAGCCGCTGGTGGCCGAGGACATCGCCGGGCAGATGGAGGCGGGGCAGCACGCGATCAGCGGCGTGATGCTGGAGAGTTTCCTGGTCCCGGGCCGGCAGGAGTTGGGCGCCGAGATGACGTACGGGCAGTCGGTCACCGACGCGTGCATGGGCTGGGACGGCACGGTGGCGGTGCTGGAGCGGCTGGCCGCGGCGTCGGCCAAGCGCCGCACCCTCTGAACGGCCGCGTCGTGGGTCCCGTCGATCGGGCGGCGGGACTCACAGACAGCGCACAGGGACGGCACAAGGACGCGACAGCGCCGGTGTGAAGAGTTCGTCGGGTACGAATCCGCCAGCTCTGGGAGTCTCCCGATGATCACGACGACGCCGGCACCTGTCGAAGCCGCCGCGCCCGCACCCCCGGACCCGAACCCCCGATGGGTTCGTCCGGCCGTCATCGCGTTGCTCGTCGGCACCGCGGTGCTCTACCTCTGGGGTCTACGCGCCTCGGGCTGGGCGAACGCGTTCTACTCGGCCGCGGTCCAGGCCGGCTCGGCCAGCTGGAAGGCCTTTTTCTACGGCTCGTCGGACGCGGCCAACTCGATCACCGTCGACAAGACGCCCGCTTCACTCTGGATCATGGCGCTTTCGGTACGGGTGTTCGGGCTGAGCTCGTGGAGCATCCTGGTGCCGCAGGCCCTGCTGGGGGTGGCCGGCACCGGTCTGCTCTTCGCCACCGTCCGCCGCGCGTTCGGACCGGTGGCCGGCCTGATCGCCGGAGCGGTCGCCGCGCTCACCCCGGTCGCCGTGCTGATGTTCCGGTTCAACAATCCGGACGCGCTGCTCGTGCTGCTGATGGTCGCCGGGGCGTACGCCACGCTGCGCGCCGTCGAGAGCGGCTCCACCAGGTGGATCGTGCTGGCCGGGGTGTTCGTCGGCTTCGGTTTCCTCACCAAGATGCTGCAGGCCCTGCTCGTCGTCCCGGCGTACGGCCTGGCATATCTGATCGCCGGCCCGCCGAAGCTGCTCAAGCGGATCTGGCAGCTGCTGCTCTCGCTCGGCGCGCTGATCGTCTCGGCCGGCTGGTACCTCGCCATCGTCGAACTGGTGCCGGCCGCCGACCGCCCGTTCATCGGCGGCTCGCAGAACAACAGCCTGCTCGAACTCACCCTCGGCTACAACGGCCTGGGCCGGCTCAACGGGGCGGAGACCGGCAGCGTCGGCGGTGGGGGCAGGGGCGGCAACGGCGGCAGCATGTGGGGCCAGGCCGGCTGGACCCGGATGTTCGACAGCGCGCAGGGCGGTCAGATCTCCTGGCTGCTGCCGGCCGCGCTGATCGTGCTGGCCGCCGGCCTGGTGATCACGCTGCGCCGGACCCGGGCCGACCTGCAGCGCGCCGGGCTGATCCTGTGGGGCTCGTGGCTGCTGATCACCGGACTGATCTTCAGCTTCATGCAGGGCATCTTCCACGCGTACTACACGGTGGCGCTGGCCCCGGCGGTCGGCGCGGTGGTCGCGATGGGCGTGACCCTGCTCTGGCGGCACCGGGCCAACCTCGTCGCGGCGCTCACCCTCGGTGCGGCGATCGCGGTGACCGCCTGGTGGTCGTGGAAGCTGCTCGGCCGCAGCGCCGACTTCCTGCCCTGGCTTCGCCTGCCGGTCCTGATCCTGGGCATCGGCGCGGCGGTCGCGGTGGTCGCCGCCTTCCGGCTGCCGCGCCGGATCGCCCTGGTAGGCGCGGTGGTCGCGCTGGTCACGGCCCTGGCCGGGCCGGCGGCGTACGCGGTGCAGACCGCCTCCCAGGCACACAGCGGGTCGATCCCGTCGGCCGGGCCGGCGGTCGCCGGCGGATTCGGTGGTCCCGGCGGCGGGGGCCGCGGCGGCTTCCCGGGCGGCGGTCGCGCCGGAAATCCGCCCGGCGGCTTCCCCGGCGGCGGCTTCCCCGGCGGCGGCTTCCCCGGCGGCGGGTCTCCCGGGGGCAACAACCAGGCGGGCGGCGGTACGACGGATGGTGGCGGCCGCGGTGGGCGCGTGGGCGGCGGCGGGGGCATGGGTGGTCTGCTCGACGCGACCTCGGTCAGCTCCGAGATGAAGGCGCTGCTGGAACAGGACGCGGACAGGTACACGTGGGTGGCCGCGGCGATCGGCTCGCAGAACGCCTCCGGTTATCAGCTCGCCACCGAGAAGCCGGTGATGGCCGTCGGCGGCTTCAACGGCACCGACCCCTCCCCCACCCTCGCCCAGTTCAAGGCGTACGTGGCGGCCGGGAGGATCCATTACTTCATCGGCGGCCGCGGCTTCGACGGCGGCGGGTCGGGCAGCAGCGACAGCAGCCGGATCGCCGAGTGGGTGGCGTCGACGTTCACCGCGAAAACGGTCGGCAGCACCACGGTGTACGACCTCACCGTGACTTCCTGACCACCGTCCACATCCGACCGGAAACGGGCGACCCCTGCGGGGGTCGCCCGTTTTTCGTGCTCCCGGAAGACTCACAGTGCGGCCACAGTTTTCTGACAAATCCCGCAAAGACGCGCGCCGGAAATTGTTCCCATGAGCCTTTCGACGCTGCCCTCCCAGGACGCCGGTTCGGCCCGCGTCACCGCCCCGGTGCTCGACGTGGTCGTGCCGGTCTACAACGAGGAGGTCGACCTCGAACCCTGTGTCCGGCGGCTGCACGCCTACCTCGCGGCGCACTTCCCGTACCGGTTCCGGATCACCGTGGCCGACAACGCCAGCATCGACGGCACCGCGGCCGTGGCGCAGCGACTGAAGGCGGAATTCCCCGAGGTCGAGGCGGTGCACCTGACCCAGAAGGGTCGCGGTCGGGCACTCAACCACGTCTGGACGCACTCGGATGCGGCCGTGCTCGCCTACATGGACGTCGACCTGTCGACCGACCTCGGTGCGCTGCTGCCCCTGGTGGCGCCGCTCATCTCCGGCCACTCCGACCTGGCGATCGGATCCCGGCTGGCCCGCGGCTCGCGCGTGGTCCGGGGCGCGAAACGCGAGTTCATCTCCCGCAGTTACAACCTCATTCTGCGTACGACGATGGCCGCCCGTTTCTCCGACGCGCAATGCGGATTCAAGGCGATCCGCTCCGACGTGGCCCGGCGACTGCTTCCGATGGTGGAGGACACCGGCTGGTTCTTCGACACCGAGATGCTCGTCCTCGCCGAGCGTTCCGGGCTGCGCATCCACGAGGTGCCGGTCGACTGGATCGACGACCCGGACAGCCGGGTCGACATCGTCGCCACCGCGATCGCCGACCTGAAAGGCATCGTCCGGATCACCCGCGCCCTGAGCACCGGCCGACTCCCGGTCGCGGCGCTGCGCGAACAGCTGGGCCGCAACCCGCTGCCGGTCGACGGCGTGCCCACCGGCCTGACCGGCCAGCTGATCCGGTTCGCCGCGGTCGGGGTGGCGAGCACGCTGGCCTACCTGGCGCTGTACGCGCTGCTGCGGGTCGGCGTCGGGCCGCAGGCCGCCAACCTGATCGCCCTGCTGGTCACCGCGGTCGCGAACACGGCGGCGAACCGCCGGCTGACGTTCGGGGTGAGCGGCACGGACGGCGCCCTCCGCCACCAGGCGCAGGGACTGGTCGTCTTCGCCGTCGGCCTCGGCCTGACCAGCGGCTCCCTGGCCCTGCTGGACGCGGCGGCGGCGCAGCCGTCGCGGTTCGTCGAGCTGACCGTCCTGGTGCTGGCGAACCTGATCGCCACGGCGGTTCGCTTCCTGATGCTGCGCGTCTGGGTCTTCCGCACCTCGCGAGACCGCACCTGACCGCCGCCCTCCGCCATTCCCCGCTACCGCACCTGACCCGCCCCGCCGTTCCCCGCTACCGCATCCGGCCGCCAGCCTCCGCCATTCCCCGCTACCGCACCCGGCCGCCAGCCTGCGCCATTCCCCGCTACCGCACCCGGCCATCAACCCGGCCGACCGCCGATCACCTCCGGGCCGCAACCAGCGGCCGGCCGAACCCGCTCCGCCCACTGTGGTTCCGGAACTCCGACGCGGCGCCCCGCCTGCCGGGCGCCGCGTTTCCGTACCCGGCAGGCGGGGTCGTTTCTATCGCCATCTGACCTGATGAGTCCGAAATGCGAGACAGTTTTCGATCATCAAGACGTCATCGAAACCTGGCAAAGCCGTTGTACCGGTTACCGAGCATCTTTCCGGTCATCTCACCCAGTGGGCGTTCCCGCCGGGGCCACAGGTTGTTCGGCCGAAAAATTCGGCACACGCAGACGTATCACGGAAGCAACTCAGAGGTAACAATGGGCTTTGATCGGGATAGCCGACTCTCGATCCTTGCTTCACCGGCGCGGCGACCGGAAGGTAGCAAAACATGCTCAGCAAAGAGGACAGCCGACGGCTGGCACAGCTGGAGCGTCAGCTCCGGCGCGACGACCCTGACTTCTGCGCCCGGATGGGCGGCGGCAATTTCAGCGTCCCGACCCCCCGCCCACCGTTGACCCTCTTCTTCGTCGCCGCCGCGATAGCCGTCGCCGCGATCGTCCTGGGCATCCTCGGCTGGTGGATCGCCGCCACACTCGTCGCCACCTGGGGCCTAGCCACCGCAGCCGCCGCCACCTACCGCCTGCGCCGGTTCCGCACCCGCACCCCATAGCGGTCCGCTCTCCCCGACAGACCCCCGATCGAGACGGCTCGCTCGCCACCCCGGCCCCTGACGGAATTCCCCGATCGGCCCGGCTCCCAGCCCCGGCCCTCAGCCCCGGCCCCGGCCCGGCCCCGGCCCCCGGCCCCCGGCCCCGAGAGATTTCCCCGATCCGGACGGCCCGCACCGACCCCCGACTGACCCCCTCCGATCGAGCCCGCGCCCGGCACGGCGCGGGCTCGGTCACATCCACCGCCGCGCATCCCCGCGGAGAGCGTTCAGCGACCGCGAACAGCGGCGACAACCGCCGCCCGAGGGCTGGAGAGCACCGAACGGCCGGGCAGAAGGTCAGCGGCCGGTGCCATGCTCGGCTGCGCCAGAACGACCACGTCGGCCTCGACATCCCGCAGCTGGTCAGCGATGCCCCGGTAGTAGGCCGGCAGATCACCGGATTCGAAGTACTCCCAGGCCGCCAGACAGGGAACCAGCAGCAGATCGGCCGCGGGGTCCGCGTCGAGCAGTAGTGCGGTGGTCGGTTCCCGGGTGGACTCGACGGCGTAGGCGACCGCTATCCGGCCTCCGACGGCAACCGCCGCCTGGGCCATCGGGCGGTCCCCGCGCAGTACGCCGGCCCGTTCCGCTTCCGGGCCGATGGTCGAGCAGGTGCAGACGATCACGTCGCAGCCCGCCAACTCGGCCAACCGCGCCCGCACCCCCTCCTCCACGGGGAGTCCAGCCCGCGCATCGGCCAGGAGACCCGGATCCACCACATGCCGATCACGCCATCCCGGCGCCACCTCGCCCACCAGCGCCCGGAACGTCGCCACATGCACGTCCGCTGTATGCAGAAACCCGATCGTGCCCACCGCCCACCTCCCCGCCCACCCGGCAACCAGAGATCATCCCGCACCGGGCGGGCTGCCCGGAACCACCACGCACCCACCCGGCCGCGAAACCGCTCATGCCCCCGCCACAGGACACCCGGGACAGCCACACACCCACCCGGCCGCAAACCGACATGCCCGCGCCACACGACAGCCGGGACAGCCACACACCCACCCGGCCGCGAACCCTTCGACCATGCCGTCGCGCGGCCGCGAAGCCGGATCGTGGCCGGCACGTTCCCGTCAGTCGAAGGCGGTGGTCGCCGACGGGACGTCGCGGGCGCGTGCCACTTCGGCCGCCTCCCCCTCGATCCGCTCGCGCTGGGTGGCAGTCAACGGCCGGAACGGGCTGACGGTGAGATCGACGCGTCTCCGGCCGGACATCCGCGGTCGCCACACCCCGGCGATCTCGCCATCCAGCAACAGCACGCCCGGGTTGCCCAGCGCCCGCCACACCTCCTTCTGCCGCTCCCGGTCGGGCACCAGCAGATCCCGGTCACGGGCCTGCAGCAGCGGATCCATCGCCGGCAGCAGCCGCACCCCGGCCGGTGTCGGGGGCGACCCCAGCGCCGGCACGTCAACCTCGGGAAGCCAGGCCCGGCGCCCGGCGACGTCGACCTCGACCAGGCCGTCCGGCCAGACCGAGCGGATCTCCTCGGTCGTAGTCGACAGGTATCTCGCCACCTCGGACGGGCCCGCCGGGCCGAGAAACCGCAGATAAGTCGTGATCAGCGCGCCGATCCCGCGACCGGCATCAGAAGCCGGGAGCGCCGCGCCAGGCAGCGCGCCGGCTCCCCGGCCGGCATCGGAGAGCGCAAGGCCGGCGCCGGCCAGCGGCAAAGCAACGTCGGGCAGCGGAAGGCCGGCGTCGGAAAGCGGAAGACCCGCACCGGACAGCGGAAGACCCGCGTCCGACAGCGGAAGACCCGCGTCGGGCAGCGGGCCGAGCATGGCGTCTCTGCCGCGGGAGAGCACCTGCACCCCGCCGGCAAGCCCGCTCTGCTGCCACACGTTGCCCGAGATGTGCCGGGCCCGGCAGGTCTTGCACTCGAAGGTCAGCTCCGCCGGCACCCGGGCGCTGACCCGGGTGCTGGCCTCACCCCGCGGCATCGGGGCGCGGACGACCTCGCGCATCGCCGCCGCGGTGACCCGGAAGGCCTCGATGCCGAGGCGGGCGGCGGCCGGGATCTGGTTGCTGTTGATCCGGGCGGCCGCGTCGGCGTGGCTGAGCGGCCAGAGCTGCGCGGTCAGCCGGGGCAGGTCGACGGCCCGGTGCAGGTGCGGGGCGCCGCGCGCGGCCCAGACGGTGAGCAGCCGATCGTCGTCGAGGGCGACCCGGGTGCGCGCGGCCAGTGCCACCCGGGTGGAGCCGGGGGTGTAATCCTGCACTCCCAGGTCGAGGACGGGCAGGTCGGCGGGCCGGATGGCACCGCGGGCGGACAGCCCCAGCGCGGCGAGGCGGTAGGCCATCACCTGCGCGCGATCCACCTTGAGCATCGAGCACACCCCGTTCGTTCAGGTGCGACGACCGTACCGCCGGGATGCGACATTTCTCAGGCCCTCGCGGCGGGTGCCGGGCAGCCCGCGGACGTATTCCCAGGTGTCCAGGCTCGTCGGCCCGTACGGCCCCTCCTGCGGGATGGGTGGCTCGCCGGTCAGCCGGTAGCCGCAGCGCCGGGCGACCGCGGTGCTCGCGGTGTTGTCCGGGTCGATCCGCAGCAGCAGCCTGTTCAGCCGCAGCGTCCCGCAGGCGTAGTCGGTGAGCAGGGACAGGGCGGCGGCGGCCAGCCCGCGCCGGCGGAAGCGGGCGCCGACCAGGTAGCCGAGTTCAGCTTCGCGCAGGGCCGGGTCGACGCCGAAGAGCAGCACCTCGCCGAGGGGTGGCCCACCGTCCGCGGTGATCGCGAGCTGGATCCGTCGGCCGGTCAGCCGTCCCTGCCGGGCGCGTTTCAGGTATGCGATGCCGGCGTCGACGTCGAACGGGGACGGCATCGGCGTCCATCGGGCGATGTCCGGCTCGTCGAGCAACCCGACCAGGTCGGCCAGGTCGTCGGGACTCCATTCGCGCAGCACGATGCCGTTGCCCGCCAACGTCAGCGGGTGCGGCAGCGGACTGGCGGTCACACTTCGAATCCTGCCCATAAGGGCCCGTTTGCGGCTAGGGCGATCAGCGTCGGATTACCGATCGCGTCCGGCGGCCCGGCAGGATGCAGGGCATGCCTGATCCGGTGAACACCCCTGAGCATTGGACGGAATACAACGCCCACCAGGGTGACCGGGCGGTCCGGGACACCTGCCGGATCGCCATGGACCTGGCCGGTCCGGGCGCCGGCCGCACCGCCGTCGATCTGGGCTGCGGGGCCGGCATCGAGACGCGCGCACTGCTCGACGCCGGGTGGCGGGTCAGCGCCTACGACAGCGAGCCGGCCATGCTGGCCGGCCTCGACCATCCGTGGCTGACCGCGCACCGGCTCCGCTTCGAGGCGATCGGGGCGCTGCCGCCGGCCGACCTGGTCTACGCCGGTTATGCGCTGCCCTGGCAGACCCGCGGGTCCTTCGATCGCTTGTGGACGCTGATCCGGACGGCGGTGCGCCCGGGCGGCCGGATCGCCGTCGACCTCTTCGGTGTCCGGGATGCCTGGTCCGGCAACCCGGCGATGACCTTCCTGACCGCCGCCGAGGCCCGCTCGCTCGCCGACGGCCTGGTCATCGACCACTGGCACGAACAGGACGAGACCGCGCCGGCCTACCGCGGCCCGAAGCACTGGCACGTTTTCACCCTGGTCGCCCACCGGCCGGAGAACTGACCGGCGGGCGGTCAGAGCTTGTAAGCGGTGATCTCCATCCCGGCCGCCCGCAGCCGCGCCACCAGCGCATCCCCGATACCGGTGGCGGGCGTCAGCACCCCGCCCTCGCTCTCCGGCAGTGCATCCCGGTCCAGGGCGAGCGCCAGCGCCGACTCGCCCAGCATCACGGCTGTCGCCGCATATCCGGGGTCGCCCTTGGCCCGGACCCGCGCCCGGTACCGCGCCCCGGTCGTCGTGGTCGTGAAGATGTCCATGGTGAAGTGCCCGTCCTGCTGCGTCTTCTCGCCCGGCCCGTCGCCGGGTTTGGGCAGGATCCGGTCGAGCAGGTATCGCGTGGGCGGCACCGCGAGCCCGACGATCAGCGCGCCCAGGCCGAGCTTGATGCCGGCCGCCAGGACCGGGGAGAGCGGCGACGCCCCGACGCTCATCGCTTCGCGATATTTGAAGGCGCGGCCGTACGCCCAACCCCGCAACGCGTTGCTCCGTCGCACCACCCGGGTGTTGTAGGAGGCCATCACGAAGGGTGCCAGCCGCCCGCGGAGTTTCGGGTCCACTTCGGAGGCCGGGATGGTGTCCATGTCACTCTGCCGGCCCAGTTTGGGCTCGGCCTGCCGGTCGGGGCTGAGCGAGTACGGGCTGCCGGCGACGCGCCGCAGTGACGGATCCTTTTTCATCACGTCGACCTGGTTGCGCATCGAATCGATGGTGCCGCCGCTGACCCCGCCGTGCATGCTGGTGACGACCAGTGTGGTGTCGGTTAGTTCGCCGGCGCCGTCCGCGACGACCTGCTGGTGCAGGACGTGCACGCCGATGTCGGACGGAATGGAGTCGAAGCCGCAGGAGTGCACGATCCGCGCACCGGTGCCGCGGGCGAGTTCGTGGTTCTCGTCGATGCTGTCGCGGGCGAACAGCACCTCACCGGTCAGGTCGACGTAGTCGGTACCCGCCGCGGCGCAGGCGTGCGCGAGAGCCCGGCCGTACTTCGCATACGGGCCGACGGTGGTGATGATGACGTGGGCCCGGCCGGCCAGGGTGGCCATCGCGTCGGGGTCGCCGGCGTCGGCCACCACGATCGGCCAGTCGACGCCGAGCCTGGTTTTCACCGCTTCCAGCTTCGCCGGTGAGCGCCCGGCCAGCGCGATCCGGGTGCCGGCCGGTGCGTGCCCGGCGAGGTGACGCGCCACCAGCGCGCCGACGAATCCGGTCGCACCGTAGACGATGACCTCGTAGTCGCGTGAACGATCGCTCATGGTCGGAGATTGTGCACCCCGGGCCGGGCGGTGGGTACACCCGCCGGTAACAAAGCCCGGAAAACCGTGGCTGGCAGCCGAAATCAGCGTCAGCGGATTCTCTTTACCCACTGCGGACCGGGCTCTAACCATGACTTCGGACTTTCCCCCGTCCGGCTGACCACGATGGCGGCAAGTCGTGACGCGATCGAAAAACTCGTGGAGTTATCCACACAAAGGAAGATCAAAGCGGCTAATTTGGGTGAACAACGTCACCGGCTGTGCTTACAGGCCTGGTCATTCCTGTAAGGCGGTGACTACCGTCGGCAAGTCCGCACCATCGCGGACACCGTGACTGGAACGCCGAGTCCTGCCTGCCGGTCACGGTCAACAACCCACAGGCATGGAGCGGGGGACCCACCAGTTCCTCGGCACGTCCACGAGCCGGAGTTCCCGGAACGCATGGACGAGCCTCGGGGTGAAGCCGCACCCGTGCGGCCGGGCTCCTCGGCCCGAACCCGACAGCTCACCTCGCAGGCGTGGAGGGAAAACTTCATGCTTCACCTGAACCAGCGGGTTCGTCGTGTCCTGTCCCGGCGAGCCCAGTCCCCGCGTGCCCTGAACCGGCTCGCGCAGGCTCCGGCCACCGCCGGACTCGTCACGGAGAGCACCGCAGGACCCGGAAGGCACCGGCGCACCGAGGTGCGGCGGGCCAGAATCCATCTCATCGCACTCCCGAACGCCCGCCCCGGTTTCAAGCGGGCTCTCGGCATCGCCATCGCCGGCCTGGCCGGCACGGTCGGACTGCTCGCCACCGGGGCCTCCCCGGCCAGCGCAGCCGCCGCGGACGTCAACTGGGACGCGGTCGCCAAGTGCGAGTCGAGCGGCAACTGGGGCATCAACACCGGGAACGGCTATTACGGCGGCCTGCAGTTCAGCCGCAGCACCTGGCGGGCACACGGCGGCACCCGGTACGGCTCCACCGCGAACCTCGCCTCCAAGAGTGAGCAGATCCTGATCGCCGAGCGGGTGCTGCGCCACCAGGGCATCGGCGCCTGGCCCACCTGCGGTCGCCGCGGCCTCACCAGGGCACACCGGACGACCTCGGTGAGCCCGTACCGCCTGGCGTCCTACACAACGCCGCTGCGGGCGAGCCACACCTACGTGGTGAGGCGCGGGGACACCCTGTCCCGGATCGCGAGCCGTTACCACGTCAGGGGCGGCTGGCGCGCCCTTTACCGCACCAATGCGAAGCGGCTGAGCAGCCCGAACCGCCTGTCGGTGGGGCAGCGCCTGGCCATCTAGGCCTGCTGGCCGGGCCGCATCTCCGGGTGGTCGAGGACCCGCAGCCACGAGCCGTCGGCCTGACGGCGGACCACCTGTGCCCTCGCCCCGGCGCCGTCTTTCGGCGGGGTCGCGGTGAGGGCCAGGTCGCCGCTGATCAGCGTGGGCAGCGGCGGCTCCGGCTCGAACCGCGGCATCTTGGGCAACAGCTCCGCCCACAGCTTCTGGATGGCGGCGCGCCCGACCGTCTGGCTGCCGGGCGGATAGGCCATCACCGCGTCCTCCTCGTAGAGCAGGGCGAGGCCCTCGGCATCCTTCGCGTTGGCCCGCTCGACGAAGAGCCGGGTGAGGTCCTCGGGCTGGAAGGCTTTCTCGGAAGAAGTCATGTCTTCACCCTCCTCCGCGCCGGTCCACAAGTCCAACGCATAGTTTTGATGGCAGCTACAATCGCCACTCATGGATCTGCGTCAGCTGGAGTACTTCGTCGCGGTCGCCGAGACCGGCAGCTTCACCCGCGCCGCCCAGCGGGTGCACATCACGCAATCCGGGGTCAGCGCCCAGATCAAGGCCCTGGAGCACGAGCTCGGCGCCGAGCTGTTCATCCGCAGCGGCCGCACCGCCCGGCTCACCGACGCCGGCTCGGTGGCGCTGCGCCACGCCCGCGCCGCCCTCGACTCCACGCTCGACCTGCGCGACGCGATCGACGAGGTCAAGGGCCTCATCCGGGGCCGGCTGACGATCGGCATGGTGATCGGCTGCGAGGTGGCGCCGCTGTTCGACGCGCTCGCCGCCTTCCATGCCGAGCACCCCGGCATCGAGCTGGAGCTGGCCGAGGCCAACTCGGATCAGTTGGTCGCCGGCGTCCGCACGGGCAGTCTGGACGTGGCGCTGGCCGGGCTGGCCGGCGTTCCGCCCGAGCATCTGGCCACCCGGGTGCTGATCCGGGAACGGCTCGTGGCCCTGGTGCCACCCACCAGCGACCTCGCCGGGAGCCCGGGCGTGCCGATCAGCCTGCTGTCGGCGTACCCCGTGATCTGCCTCCCGGTGGGGACCGGCATCCGTGACGCGCTGGACCGCAGCACCCCGGGGCGGTCGGCGGTCGCGCTCGTCGCGACCTCGCCGGACACGGTCGCCGGTCTGACCCGGCGCGGGCTGGGTGTCGCGGTGCTCAGCGAGTCGATGGCGGCCGCGCACCCGGATCTGACCGCCGTCCCGATCGACGGCGCCGACGTCCCGGCGCTGCTCGCGCTGGTCTGGCAGGAGCGACCGAATCCGGCGCTCACCGCGTTCCTGAAGCATTTCCCCTAGGAAGAGGCCCCCGTCGCGATCGCGACGGGGGCCTCCGCAGAAACCGGATTACCTGGTCAGCTTCTGGTTCACGACGTAACCGGGCGAGGTGTTACCCGCCCTGTCCACCGCGCTGTAGCTGATCCGCAGCGTGCCGGTGGCCACCCCGTGCACCCGCACGGACCACAGGTTGCCGCTGACGGCGGCGGTGAGCAGGTCGGCCCGGGAGATGGCCGTCTCCTTGGACGCCGACTTCCACCAGGCGCCGGCGTGGTAGTAGTACCACTTGCCGTCGACCCGGTACTCGACCGCCTTGACCCGGACGCTCGCGACGCCGAGCCCCTGGTCGGTGACCGTGCCGTGCAGGTTCGTCCACTTCTCGGCGACGTTCGCCGGGTTCGGCACCAGCAGGCTGGGCGCCGGGGCGAAGACGTCGTCGGCCACCGTGACGACACCGGCCTGGATGGCGGCGCCGGCACCGAGCTTGTTCACCGGCGTCACCGTGACCGTGTATTTACCGGCCTTGGTGTACGCGTGCGCCACCGCGATGTCGGCCGAGGCCGAGCCGGTGGTCCCGTCGCCCCAACCGATGTTGACCGAGTCGGCGGTGACGACACTGCCGGTCAGGGTGACCGCCTGGGTCGTCCAGATCGAGGCGCGGTCCAGCTTGAACTGGCCGGCCTGCGCGGCGACCGTGACCGTGCCGCCGGCGACGGTGGCCGCGTTGCCGGCCTCGTCGGTGATCGTGACCTGGATGGTGAAGCTGCCCGCCGTCGCGTACTTGTGCGTGGCGGACTTGGCGCCGGCCTCCAGGGTCTCGGCGGCGCTGCCGTCACCCCAGTTGACCACCTGCTTGATCTTCGCGGCGGCGGACTTGTCGTCGGCCAGCGAGGACTGGGTCAGGGTGACCGTCTGCCCGGTCCAGATCGCGGCCGCGTTCACCGCGTACGCCCCGGTCGGCGCCGTGCCGTCGGTGAACTTCACCGACCGCGGGGTCGGGTCCGGGCTGACCGGCGAGTGCTGGGCGAAGTAGTTGACCAGCATGGTCAGGTCGTTGTCGCCGGTGGTGGTCCGACTCGGGTTGTTCTCGCCCAGCACGGTGAAGTTGTCGCCACCGGAGGCCAGGAACGAGTTCATCGTCACCCGGTACGAGCCGGCCGGGTCGATGGTGACCCCGTTCAGCTTCATCGACGAGGCGATGATCCGCGAACCCTTCGGCAGGGTCGGGTCGTACTGGTAGGTGAAGCCCTTCGAGACGCCCAGCCAGAGGACCGGACGCGACGCGGTGTCCGGCTGCCACTGCTGCTCCAGCGCCGTCTTGAGCTGCGCGCCGGTCAGCGTCTTGGTGACCACGTCGTTCGCGAACGGCTGCACCGCGTACGCCTGGGCGTAGGTGACCGTGCCGTCCGCGCCGTACAGCAGGTCGTTGCGGAGCCCGCCCGGGTTCATCACGGCGATCTGCGCGCCGCCGCGACCGGCGTCCCTGGTCTGGTCGAGCTGCACGTCGGCGATGAGCTTGCCCATGTCCGACTCGGCGCCGCGGTCCTCGGACCCGGTGCTGGAGACCGCCCGCTTGATGTCGCCGGTGATCTTGCCGAGCACCTTCTTGCCGAGCTCCGCGGAGTTGGCCTTGGCCGCCGTCACGATCGCGGCGACGTCCGCGTTCTCCGGGTAGCCGGTGACCGGCAGCAGCTCGGCGGTCGACGCGGTGACCGACCTGGTGACCGGGTCGTAGGTCAGCTTCGCCCGGCCCAGCTTGACGCCGTAGTCCTCGGCCTGGATCACCGGACGCAGCCGGTCGGTGCCCGGGATCGGGATCTCGAACGCGTACGGCTGGTGGGTGTGACCGCTGAAGATCACGTCGATGTCCGGGCCGGCCTTGGTGAACGGGCCGAAGACCGGGTCGTTCTGCAGGGCCTCGGCGCTGGAGATGTTCGCGGTCGCGGCGCCCTCGTGGGTGAGCAGCACGACCACGTCGGCCTCCCCGTTGGCCTCGTTGCCGTCGGAGAGCTCGGCCGCGACCTGGTTCGCCTCGGCGACCGGGTCGTGGAACTCCACGCCCTTGATGCCGTCCGGGCTGACCAGCGACTTGGTCTCGCCGGTGACCACACCGATGTAGCCGACCCGGACCCCGCCCACGGTCTGCACCGAGTAGGCCGGGAGCGCGCGCTTGCCGTCGACGTAGACGTTCGCGCCCAGGTACGGGAACTTGGCCCGGCTCTGCACGTGCCCGGTCAGGTCGGCGATGCCCTTGTCGAACTCGTGGTTGCCGACCGCGGAGGCGGCCAGGCCACCGGTGCTCAGCGCGTCCAGGGTCGGGTTGTCGCCGTCGATCGACGAGACGAACGTCGAGGCGCCGATGTTGTCACCGGCCGACGTCCACAGCGTGTTCGGGTTGTCCTTGCGCAGCTTGTCGACCATGCCGACCAGCTGGGCCGCGCCACCGACGCCCGCCGACGGGGCCTCGATGCGCCCGTGGAAGTCGTTGATGGTGAGCAGCTGCAGGTCGATCGGCTTCGGCGCGCTGGTGTCCAGGCCGATCACGACCGGGTCGTGGTCGCTGGCCCGGTACGGGTCGGGGCTGTAGAACGGCGCGTACCCGTTGTACTGGAAGCCGTACGACTCGACCGAGTTGATGTTCCAGATGTCGACGCCGGTGACCCGGTCGGTCAGCGACGGCGTGGTCAGCGCGTGGTCGAGGGAGCCGGACTCGCCGCCGAAGACGTACGAGTTCTTCCCCGGCGCCTTGGCGCTGTGCACGTCGGTGTACCCCGCGCTGTAGAGGACCTGCATCGGGTCCTCCTGGGTGTACGAGTTGAAGTCGCCCAGCAGGATCACCTTGTCGGTGCCGCTGTCCTTCTCCACACCCTTGACGAAGTTGACGACCGCGGCCGCCTGACGCTTGCGGTCCCCGTTGTACGGGCCCTGCCCGTCGCCGGCGTCCACGTTGTCGCCGGTCGGCGGCACCCCGGTGCTCTTCGACTTGAGGTGGTTGGCCACCACGGTGAAGTCGATGCTGCCGGCGTGGAAGGTCTGCGCGATCGGCTCCCGCGCGTTCGACCACACGCTCTCGTCGTTCACCGACCGGGACGCGCCCTTCGGCGTGACCTTGGCCGGCTTGAAGATGATCGCCGTGGTGATGACGTCCTGCGACTCGGGGCCCGGCAGCTCGGCCGGCGTGCGCACGTAGTCCCAGGTGCCCGCGCCGTCCTTCTCGTTCAGCGCGCCGACCAGGGTCTTCAGCGCCAGCTGCGGGTCGTTCGCGTCGAACTTGACCGAGTTCTCGATCTCCATCAGCGCGACCACGTCGGCGTCCAGCGAGCTGATCGCCGAGACGATCTTCGCCTGCTGCTTGGCCAGCTGCGCGGCGTCGGTGGCGCCGCGCGCGTCGCCACCGAAGTGGACGAAGTAGTTCAGCACGTTGAAGCTGGCCACCTTGATGTCACCGCCCACGGCCGCCGGCTTGGCGGTCCGCGGGTTGCTGTCGTCGAAGGTGGTCCGGCTCGCGGCCGGGGTGTCCGCGGACACCGGGGTGGTCGGCTCCAGCAGCCAGTCACCGTAGGCGTAGTCGAGCACCACCGGACCGAACGAGGCGACCTTGTCGCCGGCCCGGATCGGCTGCTCCTTGCTGATGTACGGCGGGGCGATCCCGTTCGCCGACAGGTTGGTGGTCTTGCCGTCGTCCAGCAGGATCCGGCGGTCCCGGTTCTCCGCCTTGACCGCCGCGGCCTCGGCGCTGCCCGCCTTCGCCACGTCGGTCGGCACCTTGGCGACCTTGTCGCCGGCGGCCAGCACGACCTCGCCGTAGGTGGTCAGGTAGTACGGGTCCGAGGCGGTGTAGTCACCGACCGGCGCGACCAGCATGCCCTCGACCGACTCGCGGACCGCGTCGCCGGCCGGCAGCTTCAGCGGCACCGCGGTCGGCAGGGTCGCGTCGGTGGCGCAGACCTGGACGTCGGACTTCGCGGTGTACGACAGCTCGGTGAGCGAGTTGAACTCGGTGACCGTGCCGGTCACCCGGACCTGCTCGCCGATCTTGATGTCCGCGGTGCCGCCGTGCACGAAGACGGCGTCCGACGCGGCACCCGCGGCGACCGGGCGATCGGCGCCGCCGCTGCCCGCGGTCTGCAGGTAGAAGCCGGCGAAGCCACCGGTGCGGTGGTCGGCGGTGACCACGCCCTCGACGGTGACCTTCTGCCCGGCCAGCGGGGACGCCGCGCCGGTGCCCTGCACCTCGGCGATGGTGTTGGTGACCGCGGTGGTGCAACCGGCCGGAGCCGGGTCCGGGTCGGTGCCACCGGCTTTGTTGAGGGCGCCGAACGTGTTCGCGGCCGGGCCGGTCCACTTGCCGTCGATCTTCTGCAGCGACTGCCCGACCGGGGTGCTGGTGGTCTCCGCGACCCCGATGTCGGTGCTGGTCAGGCCGGTGGCCGGGCCGTCGACCGGGACCAGCGTGCCCTCATAGCTCAGAAACTCGACGACCGTGCCGTCCGGCTTGACCAGGGCGACACCGTCGTCCGGTCCATTCTCGACGCCATTCGCCGGGTAGGTCTGCACGACCACACCCGCCGCCGGAACGGCCCCGGACAACGTCTTGGTGTCGTACGACGTGTTGGTGTGCCCGTTGTAGAGGACGATCTGCCAGCCGCTCAGGTCGAACCCGACCGGCGCCTCGATCTCGACCGCCTCACCCGAGTCGGAGCCGGCGTTGTCGTAGTGGATCTCGCTGATGAAGGGGATCTGGGCTTCGGCCGCGAACGCCGGCCCGGAGAAACCAAAACCCAGCGCGGTCGCGAGGGCCGCGGCGCCCAAGGCTCGGATCGCCTGCGGGCTCGCAGCGGCACTCACGCTGCGTAGATATGGACGCATGGAAACAGGTCTCCCTATGGAAGTGAGTGCGCCGCAGATTAGGGAGGCTTGGTGACGGAATTCTCTCAGCCAGGTAACAGAAAGGGGTTCACCCCACAAAGGACGTGGGTGAATCCGCCCTTAACGACCACTCAACCCGACGGCGGCCCGCTCCGCGTCTGTCCACTACGGAATGTTACCTGTCGGCTGTCTATACAGCGAGTGACGGTACGTTCCCGTCCCGACGCTCGAACCCGCAAAACCTCAATCCCTCCATTGCGGCGGTACGCCGTGAGCACCCCGTCCCGGGTCGCCGCATCCGAGCCGGGTGGGCGCCGAACGTGATCTAGGTAGGGCTGAAAGGATGAGTTTCGGTTTTATGCGGGTTTGGTGCTTTCTGTCATGGTTATTGAAGTTCGGGGGGAAAAGACAGAAGGGAAGATCATGCGGAACACCATGCGTGTGCTCGGCCTCGCCGGCCTGGGAGTGCTGGGCGGCGCCGTGCTGGCGACCGGGCCGGCCGCCGCGGCGCCCAGCACTGCGGCGACCGGACACTCCCAGGCGCCGGCCAAGGCGCAGCGGGACCCGTGGAACGACGACGAGGTCGTGGGGTACTACCGGACCTTCTGGGCGTGCGAGCGGGCCGGACAGGTCGGCGAGCGGTTCCGGGCCTGGGACGACCACGCCTGCGAGCGGGTGCGGTGGGGGGTCCGGCGCGGAGCGTTCGCGCTGGTCGTCGACCAGAACGACTGGGACCAGCGGTGGGACAGCCGGTGGCGGCCGGGAATCTGGCCGAGCAACTGGCCGAACCGGCCGAACTGGCCCGGGCACGGCCGGCCGGACCACGACGGTCCGGGCGGACACGACGGTCCCGGCGGACACGAGGGTCCGGGCGGCCCCGGCGGACATGGGGGCCCCGGCGGACACGAGGGTCCGGGCGGACACGACGGTCCGGGTGCGGGCGGTCCCGGTGGGCACGGGGGTCCCGGCGCGGGCGGCCCCGGCGCAGGCGGCCCCGGCGCAGGCGGCCCCGGCGCAGGCGGCCCCGGCGCAGGCGGCCCCGGCGCAGGCGGCCCCGGTGCAGGCGGCCCCGGCGCGGGCGGTCCCGGTGGGCACGGGGGTCCCGGCGCGGGTGGTCCCGGTGCGGGCGGTCCCGGCGCGGGCGGCCCGGGTGCGGGCGGCCCGCACTCGAATCACTGATCGCGGTTAGCCAGCGAAACAGCCGTGGGCGGGCCTGACGGCCCGCCCACGACAATCTCAGTTCACCACCGGTTCCCCGGGCACCGTGAACAACGGCGCCCATGCCTCATCCGGGTCGACCGGGTAGTCGGTCGACGGTGCGTCGCCCCGGGTGGTCCACCGGGCCTCGTACGGCAAATCGTTGTAAGTGACTCGATCTCCGCGATGGTAGGACGTGCCGGGATTCCACACGTTCGTCACGCCGGTCACGTTCGGCGTCGGCGTCGGCCGCTTGTCGCCCGTGGTCACCGGCCCCACCACCGACCACGGGTTCGGCGCCCCCGCCGTGTCGTCCGCCGACGGATCGGCTCCCGAGTTGGCCCACTTCGCCTGGTAGACGACGCCGTGCCAGACCACCTTGTAGCCGCCCACGTACTGCGCGGTCAGCCGCCACACCGGGTACGGGCTGGTCGTCGGGTCGTCGATGGCCGACGACCGGTTGGGGATCTCCACCGCGTCCCGGCCGGATGATCCGACCGAGGTGCCGGGCAGCCCGGCGAACACCTTGGAGAAGGCCAGCGCCTGCTGGTCGACACCGCTGCAGGTGTTGGAGTGCACCACCACGTTGGTGAAGGTGCCCTTGCACCGTGCGTCCCGGTTCAGCGACCACATGGATACCCGGCCGAGGCCCTTGTCGACCGCGAACGTGGCGAGTCCCTGGGCATCGGCGACGGTGAACCGTTCGGTGTCGACGTCGTTCTGCCCGATCATCGGGGTGGCGCCGATCCGCGACCACACCTGTGCCGAGGTGAGTTGCGCGCCGAGTCGCAGGTACAGGTCGGTGAGCTGCTTGTGGGTGTTGTCGAGGGCCTGCGTGGTGAGACCGAGCATGTCCGGGTTCGCGCTGTTCCCGGTCCCGTAGTCCATGGTCATCACGTTGACACCGCGCAGTGCGACGCCGCCGTCGAGGGTGGCGCGGACCGCGGCGAGCCCGTCGGCGGTCAGGCCGGACGGGGAGACCGGCACGGTGAGCCACACGGCGAGCGGGTCACCGGCGGCTTTGCGCTCGTCCTGCACCGTCTTCAGCGCCGCGGCGCGGCGCTTCAGCGACGCCTGGTCGCCCAGGGCGGCGCCTTCCACATCCAGGTCGAGGGTGGCCAACTGGTAGCGCTTCACCAATTGGCGGTACGCCTCGGTGAGCCGCGCCTGGTCGGCGCACGCCACCGCGAGTTCGGTGTTGCTCTGGCCGCCGACGCTCACCATGATGTTGCCGCCGGCCGCGCGCAGCTGGCTGATCCGCCGGTCGAGTTCCAGGGAGGCGGCCGCCTCGTCGAGCGTGTACGCCCCGCCCCAGCTCGGCACGCAGCCGTCGGTCCGGTCGGCGACCACGAAGCCGAGGGCCACGTCGTTCGCCGGGTTGGCGTCCGGATCCTGGAATTCGAAGGTCGGCGTGAGGGTCACGTCGACGTACGGCACCGCCCACGACTTGGCCCGGGTGCCGGCGTTCTCCCTGAGGCGCATCGCGCCGAAGGTGCTGCCGGCGCCGACCGCGCCGAGCGCCAGGATCAGGAAGAGCAACCGGAACCAGGACAGTCTCTCGCCGGGCTGCTCGGGTTCCTGCCAGTTCGGATCGGCCAGCGGATCGTCGTCCGGCCGCACTGTCTGCGGGGTGGCGCGGTCGGTGAGCATCGGGGCCCTCTCGTTCATGGGTGTCTGGGCAGTCACATCGGCGCCGCGGCGGCGGACTGAAGGACCCACGAGGTTTTCCGGTCAAACCTTCATGCGGTGTCCTGCCAGCGCCGATGGGGTGTCGAACGGTCCCAGTGCCGAGGCCGGATTCGACAACCCATGAAGGGCAACCCCATGCAGCGCACCTCGGTGGCCCAGCCCCGGCCGGACGCCCAGCGCCAGTGGGGCGCCGACCGGCGGTCGGCCCCCCATCCGGTGGTTCCGCCACCCATTTCCGAGGGGCGGATCGCCCGCGGCCGGCTCGCGATCGTGCTCACCATCGCGGTCTGGGCCGGCTATCTCGCCTACACGATTTTCGAGCAGTTCATCGTCGGCCGGGCGAGCACCGCGCGGCTGGCGGTCGAGGCGATCGTCTACATGCTGGTGATCACCGGTCTCGCCGCCTCGGCGATGGCGTACCTGATCACCCGGATCGGCTTCTTCTACCGCAGTCGCGGGCATCAGCGGTCGCCGCGGATCGTGCTGGACGCGTTCCTGGCCGAGCCGAAGACGCCGACGGTCACCGTGCTGGTGCCGTCGTACCAGGAGGACGAGCGGGTCGTCCGGACCACGCTGCTCTCCGCCGCACTGCAGGAGTACCCGGGTCTGCGGGTGGTGCTGCTGATCGACGACCCGCAGCAGCCGAAGACCCGGTCGGCCCGGGATCTGCTGCTGTCCGCCCGGCGGCTGCCCGGCGCGATCGAGGCGGAGCTCGCGGTGCCGTTCAACCGGGCGCAGGCCGCGTTCGAGCAGTTCGAGCAGGCGCTCGCGGATCGCGGCCAACGGGTCGGGACCAGCGACGACATGCGGGCGCTGGCCGCCGAGTACCGGGCCGCGACCGGCTGGCTGTACGGGCTGGCGAACCGGCAGGAGATGGTCGACCACACCGACACGTTCTTCGTCGACCACATCCTGAACGCGCTGGCCGAGGAGTTGTCGACGATCGCCGAGGCGCTGGAGACCGGCGCCGAGGAGAACGCCACCCTGCCGGTGGCCCGGTTGGTGCAGCTGTACAGCCGGCTGCTGGCGATCTTCGGCGTGTCGATGACGAGCTTCGAGCGCAAGCGGTACGTGTCGCTGTCCGGCGAGCCGAACAAGGCGATGAACCTGAACAGCTACATCGGCCTGATGGGCGGCAGCTACCAGGAGGTGCGTACGCCGATGGGGCTGGCGCTGGTGCCGGCCGGACCGGGTCGCGCCCAGTTGACCGTGCCGAATCCGGATTATGTGCTGACCCTGGACGCGGACAGTGTGCTGCTGCCGGATTATGCGCTGCGTCTGGTACACATGATGGAGCAGGGCGCGTCGGCAGGGGTGGCGGTGGCGCAGACGCCGTACAGCGCCTTCCCCGGGGCGGCGACCCGGGTGGAACGGATCTCCGGGGCCACCACCGACATTCAGCACATCGTGCACCAGGGCATGACGCAGTACGACGCGACGTTCTGGGTGGGGGCCAACGCCGTACTCCGCAAGAAGGCTCTCGATGACATCTGCGAGACGGCCTACGAGGGCGATTGGGAGATCAAGCGCTACATCCAGGACCGCACGGTCATCGAGGACACCGAGTCGACCATCGACCTCGGGGTGCACGGCTGGACGTTGTACAACTACCCGGAGCGGCTCGCGTACAGCGCGACGCCGCCGGATTTCGGGTCGCTCTGCATTCAGCGGCAGCGCTGGGCCAATGGCGGCCTGCTGATCCTGTCCCGGCTGAAGGACCAGTTCAAGGCCCGCAACAAGCGGGAGCAGAAGAACCGGTTCGGCGAGCTGTTCCTGCGGGTGAACTACATGGCCTCCATTTTCTGGAGTTCCGTGTGCCTGGTCGTGATGCTGGTCTACCCGTTCAACAAGGATCTGCTCAACCCGGTGCTGCTGCTGGTGTCGGTGCCGTATTTCATGATGATGGCCGGCGACCTGAAGGCGAACGGCTACAAGCGGCTCGACGTGCTGCGCATCTACGGCTTCAACCTGATCCTGCTGCCGGTGAACCTGTCCGGTAGCTTCGCCTCGCTGCTGCAGTTGCTGACCGGCGAGAAGAGCCAGTTCAAACGGACGCCGAAGGTCCGCAACCGGACCACCGCGGCGACGTTCTACCTGCTGGCGCCGCTGGCCCTGATCGCGCTCTGCGGGTATACCGTGGTGCACGACGTCCAGCACAAGCTCTGGAACAACCTGGCCTTCGCCGGTTTCAATCTCCTTCTCTCGCTGTACGCGATGATCGCGTTCGTCGGTCTCGGCAACACCCTGATCGACCTGTTCGCCCATCTGCGTGCCTGGCTGTACCGCCCGGTGAAGCCGAAGAACAAGGCCACGGGCACGCCGGTCAGCTCGGTTCCGGCCCCCGCCGCGCTCGGCGGCGGCGCGATCGGCGACTGGGCGTCGGTGCTGCACTACGGCGGCGCCGAGCGGGGCGGTTCCGGAATGGTCGCGGTCCGGTCCAGCCAGGCGCCGGTCACCCGGGGCCGCAAGGCCAGCGTGTCGCACTCGTTCGAGGAGTTCAACTTCTTCACCGTGTTCCAGCCGATCTTCGAGCTGGAGTCCGGCGACGTCGTCGGCTACGAGGCGCTGACCCGGTTCGCCGACGGCAGCACCCCGCAGCTGAGCCTGGCCGCGGCACAGGACCAGGGCCTGCACATCGACCTGGACGCGGCACTGATCCGGGCCGCGCTGGCCTCGGCGAATTCGCTGCCGGCCGGCGCCTGGCTGGCCGTCAACGTCTCGAACGACCTGTTGCGCCGGCCGCACGAGCTGGCGCCGCTGCTGGACGAGGCGAACCGGCCGCTGGTCCTGGAGTTCCGCAGCCCGGAGGCCGGTGACCTGGAGCGGCTGCCGGCCGGGGCCCGGTTCGCGGTGGACGACGCGGGCGCCGGGTTCGACACGCTGTCCCGGATGGAGACGTTACGACCGGAGATCCTCAAGCTCGGCCCGGCCACGCTGGCCGGTATCGAGACGTCGGCGGCCCGGCAGGCGGCGATCCGCACGCTGGTGGAGTTCGCCGAGGCGAACGACTGCACGGTGATCGCCGAGGGCATCGAGTCGGCCCCGCAGCGCGATGCCCTGCGGGCCTGCGGCATCCGCCTGGGGCAGGGCTTCTACCTGGGCAAGCCGGTGCCGGTGGAGCGGGCTCTGGCGGACGCCACCAGCCGCTAGGTTGGAGATGGGGGCCGCGATCCAGGTTTTCTGGGTCGCGGCCTCCGTGATGTAGCCCACTCTCTTGCTTGTTGAAGTTTCAAGAGCAACCGGCGAATAGTGTTGGTGAAACTTCAACAACCTATGGGGGTTGCGATGACAGTGACGATCGGACAGGCGGCGCAGGTCCGCACCCGGGTCACCGTGCCGCTGGAGTTCCCGGACGGCTACGCGACCACCGCGGAGGTGTTCACCTTCACCGGCCTCGCCGACGGCCGTGAGCACCTCGCCCTCGGCCTCGGCGACTGGCGGAACGCGACGAACCCGCTGGTCCGCCCGCACAGCGAGTGCCTCACCGGCGATGTCTTCGGCAGCCAGCGCTGCGACTGCGGCCCGCAACTGCGGGAGGCCGCCGAGCGGATCACCGAGGCCGGCGGCATCCTGCTCTACCTGCGCCAGGAGGGTCGCGGCATCGGCCTGTACGCGAAACTCGACGCGTACGCGCTGCAGGACACCGGCCTCGACACCTACCAGGCGAACCTGGCCCTCGGCCACGGTGAGGACGAGCGGGACTACACCCCCGCCGCCCAGATGCTGCACGCCCTGGGCGCCGAACGGATCCGGCTGCTCAGCAACAACCCGGACAAGGCCGGCCAGCTCGCCGCCCTCGGGGTCGAGGTGACCGAGCAGCTGCCTACGGGCGTGCACCTGTCCCCGGCGAACGCCCGGTACCTCGCCGCCAAGCGGGACCACACCGCGCACACCCTCGACCTGACCGGTGCCGCATGACGCTTCGCGACGCGACCGAGGCCGACCTCTTCTGGACCCGGTCGGCCATCGACCTCTCCCGGCTCTCCCCGCCGTCGCCGACCCACTACGCGGTCGGCGCGGTCGTGGTCGGCCCGGCCGGCAACCCGATGGCCACCGGCTACACCGGCGAGACCGACCCGCACTTCCACGCCGAGGAGGAGGCGCTGGCCAAACTGGCCGGCCGCGGCTTCGACCTGGGCGCCGCCACCCTCTACACCTCGCTGGAGCCGTGCACCGTCCGCAAGTCCCGGCCGGTCTCCTGCACCGAGCTGATCCTGGCGAGCGGCATCCGCCGGGTCGTGCTGGCGCTGCGCGAACCGCTGCACTTCGCCGACTGCACCGGGGTCGAGACGCTGCTCGGTCACGGCGTGCAGGTGGTCGAGATCGCCGCGCTGGGCGAGGCGGTACGCGATATCAACGCCCACGTCATGGGGATGCAGACGACATGACCCAGGATGCCCTCGCGACCGACACCCGCTGGCTCAGCAGCCCCGAGATGGCCGCCTGGCTCAACCTCACCCAGCTGCTGATGCTGCTGCCCAGCGCCCTCGACCGGCAGCTGCGCGACGACGCGGGCATCCCCCACGCGTACTACCAGATCCTGGCGAACCTCAGCGCCGCCCCCGGCCACCAGATGCGGATGACCGATCTGGCCCGCATGGTCGGCACCACCACCAGCCGCCTCTCACACGCGGTCACCAGCCTGGAACAGCGCGGCTGGCTGTGCCGCCGCGCCTGCCCGTTCGACAAGCGCGGCCAGATCGCGGCGCTGACCGAGGCCGGCATGGCGGTGCTGGAGGCGGCGGCTCCGGGCCACGTCGCCGAGGTCCGTCGTCTGATCTTCGACCACCTCTCGGCGACCGAGGTCGATCAGCTCCGCGAGATCACCGGAAAGATCCTCCCGGCCGCCACCGCCTGACCGCTGCGACCGGCGTCACGCCGCCGACACCCGGCCGGCTGCCGGCATCCGCCACCAGCTTGACCCCCGGCACCGCCCGCCCCCTGCCGCCGATGCCGGCGGCCAGCGGGACGCTTCCCACCGACCTTCCCTTCCCGGTCGTCGCATGCGCCGCAGGGGGATGCCGTCGACCAGTGGCAAGCAAGGCCTTCTTCAAGGCTCCTCTTTCTCCCCGTTCTCGCCCCGGTCGCCGCGACGGAGACGAGTCGGCCCGGCGCACCTCCCGACCGGGTGGATGCCCGGGGCGAGGTCGCCCCGGGCATCCACGGGTCAGTCGGTGACCGTGCCGTCGATCACGCCGAGCGGGATCGGGTCGCCGAAGTCGGACGGGTAGACCTGCGTCTTGAAGCGGACGTGCTCGGCGCCCTCGGCCACCCCGTCGGCGACCGTCGGGACCGTCACCGCGAGCGACGTGGTCCCCGGTTCGATCGCCACGAACAGCTGCAGGCCGGCGCCGGACAGCGGCCGGGACGGCTTCGGGTCCTCACCGGTCTGGTCGGTGAACCAGCGGGCGTCGACGTCGGTCGACGACAGCTCCGGCCCGGCCGGCGGAGCCTGCGTCACGAACTCCACGTACACCGGACCGCCGGCGACCGTCGACAGGTGCACCGTCCAGGTCAGCGGCGAGCCCTCGGTCGCGGTGGCCACGGCCGGCGTGATGGTGACCTTGGGCATCGGGTCGTCCTCGCGCACCCGGACCCCACCGGAGTAGTCGCCGACCACGGCGTTCCGGACGGCCTTGGCGGTCAGCGGGTACGACCGGTCCCCGGTGTACACGGTGTCACCGGTGACCTTGATCGGCACCGAGATCCGGGTGTCGCCGGGCTTGACCCGGGCCACCCACGACTTGGTCTCCGACGTGCCGGGGTCGGTCAGGAACAGCCGGACGTCGGCCGCCTGCCGGCCGCGCACCCGCACCGGCACGCTGTGCGTGCGGGTGCCGGAGTCGCCCTCGGCGACGGTCAGGTCGCCGACGTCGATCCGGTCGAGCGCGGCCGGTCGCGGGGCGGGGGTGCCGGGCTGCCAGCCCCAGGCGTCGATCAGCCACGCCGGGCGGTTGCCACGCGCGGTGATCTCCACCCGGGCCACCGTGCCGACCGTCCGCGGGAGCGGCAGCCGCACCTCCTGGGCCCAGTACGACGTGGTCACGCCGGTGCCGGGCATGCCGGTGACCGTGGCCGGGCCGAGGTCGGTGCGCCGGCCGTGGTCGTCGGTGACCGCGACGGCGAACGAGGTGGCCGGCGCGTTCGGCGGCACGATCAGCCGCAGGGCCAGGGCCTGCGAACCGGCCACCGGCATCGGCTTGGCCGGCTGCAACGTGGCGGTCCCGGTGCCGTTGAGCGCGACCGCGACCCGGCCGGGTTCCGGGACGGCGAACGGCACGAAGTGCGGCGAGGCACCGGCGATCGTGTCGGTGTCCAGGCAGCCCTTGGCGGCGTCGGTGGCGACCTCGTCGCACAGCCGGGCGCCGCGGACGGTGAGCGCCGCGTCCGGAACGATCACCGGGCGGCGGTTGCCGCCGAGCGCGTGGCTCAGCACCCGGGCCGGGCCGGCCGAGCGGGCGCGCACCCCGGAGCCGTCGAGCAGCGGGCGGGCCCGGTCGTCGCCGCCGAGGAACACCCGGGCGGCGGTCGCGATGTACGTGGCGCCGACGGTCTGCTCCTGCTGCGGGGTGAGCCGCGCCGGGGCGGTCCCCGGGGTGCACAGCGGGTCGGGCGTCTCGCTGGAGAAGTCGTCGAAGGCGGGTCCGACGGCCTGCCCCGGCGTCCACTCGGTGTTGAAGTAGTTGTGGTTGGCGCCGGTCACGTGCAACGCGCTGTGCAGCGCCCGCCCGGAGCTGAGCCCGCGGGTGGCGTCGACGTACATCTGGCCTTCCAGGTCCGAGACGTCGCCGTCGCAGCCCGGCAGGATCGTCGCCGACGGCACGTCGGGCTGCGGGTTCTGCCCGAACGCGGTCGGCCCGATCAGCAGCAGGCCGCGAATCGTCCAGCGCACCTTGCCCTGGTAGTCGTCGTGCGCGCCCGGCGCCGGGTTCACGCTGTCCAGCGCGGCCCGGTTGACCCCCTCGCCGCCCCGGGAGTGACCCATCAGCAGGACCTGGGACAGGTCGGCGGGCGGCGCCGCGCGAACGATCGCGGGCGCAGCCCGGCGGCCGCTGCCGGCCCAGTCGGCCCAGTGTGCGAGGTGCATCCGGACGAGCGCCGAGCGCGCCTGCGCGCCGCCGTCGGCGTCCGCGTCGTCCTGGGCGTTGATCCCGTTCGCCGAGATCGACACGGTGACGTAGCCCTGCGAGGCCAGCAGTTGCTGCGCCTGCAGGTAGCCGCGGTAACTGGGCACCGGCGCGGAGCCGGCGGCGCACGGCCAGTCGGCGCTGATCGCGTTCTCGTCGGTGCCGGCGAAGCAGGTCCAGTGCCGGCCGTGCAGGAACAGCGCGAGCGGCCGCTTGCCGGGCGCGCCCTTCGGCGCCACCACGACGGCCTGCATCTCGACCTTGGCCTTGTAGGTGGAGAGGTGCACCCCCGGCAGCTGGTATTCACCGGTCGTGGTCCGGTACGGCCCCGGCACTCCCGGGTCGACCGGGTTGGCCGGCAGGATCGGCGGGATGACCGGCGAGCCCGCCGCCCGGCGCTGCACCGAAGCCGGCGCGGCCGCGTCCACCCGCTTGCCGCCGACCTTGACCTGCAGGTCCTTCAACCCACCGGGCGGGGTTCCGGGCAGCGTGAACGCGTGCGGGTCACGCGTGCCCCGGGCCCGTCCCAGCAGCCGATCCCCGGACCAGAACTCGACCGCGGCGTCACCGGTCCGGATGGCCCGATCGCTCGTCCAGGTCAGCGACCGGTGCTCCAGGGACCATCCGCGGGGCAGCGCGTCGGCCGTGCTGCCCGGCGGATCCGCCGAGGCGGGCATCGGCAGGCCCAGCAGCAGCGTGCTCGCCGCGATCGCGGCGACCAAGATTTTTCGCATGAGGCCCGTTCTAGTAGGCCGACGCAAATATCTAGATATTCTTTTATTCAAGATCAGTTGGCTGGCGGATCAGC
The DNA here is from genome assembly GCF_900119315.1 of Actinoplanes sp. SE50/110. Classification (NCBI taxonomy): domain Bacteria; kingdom Bacillati; phylum Actinomycetota; class Actinomycetes; order Micromonosporales; family Micromonosporaceae; genus Actinoplanes; species Actinoplanes sp. SE50/110. The sequence continues at coordinate 653,199 of NZ_LT827010.1, read as the reverse complement.
CGCGGAGTTCCCGGATGTCGGCGGCGGAGAGACCGGCCGGCGAACAATGCGGCTTCGCGCGCCCGCAAAGCCGGCACTTTCCCCTCGATGGTGTCCCGGGCCGCCAGGCGAACCACCGTCACGTTGCGGATCTGCCCGACCCGGTGCGCCGGTCCACCATCTGCGCCTCGATCACCTGTTCCTGCTGACCGGCGCTCGACACGTCATGCCCGGCAGGAGGACGCCGCCGGGGTCACGGCTAGCCCGTCCGGAAGGCGGCGCGCAGGAAGGTCTCGATGGTGGCGTAGGTGGGGCGGGCCGCGTCCGGGGTCAGCGCCGGGGTGGTGTGGCGGACCCGGGCTCGGGCGGCCCGTGGGGAGACGATGTCGCGGTTGTGACCCACTCCCGGGACGGTGTAGTACGTCGCCGGGACGGCCGCGGCCTGCAGGGCGTCGAAGAGCATGTCGCTCTGGTCCAGCGGGACCAGAGCGTCCTGGGTGCCGTGGATGATCAGGACCGGTGGGGCGGCGGGGGTGATCCGGTGCAGCGGGTTCGCCTCGGCCACCCGCTCCGGGCAGCTCAGGATCGCACAACCGAGCAGGGACGACTCGGGTGACCGGGCGTCGATGTGGCAGTCGGCGAGCCGGAAGGCGCGATTGAACGACGCGCACGCGCCGGGCAGCATTTGCGGGTCCATCTCCAGGAAGTCGATCGGGGCGTACAGGTCGACGACCGCGCGGACGCCGGGGTCGGTGAAGCCGGCCCACAGGGCGGTCCAGCCGCCGGACGAGTCGCCGAGGACGGCGATCCGGGCGCGGTCGACTTCGAAGCGGGCCGCGTTGGCGCGCAGCCAGCGGATCGCCGCCTGGATGTCCTCCACCTGGGCCGGGAACTTGGCCTGGTAGCTGGAGCGGGTGGAGACGCCGGCCACCGCGAAGCCGTGTGCGGTGAAATACGGGACCAGAACCGGGGCGTAGCCCTTGCCGTCGTCGGCGAACCAGCCGCTGCCACCCATCACGATCAGAAGCGGTCGCGGGGTCGTAGCGGGCTGGGCCGGGAGGTAGAGGTCGATCAAGTGGCCATGGCTGCCGGCGGGCTGCGCGGGGGCGTAGGCCAGGTTGCGCAGGACGCGCGGCGGGCGGACGGCGGCTTCGGTGGGCGGGCCGGCCGCGACGACCCCGGCGAGGGTGCCGAGCAGCAGCGTGGCCAGCGCGAGCAGGCGCGAAAGCGGTCGGCTGATCATGATGGGCTCCCGGCGGCTGTCCACGGCATCGCACCGATGGTCACCTATGGTGACCACTCCACCATCCGGGAAGCCGCCATGGTGCGGAATCCCCCAGCTCGGTTACCCCGAGGCGATCGTGGCGAGTGCACACGCGAGGACGCCGGGCGTACGGCTACGCATTCTGCGTGACATGGGGATGCCTTTCGCATGCCGGGGATCCACCCGTCGCGATGGTTGCCGTGGCGCGCGGAAAGGTTGCCCTTGGCGCCGGTTTACTGTTTGCGCATGCCGACGAAACGCCGTGATGCCGAGGCGAACCGGGACCGGATCCTGCGGGCCGCCCAGGAGCTGCTGTCCCGGCAACCGACGGCGAGCATGGATGACGTGGCGCAGGCTGCCGGGGTGGTGCGCCGCACCGTCTACAGCCATTTCCCGACCCGGGAGGCGCTGCTCGACGGCCTCGCCGACAAGGTGTCCGGGCATCTGCTGGGCGCGCTCGGCGGCACCGACCGGTCCGGGCTGGAGCCGGACGTCGCGTTGGCCGATTTCGCGTTGACCGTGTGGGCGGTCGGCGCGGAGTACCGGTTGCTGATGACGCTGGCCGAGGCCGATCTGAGCGCCGCCCGGCTGCACGAGCTGCTCGCCCCGATCCGGGCGCAGGGCCTGGAGCTGCTGGTTCGCGGGCGGGCCGGTGGCCGGTTCGCCACCCATCTGCCGCCCGAACTGCTGACCCTGGCACTGCAGGGGATGACCCTGTCGATGATCCAGGCGGTGAACGACGGCGTGTGGCACGACGACGGCGTGGCCGCCTCGACGGCGGTGCTGGTCGCGGCCGGGTTACCGGTCCAGGCGGCGGAGTCGGCCATCGCGGCGGCCCGGGACCTGAAACTTGCACACATCTGAGCAGGAAGGCTAACCTGCACGCACCTGTGCAGTTTCTCTGCACGTGGCTACCCCCTGGAGGGGCACCCCCGTGTCTTCCGCTCTTCACCGCCTCGCCGCCGCCGTCGTCCGACACCGCGGCCGCACCCTCGCCGGCTGGCTGATCACGCTGGTCCTGCTGGCCGGCGGCGGTCTGCTGATCAGCCGCGGCACCGACGACGCGTTCACCATCCCCGGCTCCGAGTCGCAGCAGGCCCTGGACACCCTGAAGCGGGTGTTCCCCGAGGTCAGCGGCTCGTCCGCGCAGATCGTGATCACCGGGGTCGACCCGGCGACGATCAAACCGGAGATCACCGCGGCGGTTCGCCGGGCCGAGCGGCTCGACCAGGTGGTCGCCGTGATCAGCCCGTTCGACGAGCGCTTCCGGGGGAACCGGACCGCCCGGGCGGCGATCGTCACGGTCCAGTTCGACGTGGCGTTCATGGACGTCAAGCCGTCGACCAAGGCCGCGGTCGACGCGATCGGCGCCTCGATCCCGCACGCGAGCGTGGTGGTCGGCGGCGACGCGTACGCGGACCGGGTGCCCAAACCGAGCCCGGTCGAGGGGCTCGGTCTCGCCGTCGCCCTGATGGTCCTGCTGATCACTTTCGGCTCGCTGGTCGCGGCCGGGCTGCCGCTGCTCACCGCGATCCTCGGCGTCGGCTTGTCGGTCGGCCTGCTGTACGGGGTGACCCGGGTGGTCACCGTGCCGTCGACCGCGGTCACGCTGGCCATGATGCTCGGGCTGGCCGTCGGCATCGACTACGCGCTGTTCATCCTGTCCCGGCACCGGGACCAGCTGCGCGACGGGCTGAGCGTGGCCGAGTCGATCGCCCGGGCCGTCGCCACCGCCGGGTCCGCGGTCGTCTTCGCCGGCCTGACCGTGGTGATCGCCCTGGTCGGGCTGGTGGTGGCGGGCATACCGTTCCTCACCACGATGGGGTTGTGCGCGGCGCTCGCGGTGGCCATCGCCGTACTCATCGCCATCACCCTGATGCCCGCCCTCCTCGCGCTGGCCGGCGACCGGATCCGCCCGGCCGCGAAGCCGCGTCAGCGGCAGGGACGGATCTTCGAACGCTGGGTCGGCGCGGTGACCCGGCACCCGGTGATCACCATCGTGGTGCTGCTGGCCGGGCTCGGCGCGCTCACCCTGCCCGCCGGCGAACTGCGGCTGGCACTGCCGGACGGCGCCAGCGAGGCGCCGGGAAGTGTGGCCCGACGGACGTACGACGTGATCTCCGCCGAGTTCGGGCCCGGCTACAACGGTCCGCTCCTGGTCACCGCCGACATCATCGCCTCGCACGACCCGGTCGGCCTGATGACGAAGCTGGGCGCCGAGATCTCCCGGGTGCCCGGCGTCGCGCTGGTCCCGATCGCCACCCCCAACCCGAGCGCCGAGATCGGCATCGTGCAGGTGGTGCCGGCCAGCGCGCCGGACTCACCGGAGACCGTCGCGCTGGTCGCCCGGCTCCGCGCCCTCGAACCACACTTCCGGCAGGAGTACGGCGTGGGCACCGCCGTCACCGGGATCACCGCGGTCGGCGTCGACGTCTCGGCCCGGCTCGGCGGCGCCCTGGTGCCGTTCGGGATCCTCGTCGTCGGCCTGTCCCTGCTGCTGCTGACCATGGTGTTCCGCTCGGTCGCGGTGCCGGTCAAGGCCACCGCCGGCTACCTGCTCTCGGTCGGCAGCGCGTTCGGCGTCACCGCCCTGGTCTTCCAGCGCGGCTGGCTCGCCAACCAGCTGAACGTCGCGCACACCGGCAGCGTGATCAGCTTCCTGCCGATCATTCTGATGGGGGTCCTTTTCGGACTCGCCATGGATTACGAAGTCTTCCTGGTCTCTCGGATCCGGGAGGAGTACGTGCACACCGGCGACGCCCGGCACGCCATCGACGCTGGTTTCCGGGCCTCCGCGCCGGTCGTGGTCGCCGCCGCGGCGATCATGTTCGCGGTCTTCGCGGCCTTCGTCCCGGAGGGCGCCGCCACCGTCAAACCCATCGCGTTGAGCCTGGCCGTGGGCGTCTTCGTGGACGCCTTCCTGGTCCGCATGACACTGGTGCCGGCGGTCCTGGCACTGCTCGGCGACCGCGCCTGGTGGCTGCCGGCCCGCCTCGACCGGGCCCTGCCCTCGTTCGACGTCGAGGGCGCAGGCGTGACCCGCGAACTGGCCCTCGCCGACTGGCCAGAACCGGACAGCACCGACGTGATCGCCGCCGACGGGCTGCCCTTCCTGCCGCGCCAGGTCCGGATCGGCCCCGGCGAACTCGTCGAAGTGGTCGGCGACCCGCACACGACCAGCGCATTCCTGCTCGCCGTCGGCGGCCGGACCACCGGCGTGTCGGGCCGGATCAAAACCCTCGGCCACGTGCTGCCGCAACGCGCCGGCAGCGTACGCGCGGTCGCCGCGCTGCTGCGCCGCCCGTCGCTGCGTGACATCACCGAGGCGGCCGCCGCCGGCCCACCGCTGCTGCTCATCGACGGCTTCGAACACCTGCCGGAACGCGCCCTCGCGCTGGACGCGCTGCGGGCCGCCGCCGGCCGCGGCAGCACGGTGCTGGTGACCGGTCGTGATCAGCACCCCGACATCACCGAGACCATTGAGGTGTACGCATGAGAACGCTGCCCCGATGGGCCGCCGCACTGCTCGTGCCGGTGCTCGCCACCACCGCCCTGCTCGCCGCCTTCCAGGACCCGGCCGGTCACCTGGAGACGGTGACCGCGGCCGTGGTCAACGGCGACGAGCCGGTCACCGTGAACGGCAGGACGGTGCCGCTCGGGCGGGAACTCGCGGCCCGACTCGTCGCGCACACCGGCGACAACTACACCTGGGTGCTGACCGGGGCAGACGACGCCGCAGCCGGCCTGAACAGCGGAAGATACCGGGTGGCGGTGACCATCCCGGCGAACTTCTCGCGCGCCGCGACCTCCGTCGGCAACGCCGATCCCGCCACGGCGGAACGGGCCCGGGTGTCGGTGAGCTCATCGCGTACCGCCGCCGGAATCGATCCGGTGGTGAGCCGAACCTTGACCGGCGCCGCGGTCGCCACCCTCAACCAGACCGTGGTCGAAACGTACCTGGACAACGTCTACCTGGGCTTCAACCGGATGCACCGGCAGCTCGGGGATGCCGCGGACGGCGCCGGCAAAGTGTCCGACGGCGCCACGCGGGTCGCCGACGGCAACCGGCAACTGGTTGTCGGGCTGCGGCAGCTCGCGGCCGGCAGCGACGCCCTGGCCGACGGCACCGACCGCCTCAGCACCGGCGCGTCCACCCTGGCCGACGGCACCGGCGAGCTCCGCGACGGCGCGAACCGGCTGGCCACCGGGACCGGGCAGCTCGCGACCGGGGCCGGCCGGCTGGCGAGCGGAGCCGGGCAGGTCGCGGCCGGAACCGGCAAGCTCGCCGACGGCCTGGGCACGCTCCGGGACAGCACGAAGAACCTGCCGACGCAGACCAGGAAACTCGCGGACGGCGCGGAACAGGTCGCCGAAGGCAACCGGAAACTCGCCGGCACGGTGGTCCCGATCGCCGACCAGATCGTGAACGGGATCGATCGGCTGCCCGATCTGGACAAGCTGGCCGACCGGTGCGAGACACCCGCCGACGTGTGCGCCCAACTTCGCAGAGCCGCGGATGCCTTGGCGGCCGCCGGCAATCCGGTGGCCGACCTGCGGAACCAGGTGGTCACCTTCCGGGACGGGATCAGCGCGCTCGCCGACGGATCGCAGCGGGTGGCGGACGGCGCCGACCAGCTCGCCGACCGGACCCCGGCCCTGACCGGCGCGATCAATCAGGCGGCCGGCGGCGCCGCCCGCCTCGACAAGGCGGCCACCCAGGTCGCCGGCGGTGCCACGTCGGTCGCGGCCGGCGCCCGCCAGGCCGCCACCGGAGCGGCCGCCGTCCGCGACGGCGCGCACCGGCTGGCCGGCGGCGCCGGACAGCTCGTGTCCGGCGCGGGCCGGCTCGCCACCGGCGCCGACCAACTGACCACCGCGGTACGCCGCGCCGGGACCGCCGGTCAACGCCTCGAAAACGGCGCGCAGTCGCTCGCCGGCGGCGCCGCCGACCTGGCCGACGGCCTGAACGACGGCCGGAACCAGGTGCCGACCTACACCGACGCGGAACGGGCCCACCTGCGAGATGTCGCGGCCACCCCGATCGAAGCCACCGAAACCGCGGTCGGCGGCCTGACCGCCGGGCCGATCGTGGTCCTGGTCCTGTGGCTCGGCGCGCTGGTCACGCTGATCCTCACCCCGGCGGCCCGCCGCGACCCGCTGACCTGGCACGGCCCGACCTGGCGACTGGCCGTGCTCAACGCGCGGCCGCTGCTGCGATACGCGGCGGCGCAGGCGGTCGTGGTCAGCGCGGCCGCCGAGGCGTTCCTCCGCCTGGCCCCGCTGCGGGTGATCGCCCTGCTGGCAGTCGCGGTGCTGATCGGGGTGGCTTTCATATTGGTGATCCAGGCGTTGCTGATCGGCTTCCGCACCGCCGGCCGGCTCGCGGCCATCCTGGTGCCGGTCCTGGCGTTGACCACGGCGGTGATCTCCGCGGTGCCGGGCGCCCTGACGACGACGGCGAGCTATCTGCCGACGTACGGCCCGATCCTGGCCGTTCGCGCCCTGACCGCTCACGGCGGGGCGGCCGGGACCGGGCTGATGCTGACCGTGGGGTGGTTGGCCATCGGGGTGCTGGGCGTCCTGTGCGCCACCGCCCACCGCCGGACGGTGCCGGTCCGCTATGGGGCGGCGCCGAGCCACGCCTGAACCGGAATCGAGCCGGCGCTGCGCACCGCGGGCATGCCGGGTCGGCCGCCTCAGTCCGGACCCGAAGCTGCCGACTGGACCGTCGTGTCGCTACGTCTCCCGCAGCTGTGCGCCGCGCTGACGGCGACGGTGCTGCTCGCCGGCTGCCGTCCCGCCACGCCGGCAGAAGGCCCCGCCCCGGAACCGTCGGCCCGGGCGACGTCGCCCGTCCCGCTGCCTTCCGAGATCCTGGAAGATTGCGGATTGCCGCCCGGAAGCACCGGCATACCGAGTGCCTGCCCCGGAGTGCTGGGCCCCGACAACATCGGTGTGCCGAAATAGGCGCTGCGCCGGCCGTCCTCGGCGGTCGTCGTCGCCTTGAGCACCGGCCCGGGCCGGCGCTCGTCGAGGACCGCCAGCAGGCGCGCGCTGCCTCCCTGTTTGCCCGGTTCCGGGCACGTTCAAGGGAGATCGATGGAGTGCCCCCGGCAGGAATCGAACCTGCGACCTGCGGTTTAGGAAACCGTTGCTCTATCCCCTGAGCTACGAGGGCGCGAGTGTCCATGCTACCTGACCAGGGATGACCGCAAGCACCCGATAACACCCCCTGCTGACCAGCAGTGCCGTGGCGGGGAGATCCGACTGGGGGGCGGATGAAGCAGTCGAACCGTGGACAGACGGTAGTCTGCCCACTGATCCTGATGAGCGACCATGGTTGATCGGTGGTGACCACAGGTCCTCGAGCACTTCTGGATCGGAACCGGGGGCGGCTGGGGCAGACGGGGCGGGCCAGCCGCGTAGATCCTCGGTCGACTCGTCGAGGGCGGGTAAGGCCGGCTGAACTTCCTCCCTGAGTGTCAACTCAAGGTCCACCAGCCCACCCATCCAACACTGGCGATGTCCGCGGGCTACCCGTTTGGCTGCACCGACTCGTCTGCCGACGCGAGACTCCGCCACCACTGTTCGTCGACTACCAGTTCGCCGGTCTCGAACAACGCCCGCTCCAACGCGAGAGGATCGACGGACCGGACGGGCCCTCGCCTAGCAACCGTGATGACGTGCTCTGGCAGACGGAGATTATGCGCCTCCACGTAGTACGCGAGACCGTCTGGCCAGACGAAATGCTCGCCGTCGGTCCGCTCTGTACTTCCGTTATTGACCCCGCAGACGCCGCAGGGCGAGAAGCCAGCAAAGGCAACGATCGGCGTCCCGGAGCGGGGATACGCGGCCACCGCATCACGTTCCGCAGCTTGCGCACCGTCACCGAGAAATGCGTGGACCTCGGGCCAACCATCCAGCGTCACCGGACCACGCCAATAGCCGATCAGCCGAAAGCACACTCTGGCTCACGGAACCTCCAACCACGCGGAATCCGGACAGGCTAACCCGCGACCATCGCTCGATTCAGAAGCGTCACAAGCCGCCGATGCAGCCGGCGCCGAAATAAGATGCCCTGCCGGTGCTAGATCAAGGTGCCGGAATCAGGTGCAACAGACGCGTTTACCGCAAGCCTCAAATGATCAACTTCGGCTTAGGCTCTTCGCCGTTAGCCCCCGTGGCTCCACACCCGAGCGTCTTCCACTTTCCAGAGCAAGTCGGTGTCACGGGTGGGGTGGTGCGCGGCGAGCAGGCTCTCCAACGCAGCGACGTCGACAAGACCGAGTGCGTCTGCGATCCGCCGGTAGGTGACAAAGTCGATCCCCCGGCGCAGGGTCTCCTGCTCCCATCCCGGTAGGCCCACAAGGGAGTCGACGAAGGGCGGCTGATGCCGTCTGGGCTTGGCCGCCGTCTCTACCTCTTCCGAATCGGCCGCCATCCACGTTTCCAACCATCTGCGCAAGCTGGGTGTCTCCACCCACCGAAGTCGCAGGCCTGTTCAACCTTGGCACCAGCTCGTCACAACTCGAGTCGACGAGCAAGCAGTTCCTCGACAGCGCTCGGATCCACAGAGTGCTCACGCAGCAGTCGGCGACCTGCATCATCAGGATGGGAAAGAACTGCCAACAGCAGGTCCGCACTTCCCCCCGGTGACTTCTTCCCGTTCGCAGCAAGAGTCCGAGCCGTGTCACCCGCCTGGCAAGCCGGCAGCGTCCACGGCGGGTTCTTCGGGCTGCTCCGCCAACTCCGCCGCCGCTGGGGTGCCGCGATAGCACCTTCCTGCGGCACATCAGCCAGCGACACGAATACCTCGGACCGAGTCATCCCGAACGGACGTAGCACGAAATCGCAGGAGACAGCGTATTCACCGGATGGGCGTAAGCCGGTCGAGGTCAGCTGCTCTTCCAACACCAGAACAGCGAGAATGAGATGTACGAGGGTGGTCCGATCGTGACCCAACCGCACGGCCTCCGCAGTCGCTTCCTGTTCCAAGAAAGCGAGAGCGGGACTCGCCTGCGCGGCCAACCTGACGATCCCGGAGGTAAGCCCCCTAGTCAACGCGGTCGACCGCTGTAGACCCGGGTGAGCAGGATCCACGAGAGCCCCGGCTCGAGCCAAATGGTCCGCCAGATTCCGGATCGGTGGTTTCCCTCCAGCAACCGGCCAGGTACGTCGCGCCACCCGCGTAAGGCGATCCAAATCGACCATCTGGGCTTCGACGAGCAGACCAGCCGTGTTGGTCGGGTCAGCCAGAAGGGCTTCCAACAAATGATCCGGACCGACCCAAGGATCCCCCCGTGCTACGGATATCGCCATAGCCAGTCTCAACGCTGCGAGGACTTCGTCATCCCATTGAGGACGAGAATCACCATCAACGGACGGTCGTCCGAAGACCTGCCAGTGCACCTCTCGAATGACGCCCAACAACATGGGGTCAATTTCAGAGGAAGGCTCAGCGGAGCCACCGCGCCTATCTTCTCGCCTTATCCGACGGACATCTTCCTCGGGATTATATCGAAGCACACTCCTGAAATTCGGGAAGGTATTCACCAGACTAACCAGTACAACATTGGCGCCGATCACCGGTTGGTGCAACTTCACCGCGGCACGGCAAGCGCCCAGCAAAACGGCGCTGAGCCCCCCACTTACGTCAATCATGAAGATCACCTGAAAGCTGTGTCAGCATATCAATTAGCCCGATGCCTACCACTGTAATCGTCGGGCGCACGATGAACAGCCGGATAGCCTCCACCCCAATCATAGTATGCCCTTCGCCCATAGAAGGCACCATAAGCAGCCCGCCCCACCACATCTGCAACCGATTTCCAGGAATCTCCCGGCAGCATACCTATAATTCTCTTCGGCAGACTGTTATCCCATTTTGTGATAGCACCCTCTGCAGCTCCGGCAACAGCGTGACGCAGTGGATAAACATCAAGGGATTCTGGCCTGCCGTGCCTGGGCTCATAATCTTCACCTTGGCTTGATTCGCCCTCCGCACGGTGAGCTCCACCGCAATTGTGTACGAGTACCGGCGTGGCACCGGCGAGCACATAGTACGTGTGGAGGCTTGTGACGGTGAGGTTGTGCATGTGGTGCGCGCCGGTGTAGGCGTGCACTTTGGTGATCGTGGTCGCGGCCTGGCCATGGGTATCGCGCAGGTGGTGGCCGACCTGAAGGTCAGCGGCGTCGGTCCACTTGTGGTCGCTCTGGTCCCAGAATGGATGGTGTGCGGTGGTGTTGATGACCGCAGAGGTGCCGTCGGGGTGTTTAACGGTGAGGTCGACGAAGTCGTGGTCGAGGTTGTCGTACAGGGTTTCGACCGGTTCGGCGGTGTCCTTGCCCGTCTGAGGGTCGGTGGCGCGAACTTTGTCGCCGATCTTGATGTCGCTGATCGGTTTGCTGGTGCCGTTTGCCAGAAGCACCAGTGTCATTGCGGTGAAACTATTTTTGCATGTACTGGGAGGTCGTACGCCCTCCTCCTGCGATGCGACCTCCTTTTTAGGTCCGGCCTTGACGCCGTCGACGACGGTCATGACGTCGAGTGCGCCGAGGGCTGTGTGGCCTGCTGCCGCGGCCCAGTCACCGTTTTTGACGTCGTTGGCGATGTTGCCCACTTGACTGACCGCGTCGGCGGCAGCAAGGGGAACGGCTAGTGCGCCTTCGAGGGCGCCGGCGCCAGCCGAGTTGATCACGTCGACGACGCCGTGGATGTTGCCGTCGAGGGCGTCGGTGGTCAGCTTGCCGGCGGCGCCGGCGGCCATCATGCAGGCGGGGGTGCCCGCGCCTGCGGTGACGGCCTCGCAGCCCATGAAGGTGGCGATGCCGACGCCCGCGCCGATCAGGGTGTTCTTGTTCTCGCTGACCCAGTCGACGCCGCGCTCCCACCACGACTTCTTTTTCGGCTTCGGCTGGTTGTGGCTGCCGCTGCCACCGTCGCCACCGCCACCACTGCCGTGGCTGCTGCCGCCGCCGTTGTAGTCGTGGGTGCCGTCACCGGCACCGCCGCTGTCCGGGTCGCCGGTGTACGCGGGGCTTTCGCGTTTCGCGGCAGCCTGGGGCCCGTAGTACTGGTCATCACCGCGCAGGCCGGTGGGGTCGGACTGCGTGATGGGGTTGTTGCCGCAGTAGGAGTAGGCGTTCCACTGCTGCGGGTCGGTCAGGTCCTGGACCGGGTCGACGGAGATGAAGCGTCCCAGCGCCGGGTCGTATTCGCGGGCGCCGAGGTGGGTCAGGCCGGTGGGTTCCAGGTCGCCGCCGACGAAGCCCTTGTTGTTGGCCCAGGTGGGGTTGGTGCCGCGCGGCGCGCCGTACGGGGTCTGGCGCCGGATGCTGACCTGCTGGGTGTAGGCGTTGACCGCGGTCGACTGGGTGCCCTGGTGGTCGCTGAACAGCCACGTCAAGCTTCGGTCAGCGACGGTCCGGGAGGCGACCACGGCGCCGCCGAAACTGTAGTAGCGGGTGGCGTCGTTGGCGGTGGTGCTGGCGCCGAGGCGGCGGATCTCCTGGCCGGGTAGGAACAGGGTGGCGCCGGTGCTGTCGCGTCGGATCAGGCGGCTGCCGTCAGCGTCGAACAGGTCGGTGGTGACCTTGCTGCCTTCGACGGTTTTGACCGGGTGGCCTTCGGCGTCCCAGGTGATGGTCTGGGTGCCGGTGTCGCCGGGCCGGCTGGTCATGTTGCCGGCGTCGTCGTAGGCGTAGCCGACCGTGGTGCTGCTCTGCGCCGGGGTGGTCGTGGTCATGCCGGTCACCGCGTGCGGCCGGACCACATCCTTGCCGGCGGTGGGCACCGCGTAGCTGCGGGAGGTGTCCCCGGCCATGCCGTGCGACACCTCTTTGGTGCGGTTGCCGAGCGCGTCGATCGTCCAGTCGATCCAGTACGGGGCGGGCCCGCCGAGGTTGGCGACCGTGGGCGAAGTCTTGCAGTCCACGCCGGACTTCGGGGTCCACGCCGACGTCAGCCGGATCAGCGAGTCGTAGACGTAGCACTGGGTGTCGGTCTGGCCCACCTCCGGCGCGTCGGTGACCTGCTGGATGTTGCCGGATGCGTCGTAGTTGTAGGTGCGGTCGGCCACCGTGCCGGTCGCGGTCTCCGGCTTGACCTTCACCTCGTGCACCCGGCGGGTGTCCCCCTCGTAGGACATCATCTGCTGGGCGTAGACCCCGCCAGTGATCTTCAGCATGGTGGAGGTCGGCTTGCCGTACGCGTCGTACTGCTGAGCGGATACGTAGCTGCCGGGGTCAGACCACAGCGACTTCAGCGCGGTCGGCAGGCCGCTCGCCTTGTCGTAGGTGGTCTCGACGCCTTCGCTAGTTAGCGTCGCCGCTGCCGGGTAGGTGATGCCGGTCTCCGCGCCGGTGTATGGGGAAAAACTGTGGACGTAGCTGTAGGTGCCGCCAAGTCCCGTTTCGGCTGCCGGGATGACCCACTGCTCAACGCTGACTTGGTTGCGGGCGGAGAAACCGGTGGGACGCCAGATGTAGGGCTGCCGGGTACCGTCAGCAGCTGTCTCGTAACGGGTTGCCTGGGTGACTTTGCCGTACATGTACAGGCCGTTGGCGAGGGTGTCGTACTTCCATTCGGCGCGTTTGTTGGCCTCGGTGATGCTGCCGTCGTAGAGACCGGTTTTGCGGCCGAGGGAGTCGTATTCGTAGGCCAGGACGTGGCCGGTGGCGTCCTTGGTGGTGAGCAGGTCACCGAAGTCGTTGTAGGTTGAGCTTGACGCGCCCTTGTCCGGGTCTTTGGTCTCGATCTGCCGGCCGAGCAGGTCGTACTTGTAGGTCCAGGTGTCGCCGGCCGAGTCGGCTGCCGAGGTCATCCGGTTCTTGGCGTCGTATCCGTATTTGACGGTGTCGTGCCCGCCGGCGATCCCGGCGGCGGTGTTGTACTGCCACAGTTCGGAGGTGCGGCCCAGGACGTCGGTCAGCGTGGTGGTCGGGGTGCTGCCGGCCGGCGGCACCTGCGTGGTCCGGTCGCCTTCGTAGCTGGTGGTGGTCCGCCACTTCTCCACGACGTTGGTCGTGCCGTCGCCGGAGCGGAAGATGCTGGCGGTGGCGCGGCCGGCCCGGTCGTACTCGGTGAGGGTCTGGGTGGGCACCGACCATTCCGGTTCCCACCACAGGGTGCCCGACGGCGCGTCGGGTTCGGCGTGCGCGCCGAACGCCATGTCGGCGCGGCCGAACTGGTCGTAGAGGGTGTCGGTGACGACCCGACCGCCGCCGACGGCCTCGGACTGGGTCTGCCGGGGGCGCAGGAAACCGTCATAGATGGTGAATGACGTGTTGGTGCCGCCGCCGGAGTTCAGCGCCACCGTCTTCACGAACGGGTACGTCTTGCGGTCGGGGTCGAAGATGTAGTTGTAGGTGGCCGTCGGCTGGGCGAGGTGCGCCGACTTGGTCCACCCCGCATCCCAGGTCTGGAAGGTCCGACCCAGCGGGTCGTAGGTGACGTCGGTGACCCGCTTGTTGATGTCGGAGACGCCGACGGCACGATCACTCCGAACTATCCGGACATGGCCATCCGTGACTTCAACGGCGACCAGACCACCGACGTCCTAGCCCGAGACACCGGCGGCACCACATACGTCTACGGTGGTGACGGGAAGGGCGTCTTCGAGCCCCAGACCTCCGCCGGGACCGCATTGTCCGGCTACAACTTCGTGCTCAGCCCGGGTGACGCCACCGCCACCTTCCCGGTCACCCTCGACCGCACCGGCCCGGCCATCAGCCACATCACCCCCGGCGACATGAAACTCGTTCGCGGCACCAGCTTCACCACGACCGCGTCCGTGACTGATCCCAGCGGGGTCGCAGCCACCTCCGTGAACGGCGTCGGCACCCCCGGCACCGCCGCCACCGGAAAGGTGCCCACCGGACGCGACGGCCGGCTCACCGTCACCTGGCAAGCCACCGACCGCTTCGGCAACCAGTCCTCCGCCAGCCGCACCGTCGTGGTCGACAACACCAAACCGGCCCTCGCGATCAGCGCGGCGCCCGCCACCGGCACCAGACTCACCCGAGCCGCCACCATCACCGCCGCTGCCAGCGACCACAACGGCATCGCCAAGGTGCAGATGCTGGTCAACGGCACCGTCGTCGCGACCGACACCACCGCCGGCTACCGCTTCACCCTGAACCCGGCCAACTACGGCAGAACGTTCAGCGTGCAACTGCGTGCGTACGACCGAGCCGGCAACGTCTCACACAGCAGCACCCGCACCTACCACCGCTGAAACCGAACACCAGCCACGACGGGACCGGCCGCACCGAGAGCCGGTCCCGTCTACGCTTTCGCCGTCTCCGCGTTCGTGTCCCGCCGATCGCCCGGGATCTCGGGCTCTTCGCGCGCTAGCGACCACAATCCCGGCGAACGCCCGATCCCGACCTTGAGCACGCCGATCGGCTTGGGGCACAGCTGCTGAACCGTGGCGATGAGGTTTGTTGCGTCGGCCGACGCGTCACCCAAGGCGTTGCCTTGGATTTCTTCGGGGACTGCTGTCGTACCTATCTGAACGAGATAAATGCCGCTCTGGTGAATCCGCTGACAACTTTCTCGGCGGTACCTGAGTCTTCCTCGGTGTGACGACCGAAACGAAGCACCGACCGACCGGGGCGATGAGCGGCGCGGAGCAGGAGTTCCGGGTCTTCGTCCTGGGGATCGCGGCCTCGCTGCACCGCACGGCATTCCTGCTCTGCGGAGACTGGCATCTGGCGGACGACCTCGTCCAGGAGGCGCTGGCCAAGGCCTACAGCCATTGGCGCAAGGTACAGCGGGCCGAGAACCCCTCGGCGTACGTGCGACGCATCCTGATCAACCAATCGCGTAGCCACTGGCGCCGGCACCGCAACGTGCCCACGTACGGCGACAGCGACCTGGGGCAGCTCACGGTTCCCGATCTCTCCGACGGTGTGGTGAGCCGCGCGGACCTGGTCCAGGCGCTTCAGTCCCTGGCGATCCGGCAGCGGGCGACCGTGGTACTGCGGTTCCTGGAAGGGCTCAGCGAACGGGAGACCGCCGCGGTCCTCGGGTGCACCGAGGGCACCGTCAAGAGCCAGACGAGCCGCGCGTTGGCCAAGCTCAAGTCCGTCCTGAACCGAGGAGACCACTGACCATGCCGAACGACACCGAGGAACAGCTCAGCACGGCACTGCACGACATCGTCAAAGACCGGCCGTACACGCCCGACTTCGACCGGATCGAGAGCCGCGGGCGGACGTTGAAGAACCGTCGCCTCGCCTGGCGCGCCGGCGGGGGCGCCACGTTCGCCGTCGCCGCCGTGACGGCGATCGCGGTCGCCGTCGGCGGCACGGGAACACAGGCCCCGGCGCGTACGGAGGCGCAGCCGGGCCCGACGCGGAGCGCCACCGCCACGAGCCCGGCAACATCGGCTACCCAGCAGCCGCTGGTGCAGCTGGCCGCCTACCTCACCACGATCGAGAAGCAGCCCGGCGACGCCGCGCTCGTGCGACGCGACGAGTGGAACGCTTACAACTCTCCGCACAAGGACGTGGTGTGGGACCTGTACGCCGACAACGGCAAGTACTACTTCGCCAAGACCCGCGCCGGGCTGCCGGCGAAGGTGCGCCACAACCAGACCGACGCGGGTGACACGTTCCGGGTGGCGGTCGAGGCCGCCAAGTACGCGGTGAACGGTGATCTGACCGTGGCCCGCAAAAAGATGGCGGACATGACCGGCGCCTTTCAGGTCGAGGATCCCGGGCCGGGCGTCGTCCCGCCCTACCAGGGGCCGATTGGCAAGAAGGTCCCGAGGCAGATCCGTGACGTGCTCAAGGTCAACCTGGTCGACAACCGGGTATGGCTGAACTCGATCTTCGCGTTGGAGGCCGGGGCCGGCAGCCCGACCGTCCGCGCCGGTGTGCTGCGGTTGCTGTCGACGCTGCCCGAGGTGAAGGTCACCCAGGGCATCCTCGACGGCAAGGCGACGCTCACCCTGACCGTGGGCAAGCCGGCCATGGCCGGCGACCGCACCGAGGCCCTGACCATCGACGCCACCACCGGCGTCCCGATGCGTTTCCTCAGCGGCGCAGGCGCCTCGGGCGCCAACTACCAGGTCACCCGCGTGAGTCTCGCGGACGTGGCCGCGGGCAGGTTCTGACAGGCCGGTGCCGGGGCCGCACCCGCTCCTACGAAGGGAAGATGCCGCGCCCGATTCACTCGATGAGTAGATTTCCTCCTCGTTGCCCGCTGATCGGCCGGATGCGGGGCAGCCTGCTCGGCTTGATGCCTCATGAACGGCCGGGTGCCGCCGAAAGGAAGGCCCGCGGTGCACAGCGCACCCCGATGAGGAAGCGGTGACCAGATGGCGGCACGCGGGAAGGTGGCGGAGCTTGCCGCTGAGCTGGACCTGCTGGAGGAGGACATCGGGTGGGACCTGGCCGAGTCCCACGCTCGCCTGGACCGGCTGATCGAGGCGCTGCGGCCGTCCGGTGAGAGTGAGCTGTTCTGGCGGGCGACGCTTCTGCGGGCGGACGCCATCGAGCGTGAGGGTGACGGCGCGACCGCGGCGAGGCTCGTCGGCGAGGTGCGCCGGTGGGCGGCCGAGCACGGCTCCCAACTGCTGATCTCCCGCACGCACCGGCTGCTCGCCCGGCTCGCCACCAACGCCGGCGACCTGGGCGGAGGCCTGGAGCACATGCTTCAGTGCGTGATGGCGCTGGGGGACGACACACCGCCGGCGGAACGGATCCTGGCACTGATCAAGCTGGCCGACGCGTTCGCCGCGACCGGGTCGATGGCGGCCGCCCGGGAACGGTTCGAGCAGGCCTTGGCGGCCGCCGCCGAGATCGGTCATCTGGAACGGCAGATGACCGCCCTGAACAACTGGGCCTACAGCGAGTACGAGGCCGGCGAGCCGCAGCGCTCCTGGGAGGTGCTGCAGCGACTGCGGGCGCTCGCCCGGGCGCACGACCGGCCGCTGGACGCCGCCGAGCTGGACACGGTGGCTCGGGTCGCGCTGGAGCTGGGGCATGTCGAGGAGGCCGAGCGGGCCGCCCGCGATGCACTTGAGCTGTATCCGCACGACAAGGTCGAGGCCGATGCGCAGGCCGCGTACCTGCTGACGTTCGGCATGGCGCGGCATCGGCGGGGGGACCTGGAGGGCGCCCGGGCGGCGCTCGCCGAGAGCGCGGAGCTGTGCGAACGGCACCGGCTCGGCCGGCTGGCCGCCGGGGTGATGACCGAGCAGGCGGCCCTGCTCGCCTCGGCGGGCCGGTTCGAGGATGCCTACCGGAAGTTGTGCGAGGCCAACGAGGCCGAACGGCGGCAGCGGGACGCCGACCGGGAGGAGCAGGCCCGCAACCTGCAGGCGGCGTACGAGGTCGCCGACGCGCGCCGGCAGGCCGAGTCGTTCCGCGATCAGGCCCGCCGCGATTCGCTGACCGGGCTGCGCAACCGTCGGTTCGTCGACGAACACCTGCGCGGGCTGCTCAGCCGCGGTGGCACCGGCGCGACTCCGGTGATCGCCGCCCTGCTTGATCTCGACCATTTCAAGCGGATCAACGACTCGCTCTCCCATCAGGCCGGTGACGCCGTCCTGGTGGCGTTCGCCGGCCTGCTGGCGCAGGTCGACGCGGGCGTCGACGGCTTCGCGGCCCGGCTGGGTGGCGAGGAGTTCCTGCTGGTGATGACCGGTGTCGCCGCGCCGGAAGCGATCATGAGGGTGGCCGATTTCCGGCGGTCGGTGCTGGCTCACCGATGGACGTCGATCACCGGCGACCTGCCGGTGACGGTCAGCATCGGCGTCACCACCGCGGCGCCCGACTGCACCGTCGCGGACCTGCTCGGTCGCGCCGACGAGGCCCTGTACGCCGCCAAGCGGGCCGGGCGCGACCGGGTCCACCTCGACGAGCTGGCCGACCTGGCTACCGGAGCGTCATGAGCCCGGCCTCCCGGCAGAAAGGGTGGTGCCGGCTGCCCACCGAGGGGCAACCGGCACCATCGTCACTCGTCAGGCAGCCGGTCCGTAGACCGCCAGCTCGGTCGAGTCCATGAACTTGCAGCCGTTCGCGGTGCCCGGCTGGCCGGCCGCGCACAGCCCGGCGTCCTGGGCCTGCGTGGTCAGCATCGTGTACCGGACGTACTCGATGGCGTCGCCGGTGCCCGCGGCCAGCGCGACCGGGGTGGGCGTGACGGTGCCGGCCGGGAACTTGCCGCTCGCGGCGACAGTCCAGGTCTTGCCGTCCTTCGACGTCTCGATCCGGTAGCCGCTGGTGGAGGCCGTCTTGTCGTCGCCACAGGTGGACGACGGGTTGACGACCAGCTGCGCGACGTTGACCGCGCCGGACAGACGGATCACGGCGTTCTGGCCTTCGGCCGCGACGTCGGAACCCCAGCCGGAGATCTGCGACTGGTCGAGCAGCTCACCGGGACCACAGCCGTACGCCGTGTAGTCCGGCCCGGTGGCGCTGATGATGCCCGCGCCGCCGGAGGAGGCCGCCCAGTCGTGCCGGACCGCCCAGTTCTCCGCCTTGGTCCCCGAGTTGACCGACAGCGTCTTGACGATCTGGTCGTAGCCGGCGCCCCGGGCGTACACCTTGGCGTACGTGCCCGGAATGATCCCGGAGATCTTGTAGGTGCCGTCCGCGGCGGTGGTGGCACGGTAGTCGCCGGCGAAGCCGGAGGCGTGCCCGCCGAAGGCGATGGTCAGGCCGGCCACCGGGGCCTTGGTGTCCTGGTCGGTCACCTTGCCGGTGAGCGTCCCGCGCGGGGTGCCCGCGGCCGGCGGCGTCGAGAAGTCCTCGACCGGCTGGGTGTCGTCGCCGTCGATGGCGGCGGCGAAGTAGCCCATGCCCCGCTTGGCGAAGACCTTCCAGATGGTCTTGGCGTTCTTGCCGCCGTTGACCACCAGGTCGGCGGCGATGATCGAGTTCCGCATGTCCAGGTAGGACGGGTTGTCCGGGGACAGCTCCATACCGCGGGTCACGATCGATTCGGCCTTGGTGCTGCCGATCGCGCGACGCAGGTCCCACAGCGTCTGGGCCCAGATCTCGCCGTCCGCGTGCACCTCGGGGCCGCGCGAGGAGACCTTGCCGAAGTCGCCGTACGTGTAACCGCCGGGGCCGGCGTTCGGGGTGCCGGGGCAGGCCGCCGAGACGATGCCGACGGTGCAGTCGAGACCCTCGCTGCGGATCGTGCCGCCGGCCGACCAGTACTTGCCGATCAGCACGTCGCCGGGCTTCGCGGTGTCCTTCTCGAGACCGGTGGCGTGCAGGTAGTCCTCGGCGTACCAGTCGCTCCAGGCCTCGCCCATCGCGCCGCCCTGGATGTTGCTCAGGGTGGAGTTGCCGGCGGCGTCGATGACGAGCCGGTTCGACAGGCCGTGCGTGTACTCGTGGAACACGACGTCGGACTCGTCACCGGTGTTCGCGGCGACCGCGTCCGGGGCCGGGTTCAGCAGGTACATCTGCATGACCGGCGGGATGCCGTCCGGCGGGGTGTTCATGTTCGCGTTGTCGGTGTGGTCGGCGTCGGGCAGACCCTTCGCGGTGTCGGCGCCGTCCATGGCCTGACCCTGCACCGCGTCGCCGTCGCGCGCCTCGAAGTTGCCGGCCGCCCGGGTGAAGCCGATCGGCGAGGACTTGAGGTGGTCGTGGAAGGTGCCCAGGAACGTGAACAGCTGCACCGCGTTCTGCTTGCGGTTGACCTGCCAGGAGTTCGCCGTCTTCGGGTCCCACGAGCAGGGGTACGCGGCGGAGCAGAGGCCGCCCACCGCGACGTTGAAGTCGGCCAGCGGGTAGTCCCACCGGTGCAGGCCGGACGGGCCGACCTCCTCGGTCGGGTCGGCCTGGTTGTTGTCGTTCACGTCGGAGTAGACGTGCGCGACGTTGCCGGACAGCTGGCGCGTGTTGTCCGGCAGCCAGCCCTTGGCGGTCAGGTCGACCTTCTGCGGGACGCCGCCCTTGGGTGCGCCCGGGTAGTTCTTCCACACTTCGGCGGAGTCGTTCGCGATCGTGCTGTGGCGGTAGAGCACCTCGCCGCTGACCGCGTCGATGACGTGCACGTAGCCCTCGTCGACGACGATCGTCTGCCAGGCCAGGCGCGGGCCCGAGACGGTCTGGAACCAGACCTTCTTGGCCGTGCCGTTGTCGCTGAAGGTGGTCGTGCCGGCCGCCGTCTTGGTGGCCTTGGCGGTGGACGTGCCGAGAACGTCCTTGACCGCCGCGGCGCGGGCGCCCGTGGCGGTCACCTTGGCGGCGCCCGCCGTGGACGGCAGCGACTTCAGCGGCGACCCGTCGACCTGCACGAGGCGGCCGTCCTTGGCGACGTGCGCCTTCAGGCCGTTGCCGAACACCGGCACGCCGTCGGCGACCTGCACCCAGCTGAGGTGGTGGGTGCCCGCGACGTCGACATAGTCGCGGCGCAGTTCGAGCGTGGCCAGGTCGGCCGCGTCCAGGCCGAAGATCTCGGGGTGGGCCTTGATGTAGTCGAGGGCGATCGTGGTCGGCTTCTTGTGGCTCGGGCCGGTCAGGAAGCCGTCCAGCTTGGCCACCCGGCGCGGGGTGCCGGTGGCCCGATCGATGTCGACGATGCCCTGCACGCCGAGTTTGTTGCGCATGCTCTGCACCGCCGAGGCGGACGGTGCGGTGGCGAAGGCGCGGCTCGATGCGCTGCCCTTCGACGCTGTCGCCGGCGCTTGCGCCTGGGCCGCGGCGACCAGGTTCGCACGGGAATCGTAATCGGCTCGCCGCGGCGCCTTGCTGTCAGTGCCAGCGGTCACGGCGCCCGGTAGCGGCGCGGCCTGTGCCTGCTGCGGCAGCAACGCCGCGAGCAGAAAGACACCGGCGGCTGCCGCTCCCACCCGCCGGGTTGCGGACGGTACGGATAACGGTCTCAATTCAGCCCCTCTCGACCGGGCTAAGCTGCGCACCGGCCCGGCGTTAACCTGGTGCCGGCCCGCATCTCACAGGTGTGGCCCGTCGATGGGTGATGCTCATTGTCATTGGTGCACATAACTAGAGCTATATTTGGATCTTTACCAATTCGAGATCACTTCGCGTACGAAATTCGGACACATCAGCCGTACCGCACGGCCTCTCCGTTCCTCATGATCACGATAGGCAGGGCGGGAAGCGGTCGTCGCATGGCGAGGTCGGGGCCGGATCTTCCTCATCTCGAACGGTTCCCGGTCGAAGGGGAGGGCCGGCAGCGACGCCGCACCGCGGCCTGGCTCGAAACGAGGCTCCATGACCGAAGCACGCCGGACCGACCGGAGCCCCGCGCCTGCGACCGTCGCCGCGCTTGCCGCGGAGCTGGACGAGCTGACCCGCAACAGAGGCTCCGACATCGCAGTGGCCCTGCCCCGCCTGCTCAAGGTCGAACAGTGCGCCGCCGAAATGGGCGAGGACATCCTCAAGTGGCGGGCGACCCTGCTGCGGGCTGATCTCACCGACCGCACGGGCGACTTCGCCGCTGCCGCGCGGTTGAGCTGGCAGGCGCTGCAGTGGGGCACCGAACACGGCTGTGCCCAGGTCGTCTCCCGCGCGCACGAGCTGATCGGCCGCGGATCCCGCACCATGGGCGACCCGCTCAAGAACCTGGACCACATGCTGCAGGCGGTCGAGGCACTGGACGACACGGTTCCCAAGTCGGCTTACCTGGGCATTCTGGTCAAGCTCGCCGATGCTCTGGCGGAGACCGGCTCGATGCCGGAGGCCCGCCAGCGCTACGAGGCCGCCGCGCGCCTGGCGCTGGAGGTCGGCGATGTGGAACGCCAGGCCATGATCTACAACAACTGGGCCCACGGCGAGTACGAGGCCGGCTGCCCCGACGACGCCCGCACGGCCGTCGACCGGCTCCTGGCCTTCAACACGGCGACCGGCCGTGCGTTGGACTGCTGCGACCTGGACACCGTGGCGCGGATCCGTCTCCTGCTCGGGGAGCATCGGGCCGCCGAGGAGGCCGCCCGGGCCGCGCTGGACGCCTATCGGGAGAGCGACAAGGTCGAGGCGGACCGCGAGGCGGAGCTGCTGCTGACGGTCGCTGTCACGCAGCGTCACCAGGGTGACCTGGCCGGCGCGCAGGTGTCGCTGGACCTCAGCCGATCGTTCTGCGACGACCTCAACCTCGGTCTGCTCGCCGCGCTGGTTCAGCGGGAACAGTCCGAGATCCATGCCGCGGCCGGCCGGTGGGAGCAGGCCTACCGGGCGTTGCGCGCACACCAGGAGATCGAAACGAAGCGGGCCGACGCGCAGCGCGAGGCGCAGGCCCGGAACCGACAGGTGATGTTCGGCTTGAGCGAGGCCCGCCGGCAGGCCGAATCATTTCGCGAGCAGGCCCGTCGCGATCCACTGACCGGCCTGCACAACCGCCGGCACATGGACGAGCAACTGCCGGGCCTGCTCGCCGAGGCCGCGCGCACCGGCGCACCGATCACCGCCGCGGTGCTGGACCTCGATCACTTCAAGCGGATCAACGACACCCTCTCGCACGAGGCCGGCGACACCGTGCTGAGCCGGCTTGCCGCCCGGCTGTCCCAGGTGCCGCTCGGCGACGACGGCCTCGCCGTCCGGCTCGGCGGTGAGGAATTCCTGCTGGTGATCACGGGCGTCCGGCCGGCCGAGGCCATCTTCCGCCTCGAGGATCTCCGGCGGGACATCGCGGAGGAGTCCTGGGCGACGATCACCGGCGACCTGCCGGTCACCGTGAGCATCGGCGTGACGACCAGTGACGCCGGCAGCACGGTGAACGGTTTGCTCGGCCGCGCCGACGCCGCACTGTACGAGGCGAAGCACGGCGGCCGTAACCAGGTGCGCGTCGACCCCGGATGCGACCTGACGGAACGGCGGTGGTTCCGCAGCCTGCGCTGACCGCCGCGCCACGCGGCGTCGCCGCGTCCGGTGGGCAGTGCCGGCGGCGCGCAGGCTGGTCGCGGGCCCGGAAGCTACTTGCCCGCCGCGCCGGCCGCGCGCTTGGCTGCGGCGGCTTTGGCGGCCGCCAGTCTGGCTGCCGCCCGCTTGGCCGCCGCAGCCTTGGCCGCGGCGATCTTGGCGGCGATGCTGTTCGCCTTGCCGGCATTTCCCGCGCCGGCATCAGCCGCGGCCCCATTGGCCGCCGCGCCATTGATGGCGGCGCACTTGGCCGCTATCCGTTTGGCCGCGTCAGCCTTGGCGGCGGCAATTTTCGCTGCGATGCCTTTACCTTTGGCACCCTTACCGGCAGCCGCTTTACCGAACGCCGCACCCTTACCGGCAGCGGCTTTACCGAACGCCGCACCCTTACCGGCAGCGGCCTTACCGAACGCCGCACCCTTACCGGCGGCGGCGTTACCCGCGGCATTGTCACCGGCGGCCTGGCCGTTCGCGGCACAGAAGGCCGCGAGACGCTTGGCGGCCGCCGCCTTGGCCGCCGCAGCCCTGGCCGCGGCGTCTTTGGCACCGGCCGGGTTCTGGCCCGGCGCGGCTGCCTGGCGCCCGCCGAAGGCGGCCAGATCGGTGGCCGCGCGGGGGGTGGTGCTCGCGTTCGCGAACTGCACGCCGGTCACCGTGCCCACCCCCAGCACGCCAGCCACCACGACCGCTCCGATCGCCTTACGACGACGTCCGACAGCACCTCGGTACACACGTGAACGCACGAAATTCTCCTCGTCCTCAGCGTTGGTCTCACCGGTTGTAGATCAATACGGAGACAGCCGCTCGAACGGTTCAACAATTCTTCCGACCGCATGCATTGGATCGACGAAATCGAATTTTCTCGGCCGGTCGCGGTCATCTCCGCAAAGCCGGACGGTAGACCCGGCCGCCGGTTTGTTTTGATGGGAGGATGACCCAGCGGACGTCACCCGGGAAACTTCGCAGGCCGATCTGGCGCGGCTGGATACATCTCATCTGGTTCCTGCTCTCCTTGCCGGCCGGCGGGTTGCTCATCGCCGGGGCCCGCGGCGAAGGCGCGGTCGTCGCGGCCGCGGTCTACGCGGGGACGGTCAGCGCGATGTTCGGTACCAGCGCCCTCTACCACCGGGTCAGCCGGCCGCCCGCGCTGCGCCGGCTACTGCAGCGCCTCGATCATCTGATGATCTTCGTGCTGATCGCCGGCAGCGCCACCCCGCCGTACCAGCTTGCCGTCCCGGCCCGCTACCACGGCATCTGCCTGGTGGTGATGTGGGCGCTCGCGGCGGTGACGGCCACCCTGCACGTGGCGCGAATGCAGGCTCCGGAGCGTGCGGTCGGCGGCACCTACATCGGGCTGGCAGCCGTGGCGGGCCTGGCTCTGCCGCTGATCTGGATCCACGCCGGGCCGGCTGCCGGGGCCCTCGCGGTCGCCGGCGGTCTGTTGTACGTCGCCGGGGCTCTCGCCTACCACTACCGCAGGCCCGATCCGGCGCCGTCGGTGTTCGGCTATCACGAGGTCTTCCATGCGCTGGTCAGCGCCGGGGCCACCTGCCACTACGCCGCCGTCTTCATGCTGGTGACATAGGGGAGAGGCGGTCCTGACGGGACTTGAACCCGCGACCTCCGCCTTGACAGGGCGGCGAGCACTCCAACTGCTCCACAGGACCTTGCAGAAGGCAACCTACCAGGCCCCCCGGTCGCCACCAACTTCACGGCGACCATGTCCAGACCGTGCAGAGGTAAACGCCGTACGCCGCGGAAATCAAGGTCATCGCGGCCAGGACCGCGACCACGGTGGTCCGCCGCGCCCGGGCCAGCGTCGCCGCCACCGGCAGCAGCAGGGGGAACGCCGGCAGCAGCAGCCGCGCCTTGGAGTGGTAGTAGCCGTGGCCGAAGAACGCCAGCGCCACGATCGCCGCTGAATAGATCTTGAGCTGCCACGGCGCCACCGGGTCCGTGGCCAGCACGGCGAGCAGGGTCAGCGCGGCGATCAGCAGTAGCGTGACCACGAAATACGCCGGCGTGGACTCCCCGGTCAGCAGACCGCGCGCCGCCCTGACGGTGTATCCGCCCAGGTCGTACGACATCCTCCAGGCGTCCTTCTGAACGTGCACGTATCCGTCGGCGCGTCCCAGCCGCCACCCGACCCACCCCGCGTAGCCGAGCAGGCCGATCGGCGCCAGCGCCGCGGCCGCCCACGGCCGCCAGCCGTCGCGTCGCCGCACGATGGCGACCAGTGCGGCGGCCCCGACCACGGCGATCAGTGCGGCGGCCGTCGGGCGGGTCAGGCCGGCCAGCGCGCAGAGTGCCGCCGCGGTCAGCCACCGGCCGCGGGTCAGGGCATGCACGGCGGCCGCGGCCAGCGCGGTGAACAGGGTTTCGGTGTAGCCCATCGACTCGACGACGGCGTGCGGGAGGACCGCCCACAGCCCGGCGAGCAGGATGCCGGTGGCGCGGTCGTGCAGACGGGCGCCGACCGCGTAGAGGCAGCCGGCGGCGACCAGGCCGGCCAGCCAGGCGACGGCGATCCCGGCCCGGTCCGCGCCGCCCGGGACCAGTGGGTCGGCCAGCCGGGCCAGGGCCGGGAAGAGCGGGAAGAACGCCAGGTTGGTGGGGGCCAGGGTGCCGTCGGCGTGCACCGGGATCGCGGTGTCGTAGCCGTGCCGGGCGATCCCGGCGTACCAGGCCGCGTCGTATGCGCCGAGCAGCGCCCACGGATCGCGGTGTTTCTCGGCCACGAAATGCCAGGTGAAGATGAGGCTCACGGCCCGCAGCACCAGGTACAGGGCGACCGCCGGCCAGGCCGGGAACAACGGCGGCACGGGAGCGGGAGCGGTGCCGGTCCGCACCCGGCGGACCGGAGCGGCCGGAGTGGCGGGGGCGGGCGGAATCCGCAGCACCGGAAGGTCGCTGACGGCCGGGAAGTCCCGGGAGACGATCGAGAACGGCTCGGGCGCCCGCACCGCGGGCCGCGGCCGGCGGCGGGCGCGACGGGGGTGGGCGACTCCGGCAGCCTCCGGCGCGAACACGGCTCTGCGCGGCGACCGGTCCCGGGACCCGGACCAGGATCGGGAGAAGTCGCGCCGGGGCAGCCGTGTCCGGACACCCGCGGGTCGCCGCAGACGCGTGCCGGCCACCCGTCCACCGTGCCACATCCGGCGCTCGCGGTCGCCGGAAAGGGTGGGATCGGGGGCGCATCATGACAACCGGACGGACGGCCGTCCCCGTCCAAGGGGTGATGACCCGACGGAGGGTGCGTGACATGCGGGACGGCGCGGAGCAGGAATACATCGAGTACGTCACGGCGCGGATCCCGGCGCTGCGGCGGCTGGCGTTCCTGCTGGTCGGTGACGAACACCGGGCTGACGACCTGGTGCAGCAGACGATCACCACGCTGTATCTGAAGTGGCGGCGGGCGTCCGCGGCCGAGCACCTGGACGCGTACGTGCGCACCATGCTGGTCCGCACGTATGTCGACGAGCGCAGGCTGGCCTGGGCCCGGGTGCGGCTGTTCCAGCATGCGCCGGAGCCGCCGCCGCTGGAGCCGGGCGGTTTCGAGGAGCGTCAGGTGGTCCGGGCGGCCCTGGCCCGGCTGCCCCGCCGTCAGCAGGCGGTGCTCGTGCTGCGGTTCTTCTACGACCTGCCGGTGGAGGACGTGGCGGCGACGCTCGGCTGCTCGACCGGCACGGTGAAGAGCCACACCTCCCGGGGGTTGATCACCCTGCGTCGCCTGCTCGGCGAGCCGGAGCTCGCCGTGACGAACTGAGGAGCCGACATGCCGTCCGATTTTGACCTGTTGCGTTCGATCGACACCGAGCCGCGCGCCACGTCCACGGTGGACGTCGGCCGGGCGATCAGTACGGCGCGCCGGCGACGCAGCCGGCAGCGCACCACCTATGCCGGGGTGGCGGCGCTGGCCGCCG
The DNA here is from genome assembly GCF_900119315.1 of Actinoplanes sp. SE50/110. Classification (NCBI taxonomy): domain Bacteria; kingdom Bacillati; phylum Actinomycetota; class Actinomycetes; order Micromonosporales; family Micromonosporaceae; genus Actinoplanes; species Actinoplanes sp. SE50/110. The sequence goes on along the minus strand of NZ_LT827010.1, from coordinate 626,184 downwards.
TGGTGCTCACCGGCGGCGTGCTGACCTGGCGGCCGTCCACGCCGACCGCCGCCGACAGCACTCCCGGGTCGGCGGCGCCGGTCGGGGTGAAGCCACCCACGAGGTGCACCGTGCGGCAGCTCCCGATCCCGGACGGTGCGCCGGCAGCCCTCGTCGCCGGCGCCGACCGGACCGGGAGATACCTGGTCGGGCGCTCCTATCCGAAGGAGAACGAGTGGCAGCCGGTGATCTGGCAGGACGGCGCCGCCAGCACGGTGCCGATTCCGGGCACCTTCGAGAAGCAGCTCGCGGATGTCAACGCGTCCGGCGTCGCGGTGGGCTGGGGCTTTTCGTCAAAAACCACCTCCTTGCCGTACGTCTTCGGCAACGGCCAGGTCACCCGGCTCCCCGGCGTGACCGGCGGCCAGGCTCTGGCGATCAACGACAGGGGAGCGATCGTCGGCGATGACGGCAGCCGGCCGGTGCTGTGGCGGTCGGCCACCGCACAGCCCACCCGCCTGCCCGTGCCACCCGGCACCACCCACGCCCAAGCGACCGATATCGACCAGGACGGCACGGTCGTCGGGACGATCGACGACCGCATCCCTTACGTATGGCTGCCGGACGGCACGCATCACCCGCTCAGCCTGCCGGACCTGGACGGTGAACCGGTCGAGGGGCGCGCCTTCCACATCAGCGGCGGCTGGGTGTCCGGGGTGGTCAACACCCGTGGCGCGGCGGCCGGGCTGGCCGCGGAGAGGGGCGAGATCCGGGTGGTCCGGTGGAACCTGCGGACCGGGGCCGCGACCCCGGTCACGGCGTTCGACAAGAGGGCCGACGCGATCAACGCGCAGGGCTGGCAGACCGGGATCGCGGCGGGCGGCGGTGGCGCGGTGCTGGTGGCCGACGGCACCACGCTGCCGCTGAGTGGCCTGGCACCGGCCGGCGACGACCGGCTGGCGGTCATCGCGAACGCGGTCAGCTACGACGGCCGGACGGTGGCCGGGCAGGCCGACGACGCCGCCGGCCGGATCCAGCCGGTGGTGTGGACCTGCTCCTGACCGGATCGGCATGGTCGGGCGATCAGGCGTGGACGGGGATGGCGCTCGACGGCCACCGGGAAAGGCTTGGCGGTACGCCGTGGGCGCGACGCCGAGGGAAGAAGGGCGCGGCGATTGTTCAGGACGCACTGCGGCCACATCGCCGCGTCCGCTCGCCCCCAAGAGCAGCGATCAGATATCGGCCGCGGCGCACGGCATCTGAATGTGAACTTTATTGATGGGGTTCTACGCCGAAGGCGACGTCCAGACGGTATTTCGTTCCGGTGTAGCGGGACTCGCTCAATTCCAGCGGCCGGCCTTCCTGATCGAGGATCAGGCGCTCCTCCACCAGTAGCGCGGTCCCCGCGGGAACGCCGAGTTCGCGCGCGTCCTCCTCGTTGGCCGGCTGGGCGGTGATCGTCGACGTTCCCCTGGTCGGGATGCGGCCGAGCGCCACCAGCGCCTCATGCACCGATTGCGAGAGGTCGAAGTCCAGCAGTGCGCCGAGCACCCCGGGGTAGCAGGCGTGCTCGAAGGCGAACGGATCCCCGTCGGCCTGCCGGACGCGATAGATGGCGACCACGTCCCCGGCCCGCTGCCGCAATCTGGTGGCCTCGATGACGGTCGCCGGGCGCAATTCCGCGCTGACGACGCGCGACGACGGCTCCTTGCCCCGCTTGCGGATCTCCTCGCTGAGGCGGATCAGGTTGTCGGCGCGGCGCGGGCCGGTGGGGACCGCGACGAAGGTGCCGCGACCGGGCGCGCGGTAGGCGAGGCCGTCGTTGACCAGCTGGGTGACGGCGGCACGCGCGGTCATCCGGCTGACGCCGAACTCGCGGGCCAGCTCCGGCTCGGAGGGCAGTGGGTCGTGCGGCCGGGCCTGCGCGATCCGCGCTCGGAGCTCCTGCTCGATGCGGAAGTAGCGCGGCGCGAAGTCGGGTCCGGCGGACATGAGGCACACCCTACCGATAGCGACAACCTGTCTAGACAGGCGGTTGTCTAGACAGGTACGGTTCGGCCCTATGGATTTCTCGGTGTCGCAGATCGCCCGCATGATCGATCACTCCATCCTCCAGCCGCAGTTCACCCTCGAGGACGTGCGTCAGGGGTGTGCCGTCGCCGCGAAGTACCAGGTCGCGTCGGTGTGCGTGCGCCCCTCCGACGTGCCGCTCGCGGTCGAGCTGCTGCGCGGCACCGACGTGCGGGTCGGCACCGTGATCGGCTTCCCGCACGGTGACACCAGCACCGAGGTGAAGGCCGCCGAGACCGAGCAGGCGGTGGCCCGCGGCGCCTCGGAGATCGACATGGTGATCAACATCGGCTGGCTGCGGTCCGGCGACGTCGCCGCGGTGGAGACCGAGATCAAGGAGATCGTCCGGGTGGCCGGCGAGGCGCACGTGAAGGTGATCCTCGAGACGGCCTACCTCACCGACGAGGAGAAGCTCGCCGCGTGCCGGGCCGCCGAGCGGGCCGGCGCGGCGTTCGTGAAGACCTCCACCGGCTTCGCCCCGACCGGCGCGACGATCGACGACCTCGCCCTGATGCGGTCCGCCGTGTCGGCCAAGGTGCAGGTCAAGGCGTCCGGCGGGATCCGCGGCCTGGACACGCTGCTGGCGATGGCGGCGGTCGGCGTCACCCGCTTCGGCACCTCCGCCACCGAGGAGATCCTCGAAGACCTGGCGCGGCGACAGGCGACAACCTACGCCCGGCGCGCCTGAGAAGCGGCGGGCCGGGCCTCACAAAGGCGCCGGCCCGCCGTACCTTTATGATCTTGGCGCGTGATCCACAAACGACTGTCCACCATGGTGGCGGCCGGGTTGATCGGCGCCGCCACCCTGCTCGGCGCCACCCCGGCACACGCCGACGAGACCGATCCACCCCGGGTCGAGCTGGTCCTCGACGTCAGCGGGTCGATGCGGGCCGCCGACATCGACGGCGAAACCCGGATCGCGGTGGCCAAACGCGCCTTCGGCAAGGTCGTCGACGCGCTCCCGGCGGACACCCGGCTCGGCATCCGGGTGCTCGGCGCCACCTACGCCGGCAAGAACAGGAAGGTGGCCTGCCAGGACACCCAGCAGATCGTCGGAGTCGGGCCGGTCAGCGCGGTGCAGGCGAAGAACGCGATCGCCACCCTGAAACCGACCGGGTACACCCCGATCGGGCTGGCGCTGCGGAAAGCGGCCGCGGACCTCGGCGACAGCGGTTCGGTCCGCCGGATCGTGCTGATCACCGACGGCGAGGACACCTGCACGCCGCCCGACCCGTGCGAGGTCGCCCGGGAACTGGCCGCCCAGGGCACCCACCTGGTGATCGACACGCTCGGCCTGACGCCCGACGAGAAGACCCGCAAGCAGCTGGTCTGCATCTCCACGGCGACCGGCGGCACGTACGCCGCGGCCAAGAGCGAACAGGAACTCACCGACCGGGTGCAGCAGCTGGTCGACCGGGCCGTGGTGCCGCCACCGGTGAAACCGGCCGTGGTCACCGGCACCGCGGCCTGCGCCGGCGCGCCGCTGTTGGCGCCGGGCGTCTACACCGACCGGGAGCAGATCAGCCAGCACCGGTTCTACCGGGTGGCGGTACCGCCCGGTCAGGAACTGCGCGCCTCGGTCAGCATCGCGCTGGACCGGGCGGTCAACCCCGACTACGGCGTGTTGCTCACCGCCTCGACGCCCGGTGGCCGCGAGCTGGTCCGCGGGCTGGACGCCGGCAGCGGACGCACCGATGTGCTGTCGGCCGGGCTGCGCTGGGCCGCCGAGCAGGGCAGCGAAGTCTGCCTGACGGTGAGCAACTCGTTCGCCACGGCCACCACCAGCCCGCTGGGCATGCCGGTCGAGCTGACCATCGGCCTGACCGGCGCCTCGCACGCCCCGGACGCCCCCGGACTCGGCCGCGGCTTCCTGTTCCTGCTGGTCCTGGCGGTCGCCGGACTGATCGCCGGCATCCTGGCCGGCTGGGCGACCCGCTACTGGGTGGCCACCTGGAGGGAGAACTGATGCGGAGCACGACGTACGCCGCCGCCGCCGTCGCCCTCGCGGCCCTCGCCGTCCCGGCGCCGGCCCTGGCCGATGACCCGTCCCCGGCGCCCGCCGTACACCTCGCCGGCACCTCGTTCCTCACCGCGGTGCCGATCAGCGCCGGTCAGCCGGTGCAGGTCGGCGCGGTCACCGGCGACTACCTGTACTGGCAGTTCAGCGCGGACGCCGGGCAGCGGCCGGAGCTCACCGCGGCGGTCACCCTGCCGGCCACCGGCCGCACCGGCGACGAATCCTGGATCATCGAGGTGTTCGACGGCCTGCGCCGCCGGCAGGCCTGCGTGGCCGGCGAGCAGAGCCCGGTCGCGGCCCGGGACGCCGCGCAGGTGACCGTCGGCTGCCGGATCCGGCAGGTGCGCTCGTGGGCCGAGCCGCAGGACGGTGACCCGCTGCCCGGCACCTACTACGTGCGGCTGTCCAGCACCAGGACACCGGAGACCGACCTGGGCCTGCCGCTCAAGGTCAGCCTCACGCTCACCGCGGACAGCGGCGACCTGGACACCGACCAGGGCACCCTGGCCCAGCCTCTGGTCCCGGACAACCGGCCCGGCACGGTGCTGACCACTCCGGCGCCGTCGGCCACCCCCTCGGCGGCCGCGGACAGCACGTTCAGCGCGGACTGGCTGCCGGACTTCTCCGGACGCTGGTTCTGGACCGCCGGCGGCGGCATCCTGGCCGCCCTGACCGGCCTGTTCGGCTTCTCCCTCACCCGGCGCCGCCGGCTCCGCTGACCCCTCGACCGCCCCGGGACCGGCACTGCGGTCCCGGGGCGGTGACGAACTTCTAGAAGTCGTCGTCGAAGGTCACGCTGCCGGTGACGCCGACCTGGTAGGCCGAGACCCGGCGCTCGAAGAAGTTCGACAGCTCCTGCACGTCCTGCAGCTCCATGAAGGCGAACGGGTTCTTCGAGCCGTAGACCGGAGCGATGCCCAGCACCTGCAGCCGCCGGTCCGCGACGTGCTGCAGGTACTCCCGCATGTCGGCCAGTGACATTCCGCTGACGCCCTGCTCGAGCAGGTCGGCGGCGAACTGCACCTCGCACTCGACGGCCTCGGCCAGCATGTCGCGGACCTGCTGCTGCATCTCCGCGTCGAACAGGTCCGGCTCCTCGCGGCGGACCTGGTCGACCACGTCGAAGGCGAACGCCATGTGCATGCTCTCGTCGCGGAACACCCAGTTGGTGCCGGACGCCAGGCCCTGCAGGACGCCGCGGGAGCGCAGGAAGTACACGTACGCGAAAGCGCCGTAGAAGAACAGGCCCTCGATGCACGCGGCGAAGCAGATCACGTTGAGCAGGAAGGCCCGCCGGTGCTCCCTGGTCTCCAGCCGGCGCAGGTCGAAGACCGAGTCGATCCACTTGAAGCAGAATTCGGCCTTGCGCGCGATCGAGGGGATGTTCTCGATCGCGGCGAACGCCTCGAACCGCTCCGCCTCATCGGGCACGTAGGTGTCGAGCAGGTTCAGGTAGAACTGGACGTGCACGGCCTCCTCGAACAGCTGCCGGGACAGGTAGAGCCGGCCCTCCGGGCTGTTCACGTGCTGATACAGGTTGAGCACCAGGTTGTTCGCCACGATCGTGTCGCCGGTGGCGAAGAACGCGACGAGCCGGGACACCAGGTGCTTCTCCGCGTCCGACAGGACCGCCAGGTCGGCGAGGTCGGAGTGCAGGTCGACCTCCTCGACCGTCCAGGTGTTCTTGATGGCGTCCTTGAACCGGTCGAAGAAGTGCGGATACTTCATCGGCCGCAGGGTCAGGTCCATTCCGGGGTCGAGCAGCATTACTGGCAGGCCTCGCAGATGTCGGGGTTTTCCAGGGACGCGGCGAGGGCACCGTCGGTGTCGCCGAGCAGGTTCAGGCTGAGGGTGGCGACCTGACCCGGGCCGGACGGGTTGGCGACCAGGGTGGTGGTCGCGGCCGGGACGACCGGGATCGTCGCGGCGGGGACGACCGTGGTGGCCGCGACCGCCGTGGTGGCCTGCTGGATCCGCGTCGCCGGGCGCGAGCGCAGGTAGTACGACGTCTTCAGGCCGGACTTCCAGGCGTACAGGTACATCGACGAGAGCTTGCCGATGGTCGGGGCGGCCAGGAACAGGTTCAGCGACTGGGACTGGTCGATGAACGGGGCGCGGGCGGCGGCCAGGTCGATCAGGGCCCGCTGCGGCAGCTCCCACGCGGTCCGGAAGATCTCCTTCACGTCCGCCGGCAGCGCCGCGATGTCCTGCACCGAACCCTCGGCGCGCTTGATCGCCTCCCGGATCTCGGGGGTCCACAGGCCGCGGGACTTCAACTCGCGTACCAGATAGTTGTTGATCTGCAGGAACTCGCCGGACATCGTCTCGCGCTTGAACAGGTTGCTGACCTGCGGCTCGATGCACTCGTAGCAGCCGGCGATGGACGCGATGGTGGCCGTCGGGGCGATCGCGACCAGCAGCGAGTTGCGCAGCCCGTGCGCCGCGATCCGCTCCTTGACGGCGGCCCAGCGGGCGCCCTGGGTCATCGGCGCACCCCACAGCTCCGGGTGCAGATCGCCCTGCGCGGCCCGGGTCTCGGCGTACGCCGGATGTGCCCCGAACTGCTCGGCGAGCCCCGCCGACGCCTCCAGGGAGGTCAGGAAGATCTCCTCCTGCACCCGGGTCGACAGCTCCTTCGCGGCCGGCGAGTCGAACGGCAGGCGCAGCGTGAAGAACGCGTCCTGCAGACCCATCAGCCCCAGTCCGACCGGACGCCAGCGCGGGTTCGACACCGCCGCCTGCTGCGACGGGTAGTAGTTGATGTCGATCACCCGGTCCAGGAACACGACCGCGGTGCGCACCGTGGCCCGCAGCCGCTCCCAGTCGACCCCGTCGGCGGTGGTGTGCGCGCCCAGGTTGATCGAGCCGAGGTTGCAGACCGCGGTCTCGTCGTCCGAGTTGACTTCGAGGATCTCGGTGCACAGGTTCGACAGGTGGATGGTGTTGCCGGGTGCGCCGGTCTGGTTCGACAGCGCGTTCGACCGGTCCTTGAAGGTCATCCAGCCGTTGCCGGTCTGCGCGAGCGTGCGCATCATCCGCCCGTACAGCTCCCGGGCCTTGATCTTCTTGACCGCCTTCTTCTCGGCGATCCGGTACGCCTCGGTGAACGCGTCACCGAACAGGTCGGGCAGTTCGGGGGCGTCCGAGGGGTCGATCAGCGACCAGTCCTCGTCGGCTTCGACCCGGCGCATGAACTCGTCCGGGATCCAGTTCGCCAGGTTCAGGTTGTGGGTGCGCCGCGACTCCTCGCCGGTGTTGTCCCGCAGCTCCAGGAACTCCTCCACGTCCGGGTGCCACGGCTCCAGGTACACGCACGCCGCGCCCTTGCGCCGCCCGCCCTGGTTGACCGCGGCCACCCCGGCGTCCAGCGTCTTCAGGAACGGGACGATGCCGTTCGACTTGCCGTTCGTGCCCCGGATCAACGCGCCCCGGCCGCGCACCCGCGACCAGGCGATGCCGATCCCGCCGGAGAACTTCGACAGCTTCGCGACCTGGTGATACCGCTCGTAGATCGAGTCGAGCTCATCCTTCGGCGAGTCGACCAGGAAGCACGACGACATCTGGGTGTGCCGGGTGCCGGAGTTGAACAGCGTCGGTGAGCTGGGCAGATAGGCCAGCGACGCCATCAGCCGGTAGAACCCGATCGCCTCCTGCGCGGTCTGCGACAGTCCACAGGCCACCCGCATCAGGAAGTACTGCGGGGTCTCGACCGGCACCCGCTTGATCGGGTGCCGCAGCAGGTAGCGGTCGGCGACCGTGCGCAGCCCGAAATACTCGAACCGCAGGTCGTTGGCGACGTCCACGGCCGCGTCCAGCTCCGCCCGGTGCGCCACCACGAACGCGTGCGCGTCGTCACCGATCAGCCCCTGCGCGAAGCCCAGCTCGATCGACTCGCTGAACGTGGTCGCACCCTGCTCCCGGACCTCCTGCTCCACCAGGTCGATCAGCAGGCGCGCGGCCAGCCGCGAATACTGCGGCTCCTCGCCGATCAGCTCCGCGGCGGTCTGGATCGAGAGCTTGTCCAGCTCCTCGGTGGTGGCGCCGTCGTACAGCCCGCTGATCGTCTTGGTGGCGACCCGCAGCGGATCCACCTCGTCCAGCCCGGTGATCCACCGCTCCACCGCGGTCACGATCTTGTTGACGTCGACGGGCTCGAACTCACCGTTCCGCTTCCGCACCCGCATCACGTGCCGCCGCTGCTCCGGCACGCCGGTCTTCTCCGGTGTGAGCGTCATGGCGCCCTCTTCCCCCTAGCGAGTCAACAGGCCGAAACCCGCGCGGGAAGACACCGACATCCCGCCGACGCGCGCACGCGTTCGGCGGACCCCCTCGGCGTCGGCCGTCCCGCGCGGCCTCCGACCGCCGCACACGGTCGTATGCGGCGCGCTGGCAGGTCTTCGGACTCGCGGGCGTGTATCGCTTTCCTACTGGCCGTCGCTTCCCAGGCTCACGCCCAGTGCTGATGTGACGGCGGTCGTTCCCACTCACCGCTGCGGGGCAGTCCCGGTCTCGCACCGGATTCCCTCTTGCCTCGGCAACCCATCTCACAGGCCACCGAACCAGCTGCGTCCGACACTATATATGGGATCGACATGCACGGTGCAACGCCACATGGTGTGTCGCACACCCTTGCGCCCACTCCCCCGAAAGCCCCCAAAAGTAGATCCCGGACGGATTACCGGCATCCTCGTGCAGTACGGCACACCGCCCCTGCCAGCGCGCCCGCGCCAGATCGTCGATCATCGCCACGCGCGCCCGGGTCAACCGCGAAACCCCGGCGCCGGCCGGCGCCACCGCCTCGGTCACCGGCTGCATGGCGCCGATCCGCCCCGCCGCACCCGGCTTCAGCACCCGATCACCGCCTCCGCAGGCGGTATCGCACGAAGCCGATGGCGAACAGCAGCGGCGCGACACCGATGATGGAGATGAGGGTGACGAGAGCGGTCACCCACCGCCTTGGCGGCACCTCGGCACGCGAGTAACCGACGCTGCCCCGGCTGCCCGTGTTCTCCCCGATCGTGAAGGTGTCCCCGGGCTTCTCGTCGGTGAAGAAGCCAGGCTTGCCGATCATCACCCGCTCGCCACCGCCGCCGTTCCACCGAATGGACACGGCACACGCTTTGACATAGCCGAATCCGCTGAGACCGATCGGCCCATCGCGCTCACACTGCTCGACGGTGGCCTCACCGGTACGGCGCGCATCAGCGATGTCCGCGCCCGTGAAGCGGCTGATGGTGACCGCCGTGCCGAACAGAGCTGCCGAGATGACCATCAGAATCACCACGAACGCCACCTCGATCAGCCAGCTGCCCGGGCCGCCCTCGACCGTCGCCGCCGCCTCCATCGAGGCCCGCGCCTCAGCACGCTGCTCCTCTGCCTCGGCCATCAGCTCGGCCATGCGACGTTTTCGATCCGCCGCACGCTTCTCATGGCTCATCACACGCTCCTAGCGATATTTACCGGGGCATGTCCACATCGGGGGAGGTCTCGGCGTCGCCGATCATGGCGTCGCCGGTAGCTCCGCCGTTCTGGATACTGTTTCCTTTGAGCGCTTCCCGTATGGCATCCGAGGCGATCTCGATCTTCGTGCCATAGACGGCATCGTCAGCGTCGCCGAAGGTTCGGTACGCCTCTTTCCACCCACCCCATGACCCGCTGCTGTCCGCCGGGTAGGTATCCGCATTGACCTTGGCCGAGTTGAGGAGCACCGCCGGCATGCTGATGTCCGAGGCGACCTTGTCCAAAAAACCTCTGAGGAAAGCACAGAGCCTTTCCAGCTGCGGGAACTTCATCCCCAGCCGGACCATGTCAGCGGAAAGCCTCCGCAGCACTCGAACGATCTTTGCGGAACATTCGGCAACCATCATCGCCACGCTGGTCAACACCTCAGGGATGGTCACCACCAGAAGCGCCTGCAACGCCTTCGAGATCGCCGCACCGACAACCTCGGCGATCAGATCGCGGACGGTGTTGCGCACCACCCCGACCATCGCGCCGGCAGCCAGCGTCGCGTCGGCCACAGCGCCGGACACCACGCCCAGGGCACGAACCCCGTCGGCTATCCCGGCCGCCTTCGCCCGGTACTCGTGAACGGCTTGCGCTTCCCACGGGGCCGTGGCGGCCGTGACCTGGGCGGCGAAGAAGTTCACCGCAGCGTTGACCTGATCGCGGACATTCCTCCAGGTGGCCGCATGTCCTTCGATCTCCTTGGGATCACCGGCCAGCCAGTCGAGCGGCTCCCGTAAGCAATTCAGGTGCTCCATCAGCCAGCCGACGCCGGCCGCGAACACCGCCTGGAAAGGATCGAGCACGGCGCCGAGGGCGCTCATCCCGGCGACGACCGAATTGCCGAACCCGGTGAGGAAGTCACCCTGAGAAAAGCCGTCGGCCGCACCCGCCACGGCTTCGAGGATGCCCGCGCCCTCGTACCATTTGGTGTCCGCGGCCGGCGCCGTCAGCGGAGCCCGCGAGACGGCGAAGGAGTCGCTCACCGGATCCGCCTGAGGCCGGCCGCGGAAATCCCATCGGTCTCCTCGAAAGCGGTGGCCATGGTCCGCAATTGGTCGGCGAGCCCCCTCATCCCCTCGGAAGCGTGGCGCATCACGTCGATGAGCTCATCGCCCTGGGGATGGAGATACAGGTTGGTGAAGAGGGGGCCGATCAGATACCCGTACGCGTCGCTGGACATTCGAGCGCCGGCACCGGCCGACCGGGCTTCGTCGAGCATGCGGGCGACCTCGTCGACATCGCGAGCATGCCGGCGGACCTCGTCCGGGGAAATCTCCACGCTCATCGACGGTTCTCCTCGTCGACAGCGGGCTTCGGGTACCGCTTCGCGTATGCCTCGTTGATCAGCGCCGCGGTTCCGGAGTCCGAGCCGTAGACCGAGGCCACCAGCTCACCGACGTGTTCTGCGAGCCGCCCCTGCGCACGGTGCGTCGTCTCCACCACCAAGCGCGCCAACTCGTCCAGCGAGAGCCGGTCGGCCTCCGGGTGGAATCGCAGGTCGGCCAGCCCGCCGGCTGAATTGACCCGCACGCTCACCTCGCCACCCGGCGCGCGCCCGGTCGCCTCGATCGCCTCCAGGGCCGCGCTGAACCGAAGCGTGCGCTGCGCACTCTCCTCGACCCGCGCCTGAAAGGAGCGCATGGGGTCATCCACATCGAACCGCACGATCACACCTCCCCGTCGCCGTCACACTCAAGCGCACGCCTGCGGATCGCGATCGGTTCAGCCAGGAAGTCAGGCACTTCGATTTGGCACATACGAGAACGGCGGGACGCCCGGTGGGGCGCCCCGCCGCTCAGCTAGCCGGGAGCGGGATCAGCAGCGGCCGAGGTCTTCCCACTGCTGGGTCCAGCCGGGTTCGGAACCCTGGGTCCAGTAGCGGGCCCGCCACAGGTGTTCGCCCTGTCCGGACGGCGGCCCGCTCGGGTCGCCGTTCTTGCTCTTCTCGTGCTTGACCAGCGCTCCGCCCAGGTAGACCGAGCTGAACGCCCACTCCGGCGCATCCGAGCAGCCGGTTGCGGGCGGCTGCGAGGTGGGCGGGGAGGACGGCGGCGTCGACGGGGAGGATGGCGGGGTGGTCGGGGTGGAGCAGGTGCCACTGGAGGCGACCGTGTCGAGGAAGCCGGTGCCGCCGGTGCGGTAGGCGGCGGCCTGCGCGGTGGCCTGCGCCGGGGAGAGCACCTGGTTCTTGGCGAACAGCACCCAGTCGATCTGCTCGTTGTAGGTGCTCTTGCCACCGGCGTGGGCGGCCAGGTCGATGAACCAGAGGTTCCAGTTGATCGTCATGGTCTGGCGCGGGTAGTACTTGCCGCCGTGGTCGCCGACCTGGACGCCGTCGATCCAGTAGACGACGTGTCCGTTGGCGACCTGGGCGACCAGGTCGTGCCAACCGTCCAGGCTGGATCGTTGCGAGGAGTGCAGGTTGTCGGCGTACCACGGATCGTTTTGATAGGTGTACCAGGTCGTCTGGTAGTTGATCGGCCCGGTTTCGCCCCAGCCGCCGTTCGGCAGGTATTCGGAGATGTCGAGTTCGCTGTAGGTGGGGTCGAGGTCCCCGTTGAGCGGGCTGATCGTGAAGAACGTCTCGTTGATGTGGTCGCCGTCGGTGCCGGCGGCCGGGGTGTCGCTGAATCTGATCCGGCTGGCGTACGTGCCGTCCAGGAACCGTTTCTGGGCCGAGTACAGCTCGGCGTGCCCGGTGCCGGCCGCGGTGCCGTCGGTGTACGCGGTGAGCTGGGCGACCTTGTCGCCGTTCGCGGTGGGGAAGGTGATGTTGGCCGGTGACCAGGTGGCTCCGGCGACGCCGGGGCCGCCGGAGTAGCTGCGCGGGGTCCAGCCGTTCGCGGTCAGCGCGGCGTCCGACGAGGTGTTGTAGTGAAAGTCGTCGAAGAGATAGCCGCAGTCGGCGGCGGAGGCGGGCGAGCCGGAGCTCAGGGCGACGATGCCGGATGCCGCGAGCACCGCCGCCACCATCCCGGACAATCGACGTTTATCAATCTTCATGGACAGACTCCTCCCAGGGGGATCGGGGATGCCGGGATCAGGCGGTGCGCCGGATGCGACCGGTGTAGCGCGCCTCGATCTCCGCGTTGTGTTCCTTCCCGCCGGGCACGTTGTCCGACAGGTAGACCGGCGGGGTGACCCCCGCCGCGATCAGGGTGGCGACCACCTCGGTGACGATCTGCTGGGCGAGCAGCGCCGCGGTGATCGAGGAGACGGCGCCGACCGCGCCGCCGCCGGGGAGGGGCAGGATCGCGTCGCCGTAGGGTGCGCCGTTGTCCAGCACCACGTCGGCGATCTCACCGAGTTTGCGGCCGCTCGGGTGCCGGGACGCCACGCCTGCCGAGTGTTGCGCCGAGGTGATCGCGATCAGCGCGTGCCCGTGTTCCTTGACCAGCAGTCCCATCTCGACGACGGCGCCGTTGATCCCGGAGTTCGAGGCGATCACGAACGCGTCGTCCGGCTTGATCGGGGCCAGTTCGTAGAGGCGGTGCGCGATCTCGGTGCCCCGCTCGACCATCGGGTCGGCGAGGGCTTCGAGCGGGTCACCGCCGTACAGCACGATGTCGCGCAGGGCGATCCGGTTGGTCGGCACCAGGCCGCCGGCCCGGCCGGCGATCTCCATGGCCAGGGCCTCGGAGTGGCCGCAGCCGAAGGCCTGGATCACGCCCCCGTTGAGCACCGTCGTGGCGAGCAGCTCGGCGGCGCGCCGTTTCTCCTCGGCCTGACCGGCGCCGACCCGGTCGACCACGGCCCGGACCTGGTGCAGGAACTCTTCACTGGTGACGCTCACGGTTGTCCTTTCGCGCGCCCGCGGCGGCGGGTCGGGATCTTCTCGGGCAGTCGGTGGGCGTCGACCGCGCGCACGGTCAGCTCCAGCGCCTCGGCGGTCCGCTCGAAGGTGCGCTGGGCGACCGCGACGTAGATCAGGTCGAGCACGAGCAGCTGGGAGTGCAGCGCGGAGAGCGCGGCCAGCCGGAAGGTGGTCTCCTGCACCGAGGTGGTGAAGACGACGTCGGCCACCTCGGCCAGCGGCGACCGGGCGTAGCTGGTCACCGCCACGGTCAGCGCGCCGTGGTCGGCGGCCTCGGCGAGCGTCTCGATCACCTCGCGGGTGCGACCGGAGTGCGACAGCCCGATCGCCACGTCGCCGGGCAGCAGCAGCGCCGCATTGGTCAGCGCGGTGTGCGAGTCGGGCCGGTGCCAGATCGGCACCCGGATGCGTTCCAGCCGGAACGCCATCTCCCGGGCCGAGGTGCCGCTGCTGCCCAGGCCGAAGATCTCCACCCGCTGGGCGCCGGCGATCGCGGCCGCCACCCGTTCGACCGCGGCGACGTCGAGGCCGGCCGCGGTGCTCTGAATGGCCCGGGTGTCGGCCGCGGTGACCACGCCGAGCACGTCGGTGAGCGGGTCGTCGGGGGCGATGTCGCCGCTGATGTCGGTCTCCCAGCGGGCCTGTTCGGCCCGCCCGGTTTCGGTGGCGATCGCGACCCGCAGGCTGGCGTACCCTTTGAAGCCCAGCGTGCGGCTGAACCGGGTGACCGTCGCGGTCGAGGTGCCGGACCGCTCGGCGAGGTCCACGATGCTGGCGTGCGCCGAGGTCTCCGGGTCGGCCAGGATCGTCTCGGCGATCCGGGCCAGGGCTTCCGGCATGCCCGGGCCCTCGATCCGCAGTCGCCCGAGCAGGCCGCCGCTCTCACCGGTCACGGTGGTCATCCTTTTCATAGATTGTTGTTGTCGATGAAAATTACGACCGCTGCGACGTCTAGTCAACAAGAAATATTCATGCTTCGATCCTTGGGCATGGAGCTGGTGCTGGGAGTCGACGCGGGTGGCACCGGGACGCGTGCCGTGCTGGCCGGTCCGGCCGGCGTCATCGGCCGAGGTCAGGCCGGTCCCGGCAATCCGATCGCGGCGGGCCGGGCGGCGATCGGGGCGATCGCCGCCGCTATCCGGCAGGCGCTGGGTCACCGTTCCCCCGCGGGCGTACGACACGGCGTGCTGGGCCTGTCCGGGGCGAGTGCCCTGCACGACCCGGCGGTCCACGACCTCTTCCGGGACATGTGGGCGGGGATCGGCCTGACCTGCCCGATGATCGTGGTCGGTGACGTGCTGACCGCGTTCGCGGCCGGCACCGCGGCGGCGTCCGGTGCGGTACTGATCGCCGGCACCGGCGCGATCGCCGCGCGGATCGACGACTTCACCGTCACCCGGATCGCCGACGGTCTCGGCTGGCTGCTCGGCGACGAGGGGTCGGGCCGCTGGCTCGGGTTACGCGCGGTGCGGGCGGCCGCCCGCGATTTCGGCACCGGGTTCGCCGCCCGGGTCGCCGCGCACGCCGGCGTCGGCTCCTGCGACGAGCTGGTCCGCTGGGCTCAGGCGCTGCCGCTGGACGCGATCGCCGCGCTGGCCCCGATCGTCTGCGACGCCGCCCGGGCCGCGGATCCGACCGCCACCGCGCTGGTCGCCGACGCGGCCCGGCGGCTGACCCGCACCCTGGACAGTCTCGGCTCGCCCGGCCCGGTCGTGCTGGCCGGCAGCCTGCTCACCGCCGACACCCCGGTCCGCGAGATCCTCCTGGCCACGCTGCGCGCCCGCGGCGCGACGGTCACGCTGGCCGGTGACCCGGCCGAAGCCGCCGCCCGGCTGGCCGTCCACCTCGCGGAGAACGGGAACCGGCCGGGAATTCCGCAACGATTCCCGGCCGGCCCGCACCCATCGTAAAGAGCCGGTCCACCGGCCTCGGAGACCGAACCCGACCGGCGGACGGCCGGGCGTGCTGTGCCCGGCATAGAGCAACCCCGTAACTTCGGCGCATGATCCCTCGTTCGCCCGGACCCCGGACCCCGGACCCCGGACCCCGGACCCCGGACCCCGGACCCCGGACCCCGGACCCCGGACCCCGGACCCCGGACCCCGGACCCCGGACCCCGGACCCCGGACCCCGGACCCCGGACCCCGGACCCCGTGGACGACCGTCGGCCATTCCCGGACGGTGCTGGTCGTCGCCCGGACGGTCACGGCGCTCACCCGCCTGCTGGACGTACTCTCGCTGATCGCCGCCGACCGCCGCATCCAGATCGTCTTCACCGTCGACGACGAACATCCGGCGATCTTCGAGGCCGGCGTCACCGCCCTGCTCGACGACCTGGCCCCCCGCACCATCGACTGGCGGCAGGCCCGCAAGACCCGGTTCGACCTGATCCTGTCGGCCAGCGAGAACGACGGCCTGGCCGACCTGACCGGCCCGGTCCTGTTGTTCCCGCACGGCCTGGCGTTCCAGAAGTTCTATCCGGACAGTGACGTCGTGGCCGGTCTGCGCCCCGGCCTTCCGGACGGTGTGACCACCGCGCTGACCCATCCCGCCCAGAGCCGCACCGCTTCCGGCCGGACCGCCGTGCTCGGCGATCCGGCCTGGGCCCGGATGCTGGCCAGCCGGCAGCGGCGCGGCGTCTACCGCACCGCGCTCGACACCACCGGCCGCCGTCTGGTCGTGCTCGCCTCCACCTGGGGGCCCGACTCTCTGCTCGGCACCGTCCCGGATCTGCCGGAACGGCTGGTCGCGGACCTCCCGATCGACGAGTACCGGCTGGTCACGGTCCTGCACCCGGGTGTCTGGGCGGAGCACGGCCGGTGGCAGGTGCGCGCCTGGCTCGCGTACGCCGCCGACGCCGGGGTGCTGGTGCTCGACCCGGATTCCGGCTGGCAGGCCGCTCTGCTGGCGGCGGATCTGGTGGTCGCCGATCACGGTTCGCTCGGCGGGTACAGCGCGCTGCTCGGCGTTCCGCTGCTGCTCGGACCTCGGCCGAGTGGCAGCACCGTGCCCGGCTCGGTCGCCGCGCGCCTCGGCGAACAGTGCCACCGTCTGAATCCGCACGCCGCGCTGCGCCCGCAGATCGACGCCGTGCTGGACGGGCACGATCCGGACCGTTACCGGCGGGCGGTGGCCGATGCCGTCGTCGAGCCGCGCGACACCGCGGCCCGGTTGTCCCGCTGGGTCTATCGCGCGCTGGATCTCCCGCGGCCGTCCGCGCCGCCCGGGTTTCCGCCGCTGCCGGTGCCGCTGCCGGTGCCGGCGCCGGTCGCCGCGTGGGTGGCCGGCGTTCACGAGGAGCCCGATGCGATCGCGGTGTCCCGTTTTCCGCTCGTCGGGGACCGGCACGAGGATCTGCCGTACCGGCACGTCGTGGCCCGGGTGGAACGGGCGACGCTGACCCAGGTGGCCGGCGCTGCGGTCCTGGGGGTCGACGCCGCCGGCGACGACGACTTGTTCCGGCTGTGGCCGCACGCGCGGCTGGTCGTCTCCGTCGACGATCGGGGCTGCCGGGCCCGGTTCCGCGACGGCGACGCGGTGCACATCCGTGCCGATGATCCGGTGGTCGACCCGTGGGTGCTGGCCTCCTGGGCGTACTGGCGGATGCGGCGCGGCGAGTCGCCGGTGGGCACGACGCGGCTGCGGGTGGGCCGCCGCCTGGTCACCGTTGTCGCGGTCAGTCGCCGAGGGCTGCCAGACGACGACTGAACTCCTGCTCGCGGGGATGCTTGTCCCGGGCGTAGTGAATCGCGAGCCGGCTCAGGCAGTCCCGTGCGGTCTGCCGGTCGCCCTCCAGCTCCGCCAGCCGGGCCTGGAGTTCGAGCAGCTCTCCCTGATACTGGCCGGCGCCGCTGAGTCCGGTCAGCTCGACCGCGCGGGCCCAGTCGCGCCGGCCCTCGACGGCGTCCCCGAGGGACAGCCACGCCTTGGCCCGGACCGTGTGCACGCGGGCGGCGTTGCGCGGGTCTCCGGCCGGCAGGTGCACATCGGCCAGCAGGTCCAGTGCGTCCCGGCCGGAGCCGGCCTCGATCAGCACGTTCGCCAGCATCCGCAGGTGCAGGCCGAGCGCCCGGCGGTCGCCGATGGCCTGATCGATGTCCACCGACTGCCGCAGCAGCGCCGCGGCCCGGTCCAGCGCGGCGGGGTCGCCCCGCCGGGCGATCTCCTGTTCCCGGCGCGCCTGCGTTTCCCGCAGGGACGCCGTCAGTTGCGGGTCGGCCAGGCCCGCGATGCCCGCGTCGGCCCGGTCCGCCTCGTGTCCGGCCTGTTCCAGCAGGCCGAGCAGAGTCAGGATCCGGGCCTGGACGATGTGCAGCCGGATCACCGCCGCGGTCCGGCCCAGCGCCGCCGCGCTGGCCAGGGCCGATTCGTTGGCCCGCAGGCAGGTCCAGTGCCGGCCGCGCATGGTGAGCAGGGCTTCCAGCGCTCCGGCGATCTGCACCACCTCGGCGTGGTGCCCGCGGAAGTGCGCCTCGCGGAGCAGGTCCTCGACGTTGTGCGCCTCGGCGGCCAGCCAGTCCACCGGGCGCACCGCGGGAAACGGCCAGGTGATCGCCGGCGGGGCCGGGTAACGCCGCAGCCGGCCGTCGCGCGCCCGGTCGGTGACACCGGCCGGGTCCATCGCCAGGTCGGCGGCACCGGCCAGGTCCCGGAACCAGGTGAGATACCGGTGGAAGGCGGCGTTCGAGGTCTCCTCGCCCGGCCGCAGCGCCGTGGCCGCGTAGCGCCGCACCGACCACGGGAAGCTCAGCCGGCCGGACCGGTCCCGGGTGATCAGCGAGGTGTCGAGCAGGTCCGCGATCAGGTCGCGGCTCGGGTAGCCGAGCCACGCGCTGGCGCCGGCGTCGCTGAGGTCGGTGCCGGGGTGGCCGGCCAGCAGCGCCAGCCCGGCCGCGCTGTCCGCGCCGAGCAGTCCGGCGCTGCGGCGCACCGAGTTCGCGAACAGCACCTCGACGCCCGGGTCGGTGCGGAACCACCGCACCTCCTCGGCCACCGCGTCCGGCACGTTGCCGCGGATCGCCAGCCGACCACCGAACTGACGGAGCAGGGCCGGGTAGGCGTCGCAGAGCCGGATCAGCTCGTCGACCGCGTCCGGTTCGGCGGCGAGCGGCCCGCGACCGCAGCGGTCGGCCAGGATCTGTCTGGCGCTCGCCGGGTCGACCCCCTCGACGGGTTCGGGGCGGCCGGGATACCAGGCGCGCAGGTCCGGGGTGAGCTGCCGGGTGGTGATCAGCACGGTGCCGGCCGGCCCGATGTGCGCCAAGGCTTCGGCCTCCTCGGCGCCCACGAGGTTGTCCAGCACCACCAGGCAGCGACCGCGGCGCAGGAAGCGCCGGTACTGCAGGTCGACGTCGGCCGCGGTCACGGCCACCTCGTCGACGTCGAGCCGGCGCAGGATGCGCTGCTGCACCTCGGTGATCCGCAGGACCCCGCCGGTCCGGTACTCGTCGAGGTCGATCTCGGCGTAGCCGGTGAGCCGGTCCCGCATGTCGACGGCGACCTGCCGGGTCAGCGCGGTCTTGCCCGACTCGCGCGCGCCGTTGATCAGCCAGACGCCCGGCTGGGCGAGCCGTCGCCGCAGGTCGGCATGGTCGACGTAGTGCGGCTGCTCGTCGACGTGGACCGCGTTTCGGCCGGCGGTCGTCACCAGGTCGTCGAGGAGCTCCCGGAACTCGGCGTCCTCCTCGATCAGGCGCCGCAGGTAGGCGCGGCGCTCGGCCGGATCGTCCGGGAAACGGCTGCCCCGTTTCAGGAACCGGTCGATCAGGCGCCGGATCCCGGCTTCGGCGGCGTTGGCCACGCCGGGGGCGATCACCCGCACGGCTTCGGAGGTGAGCACCTCGATCGTGGACATTCCGGTCACTCCCCCTCGCGCGCGCGGCCTTCGGAAGCTAACACGTGCCGGGCTACAAAAGGGACGGTCAGGTCGCCGGATAGGCCCGGGTCTCGCTGGCTTTGACCGCGACCCACAGCTCACGGCCGGGGACCAGGTCGAGGTGGGCGGCGGCCGCCGGGGTGACGTCCGCGGCGACCACGAGCGGGCCGTCGAGGCGTACCCGGACATTGTCGCCGTGCCGCTGGATGTCGGTGAGGACAGCGGACCAGGTGTTGCGCGGGCTGCCATCCGGCTTCGCCGGATGCAGCGCGACCGCCGCCGGGGGGAAGGCCACGAACGCGTCTCCGTGAACGATATCGGTCGCGGTCAGCACCACACCGCTTTCCAGCCGTACGGCGTGACCGTCGGCCCGGCCGCGATAGAGGTTGAGCCCGACCAGCTGGGCGACATAGTCGGTGCGCGGCCGGGCGGTGATCGTGGCCGCGTCGCCCTCCTGCACCACCCGACCGCCCTCGATCACCACCAGCCGGTCGGCGAGCACCAGTGCGTCCAGCGGGTCGTGGGTGACCAGCAGGGTCGCGCCGGGGTGGGCGGCCAGGTGGCGCCGCAGCTCGGCCCGGGTCTCCAGCCGGGTGCGCGCGTCCAGGGCGGCCAGTGGCTCGTCGAGCAGCAGCAGTGTCGGGTCGACCGCGAGGGCCCGGGCGAGTGCCACCCGCTGCGCCTGGCCGCCGGAGAGCAACCGCGGCTTGCGGCGGGCGAACGCGGTCAGGCCGACGCGGTCCAGCCAGTGGTCGGCGGTGGCGTGCGCGGTCCGCCGGTCGGCGCCGTGCCGCCGCGGGCCGAAGGCGACGTTGTCCCGGGCGGACAGGTGCGGGAAGAGCAGGTAGTCCTGGAAGACGACGCCGATCGGGCGGCGTTCCGGCGGGGTCCGGGACAGGTCCCGCCCGTCGAGGGTGAGGTGCCCGCCGCCCAGCGGGGTGAGCCCGGCCAGGGCGCGCAGGGCGGTGGTCTTGCCGGCCCCGTTCGGCCCGAGCAGGGCGACCGTCTCGCCGCGCGCGACGGACAGCGCGATGTCGAGCTCGAAGTCGCCACGCCGCACCACCAGCCGGGCGTCCAGCAGGGCGGTCACGGCGTGGTCAGCCAGCGGTCGCGGAGGGCGGCCAGGATGGTCACCGAGACGACGAGCAGGATCAGGCTGAGCACCACCGCGCCGTCCAGGTCACCGCTCTCCATGGTCTGGTAGACGGC
Source organism: Actinoplanes sp. SE50/110 (assembly GCF_900119315.1). Lineage (NCBI taxonomy): Bacteria > Bacillati > Actinomycetota > Actinomycetes > Micromonosporales > Micromonosporaceae > Actinoplanes > Actinoplanes sp. SE50/110. The sequence continues at coordinate 605,712 of NZ_LT827010.1, read as the reverse complement.
GATCGGCATGGTCTGGGTGATTCCCGGATAGTTGCCGGCGAAGGTGATCGTCGCGCCGAACTCACCCAGCGCCCGGGCCCAGCAGAGCACCCCGCCGGCCGCGATTCCGGGCGCCACCAGCGGCAGCGTGACGTGGGTGAAGGTGGTCCAGCGGGTGGCGCCGAGGGTGGCCGCGGCCTCCTCGTACCGGCTGTCCGCGCCGCGCAGCGCCCCCTCCACCGCGATCACCAGGAAGGGCAGCGCCACGAACGACTCGGCCACCACCACGCCCGCGGTGGTGAACGGCAGGCTCACCCCGAAGGTGGCCGCCAGCCAGCCGCCGAGCAGGCCGCGCCGGCCCAGGGCGAGCAGCAGGGCGATGCCGCCGACCACCGGGGGCAGCACCAGCGGCACGGTGACCAGCGCCCGGACCAGCCGCCGGCCCGGGAAGTCCACCCGGGCCAGCAGCCAGGCCAGCGGCACACCGAGGAGCAGGCAGAGCGTGGTGGCCAGGCTCGCGGTCAGCAGGGACAGCCGGAGCGCCGCGAGCACCTCGGGCCGGGTGAGGCGGTCCGGCAGCGAGGCCCACGGAGTGCGCCCCAGGAGCCCGGCGAGCGGCAGGACCAGGAAGATCAGTCCGCCGATCGCGGGCACCAGCAGCGCCACCGGGACCCGACGTGTCACGGCGTCTGGAATCCGGCGGCGGTCAGCACCCTGGTCCCCTCCGGGGAGAGCACGTAGTCGACGAACTCGCGGGCGCCGGTCGGGTTCGCGGCCCTCTTCAGCACCGCGATCGGGTACTCGTTGATCGCCTCGGCGGATTCCGGGAACTCGACGGCGTCCACCTGCGCGGACGCCGTCCTGGCGTCGGTGCGGTAGACCAGCGCGGCGTCCACCTCACCCAGTTCAACCTTGGAAAGTGCCGCTTTGACGTCCTGCTCCAGCGTCACCGGGGTGAGCTTGACGCCGGAGGCCGCGAGGGCGCTCTGAGCGGCCGCGCCGCATGGCACCTCGGCGGCGCAGAGAGCCACCTTGAGGCCCGGTTTCGCGAGCTCGGCCAGACCGGTGATGTGCTTCGGGTTGCCCTTCGCGGTGGCGATCACCAACTGATTCTTCACGAAGGTGGTGGGGGTGACGGCGGCGTCGCCGATGGTCGCCATGTTCCTCGAGGCGGCCGAGGCGAACACGTCGGCCGGGGCGCCCTGGTTGATCTGGGTGGCCAGCGCGGCGCTGCCGGCGAAGTTGAAGGTCACCCGGGTGCCCCGGTGCGACGCCTCGAACTGCCTGCCGAGCGTGGTGAACGACTCGGTGAGCGAGGCCGCCGCGAAAACGCTGACATCGGTGGGCGTGGTGTCCTTCGCCGGAGACGAGCACCCGGCCAGGCTCACCGCCAACAGTGCGACGGCTGTGACGCGTTTCAACCGATCCTCCCCGGGGTGGCCCGCTCCACCACGACGGTGGTGGATTTGATCACTGCCACCGCCAGCGAGCCGACCTGGAGGTCGAGCTCGTCGACGGCCTCCCGGCTCATCAGCGACACCAGCCGGAACGGTCCGGCCTGAATGTCCACCTGAGCCATGACGGTGTCCTTGACCACCGCGGTCACGATCCCGCGCAGCCGGTTGCGCGCCGACGAGGAATCGGACCGCTCGGCCGCGTCCGCGTTCCGGGCCCGGACGAAGCCGGCCAGGTCGGCGCCGTCGATGACCCGGTGACCGTGCTCGTCGCGGGTGGCGGCCAGCCGCCCGGCGTCGACCCAGCGGCGCACCGTGTCCGGGCTGACCCCGAGCAGATCCGCCGCCTCGCCCATCGGAAACACCGTCATGCCACTCACCCTAGTCAATCGCAGTTGCCATCCGGCATGGCGTCCCCCACGCGCATCCTCAGGCTCTACCAATGAATCGGCTCGCATCTGCGGAAAGGCGAAAAAGCCCTTCGCCCCGGGCAACCGTTCCCGCCCCGGCGACCACCGCGAGCGGCACCTGGAACGGCCTGCCGCCCACTGTCGCCCTGGCCGGGCCGAACGGGCAGTACGTCGCACCCGGCATGACGGCGGTGGTCCGGCCGGGCCACCGTCCTTCTCCGATCAGATGTCGAACTCGCCGTCGAAGACCCCGCCGGTGAACGCGTCCCACTCACCCTTGGTGAAGAACAGCGTCGTGCCGGTGTCCCGGGAGTTCCGCATCGCCGCGCCGCCGTCGGGCAGCCGGGCGATCTCCACGTAGCCGTCCTCGTCGTTCCCGGACCGCAGCCAGACCGCGGTCGCCGGGTCGAACGCGGCGGCATACCCCTTCGCACTCATGCGCCGACCCTAGGACACATCGGCCGGTGCGGTCAGATCCACGATCGTGCATGGTGGAGCGCCCGGTGGGTATCCGTGAGCTACATCACGAACACGTGGAGGTATTCCCATGGCGCAAAGCTTGGGTTCGCCTGCCCCGGCCTCCGAACCAGGAACGATCCGGAGCTTGATCCCCGCACGCATCGACCGGCTCAGCTGGTCACCTTTCCATACCCGCATGATCCTGGCGCTGGGCACCGCCTGGGTGCTCGACGGCCTGGAGATCACCATCGCCAGCGCGATCGGCCCGGTGCTGTCCGACAAGGCGACCCTGGCGATGACCTCCGCCGAGGTCGGCGCGATCGCCACCGTCTACCTGATCGGCGAGGTGTTCGGCGCGCTGTTCTTCGGCCGTCTCTCCGACAAGCTGGGCCGCAAGAACCTGTTCGTGGTGACCCTCGGCGTCTACCTGGCCGGTAACGCCCTCACCGCGCTGACCTGGGGCAGCGGCACCGCGGCGATCGTCTTCCTGTACCTGACGAGATTCATCGCCGGCGCCGGCATCGGTGGCGAGTACGCGGCGATCAACTCGGCGATCGACGAGATGATGCCGGCGAAGTATCGCGGCCGGGTGGACATCGGGGTGAACGGCACCTACTGGGGTGGCGCGATCCTCGGCACGCTGGGCACCTTTGTCCTGCTCAACCACATGAACCTGAACCTGGGCTGGCGGCTCGGCTTCCTGATCGGCCCGGTCATCGGTCTGTGCATCTGGAACCTGCGCAAGCATCTCCCGGAGAGCCCCCGCTGGCTGATCATGCACGGCCGGGAGGCCGAGGCCGAGGAGAACATCGCGCAGATCGAGCGGGCGGTGGAGTCGTCCGGGCAGACGCTCGCCCCGATCGACGACAGCCGGGCCATCGACATCCGGCCGACCCAGTCGCACGGTTACCTGTCACTCCTGCGGGTGCTCTTCAAGCAGCTGCCGCAGCGGTCGATCCTCGGCGCCTCGCTGATGATCACGCAGTCGTTCCTGTACAACGCGATCTTCTTCACCTACACGCTGGTGCTGACCAAGTTCTACGGGGTGGATGAGAAGAACGCGCCGATCTACCTGATCGCGTTCGCCGCCGGGAACCTGATCGGCCCGCTCACCATCGGGCACCTGTTCGACGTGGTCGGCCGGCGCAAGATGATCGCCGGGACGTACCTGCTCTCCGGTGTGCTGCTGGCGATCACCGCGGTGCTGTTCAACGCGGGTGCGCTGAACGCGATCACCCAGACGATCTGCTGGTGCGTGATCTTCTTCTTCGCCTCGGCCGGGGCCAGCTCGGCGTACCTGACGGTCAGCGAGATCTTCCCGCTGGAGATCCGGGCGCAGGCCATCGCGGTGTTCTTCGCGATCGCCCAGTGCTTCGGCGCGATCGGCCCGGTCTTCTACGGCTGGCTGATCGGCGAGGGCGACGACCCGGGCAAGCTGTTCATCGGTTATCTGATCGGCGCCGCGGTGATGGCGATCGGCGGAGTCGTCGAGATCTTCCTGGGTGTCGACGCCGAGGGCAAGTCCCTGGAGGATGTGGCGACTCCGCTGTCCGCGGTGGTCCGCACGGCAGACTGACGCAGGTCAGCGCGGGTGCGCGGCGACGAACTCGGCGATGTACTCGTCGAGCCGGCGCTGCGGCTGCCAGCCGAGGCCGGCCGCTTTGGTGAGGTCGGCCTTGCCGCGCACCCGCTCCCCGGGCAGCGCCGGGATCAGCTGGAACTCGGCGCCGAACAGTTGCGCGACCTCGGCCAGCGGCCACTCCCGGCCGGTGCCGAGCAGGTAGCCGTCGCCGGCACCGCCGCGGGCGACCAGGATCAGGCCCCGCACGATGTCGTCGATGTGGGTGAAGTCGCGCGTCTGGGTGCCCGGGGAGACCACGGTCAGCGGCTCGCCGGCCAGGTACTGCCGCTCGAAGATGCCGATCACGGTGGCGTACTTGCCGTTGCCGATCTGGCCCGGGCCGTACACGTTGTAGAAGTACGCGATGGCGTAGTCCAGCCCGAACCAGTTCGAGTAGTTCTTGATGTACTCGATGTTCTTCGCCTTGGTCCAGGCGTACGGGTTCAGGTTCTCGTCGTCGCCGTCGTTGCCGAACTTGGAACTGGAGCCGGCGTAGATCAGCTTCGCCCCCGCCGAGGCGGTGAACTTCACCACCTCCTTGGTGCCCAGCACGTTGAAGTCCCAGGTCAGGTCGTGGTCCTCGAACGACTGCACGATCCGGGAGTATTCACCGAGGTGGAAGACGAGCTCCGGAGCGGGCAGCCCGTGGCCGGCCCAGATCTTGGCGATCTCGGCGGTCGAGCCCTCCAGGTAGGTCACCCGCGGGTCGTGGATGTGGTTCGCCGGCGAGCCGGTGAAGTAGTTGTCCAACGAGACGACGGTGGCGTCGGGGAACTCGGTCAGCAGGGACCGGATCAGAGCCGTGCCGACGAATCCGGCGCCACCGGTGACCAGCAGAGTTTGACTCAACGTAGTTCCCAACCCCTCAGCCGCGGCAAATGCGCCGCCAAGGCTACCAAGCACAGCGGCCGCACCCGAACTGGTCGGGTGCGGCCGCGGCCGGATCGATGGAAGGGTCACCAGGCAGAAGGCGCCGGCGGCGGAACCACCGCGGGACGGTCGTCGCAGGTGATCACGTTCGGGACGAACGGGCCGAGCCAGCCCCCGTCGTTGCCGCCGAGATCACTGAGGGTGAACTCAGACCCGCTGGGCGTGAAGTGGAAGGAACCGCAGTTGTTCACCCCGACCGCGCCGACGTTGCGGGCGTCCACGTTCTCGAACGTGGCACCGCCGGCGGCGCGGGCGCTGACCACGCTGGTGCCGGTGCCGTCCACCCGGATGTCCTTGAAATGCACCCCGGTGATCGCGTACCGGTCCTTCACGCCCCAGTCGGACACCAGCATGATCGCGTTGTAGGTGTTGTCGAGGAAGTCGTCCCCGGTCACCCGGATGTCCGCGTCGATGCCGGCGTCCAGTGCGAGGAACCAGATCGCCCCGAGGCCGATCCGCCAGTTCAGGTCGTACGTCCCGGCCCGCACCGTGGTGTTGCCGGTGATCCACAGGTGTCCGGTGAACGGCTCGGCGCCGAACCGCGAGCCGGCGTGGATCCCGCTGCCCTCCCGGATCGGGTCGGCCACCAGGTTGTTCGAGACGGTGTTGTCCGCGCCGCCGTAGACGGCGATGCCGTTGGCCAGGGTCGGCGTCTGCACCGTGTCGTGGTCGAAGGTGTTGCCGCTGTCCGCGGTCTTCTCCGACCACATGGCCAGGCCGTCGTCGCCGGTGTTGCGGATGAAGCTGTTCCGCACCACCGAGCCGGTCACCCCGGTGTGGAAGTTCAGCCCGTCGGCGATCTGGTCGACGATGATGGTGCCGCTGATCGTGGTGTTCGCCATCGGGCCGTCGAACCACAGCCCGACCTTGGTGTGCTGGATGTACAACCTTTCGATCGACGAGTCGCTCATCGCGCCGCCGATCCCGTTCACCTGGTCGGTGTCGATCCGCTCGCGGACGTCGCCCTGGATCGCGAAGTCGGCGAGGTGGACGTCGTGACTGCCGCCCTCCTTGCCGTAGAAACCCACCCCGGTGTGCACCGAGCCGTCGGCGGCCGGCGTGGACAGGGTGACCTGGTGACCCTTGACGACGGTGTACCAGTTGCCGGCCCCGGTGACGGTCACGTCGTCGACGACGATGTGCCGGTTCACCTGGAACGTGCCGGGCGGCAGGTAGACCGCGCGGTGGACCTTCCGGGCGAAGGCGATCGCCCTCTCGATGGCGCCCGCCGCGTCGCGCCGGCCGGTCGGGTCCGCGCCGAACAGCAGCACGTTCACCGCGCCCAGGTCGACCTTCGGCGGCCCGACCAGCTCCGAGTCGAGCAGGTCGATCGTGGTCGGCACCTCGCGCGCGGTGAGCCGGATCCGGTCGCCGGCCCGGTACGTGCGGCCCAGCGCGAGCCGCTGCTCGTCGTAGAAGTGCATCGGCCGGAACGGCTCGGTGATCGCCGGCGCCGGCGTGGTGGCGGCCGGCACACAGCCGCACTCGGTGATCCACCAGTCCGGGTGCAGCAGCCCGGCCCGCGGGTCGTCGCTGAACGGATACTGGTTGTACAGCCAGGAGTACTGCGAGGTCAGCGTCATGGTGCGGGTGCCGCCCGGGGTGCCGACGGACAGCGGTGCGGTGATCCCGCCACCGGTCGCGGCGTCCGGGATGCTGTACCGCACGGTGATCGCGTTCGCGGCTTCGGGCAGGGTGAACTCGACGTACTCCCCCGGGTCCAGGGTGACCGCGGAGCGCCCGGAGGCCTCCGCGGCGAGCGTGTACGGGGTCCGGTCGGGGCTCAGCACACTGCCGGTGGTGACGGCCTGCTCGGCTTCCTGCTCGGCGAATGCGACGGTGGCGCCGCGGCCGGCGACCAGGGCCGGATCGAGGGCGGCCCGGGTGGCCGCGGGGTTGGCGGAGGGCGGATGGGCCAGGGCGGGATCGGTCGGGCCGATCGCCAGCACGCCGAGAATGACCAGCGGTGTGACCAGGAGAGCGGCCCAGCGGGGCGGAGCGGACATGCCGCCGACCATAGAATCGTGTGATCTGCTCCACAAGGGTCGGTCCTGTTTTGCCGATGAAATGCTTGGATCTTTCATGCGAGCTTGGATTTCTTGCGGCATGCTCGTCATCTCGATGCTCGCCGCTTGCAGCGCCCGGCCGGCGGCGCCGGCCTGGACCCGGATCACCCTCCCCGGTGGGGAGCGCGCGACGTTGCGCGACGCGGCCGCTTGCGGCGACCGGTGGTACGTCGTGGGCGCCGTCCCGGACGGCGACGACACCCGCCCGGCCGCCTGGTCCAGCCCCGACACGGTGACCTGGACCCCGGTCACCTTCGCCCCGCTCCCGGACAGCTTCTACGGCCCGCACGAGGTGATCTCGACGGTGGCCTGCGCCGGTGACCGGGTGACGATGCTCGGCGGGGCACCCGGCGGCGCGCACGGCAACCTGCGGATCAGCACGTGGCGCCGGCTGCCGGACGGCCGGATGGCGGAGAACCCGGCGCCGTTCGCGACATACGGCGGCGACACCGCGGTCGACACCGAGCACCTGGCCGCCGGGCCGGCCGGCTTCGCGGTCGCCGGCAACCGCTCGTCCGGCGCCGCCGCCTGGCTCTCCCCCGACGGCGCCGGTTTCCGGCTGTTCGAGAACGCCCCCGGCCTCGCCGGCCCGGGCACCGCCGCCCGTGACGCGGTGCCCCTGCCCACCGGCGGCTGGGCCGTGCTGGGCAGCCGCAACGGTCACGCCGCGGCCTGGATCACGGTGGACGGCAGCCGCTGGACCGGCGACGATCCCCCGGCCGCCGGCGGTTTCACCGAGTTGCAGCGGGGCATCCCGGACGGCGCCGACCTGCTCGCGATCGGCCCGCACGACCGGCGGCTGGCGGTCTGGCGCCGGCACGACGGCACCTGGTCAGCCCTCGGCGACTTCGGCACCGCACCCACCGGGGTCGCGTCATTGACCCGGGCGAACGGCAGGTTCATCGCGGCTGGCGACGGGCTGTGGTCCTCGGTCGACGCGCGGCGGTGGCGGGCTGTCGACGTACCGGAGAACATCGTGGCCGTCGCCGGCCGCGACCGTCTGTTGCTGGCGGTCGCGGCCGGGACTCTCTACGTGACTACACCTTGAAGCGGTCGACGATCCGGCGCAGGTCGGTCGACATCCCGGCCAGATGCGCGGCGGACCGGTCGGCCTCGGCCACGCCGACCGTGGTGAGCTGCACCGACGCGGCCACTCCGGTGATCGTTTCGGCTACCCGGCCACCTGCCTCGGCGGCCTCGCCGACGTTGCGGCTCATCTCGTTGGTGGTCACCGTCTGCTCCTCGACGGCCGAGGCGATCGTGGTCTGGAAGTCGTTGATCCGCCCGATGATCTCGCTGATCTCCTCGATCGCGGCGACCGCGCCCGCGGTGTCCGTCTGGATCGCGGCGACCCGCTGACCGATGTCCTCGGTGGCCCGTGCGGTCTCCTGGGACAGCTCCTTGACCTCGCTGGCCACCACCGCGAACCCCTTGCCCATCTCACCGGCGCGGGCCGCCTCGATGGTGGCGTTCAGTGCGAGCAGGTTGGTCTGCTCGGCGATGGCGGTGATCGTCTTGATCACATCGCCGATCTCCGCCGACGACTCACCCAGCTTGGCCATCACCGCGCTGGTGTTCGCGGTGACCTCGACCGCCCGGTTGGCCACCTGCACGGCCAGGGTGGCGCTCTCGCTGATCTCCCGGATCGACGCGCCCATCTCCTCGGAGCCGGCCGCCACGGTCTGGATGTTGACCGACATGGTCGCCGCCGAGTCGGCCACCGTGGCCGCCTGCTCGGCGCCCTCGGCCGCGCTGGCCGAACTCTGCCGGCTGGTCTCGGCCAGGCCGCCGGCCTCGGTGGCCAGCGACTCGGCGTGCGCGGTCAGGTCGGTGACGGTCTGCCGCAGCGAGCCGGTCGCGGCGCGCAGCGAGTCGGCCATGTGCCCGAGCTCGTCGCGCTGCCACACGTCCGGGTCGCCGGTCAGGTCACCCTCGGCGACCTGGTCCAGCACGCCGCTGACCCGGCGCAACGGCACGATGATCAACCGCGCCACGAGCAGCGCGCTGCCGAGCCCGAGCAGCAGCGCCAGGGACAGTGCCACGATCACCAGGGTGCGCGTGCGGGTCACGGTGTGATCGAAGCTCTGACCGGCGAGCAGATCCTTGTTGGCCTTGTCGAGATCCGCGGTGAGCAGCGCCTCGTAGGCCTTGCGCAGGTCCCGGTTCGCGCCCAGGCCCAGCGTGGTGGCTTTCTCCGGGTCGCTCTTGTACAGGGCGAACTCGGACTTCAGCGCCTCGAACCAGGTGTCCGAGGCCGCCCGGATCGCGTCGACCCGGGTCACGTCGTCCGGGGCGGCGATCGCCCGCGCCGCGGCCAGCGACGCGTCGGCCTTCGCCTGCCGGCCGAGCGACTCGTCGCTGAACTTCGCGTCGCCCTTGAGCAGGAAGCCCCGCTCGTCGTTGGCGGCCGCCTTGAGCTGCAGTGCGGCGTCGCCGAGATTCTTGACGTACGGCGCCATCCGGCCGACCTCGGCGTTGCGGGTCTTCTCCATCGCGCTGATCCCGGTCACACTGAGCACACCGGTGACGATGGTCCCGGTGATCGCCACTCCGGCGACCGCGAGCACTTTGGTGGCGACCTTTCGGTCTCGGCACCACTGCCCCAGCCCACGGTTTCCGGTCATGGTGATCCCTCTCTTGGTCGGTACCGTAATATTCGGCATCCGGCGGGAGGGACTGACCGCTGCAACGGAGAATCAACCCAGCGCCTCCGCGCGTCTGCGCAGGGCGCGGCGCTCCGGCTCCGAGGTGGCTGCCGCGGCGGCGCGGCGGAACAGCCCGGCGGCCATCCGATGGTCACCGGCCCGCTCCGTGAGGTCCGCTTCTGCGGCCAGCGCATAGCCGCCGACCGCGCCCCGGACCTCGGCCAGAAGATCAAGGCCGGCTTGCGCGCCGTACGCGTATCCGTGCGCCACCGCGCGGTTCACCGCCACCATCGGGGTCGGGTGGACCCGGGCCAACTGGTCGTACCAGCCCGCGACGGTCGGCCAGTCGGTGGCCGCGAAGTCACGCGCGGTGGCGTGGCAGGCGGCCAGGTGCGCCTGGATCGCGTACGGCCCGGTGACCGGATGCGCGGTCAGCAGCCCGACCGCCTCGGCGATCGCCGCGTGATCCCAGCGGGACCGGTCCTGCTCGGCCAGCGGCACCAGGTCGCCGGCCGGGTCGCGGCGGGCCGCCCGGCGCGAGTGCTGCAGCAGGAACAGGGCGAGCAGGGCGGCGACCTCCGGCTCGGCCGGCATCAGCGCGACCAGCAGTCGGGCCAGCCGGATCGCCTCCTCGGCCTGGCTGTCCGCGGTGTCGTAGCCGTGCGTGAACAGCAGGTAGAGCACGGCCAGCACGCCGGGCAGGCGTTCGGCCAGCGCCGGGCCCTGCGGCACCCGGTACGGAATCCCGGCCTGCTCGATCCTGGCTTTGGCCCGGGACAGCCGCCGGGCCATCGCCGGCTCGGCGACCAGGAAGAGCCGGGCGACGTCAGCGGTCGGTACCCCGGCCACGACGCGCAGGGTGAGCGCCACCCGGGACTCCGGCGCCAGCGCCGGGTGGCAGCAGGTGAAGATCAGCCGGAGGCGGTCGTCGGCCGCCGGCGGTGGCTCGTCGGGCTGCAGCAAGGCCAGCTCCTGAAGTTTGCGGTCGGCGGTGGCGGCCCGGCGGAGCTGGTCGATGGCCCGGTTCCGGGCGGCGGTCATCAGCCAGCCGCCCGGATTCCCCGGTTCGCCGTCGACCGGCCAGCGCCGCAGCGCCGTCTCGATGGCGTCCATCGCGCAGTCCTCGGCCAGCGTCCAGTCGCCGGTCAGCCGGATCAGGGTGGCGACGATCCGGCCGAACGACTCCCGGAAGAAGACCTCCTGCACCGCGGCCGACCTCAGCCGGCCCAGTAGGGGCGCAGCTCGATCCGGCCGCCCCAGGCCATCGGGTGGGCCCGGGCCACCTCGATCGCCTCGTCCAGGTCGGCGCATTCCAGGATGTCGAAGCCGACGATCACCTCTTTGGTCTCGGCGAACGGGCCGTCGGTGAGCAGCAGTTCGCCGCCGCGCACCCGGACCGTGGTGGCCGCCTCCGGCCCGACCAGCTGGTTGCCGGCGACCCGGCGGCCGTTGGCGTCGTTCTCCGCGACCCAGGCGAAGATGTCCGGCGCCGCCAGCTCGGTCTCCGGCTCGGTGTCGGTGCAGACGAACATCATGTACTTCATGGACGGTCTCCCTGTTCGGTCGGTTTCACTGAGGTGACGAACGGCCGGACCCGATCAGGACACCGGAACGTTGAATGGCGTGATTATTTCCGGCGGCGCCCCGTCGCGGAGTACCGCGTTGATCCGGAACTGCCGCAGCAGCGCGAGAATCTCCTGGTCGGCGCCGTGCGCGACGAACACGTCAAAATTCCGCCCGGCATCCTCGAACGCCGTGATCACCCCGGCGCAGCCGTCCGGCCGGGCCGTGTAGACCGCCCGGACGGTGTGTGTGCCGGCCAGCGTCGCCGGCACCTGGCCGGGATCGGTCACCGTCCGCAGCCGGCGGCCGGGCCCCAGCGCCGACCGGAACCCGTCGATCCGCTTCCCGGTTCCCGGACCGGCGATCACCAGGACGTCACCGGCCCGGTCGTGCAGCCACTGCTCGATCAGGTAGGCGGCGGTGGCGCCGGCCGCGAAGTCGTCCGGCTCCGCGCACTCCCGATCAAGGTCGGCGACCGCCCGGCGGACCCGGGCGACGGTGCTGTCCCGGACCCCGCCGCGCCGGTGCAGCACGCGGTCGACGGTGGCCGGGCTGAGACCGGCCCGGAGGGCGATCTCCCGGATCCGGTGGGGCTGCTTCACGACGTACAGGATGATGGGTTTCTGAGGTGGCATGGAAGGTCTTTGATGTCATTGCGCCCCATCGCGTGACGTAACCTCCCCACGTGCGCGTGATCTCCCGCTGGGCCGACGGCGGCGTCGAAGTCTTCGACGAGTCCCTCGAGCCCTGCCGATCCTTCCCGGTTCCGCCCGAGGTCGAGGGCTGGGCGGTGCCGGCGAGCCGGGACAGCCTGATCCATGCGATCGGCAACACGGTGATCCGGATCGGCCCGGGCGCCGAGGAACGGTGGCGCTGCGATCTCAGCCTGCGTGAACGGCCGACGGCTTGGCCCAGCGCCGTCACCCTGTCCGCGGACGAGACCCGGATCTGGGTCTACGCCCCGGGCCGGGAGGACGGCCACGACGCCTGGTTCGTGCTCGACGCCGGCACCGGCCGGGAGATCCGGCGGTACCGGCTGCCGACCGGTGGCCAGCGAGGACAGCAGTTCCCGGTCCGTGACGGCAGCATGCTGCTCAGCGTCAGCCGCGGCCAGGACGGCTGGGCGACCTACCGCGCCGGGCCGGACGGCACCGTGCACGACTACGCCTGGGATGACCGCGCCCTGGTCGACCTCTCCCCCGACCAGCGGCAGTTCATGACCGTGGACCACTGGCAGGAGGACGTCGCCTTCCACGACTTCGCCGATGGCGCGGTGCGCTTCCGGATCGGCGCCGAAGCCTTCGGGCTGGACCGGCCGGACGTGGAATACGCCGGCGGATATCTGGACGACGAGACCGCGATCGTGGTCGCCGTCGCCGACGACGACTCGTGGCGGCACTTCCGGGTCGGTGCCCGCACCGGAGAGGTGCTGGGTGACCTGGGAATCATGACGATCGACGAGTATGACCTCCAGCCGCTCGGCGACGGGACCTATGTCATCACCGACACCGACGGAACTCTCAGGCGCATGTGATCAAGCGCCGAAGAAGATAAAGTAGTCACCGCCTATCCGAGAGGCGCTGCAACGGACAGCGAAGTCCGCCACGCTCGGGTGCGGTGTTGTTGACGTAAGGGCGCCTCCTGATGAGGGAGGAGCCCTCTTTTCATGAGCGACAAACTTCGATCCGTCAACGGTCTCGACTTCGCGATCGCCGACATCAACCTGGCCGAGGCCGGCCGCCACCAGCTGCGGCTGGCCGAGCACGAGATGCCCGGCCTGATGTCGCTGCGCGCCGAGTTCGGTGAGTCGAAGCCGCTGGCCGGCGCCCGGATCGCCGGTTCGCTGCACATGACCGTGCAGACCGCCGTGCTGATCGAGACGCTGGTCGCGCTCGGCGCCGAGGTCCGCTGGGTGTCCTGCAACATCTTCTCGACGCAGGACGAGGCGGCGGCCGCCGTCGCGGTCGGCCCGACCGGCACGGTCGACGCCCCGGCGGGTGTCCCGGTGTTCGCCTGGAAGGGCGAGACGCTGGAGGAGTACTGGTGGGCGACCACCCAGCTGTTCGACTTCGGCAACGGCCGGGGCCCGAACATGATCCTCGACGACGGCGGTGACGCCACCCTGCTGGTGCACAAGGGTGTCGAGTTCGAGGCGGCGGGCGCGGTCCCGCAGACCACCGAGGCCGACTCACACGAGTACTCGATCATCCTGGACACGCTGCGGGCGAGCCTGGCCGAGGACCCGCAGCGGTTCACCCGGATCGCCGCCGAGATCCGCGGTGTCACCGAGGAGACCACGACCGGTGTGGCCCGGCTGTACAAACTGGCCAAGGAGGGCACCCTGCTCTTCCCGGCGATCAACGTCAACGACGCGGTCACCAAGAGCAAGTTCGACAACAAGTACGGCATCCGGCACTCGCTGGTCGACGGCCTGAACCGGGCGACCGACGTGATGCTGGGCGGCAAGCTGGCCGTGGTCTGCGGTTACGGCGACGTCGGCAAGGGCTCGGCGGAGACGCTGCGCGGCCAGGGTGCCCGCGTCGTGGTGACCGAGGTCGACCCGATCTGCGCGCTGCAGGCGGCGATGGACGGCATGCAGGTGGTCCGCCTGGAGGACGTGGTCGGCGAGGCGGACATCTTCGTCACCACCACCGGCGGCACCGACATCATCCGGGTCGAGCACCTGCAGGCGATGAAGCACAACGCGATCGTCGGCAATGTCGGCCACTTCGACGACGAGATCGACATGGCCGGCCTGGCCAAGGTCCCGGGCGTCGAGAAGGTGGAGATCAAGCCGCAGGTGCACGAGTGGCGCTTCCCGGACGGCCACTCGGTGATCATCCTGTCCGAGGGCCGGCTGATGAACCTGGGCAACGCCACCGGCCACCCCAGCTTCGTCATGTCGAACTCGTTCACCAACCAGGTGATGGCGCAGATCGAGCTGTGGACCAAGCCCGGCGAGTACGCGAAGCAGGTCTTCGTGCTGCCGAAGCACCTGGACGAGAAGGTCGCGCGGCTGCACCTGGACGCGCTGGGTGTGCGCCTGACGACGCTGACCAAGAAGCAGGCGGAGTACCTGGGCGTCGACGTCGAGGGTCCGTTCAAGCCGGAGCACTACCGCTACTGAGTTATAAGCAGTAAATAGTTCCCCTATGTCGGTTTTCTCGCGGTTAATCTGCGGCTTCCGACATAGGGGGATTTTCATGCGACGTATCTTCACCGCCTTCGGCCTGACCGCCGCGATGCTGCTGCCGCTGACCACCGCGTCAGCGGCGAAGGCGGCCCCGGCCCGCCTCGATCCGGACGCGGCCTTCCTGCGCACCGCCCACCAGGGCGACCTCGCCCAGATCGCGATCGGCCGACTGGCCGTCCAGCGCTCGGCGAACCCGGTCATCCGCCACCTGGGCACGCGCTTCGCGGCGGACAGCACCCGCCTCGACACCGCCGTCCGGGCCACCGCCCAGCGCCTGCACGTCCGCCTGGACGCCGCCCCGAACGCCACCGTCCAGCAGAGTCTGGCGGCTTTCGAAACCGCGCAGGGCCCGGCCTTCGACCGGTTGTTCCTGACCGGCCAGACCGGACTGCACGCCCAGGCCGCCCACCTGATCCGCGCCGAACTCACCGATGGTGACGAGCCGGCCGTCCAGCAGATCGCTCGCCGCGCGTTGCCGCTGATCAAAAGGCATCGGCTCGCCCTGAAAAATCTGGGTAACAAGATCCGCTGAATTATCCAACCGGCGCGGGATAACGAAGAATAGGCAGATGAGCCACGAGGAGACCCTTCTTTTCGGTCTGGTGGCCATCACGATCATCGTGATCATCGTGGTGGTGCGCTGGATCTCCGGGAAGACCGGCCTGCCCGCCGCCGTCCTGCTGACCGTCATCGGTATCGCCTATACCCGCCTGCCCGGCAAGAACATCGAAATCGATCCGGATCTGATTCTTACCTTCATCCTGCCGCCGCTGCTCTACACCGCGGCGCTGGATTCGTCTCTGCTGGACATCCGGCGCAACCTGCGCACCGTGATCAGCCTCTCGGTGGCCCTGGTGATCGTCACCGCGCTCCTGGTCGGCCTCGGTTTCTCCCTGTGGGTGACCGGGGTCGGCCTGGCCGCGGGCATCGCCCTGGGCGCCGCGGTGGCCCCACCCGATCCGGTCGCCGCGCTGGCGGTGGGCCGCAAGGCCGGCCTGCCCACCAACCTGATCACCCTGATCCAGGGCGAGGGCCTGCTCAACGACGCGACCGCGCTCACCATCCTGCTGGTCGCCCGGGACGTGGCGATCGGCGCCGAGCACTTCTCGGTCAATGCCACGGTCGGCCGGTTCGTGCTTGCCGCGGCCGGCGGGGTGCTGGTCGGCTGGGCGGTGGCCCGGCTGATCCGGCTGTTGCGGGTGCTGCGCGCCGACCCGCTGACCGCGAACGCGTTGTCGCTGGCCACCCCGTTCCTCGCGTACCTGGCCGGCGAACGCCTGCACGTCTCCGGGCTGCTGGCGGTGGTGGTGGCCGGGTTGATCATCGGGCACGACACCCCGCGGTACGCGTCCGGCGCCAGCCGCCTGCAGACCAGCGCCGTCTGGCGGCTGATCGACTTCCTGCTGGAGGGTGTCGTCTTCCTGCTGATCGGCCAGCAGATGGACGGCGTGCTGAAACATCTGAAGAACTACGAGACCAGCACGATCCTCGCCGCGCTGGCGGTCACCCTGGGCGTGGTGCTGTTCCTGCGGCCGCTCTGGCTGGTGCTCACGCAGTTGCTGCCGCGGTCGCTGCACACTCGGCTGGGCGGCGAGGACGACTCCGGGACGATCCTGGAGAAGTCGCTGACCGGCCGCGAGTCGGCGGTGCTCAGCTGGGCCGGCACCCGTGGGGTGATCACGCTCGCCGCCGTCTACAGCCTCCCGGACACCCTGCCCAACCGGGATCTGCTGGCCTTCTGCGCGTTCGCGGTGGTGCTGGTGACCCTGGTCGGCCAGGGTCTGACCTTCGCCCCGCTGGTCCGGTGGCTGGGTCTGAAGGCGAACGAGACCGACAAGGCGAAGCTGCGCAACGAGGCCCGCTCGGCCGCGGTGCGGGCCGCGCTGAACCGGATCGACGACATCCAGAGCGAGCACCACGACCACGTCGAGGACGAGGCCATGCACACCATGCGCAAGCAGCTGCAGGTCCGTCTGGACCGCTACCAGCACCGGCTCGACGTGCTGGAACAGGTGGACACCCCGGAGGTGCCGCCGTCCCCGCAGTACGAGGCGGCGCTGATGGTGCGCCAGGCGGTGATCGACGCCGAGCGGGAGGAGTTGCTGCGCTGGCGCGACGCCGGCCGGCTCGACGACGAGAACCTGCGGGTCCTCAACCGCGAGCTGGACCACGAGGAGCTGGTCCTGCCCCAGCGGAACAAGGGGCACTGAGTCGGCCGGCCGGCGGGTTTCCCGCCGACCGGCCGCCTTTCAGGCGGGGATGTCGCGGCGGCGCAGGGCGGTCAGCCCGGCTCCGGACAGCAGGGCGGCGATCAGGATCAGGACGATTTCCGGTACGACGGTGAACCCCGCCGCGGGCAGCTGCGGCACGTGCGTGAACGGCGAGATGTCCAGCACCCACTGCGGCATCCCGAGCAGCCCGCCCACCAGCAGCACCAGCAGGCAGATCGCCACCGAGCCCCAGGCCGCCGCGGAGTGCCGGGGCAGCGCGCCGACCAGCAGCACGGCGATCGCGCCGAGCACCCACACCGCGGGTGCCTGGGCCAGCGACGCGGCCGGCACCCGGCCCGGTTCACCGAAGGCCAGCCCGGCCAGCAGGCCCTCGACGGCCAGCGCGACCACCGGCCCGAGCAGCACGAACAGCAGGTGACCGGCAGCCCAGCCGACCCGGCTCGCTCGCGTGCCGAGGATCAGCTCCGCGTGGCCGGTCTGCTCCTCGTCGCGCATCCGCAGGGCGGCCTGCACCGCGTACAGCGAGATGACCAGCCCGCAGAGCCCGGCGGTGGTGGCGAAGTACGCGTCGGTGACCGTCCCGCTGCCGCCGAGCCTGCTGAACACGTCGCTGACCCCGCTGCTCTCCCGGGACAGCTGCACCACGCTGGTGCCCACCCCGCCGAAGACCAGCCCGAGCGCGCCGAAGCCGGCGGTCCAGCCGAGCAGCGGCCCCCGGTGCAGCCGCCAGGCCAGGCCGAACGGCGAACCGAGCGCCCGGTCGGCGTGCGCCGGGCCGAGCCGGTCGGCGATCAGGCCGGACCCGAGGTCGCGGCGGGCCAGCAGGCGGGCGCCGACGGCGACGGTCGCGCCGGTGCCGAGCAGGGCGAGCAGGCCCGGCCAGGGGTCGTCCGCCCCGTACGGGAAGATCCGCTGCACCCAGCCGATCGGCGAGAGCCAGGAGAGCCGGCCGAGCCGGCCGTCGCCCTGCGCCGAGATGTCGCCGCCGAGCCGCAGCACGTAGGAGACGCCCAGGGCCAGCACCGCGATGGTGCGGGCACCGCGGGCGCCGCTGGTCAGTTGCGCCGCGATCGCCGCGACCCCGGCGAACAGCCAGCCGCTGAGGGTGAACACCGCGCCGAAGGCGGCCGAGCCGGCGACCGGCAGCCCGCCGCCGATCATCGTCACGGTCACCAGCACGCCGACGATCAGGCAGCCGGTCAGGGTGACCAGCAGGGCGGCGGCGAACGGCGCCCACCGGCCGACCACGGTGGCCCGGATCAGCTCGCTGCGCCCGGCCTCCTCCTCGGCCCGGGTGTGCCGGATCACGGTGAGCAGGGCGGCCAGCCCGATCATCACCGGAAGGAACCCGGCCCGCCAGACCACCAGCTCACCCATGCTGTCGCCGGACAGCGGCCCGTACAGCGCGACGAAGCCGGCGTTGGCCGCGCTGAGGTGCGCATAGTTGAGCCGGTCGGCGTCGGTGGCGAACAGTTTCTCGAAGCCGGTGAGGTAGACCCGGGGCAGCAGGCCGAGCAGCAGCACCCAGAGCGGCAGAATCACCCGGTCGCGGCGCAGGATCAGCCGCAGCAGCCCGCCCAGCCCGGTCATTTCCCGGCCTCGTCGTGGGCGTAGTGGCGCAGGAACAGCTCCTCCAGCGACGGCGGCTGGCTGACCAGGCTGCGTACCCCGGCCGCGACCAGCGACCGCAGCGCCGGTTCGAGTGCCTCGGCGTCGACGTCGAAGGCCACCCGCCCGTCCGCGGTGCTCAGGTCGTGCACGCCGGCGATCCCGGCCAGGCCGTTGACCGGGCCGGTCAGCTCGGCGCGGATCGTGGTGCGGGTCAGGTGCCGCAGGTCGGCCAGGGTGCCGGTCTCCACGGCGCGGCCCGCCCGGATGATCGTCACCCGGTCGCACAGCGCCTCGACCTCGGCCAGGATGTGGCTGGACAGCAGCACGGTCCGGTCGCCGCGCAGTTTCTCCTGCAGGATCACCTCGCGGAACACCTCCTCCATCAGCGGGTCCAGCCCGGAGGTCGGCTCGTCCAGCAGCAGCAGCTCGACGTCCGAGGCGAGGGCGGCGACCAGCGCGACCTTCTGCCGGTTGCCCTTGGAGTAGGTGCGGCTCTTCTTCCGCGGGTCGAGCTGGAAGCGCTCGACCAGGTCGTCGCGACGACGGCGGTCGAGCCCGCCGCGCAGCCGGCCGAGCAGGTCGATCACCTCGCCGCCGGTGAGGTTGGGCCAGAACGTGACGTCGCCCGGCACGTACGCCAGGCGCCGGTGAAGTGTCGTCGCGTCGGCCCACGGATCGCCGCCGAGCAGCCGGGCCCGGCCGCCGTCGAGCCGGGTCAGCCCGAGCAGGATTCGGATCGCGGTGGTCTTGCCGGCCCCGTTCGGCCCCAGGAATCCGTGCACCTCACCGGTCCGGACCCGCAGGTCGAGCCCGTCGAGGGCGGTGACCTTCCCGAACCGCTTGATCAGTCCGGCGGCGTCGATGGCCTCGGTCATGGCTGCTCCCCTTCGTGGGTGGCCAGCCGATCCAGTGCTTTTCTCGCCTGGTCGGCCTGTTCCGGGGTGAGCAGCGGCTGCTGGAAGATCTCCACGGCGGCGCGGATCATCCGCAGCCAGCCGGGCATCTCGCTGACGCTCTCCCCGAGCACCTCACCGAGCTGCTCGTGCATCAGGAACATGCCCATCTTCATGGCGGCGACGACGGCCACGAACGCGCGCGGGTCGGCGCTGTCGATGCCGGTCCGCTCCAGCCAGAGGCCACCGCGGTCGACCGACTCCGCGAACATCCTCATCCCGGCCGGCGAGCCGTCCATCAGCGAGCGCACCAGGTAGCGCTGCAGGCTCATGGTGTCCGGCGGGAGGGCGCCGATGATCCGGGTCTCGGCGAACCGGATCTGCAGCTCGGCGACGCGGCTCATGGCCCACTCGTCGCACGCGTCGCGCAGCCCCTCCTTGGAGCCGAAATGGTGCCGCAACAGCCCGGAGGAGACCCCGGCGGCCTGCGCGATCTCCCGGATCGTGGCGCCGTCGATGCCCCGCTCGGCGAAGAGCCGGATGGCGGCGTCCCGGATCCGGGCCCGGGCGGTCAGGTCGCTGTCACTACTCACACGTGTAGGCTACTACACACACGTGTAGCCACAACAGGCATCAATTCCCGCCGTTCACCGTCGCCTCCGTCACCGCTCCCGAACCGAGGTTCCAGCGCTGCAGCAACTCGCCGTACGTGCCGGTCCGGATCAGCCGCGCGAGGGCGCCCTGCAGCGCGTCCCGCAGCGCGGAGTTGTCCTTGGACACGGCGATCCCGAACAGTCCCGGCTCGTACTGCATGTCCGAGGCCAGCTCGTAGTACAGGTTCGTCTTCACCTGGCTGACCAGGTACGACGCCGGCGGGAAGTCGTTGAGCACGGCCACCGCCCGCCCGGTGCGCAGCCGCACCAGCGCATCCGCGTTGGTCTTGCGCACGTCGATGGTCATCGGCTCCCCGGCGCAGCCCTTCTGCCGGCGCCGGAGCATGTCCTCCTGGAACGTGCCGGTCTCCACGGCGATCGTCCGGCCGCACAGATCGGCCAGGTTCCGGATGTGGTCCGGGTTCCCGCGCTGCACCAGGATCGAGGTGCCGGTGCTGAAGTAGTCGACGAAGTCCGCCTTCTTCTCCCGCTCGGCGGTGTCGGTCATCGACGAGAACACCCCGTCGTACGTCCCCTTGTCCACCTCGTCGATCGCGGTGGCGAAGTCGCCGGCCACCGTCTCCACCCGGATGCCCAGCACCCCGCCGAGCGCGGCGGAGAGGTCCGGCTCGAAACCGATGATGGTGCGCCCGTCCGCGGCGAAATACTCCATCGGCGCGTAGCTGGCGTCGGTCACCAACCGGATGAAACCCCGGTTGCGCACGGCCGGTGGCAGCTTGGCGCGCAGGCTGCCGTCGACGGTCACCGCGCCGGTGAGGTCCAGGCCGCTGGCCGTGGTCCCGGCGTCCTCCGCGGCGGCGGTGCAGCCGCCCGCGGCCAGCACGGCCAGCAGGCCGGAGACGGTCAGGGCACGACGGACGACGTTCATCGCAGGCTCCTCTCGGTGATCGGTTCGACGGCGACCTGCGGCCAGGGCACCGGGCGGCCGTACAGGTAGCCCTGGCCCTCGTCGCAGCCGGCCTCGACGAGCCAGGCGTGGATCGCCGTGGTCTCCACGCCCTCGGCGGTGACCCGGCTGCCCAGACCGTGCGCCAGCTCGATCACCGAGCGGACGATGGCCTGGCTCTGCGGATCGTGGTCCACGTCGGCGACGAACGCCCGGTCCACCTTGATCTCGCTGATCGGCAGCCCGCGCAGGTGCGACAGGCTGGTGTACCCGGTGCCGAAGTCGTCGACCGAGATGCCGACACCGAGGGCGCCCAGTTCCCGGACCGCCCGCACCGCGTTGTCCGCGTCGCCGGCCAGCGCGGTCTCGGTGACCTCCAGGATCAGCCGGTCCGGCCGGGCACCGGTCTCGGCCAGCAGCGCGGCGACGTAGCCGACGAAGCCGGGCGCGTCCAGGTTGCGGGCCGACACGTTGACCGACAGCGTCCAGTCCCGCCCGGTGGCGGTCCACCCGGCCTGGTCGGCCAGCGCCCGGCGCAGCACCCACTCGGTGAGCGGCGCGATCAGCCCGGAGTGTTCGGCGGCCGGCAGGAACTCGCCGGGCGGCAGCAGCCCGCGCTCCGGGTGCTGCCAGCGGACCAGCGCCTCCACACCGTTGATCTCGGTGCTCGGCAGACCGACCTTGGGCTGGTACCAGAGCACCAGCTCGTCGCGTTCCAGCGCGTGCCGCAGCTCGGCCTGGATCTTCAGCCACTGGTGCGGGTGCCCGGTCGCCCCGCCGGCATACACCACGATGTCCTCGGTGCCACGCTTGCCCTGATACATCGCGGCGTCCGCGCGCATCTTCAGGTCCTGCAGGTCGGTGCCGTGCTCCGGGTACAGCGCGACGCCGAAGCTGGCCTCCATGTTCAGCGGCACGCCGTCGAGGACCAGCTCCTCGGCGACCCGGGCACGGATCCCGGTCAGCACCGCGACCGCCTGGGCGACGTCGCGGCCGGGCAGCAGCATCGCGAACTCGTCGCCGCCGAGCCGGGCCAGCAGGTCACCCTCGGCCAGGCCGGCGCGCATCCGCTCGGACACCACCCGCAGCAGCTCGTCGCCGGCGTGGTGGCCCAGGGTGTCGTTGACCTCCTTGAACCGGTTGAGGTCGAGCAGCACCACGGCGCCGTGGCCGCCGTCGCGGGCGGCCACCTCGAGGATCGCCTCGGCGTGCCGACGGTACGCGGCCCGGTTCGGCAGGCCGGTCAGCATGTCGTGGCTGGCGTGATACTCCTGGCGGGCGGCATACCGGCCGAGTGACCGGGTGGTCCAGCCGGCCAGCAGCGCCAGCACGAGGTAGAGGGCGGCCAGCCCGCCGGCCACCCGCTGGGCGAACCGGGTCAGCTGGGCCCGCATCTGGGCGGCGATCCCCTGGTACGGCAGGTACAACTCAAGCACCCCGATGGCCTGCCCGGAGGCGCTGGCGACCAGCGGCTGCACCACCCGGATCACCTCGCTGCCGTGGTCGCCGATCACCTTCACCCGGGACTGCCCGGCGGTGGCGGCCCGGAAATCGGGATCGGTGGTCGGCACGCCGCCGCCGGTCGAGCCGTCGTCGGAGAACACCACCTGGCCGGCGAAGCCGCGCACCCGCAGCCGCAGCACCGACCCGTTGAACAGGGCCAACTGGGTGGCCAGCCGCATGTCCTCCAGCTCGGTGCCGGTCAGGCCGGCATTCAGGTCGGCGCCGTCGAGCGCCGGGGCGACCGCCATCTCGGCGATCACCGCGGCCTGGGCCAGGCCCTGCCGGCGACCCTGCTCGGCGGCGTCCCGGCGGTAGCCCTGCCACATCACCGCGCCCAGCACCATCACCGGGATCAGGCTGGCAGCGGCGTAGGTGGCGAACAGGCGGGAGCTGGTCCGGACGCCTGCTCGCCGTCGGACTCGGCGCAACCGCATGCGGGACTGATCGACGTCGGACGGTACCGACTGAGAGTTTCACCGCATCCCGGGTGGCTGCCGCGCCGTTTGACCCGGCATGCGTATCTCTCCGCAGCCGCGACTCGTGCTCCTCGCCGCCGTCGCCCTCGTCGCGGTGCTGCTGGGCTGGTCACCGGCCAGGGCCGCGCCGGTCGGCGCGCGGTCGCCGGAGCTGCCCCGGTTCAACGGCTCGGTCTACGCGGTCGCGTTCCGCGGCGGCATCGTCTACGTCGGCGGCGACTTCACGGCGGCGACCACCGACGGGCGCCGGGTCGGGCGACAGCGGCTGGCCGCGTTCGACGCGCGCACCGGCGACCTGCTGGACTGGGCGCCGACCGCGGACCGGACGGTGCGGGCGCTGGCCGTCGCGGGGGACGCGGTCTACGCGGCCGGCGACTTCGGCACGGTGTCCGGGGCGGCCCGGGACGCGGTGGCCATGCTCGATGCGGACTCCGGCGCGGTCGGCGGCTTCGCGCACGAGTTGGACGGCTATCCGCGGGCGCTGGCGGTGGCGCACGGCCGGCTCTACCTCGGTGGCGACTTCACCGCGGTGGACGGCGCGCAGCGGACCCGGCTGGCCGCGTTCCGGATCGGCGACGGCACGCTCGACGACGACTGGCAGCCGAGTGCGGACGCGACGGTGTACACGCTGGCCACGGCGGGGCGCCGGGTGTATCTGGGCGGGAGTTTCCATCGTACGAACGAGATGCGCTCCACCGGGCGCCTGACCGCGGTCGACGCCGTCAGCGGCGACCTGGTCCAGGGTTTCCGGCCGCAGCCGACCGCGGTCGTGTACTCGGTGGCGGCCGACGGCCGAGGCGTCTACGCCGGTCTGGGCGGGCTCGGCGGCCGCGCCGAATCGTGGACCAGCGGCGGCCGGCTGCGCTGGTCCCGCACCTTCGACGGGGATGTGCAGGCGGTCGCCGCGCTGGACGGCACCGCCTACGTCGGCGGTCACTTCGACCGGGCCTGCACCAGTGCGAACGTCGACAAGTTCGGCGACTGCTCGGACGACTCCCGGTCCCGGGTGAAGCTGGCCGCGATCGACGCCGACGGCGACCTGTCCGACTGGGCGCCGCAGGCCAACGGCGTGCACGGGGTCCGCGCGATCGCCGCCAGCCGGGCCCTCGGCGCCCTCGCGGTGGGCGGCGACTTCACCATGGTCGGTGGCGCCACCCACCACCGGATCGCCACCTTCCATTGACCTCGGGCCTGTGGATAACCCTGTGGGCAACGTGTGTACAACCGGTCAGGAGGCCGGGGCCGCCCCGGTCATGATGGCCACCGCGTCCGACATCGAGTGCGAGGCCGGCGTGATCACCGCGATCCGCCGGCCGAGCCGCTGGATGTGGATCCGGTCGGCCACCTCGAACACGTGCGGCATGTTGTGACTGATCAGGATCACCGGCAGCCCGCGGTCCCGGACATCCCGGATCAACTGCAGCACCCGGTTGCCCTCCTTGACGCCGAGCGCCGCGGTCGGCTCGTCGAGGATCACCACCTTGCTGCCGAACGCCGCGGCCCGGGCCACCGCCACCGCCTGCCGCTGCCCGCCGGAGAGTGACTCGACGGCCTGCCCGATGTTCTGCAGGGTCGCCACCCCGAGCTCGCTCATGTGCCGGGCGGCCTCCTCGCGCATCCTCCGCCGGTCCAGCATCCGGAAGATCGATCCCAGTGGGCCGGCCCGCCGCTCCTCGCGCCCGAGGAACAGATTGTCCGCGATGTCCAGCCCCGGAGCGACCGCCAAGGTCTGGTAGACGGTCTCGATCCCGGCCGACCGCGCCTCCATCGGGTTGCGGAACTGCACCGGCTGCCCGTCCAGGCGGATCTCCCCGCTGTCCGGGATCAGCGCCCCGGAGAGCGCCTTGATCAGGCTGGACTTGCCGGCCCCGTTGTCCCCGATCACGGCGAGGATCTCGCCCGGCAGCAGCTCCAGGTCGCTGCCGTCGATCGCCACCACCCGCCCGTAGCGTTTGGTCAGCCCGTTCGCCGCCAAGACCGGTGTCGTCATGATTTGACCTTCCTGATCCACTGGTCCAGCGACACGGCGACCAGGACCAGCAGGCCGATGGCGAAGCCCTGCCAGACCACCTCGACGCCGGCCAGTTGCAGCCCGTTGCGGAAGACGCCGACGATCAGCGCGCCGATCAGCGTCCCGATCACCCCGCCGCGCCCGCCGAAGAGGCTGGTCCCGCCGAGCACGACCGCGGTGATCGAGTCCAGGTTGTACTCGGTGCCGACGTTCGGGCTGGCCGAGGCGAGCCGTCCGATCAGGATCCAGCCGCCGACCGCGTAGAGCAGCCCGGCCACCGTGTAGACCGAGAACAGCACCCGGCCGGTGCGGATGCCGGCGAGCCGGGCCGCCTCGGCGTCGTCGCCGGTGGCATAGACGTGCCGGCCCCACGCTGTCCGCCCCAGCGCGTAATAGAAATAGGCGAAGAGCAACAGCATCAGGATGGAGCCGTACGTCAGTTGGAAGTTCCCGATCGCGATGGCGTCCCCGGTCCACGTCATCAGGTGCGGCATGTCCGATCCACGGACCGTTTCACTGTTGCTGACCACCGAGTTCAGGGAGAAGAAGATGGTCAGCGTGCCGAGCGTGACGATGAACGGCGGCAGTTTGATCCGGGTGACCAGCATCCCGTTGATCGCGCCCATCGCGGTGCCGCAGGCCAGGCCCAGCAGCAGCGCGATCAGGCCGGGCATCCCGGCCTTGACGCAGAATTGCGCCATCAGGATCGACGAGAAGACCGCGATCGCCCCCGCTGACAGGTCGATGCCGGCGGTCAGGATGATCAGCGTCTGCCCGAGTGCGAGCGTCGCGATCACGGTGACCTGCAGCAGGACCAGCGACAGATTCGCCGCGGCGAAGAATCGGGTGTTCACGATGGAGAAGGCGACGATCGCCAGAATCAGGACGGCGAGCGGGCCGAGCACCGGGTTGCCGTGCAGCGTGTGCTGCACCCGCAGACCCAGCGAATCATGCTTTCGTACGTCGAAGTCAGTGGCCGTGGTCGACATGATGCCTTTCACCCCCAGCAGTTCTGCTTGCCCCACGCGGAGTCCTTGGCCTCCACGCCGGCCTGCGGGTCGTCGGTGATCAGTTGCACGCCGGTGTCGATGAAGTCCTTCCCGGCGGTGTTCTGCGGTTTCGTGCCGTCCTTGGCGTATTTCGCGATCGCCTCCACGCCGAGCTCGGCCATCTTGATCGGGAACTGCATCGAGGTCGCCCCGATCACCTGTCCGGCGACGTTGTCGACGCCCGGGCAGCCGCCGTCGATCGAGACGATGGTGACGTCCTTCTCCCTGCCGGCCGCCTTGAGCGCCTGATACGCCCCGGCCGCCGCCGGCTCGTTGATCGTGTAGACCAGGTTGATCGCCGGATCCCGCTGCAGCAGGTTCTCCATCGCCGTCCGGCCGCCGTCCTCGTTGCCGTCGGTGACGTCGTGCCCGGCGATGCGCGGGTCGTTCTCGTCGCCGATCCGGTTCGGGTCGCCGACCGGGACGCCGAATCCGTCGAGGAAGCCCTGGTCACGCTTGACGTCGACGGAGACCTGGTTGGGGTTGAGGTCGAGCATCGCGATCTTCGCCGGCTTGCCGTCCTTGGCGAACTTCGCCTTGGCCCACTGGCCGATCAGCTTGCCGGCCTGGTAGTTGTCGGTGGCGAAGGTGGCGTCTGCGGCGTTCGCCGGGTCGACCGGGGTGTCCAGCGCGATGACCAGCATGTGCGCTTTGTGCGCCCGGTCCAGCGACGGCACGATGGCTTTCGAGTCGTTCGGGGTGATCAGGAAGCCTCTGGCCCCGTACGAAATAAGGTTTTCGATGGCCTGGACCTGCGCCTCGTTGTCACCGTCCACCTTGCCGGCGAAGGTCTGCAGGTCGACACCCTGCTGCTGGGCGGCGTGCTGCGCGCCGTGTTTCATGGTGACGAAGAACGGGTTCGTGTCGGTCTTGGTGATCAGCCCGACCACCGGGTCGCCCGAGCCGCGGTTGCAGGCCGCGCCGGCGAGCACCAGCGTCACGCACCCCGCGACCGCCATCAGCCTGCGCATGTTGCCTCCGCTACATCGAGGGACAACGTTGCCTTGGAGTAGACGCCTCCGGCTTCCGCGGTGTCAACACGATGTTGCGCGCCGATTGCACAAAGTGATCGGGGGTCGCCGGCCGGCGACCCCCGATCCGGTGCGGCGAATTTAGTTGAAGCTGGCCAGATAGACCGGGACGGTCGCGGTGCCCTGCGCCGCGGCGCCGGTGTTGTTGATGACGTGGTCGATCACGCCGGCCCCGCCGAGCGAGACGGTCAGCAGGTCGTGCATCCTGACCCCGGAGTTCACCGGGACCTCGAAGCCGTTGTTCGAGTGGATGGTGGAGTCCGCGGTGAAGTTGCAGTAACTGCCCAGGCCCCACGCCTCGTGACTGGTCACCGAGTCGGCCACCTTGTACGCGGCGTAACCGTTGGCGCCGCTGCGCCAGGCCGCCTGGGACGGCGGGTCGTACGGCTGCTCGTTCTGCAGGAAGTAGGTCCTACCGCCGTTGCCGTTCCACACCACCTCATACTTCTGGTAATGCTCGACGAACAGGCCGTACGCGGTCACGTTCTGACCGTTCACGATCAGGCCGCTGTCGGCCGTGTTGACGGTCCAGCCGTAGGTGCCGGCGTTGCCGTGGTCGGCGCGCCACGCCCAGATGTGGTCGATGATCGTGTTGTTGCTGTTCACCAGCAGGCTGTTGGTGGCCTTACCGGCGATCGAGCCGCCGATCCGGAAGAACACGTCCTGCACCGTGGTCGGGTTCGCCGCGTGGTTCGCGCTGCTCCCGTTCGGGCCGATCACCAGCAGGTTCGCCGAGTTGGTGGTGCCCGCGTCGAAGAGCAGGCCGGCCACCTTCACACCGTCCACATCGGCCACCTGCAGCGGGGTGACCCCGTTGTCCGGGATGATGGTGGCGTAGCCGAGGCCGAGCACCACGGTGTTCGCCCGGTTCACGGTGATCGTCTGGTTCACGTGGTACACACCCGGCTGGAAGATCAGGTTCAGGCCCTGCGCCAGCGCCTGGTTGATCGTCGCCGCGCTGTCGCCCGGCTTCGCCACGTAGAACTGGTTCAGCGGGATGCTGGTCCCCGGGGTGTTGCCGTTCGCCCAGCTCACACCGGACGAGTTGGTCGACAGGCTGGGCACGAAGACGGCGTAGTCGCTGCCGTCGAGGTACAGGTACGGCTTCTCCCGGATCACCGGGGCGGTGCCGATCGTGGTGTACGGCGGGTTCGGGAAGCTCTGCGCCGGGGCGCCCTGCACGCCGACGAAGGTCTGGTTCCACACCGCGTTGGAGTTCGAGCCGATCCGGCTGTTGCGGGTGAACCACTGCTGCTGCGAGTACTGACCCTCGACGCCGCTGATCCGGGTGTCGGCGATGTAGCCGCCGGACGCCCAGCCGTAGCCGTTCGGCGCCAGGTTCAGGTCACCGTGTACGTCCATCCGGCGGAACGGGGCCGCCTGCGAGACCGCCCACCGGTCGGCGCCGGAGACCGGGTACAGCGACATGTTCTCGACCGAGCGCCAGAAGTTCTGGGTGGCGTTGCCGTTGAACCAGCCGGCGTCCACGGTGATGTCACCGTTGATCCGGACATCGTCCGGGTTCTGACCGAGACCGATCACCGAGGTGTTGAAGCCGACCTGGATGTTCAGGCCGTTGTAGGTGCCCGGCTTGAACGCCAGCAGGTTGCGCTGGGTGCCGAACTGGTTGGTCTCCTGCTGCTTGAAGATCGCATCCGCCCGGGCCTGGATCGTCGCGCTCGACATGGTCGGGTCGAAGACGGTGACCTGGGCGCCGAGGCTGCCACCACCGGGCAGGGCCGGCCCGCTCGGGGTGGTCGACGGGGTCGGGGTGACGACGCCACCGCCGTACACCTTGAACTCCCACAGCGAGTAGCCGTAGCCGGTGGTCCGCTGGGTGCCGTACATCCGGACGTAGCGACCGGAACCGTTCACCGTCAGCGACTGGTTCCCCCCGGTCGAGGTGGTCGTCGAGTAGATCGGGGTCCAGGCGGCGGCGTTGTCCGACACCTGGATCTGGAACGCCTTGGCGGCCGCGGTCTCCCAGTTCAGCTCGACCCGGGTGATCGCCTGGGTGCTGCCCAGGTCGACCTGCAGCCACTGCGGGTCGGAGAACGCGGACGACCAGCGGGTGCCGGTGTTGCCGTCGACGGCTTCCGAGGCGAGGTAGGCGCCGGCCGCCTCGGTCGACGACGCGGTCGCGGGCCTGCCCTGCGACAGCAGCGTCTCGGCAGCCGATGCGCCGGTCATGGTGATCGCGGCATAACCGGCGACGACCGCGGCCGTGAGGCCGACGATCGCGCCGCTCCGCCAGCGGGAGCGTCTCATGGGGGTCTCCTAGGTGGACGGGACGGGGGACCAGGTCTTGGGAGAGCGCTCACCCGGCCACGACGCTAAGAGTCGTTACCAATCGATGTCCAGAATGTTGCGAGGTTCCGGAACCGGTGACGACCCGACCCGGAAATCGATGTCCCGAGCTGGCGACCACTACGTTTCCGCAGGCCACGGTCCTGATTAGAGGCGCGTCGACGCCCCGGGCCGCGGGCGATAACACCTCTTCCGGAACCGGTTCCGCCAAGCCCCGCAACAACTCGCAAAAAACCTTTAACACATTATTGCCGTACGAATCAGCAGCGTCCGTGGGAGCGCCGACGCGCACCGGGTTCGCCGCCGATCCGGCACTCCGGAAAGCACGAAACCCGCCGCGGCCGGGTAGGCCACGACGGGTTCCGCCAGTGCGGCGGGGTCAGCCCAGGTTGACCGACGGGTAGAGCGGGAACGGCGAGAGCAGCTCGGACGCCTGCTTGGAGATACTTTCGGAGAGCGCCGGGTCGAGGGTGAACTTGGCCTTCGACGTCGGGTCGGGGGTGGTGCCGGCCAGCACGGTGTGGATCAGCTCGGCGATCTGGTCCATCTCGGCGACGCCGAGGCCCCGGCTGGTCAGGGCCGGGGTGCCGACCCGGATGCCGGAGGTGTACCAGGCGCCGTTCGGGTCGGACGGAATGGCGTTGCGGTTGGTGACGATGCCGCTGTCCAGCAGCGCCTGCTCGGCCTGCCGCCCGGTGAGCCCGAACGGGTGCACGTCGAGCAGCACCAGGTGGTTGTCGGTGCCGCCGGAGACCAGCTGGACGCCGCGCCGGCGCAGACCCTCGGCCAGCGCCTGGCTGTTGGTGACGATCTGCTGGGCGTACGTCGCGAACTCCGGCCGCCGCGCCTCAGCGAACGCGATCGCCTTGGCCGCCATCACGTGCGGGAGCGGGCCGCCGAGGACCATCGGGCAGCCCCGGTCGACCTGCGAGGAGAGTTCCGGCTGGCAGAACACGGCGCCGCCGCGCGGGCCGCGCAGGCTCTTGTGGGTGGTCGTGGTGACGATGTGCGCGTGCGGGATCGGGTTGTAGTCGCCGGTAAACACGCCACCCGCGACCAGGCCGGCGAAGTGCGCCATGTCGACCATGAAGGTCGCGCCCACCGCGTCGGCGATCTCCCGCATCTTCGCGAAGTTCACCTTGCGGGGGTACGCCGAGTAGCCGCCGACGATGACCGTCGGCTTGAACTCCTTGGCGGTCTCCAGCAGCGCGGCATAGTCGATCTGCCCGGTGGCCGGGTCCACCCCGTACGACCGCTGGTCGAACATCTTGCCGGAGATGTTGGGCCGGAAGCCGTGGGTGAGGTGCCCGCCGGCGTCCAGCGACATGCCGAGCAGCCGCTGGTTGCCGAACGCCTGCCGCAGCTCGGCCCACTCGGCGTCGGTCAGGTCGTTGATCTGCCGCTTCTCGAACTTCTTCAGGTACGGCACCTCGACCCGGTCGGCGAGGATCGCCCAGTACGCCACCAGGTTCGCGTCGATGCCGGAGTGCGGCTGCACGTACGCGTACGGCGCCCCGAACAGCGCCTTGGCGTGCTCGACGGCCACCGACTCGACGGTGTCCACGTTCTGGCAGCCGGCATAGAACCGGCGCCCGATGGTGCCCTCGGCGTACTTGTCGGACAGCCAGTTGCCCATGGCGAGCAGAACGGCCGGCGAGGCGTAGTTCTCGCTGGCGATCAGCTTCAGCGACTCCCGCTGATCGGTCAGCTCCTTGGCGATCGCGTCGGCGATCCGCGGCTCCACCGACCGGACCACCTCGAGGGCGGAGCGGAATGCAACAGATTCGGCGTTGAGTTCAGCGTCAGACATGGGACCTCCCTATCACGTAGTGAAGAGGCCCAGGCGCACGGCATGTCGTCATCTCGACGAGGCCGCTCCCCGATGGTCAACCATCCGAACGCGCCAGTCACGGCCTGTCCCGAGCATACCGGCGCCCGCCGGACCCGGCACACCGATCAACAGCGACGCGGGCCACTGTCCGGGGATTGGCCCCCTTCGTGGGTACAAAAAAGAAGAGGCCCACCCCTGACGGGGTGGGCCTCTTCTGAAGTTGAGTCCGGCGGCGTCCTACTCTCCCACACCCTCCCGAGTGCAGTACCATCGGCGCTGGAGGGCTTAGCTACCGGGTTCGGAATGTAACCGGGCGTTTCCCCTCCGCTATGACCACCGAAACAGCCATCAGCAGAACCAACCAGCAACCCGCATCCCGGAATTTCCCGGGTACGGGGTGGTTGTTCGTTTGCTGTGAATCACACAGTGGACGCATATCGAGCATAAAGTTTGGTGTGGTTAAGCCCTCGGCCTATTAGTACCGGTCAACTCAACACGTTACCGTGCTTACATCTCCGGCCTATCAACCCAGTAGTCTAGCTGGGAGCCTTACCCACTCAAGGTGGTGGGATACCTCATCTCGAAGCGAGCTTCCCGCTTAGATGCTTTCAGCGGTTATCCCTTCCGAACGTAGCCAACCAGCCGTGCTCTTGGCAGAACAACTGGCACACCAGAGGTTCGTCCGTCCCGGTCCTCTCGTACTAGGGACAGCCCTTCTCAAGTATCCAACGCGCACGGCGGATAGGGACCGAACTGTCTCACGACGTTCTAAACCCAGCTCGCGTACCGCTTTAATGGGCGAACAGCCCAACCCTTGGGACCTGCTACAGCCCCAGGATGCGACGAGCCGACATCGAGGTGCCAAACCATCCCGTCGATATGGACTCTTGGGGAAGATCAGCCTGTTATCCCCGGGGTACCTTTTATCCGTTGAGCGACACCGCTTCCACACGCAAGTGCCGGATCACTAGTCCCGACTTTCGTCCCTGCTCGACCCGTCAGTCTCACAGTCAAGCTCCCTTATGCACTTACACTCAACACCTGATTGCCAACCAGGCTGAGGGAACCTTTGGGCGCCTCCGTTACCCTTTAGGAGGCAACCGCCCCAGTTAAACTACCCACCAGACACTGTCCCTCGACCCGATCAGGGCCGCAAGTTAGATACCCAAACCCAACAGAGTGGTATTTCAACAATGACTCCACCCGAACTGGCGTCCGAGCTTCACAGTCTCCCACCTATCCTACACAATCGAATTCAGATACCAATGTCAAGCTATAGTAAAGGTCCCGGGGTCTTTCCGTCCTGCCGCGCGTAACGAGCATCTTTACTCGTACTGCAATTTCGCCGGGCCTGTGGTTGAGACAGTGGGGAAGTCGTTACGCCATTCGTGCAGGTCGGAACTTACCCGACAAGGAATTTCGCTACCTTAGGATGGTTATAGTTACCACCGCCGTTTACTGGCGCTTAAGTTCTCCGCTTCGCCCCGAAGAGCTAACAGGTCCCCTTAACGTTCCAGCACCGGGCAGGCGTCAGTCCATATACATCGTCTTACGACTTCGCATGGACCTGTGTTTTTAGTAAACAGTCGCTTCCCCCTGCTCTCTGCGGCCATACCACGCTCCACCAGCAAGTGGCTTCACGCGTCCGGCCCCCCTTCTCCCTAAGTTACGGGGGCAATTTGCCGAGTTCCTTAACCACAGTTCACCCGTCGCCTCGGTATTCTCTACCTGACCACCTGTGTCGGTTTAGGGTACGGGCCGCTCGAAACATCGCTAGAGGCTTTTCTCGGCAGCATAGGATCAATGACTTCACCAGAACGGCTCGGCATCACGTCTCAGCCTACATGCACCGCGGATTTGCCTACGGTACGGCCTACACGCTTACCCCGGCACAACCACCGGCCGGGATCATCTACCTTCCTGCGTCACCCCATCACTAAACTACTACCACCCAAGGTCCTAGTCTCCCGCATCGCCGGCCGAAGCCATTGAATTGATCAAGTAGTTAGTACAGATGGGTTCGTCTTGGGCGTTTCTTTGCGGGTACGGGAATATCAACCCGTTATCCATCGACTACGCCTCTCGGCCTCGCCTTAGGCCCCGACTCACCCAGGGCGGATTAGCCTGGCCCTGGAACCCTTGGTCATCCGGCGGAAGGGGTTCTCACCCTTCATTCGCTACTCATGCCTGCATTCTCACTCGTACAGCGTCCACACCTGGATCACTCCGGCGCTTCACCCGCTGCACGACGCTCCCCTACCCATCCACACAAGTGTGAATGCCACAGCTTCGGCGGTGTGCTTGAGCCCCGCTACATTGTCGGCGCGGAACCACTTGACCAGTGAGCTATTACGCACTCTTTAAAGGGTGGCTGCTTCTAAGCCAACCT